>CAITJH010000050.1 GCA_903892635.1 uncultured Actinomycetes bacterium | reverse complement strand
GTTTATTGAATCATCATGGATCGCTGGAACTTTCATTTCCAATGATGAGATACCTACGCTTTATCGTTCATCTCGAATAGTTCTCAATGACCATCGTCCAGATATGGCAAAGCGTGGCTTTCTTTCTAACAGGCTCTTTGATGCAGTGGCTTCAGGGGCAAGAGTTGTGAGCGACGAAGTTTTGGGAATTAGCGAGGTCTTTTCAGGCGCAGTGATGACCTACGAAACTCCACAAGAGCTGGAAGCAATCTGTAGCGGTGAATTAGATGAGTTGTTTGGTGATGCTGAAGTAATCCGTGAGCGTGCCATAAAAATAGGTCTTGCAAACTCATTCGATGCACGCGCTGAACAATTAATCCGCGCAGTTATGAACTTCGATAAACAATAGTTGACGATTATCAAGGCAAAGAATCGTTTATTTCTGTGATTCGTGGTTGACTATTCTTATGGGCGCGTTAACCAAAGAATTTCGAAAAATTTCTCTGGTTATTTTCGATCGATTTATTCGAACATCAGGTAATCCAGACGAAGCCCGATTGCTTGCACAGGCATCAATTGCGATGCCTAAAGATCGCACAGTTGTTGTCGTCGATTCTGACCTTGCGTACGGTAACGCGCGAGCGCTAGCTCTGGATCTCAATAAAACTCTTGAAGATGGTGAGATACTTTTCATCGCTTATGACGATCAAGGATTAGCGTGGGCAGCCGAGAACGGAATTTCGGCTTCCAAGTTTTCTACGAAGGCTTCAGAGGAAAATGCCGAATTATGGAACGCACTAATTCGTGCGTGTGTCAGTATTTATGACACGCATAATTGGTGGCGAACTCGCGATCAGTTGATGTTGCGCTCATTGCTTGAAGGTTCTTTCAAAATTCAGTTATGGCATGGTGCTACTGGGCCAGTGGGCAAAACTTTCGGCCTCGAAAGACTAAATACTGCAAAGACTTTTTGGCATTTTTCGGCGGTTGCAACTAGTAGCCATGGCTTTGATGTTCTTGTCAACGAGCCAAAGCAGGCAGAGTATCGACGCACTCGTTCGATGCTAGCGGCGAAATCTATTCACGACGTTGAATATCGGCTTGTTGAACCATTGACCAATGGTCGATGGGAAAAGCCCGACAATGTTCGTCTCCTTATAGCCCCGACATATTCAGAGTCAGTCGAAGGTGAAGACGCACTCGCTGAGTGGATTAAAGAGGTTGCTGCAGTCGCGAAGCTAAAAAATTGGGAAATCGACATTGCGCTTCACCCGGGAAGCAAGCCCCGTGTTTCGAAACTTCTCACAAAGGTTGCCGGCAAAAAGTCCTTCATCCAAAAAATTTCAACGCGTGAGCTTCAGAATTATTCTGCGGTAATCACAGACTTCAGCGGAATAGCGCATGATTCCTTGCTGTGTGGAGTTCCAACGGTGTCGGTCTTGATTGATTTTGAGAATTATTCTTCCTTGTGCCCCTCACTCATTGATGATGAGCAGATGAAGTGCGCCTATGTCGTAAACAAGATAAGCGAGCTCAAATCGACATTAGAGGCTGCAATACTGGACGATCCACTGAGTCAACTTCGTGCGGATTACGTTGAAAGTGTCATGAGGGAAATTGGTGCGCTTCCAGGAGTGAACACCCGTGAAGCCGTATTCGTAGCACTCGGGGATCTTAGAAATTCTTAGGCAGTTTGACTGTTGCTTTTAAACGTATCCAGTTTGATGTTAAGTGGCCACGAATTCGCGAAAGCAGTCCGCCATTTAGAGCGCGTTTTCGGGCGTTGATCAAAGAAATCAAATCATCATAAGACTGAGTTCCTATGAGGCCCACAATTCCCCGCCATCGAATTGATGTTTGCGGGAGCATTTCTGGAATCAAATAATTGTTTGAGTACATATTTAATTTAGCGAGTGTTGACGTCCATGTTTCAGAATCATGAAAAGGCATACTGTTCCAAATTAATTCACGAGCAATCTCAATTTCCCAATGCCGAATACAAATGTGATTCAACGTAATTCTGGAAACCTTTTCATCATTGAGCAGCTTAAACATTAAGTCGAGAAGTTGAAAATATTTCTCAGAACTTTTGACCTGCAGAGTCATGTTCGTTCCAGATTTTGTATAACGCACACCTACAACAGGAGGACTAGCGAGGATAGAAACTTTCTCTGCCTTAAGGTAAGCCAGCGCGGAAAAAGGCTGGTCTTCTCCAACACTTAAAGCGTCGTCAAAATGAATCGAATGGGTTATCAATAGATCTCGTCGAATCAATTTCATAGGATTAAGTGCCCAATAGATTCGCGAATCTTTGAGTGTTACACCCTGGCGGTTCTCCTTAAACATTCCACGAGGAACTCCTCGTCCATCCAGGCTCACCAATCGAGTCACTACAACATCTGAATTGGTACTTTCTGCGTAACTGACAGCTGCTGATAGCCCACCTTCGATCAAAACGTCATCTGCATCGAGAAAGTAAACATACTTAGTATCTGCGAGTTCAATTCCACGATTTCTCGGTTGAGCAGGACTTCCAGTGTGATTAGTTTGTTCAATTGTCAATGGCAACCGGTTCGACCAAGATGTCAGTATTTCGAGAGAGTTATCTGTCGACCCATCATCGACTGCGATAATCTTCCATTCAATGTCAGAAGCACTTGAAATTTCGGTCTTGATGGATTTCAGAGTTTCATGCAACATTTCGCAGGCGTTATAAACCGGAATGATGATTGTTACCGACGCACCCACACAACAAGCGTACCGAGTTCTAAGTTCGGGTAACGTATTACGTGTGACTGTTGAACATCTTTCGATCCCTGGGGTTTGGACCTACACCCCTCGTACATTTGCTGATGATCGGGGATATTTTTTCGAGTGGTTTCAAGATTCAACATTTCGTGAAACTGCCGGCGGCGATTTTGCCCTAGCCCAAGCAAATTGTTCGGTATCGAGCAAAGGAACCCTAAGAGGAATCCACTTCGCAGATGTTCCTCCCGGACAGCGTAAGTACGTCATGTGCCTGACGGGTTCAATTATGGATGTCGCAGTTGATTTGCGTAAAGGTTCACCAACTTTTGGCAAGTGGGATTTCGCGAATCTTTCTCGCGAAAATCATAAAGTAATTTCAATTCCCAATGGGGTCGGCCATGCATTCATGGCTCTTGAGGACGACACAACTGTTGTGTATTTATGCGACCAGCGCTACAACCCAACAGGGGAGCGCGAGATTAATCCACTTGATCCAGAGATTGGAATTCAGTGGCCGCAAGAATTGCCGATCCTAATGTCGCAAAAAGACAAATTTGCGCAATCATTTTCGGATTACAAAGAGAGAGCAGATCTTTCTTAATAGCTATCAATATTAATACGAAACAAATATCGAAATGTAGGAGAAATTAATTTATGAAAATCAAGAATTTCGATAGGAAAAAGTTTAATGAGGCATTCGTTCTCATAACTGTGGTATCAGCGATCCTACGTTTGCCGATGCTGAAAAGTCTGATCTATGGGGACTATGAATTCCGACAAACACAGACTGCCTGGCCGGTGAAATTTTGGCTTGCAAATGGGTTTTCCCCATTTAGTCCATCAGTTCCTGTCAGGGGGGTAAATCCACATTGGCTTCTCGAGTTTCCGCTTTTTCAATGGCTCGCGTTCGGCGTAGCAAAGGGCTTTAGCTTAAATGCGGATCATTCAGTCAAGATAGTTGCATTCTCTTGTAGCGTTTGCACAGCATATTTTTTGGGGTGGGTGGTTACAAAGGTAAGCACTCTAGTGACTGGTCTTTGCTCAGTCGCTTTTTATCTTTGCACTCCGTATGGAATTTGGTGGGGTAGTGCAGGACTAGTTGACAATCTTGCAACTTTATTTGGCTTAGCAAGTTTCAGTATTTTTATAGCTGCAAAACGCAGCAAGAGAAATCAATGGCTTGTTGTCTTTTTCGCGGTTATTGCATGTCTAATAAAACCGAATGTTGCCTTGATGTACGCTTCCGCCATTCTGGCATTTGACGTATTTGAAGCACGTCGCATTAGGGTCAAAACATTTGCTGGCATACTTACGCCATTAGCAGCTACGGCACTGATTTGGTCTAGGATTTCGATTCGAGGAGTGTCCATTGATGACCCACGCATCATTTGGTACATGACAAAGGATACCCGGCCGTGGTATTTCGGAACTTTCACGCAATACGTTCATGTACCGCAGGAATTAGTTGAGTTGTACTCGCGGACTTCCCAAGCCATGGGAGGTACACTGTCGGTCGGTTTGTTGAGCTTATTTGGTCTTGCTAGCACTAAATATCGAATGGTGACTTCAGCAGCAATGATAGGCGTCTTATCCTCATGGGTTCTATTTATCAACTTAAATTTAGTTCACAGTTACTATCAAATACCTGCATTACCGTTGCTTGTACTCGTTGTGTCTCTTGGACTTTATGAATTGGTTGACCATATTTCAGATGAAATTTTTATACATAAATCAATTATGTTTTCGTTTCCAATACTTTTCCTGGTTGTTTCCGCCACTGAACCTGGATTTGGAAATAGTTATTGGAAACAAACCATTAATCCTGCGCCCGAGATTTCGCAATTCGCTAAAGAGCTGGAGTTAAAGACAAGGCCAGATCGATTGATTTTAGTCTCCGGGTTTACGAATGATCCAACAATTTTTTATGAGGCTAATCGTAAAGGATACATGTTTGACGATGAAGGCAAAATGTTTGATATAGAATTAAGGTACTTCAGCAAACAAGATAAGTCACAATACTGCTCTTTTGCTATTGGTGATAATAGCCAAGCGAAGACTTTGGATGCATTTTTGCAACTTTTTCCAAATGCGAGCAAAATATCTAAGCATGTGTACTCTTGGTGCTAGTAGTGAGTGAAACTTGAGGATCTTTGGACATGGAAAACCTAGTAGTTGTTGGTGGATGCGGACACGTGGGTCTACCTTTGGCAATCGTGTTGGCAGACAGTGGTTTACGAGTCAAATCCCTTGACATAGACGAGAGTAAGATCTCGTTGGTTAATTCAGGAGTTATGCCATTCATGGAATATGGCTCTGACGAGGTTTTGAAAAGAGTTCGTGAAAAAGACGTATTCCAAGCAACGTCCGACAAGATGTGTATTACTGAGGCAGAAACAGTGGTAGTTGTGGTCGGGACTCCCGTTGATGAACATTTGAATCCTGACCCCGAGGCCATAATCCACGTGCTGGAGGAACTAAAAAGTTATTTCAAAGAGGGGCAACTTATTGTCCTTCGATCAACAGTTTATCCAGGCGTAACTAGGCGAGTTGAAAATTGGTTTGAGCAGAATGGAGTTGGCGTCTCAGTTGCATTCTGTCCTGAACGGATCGCCGAGGGCAAGGCTATGGAAGAGCTTTACTCTTTGCCACAAATTATTGGTGCTCGTGATGAGTCAACTTCAAGTCGTGCGTCCGCATTATTCACAAATATTGCACATTCGATCGTTTATTGCAGTCCTGAAGAAGCTGAACTGGCGAAACTTTTCACAAATGTATGGAGATATATTAAATTTGCTGCAGTCAACCAGTTCTATATGATGGCGAACGACGCTGGTATTGACTTCGAAAATGTTCGACAAGCACTCACGCAGGATTATCCTCGAGCACAGGACATGCCATCAGCAGGTTTCTCTGCGGGACCTTGCTTGTTCAAGGACACAATGCAACTTGGCGCTTTTAGCAACAATACTTTTGCGTTAGGTCACGCGGCAATGCTCGTTAATGAAGGACTTCCACTTTACGTCATTGAACAAGTTGAAAAGCAGATCAATCTCAAAGATAAAACCGTGGCGATCTTAGGTATGGCGTTTAAACCTGAGGTCGATGATGAACGATCGTCTCTAAGCTATAAGCTTCGAAAATTGTTGCTTTTTCGTGCAGGTGAAGTTTTATGTTCGGATCCTTTTGTAAAAGATCAGCGGCTAGTTCCTTTGGAAACAGCCATTGAGAGAGCTGATATCATCATTATTGGTACTCCACACTTTCAGTATCGGGCTCTAGATTTCAAGGTTCCTGTTTTTGACGTTTGGAACATGAGCGGAGAAGGCGTTCTACTTTGAACTCCTCCGCTCGAGTTTCTATAATCATTCCTGCTTACAACGAGGGATCTGCGATAACTCCAGTTTTGGAACGATTAGCAGATTCAGTTAAATCGGATTTTGAATGTCTAGTTGTTGTAGATTTCCCCGACGATACAACGTCTAATCCAGTAGAAGCATATTCAAAACTTGATCCAAGATTTAAACTAGTGGTAAATACGCTTGGCCGGGGACCTGCTAAAGCAATAAAGTACGGCTTCAATGTATGCAAGGCCCCAATAGCTGTTGTAACAATGGCGGACGGTTCAGATGATCCACAGCAAGTAGATGAGTTAATCAGACTTGTAGATCGTGGTGTTGCTATCGCTGCTGCCTCACGATATATGGCTGGCGGTCAACAAGTTGGAGCTCCAGCGATTAAAGGACTCTTATCCAAAATAGCTGGAAAGTCCCTGCATACTTTTGCGCGTGTAGGCACCCACGATGCAACTAATTCATACAAGGCGTACAGTGTCGAATTTGTCAGGCGAGTAGGAATTGATAGCGGAACTGGTTTCGTGCTCGGCTTAGAAATGATTGCTAAGGCAAAACAACTGAGATTGCCAGTTGCTGAAGTCCCCACGATTTGGCTGGAAAGAGAAGTGGGCGAGTCGAATTTTCGCGTTGCAAAATGGTTGCCTCACTATCTTTTCTGGTATTTTTTTGCATTCGGACACAGTTCCAGTTATGAAAAGCTTGCTACCAAGAAGACAAAATGGTTTCGAATTAAGAACCGACTAATAAAGGAAAATAAATGAAAAATGTAGTTGTTACGGGTTCAGCCGGTTTTATTGGCGGTTATGTCGTTCAGGAGCTTCTTGATAAAGGTTATAACGTCATTGGAGTTGACAACTTTAGTAAGTACGGAGAGGTAACGCATACATACGACTCTCATCCAAATTATCAACTTGTTGTTGGCGATGTTCAAGACACAGATTTGATGGTTGATGTTCTAAAAGACGCTGATCACTTTATTGCTGGTGCGGCGATGATCGGCGGCATTTCGTATTTTCATGCCTACGCCTACGATCTTCTGGCCACGAATGAACGAATCATCGCTTCCAGTTGTGACGCTGCGATTAAGGTTATGCCCAAAGGACGTTTAGAAAAAGTCACTTACTTGTCATCTTCGATGGTTTTTGAATCCACGGATCGCTGGCCCTCAGTCGAAGGTGACGAACGAAAAGTTGCTCCCCCGCTTTCATCTTATGGATTTCAAAAACTAGCTGTCGAATATTTTGCTCATGCTGCTTGGGATCAATACAAAATTCCTTATACAATCCTCCGTCCATTCAATTGCGTAGGAATTGGCGAACGCAGAGCTGCAGGCGATGTTGAAATTCACTCCGGAAACGTCACGCTAGCCATGAGTCATGTCGTTCCTGATTTAGTCCAAAAAATTGTTAAGGGTCAAAACCCAGTCCATATTTTAGGCGACGGCTCTCAGGTTCGCTGTTATACCTACGGTGGCGATCTTGCACGTGGCATCGTTACCTCATTGGATAACCCTGCGGCCAAGAATGAAGACTTTAATATTTCAACGCCAGTCGCAACTTCTGTCAATGAGCTAGTGGAAGTTATTTGGCGCAAAATTAAGGGAAGCGATGTCCCTCTGGCTGTCGTTAATGACGAAGCTTTTGAGTATGACGTCCAGAAAAGAATTCCGTCAGTGGATAAGGCCCGCGATTTGCTAGGATTTGAGGCATCAACTTCCCTGGATGAGATGTTGGACGAAGTGATTCCCTGGATCGAGCAGGCCGTAGCAAACGGAACAATCTAGTCGGAGTTTTTAAGGATGTACTCCGCTGTAATCTTCGACTAAGTCACTAAGTAGAATTACTCGAAGATTACTTGGACCACCCTCTGGGAGTAGCCGTGGCGATTGTCGTTGTTGATGTAGCACTAAAGCCCGAAATCCTTGACCCTCAGGGGCGCGCCGTTCAAGGCGCCCTCGGTCGCCTCGGACTTCACGGCGTCACAGATGTTCGCCAAGGTAAACAGTTCGTTCTGACGATCGACGGTGAAGTGACTGCTGACAAACTCGATGAAATTAAGAAAATTGCTGAAACGCTTTTGAGTAACCCAGTCATCGAAGACTTCACTGTTGAGGTCAAAGCATGAGTTCTCGGATCGGTGTTGTTACCTTCCCCGGTTCTCTCGACGATCGCGATGCCATTCGCGCTGTGACACTTGCTGGCGCCGAAGCTGTATCGCTGTGGCACGCAGATGCAACTCTTCAAGGTGTTGACGCTGTAGTACTTCCAGGTGGATTTTCCTACGGTGACTATCTGCGTTGTGGAGCGATTGCTCGATTTGCTCCGGTAATGGAACCGCTAATTAAAGCTGCACGCGATGGCATGCCCGTCCTTGGTATTTGTAATGGGTTTCAAATTCTGTGTGAGTCACATTTGCTACCGGGCGCACTCACACGTAATGACCATCTTCACTTCATCTGCCGCGATCAACGACTTCAAATCACCAACACGACCTCTGCATGGACAAGCAACTTTGACATGAATCAAGAAATTGTGGTTCCACTGAAAAATGGCGAAGGTGGGTTCGTTGCCGACGAACGCACGCTTGATCAACTTGAAGGTGAAGGCCGAGTCATCGCGCGCTACCTCGAGGTCAATCCAAACGGTAGCCGTCGCGACATTGCAGGCATCTGCAATGAAGCTGGAAATGTTGTCGGGTTGATGCCTCACCCAGAACATGCCGTTGAAGCCCTTACTGGACCAACTGTTGATGGTCTTGGATTCTTCACTTCGGTACTGAAAAGTTTGGTTGATAATGGAAAGGTTCTCGCATGAGTATCGACAATGTTGCGAGCGCCAAAGCCAATTCAAATATCGAACAGCCATTTGCGGCTCTTGGGCTGAAGCCTGACGAGTACGAGCGTATTAAAGAGATCTTGGGCCGCCGTCCAACATCTTCTGAGCTTGCAATGTATTCAGTGATGTGGTCCGAGCACTGCAGTTATAAATCAAGCAAAGTTCATTTACGTCAATTTGGATCAAAGGTTCCAGCGAACGATTCCATGCTTGTGGGTATTGGTGAAAACGCTGGCGTAGTCGACATTGGTGATGGCTGGGCCGTGACATTCAAGGTGGAGTCTCACAACCATCCCTCGTACGTCGAGCCATACCAAGGCGCGGCAACAGGCGTTGGTGGAATTGTGCGCGACATCATTTCCATGGGAGCACGCCCAGTCGCTGTAATGGATCCGCTTCGGTTCGGAGCACCAGATCATCCTGATACGCGTCGTGTTGTCAACGGAATCGTCGCAGGCATTGGCGGCTACGGAAACTGTCTAGGTTTGCCAAACATTGGTGGCGAACTAATCTTTGACCCTTCTTACCAAGGCAATCCACTTGTGAATGCGCTGTGCGTGGGAACCATGAAACACGAAGACATTCACTTGGCAAAAGCTTCAGGTGTCGGCAACGCTGTCATCCTTTATGGCGCCCGAACTGGTGGCGATGGTATTGGCGGCGTGAGCGTACTTGCATCAGAAACCTTCGATGCCGATGGACCTGCCAAGCGCCCAAGCGTTCAAGTTGGCGATCCCTTCATGGAAAAGCTCTTGATCGAATGCACTCTGGAAGTGCTTCATGCCGGTCTGGTTGAAGGAATTCAAGACCTCGGTGGCGCAGGCATTTCGTGTGCCACGAGTGAGCTTGCCAGCAACGGTGAAGGTGGCATGCATGTGTGGCTTGATCGCGTCTTGTTACGTGACAGCACCTTGTCGCCCGAGGAAATCTTGATGAGTGAATCGCAAGAGCGCATGTGTGCTGTTGTCGAGCCAAATAAAGTTGATGCCTTTCTTGATGTGTGCCGAAAGTGGGATATCGAAGCTGTTGTCATTGGTGAAGTGAATTCCTCAGGCCGACTGACCGTTGATTGGCATGGTGAACAAATTGTTGATGTGCCACCTCGCTCCGTTGCCCATGACGGTCCCGTTTACGAACGTCCTCTTGCTCGACCAACGTGGATGGATGCTCGTCAGGCAGATGCTCCAACGCCAGAACGACTAGCGCGCCCAACAACGGCGGCACAAGTCCGCGAAACCTTGCTGCTCATGGTTGCGGCCCCGAACTTGGCATCAAAGACTTGGGTGACATCACAATACGATCGCTACGTTCGTGGCAACACAGTATTGGCCCAGCCAGAAGACAGCGGAATGATCCGCGTTGATGAAGTCACGGGTCGAGGTATCGCGGTGTCAACAGATTGCAACGCTCGATTTGCCGCGTTGGATCCCTATCGTGGTGCGCAACTCGCGTTCGCCGAGTCCTACCGAAATGTCGCGATAACAGGTGCGCGACCACTTGCCGTTACTAACTGTTTGAACTTTGGATCGCCAGAAGATGCTGGTGTGATGTGGCAGTTCGAGCAGGCCGTTACTGGGCTGGCCGATGCCTGCCTTGATATGGGAACTCCTGTTACTGGCGGAAACGTCTCGTTCTATAACCAGACCGGCGATGTTGCGATTCACCCAACGCCTGTGATCGGTGTGCTCGGCGTGATCGGCGATGTTGCTAATCGCACAGGTATGGAATGGAAAACTGCAGGCGAATCAATCTATGTCTTGGGAGTTACTCGCGATGAACTTGCGGGTTCGGAATGGGCACACGAAATCCATGGACATCTAGGTGGATTACCACCTGTTCTTGATTTGAATGTTGAGAAAGCTCTGGCTGAAGTTCTGATTCAGGGATCACAGGATGGCGTCTTAAGTGCGGCTCATGACGTGGCCGATGGTGGCCTTGCGCAAGCCTTTATTGAAATGGCTTTACGTGCTGATCGTGGTGCAACAATTTCGATTCCGGCCAACATTGATCCATTCGTATTTATGTGGAGTGAGTCAGCGTCGCGTGCAGTAGTCGTTGTCCCTGAGCATCATGAGCAAGCACTTGCTTCCTTGTGCTCTGGTCATGGGGTTGTTGCAACTCGTGTGGGTTCAGTTGACGATTCCAGTGAGTTGATCTTTAGCGGAGTGTACGGAGAATCGGTTAAAGCCACTATTGATGAGTTGCGTTCCACAAGTGAAGCAGTGCTTCCTGCGCTATTTGGATAGGCCGACGCGGTCCAAAGCCGCGTTGATTCTCACCGTCTAAATTAGACTCGTTCTCACCATGGTTTTCACCAGTACAGTTTTCTTCTACGCGTTCTTGCCTCTCGCGTTCTTGTTGTATTTTCTGGTTCCAGCAAGGCATCGTGCTTTTCCGTTGCTTTTTGTCAGTTTGTTCTTCTATGCGTGGGGAGAACCACGGCTTGTTCTGTTGATCATGGCCTCAGCCGTTATCAACTACATCACTGGCCGAATTCTCGTTCGTGCTCAACTTCGTCGCAGGCTAATTCTCATAATCGGCATTGTTCTCAACTTGGCACCACTTGTGGTGTTGAAGTACACCAACTTTGTTCTCACGCTTACCGGCCACTCAGATATTGCTGCCAGAACACACCTTCCTTTGCCGATTGGTGTCTCGTTCTACACCTTTATGGCGATGGGATATTTGATCGACATCTATCGTCGACGTGATGAAGGTTCAGATACATTCATTCGATTTGCCGCCTATCTCACGATGTTCCCGCACTTGGTTGCTGGTCCAATCGTTCGATGGGAGCACATTGGCGAGCAACTTCGTGCACCGAAATTCGATTCGAGAATGTTTAGCTATGGTGCAATCCGCATAGCAACTGGCATGGCGAAGAAATCACTAATAGCAGATCAGCTCGCAGTATCCGTTGACAAATTGTTCGCGCTGCAACAATCACCATCCTTAGCAACCGCGTGGCTGTCGATGGTGATGTATTCGCTACAGATCTATTTGGATTTCTCGGCCTACTCTGACATCGCAATTGGGCTTGCTGCAATGCTCGGTGTGAGATTCCACGAAAACTTTGATTATCCATATCACGCAAAGTCTGCGGCTGAATTTTGGCGTCGTTGGCACATGTCACTTGGGTCGTGGTTTCGTGACTACATTTATATTCCGATGGGTGGCTCACGCGTTGGGCCGGTTAAATTGTGGCGCAACCTGATGGTGGTGTGGGCACTCACAGGGTTATGGCATGGGGCTGCATGGACCTTCATCGCATGGGGTTTGTACTACGGGCTACTCATTGGACTAGAGCGAACCGTGTATGGAAAGGCTCTTGCCGCATTGCCGAGCGTTATTCAGCATCTCTATGGGCTTTTACTCGCAGGCTTTGGTTGGGTGCTATTCCGAAGCACGTCCTTTGCCCAGGCTCGCGATATCTTGTCGGCACTGTTCCCTGTGGGCTCACGTCCGATCACGGATTCGTGGAGTTCGTTTGTCATTCATGAAAACTGGGTACTCCTTGTACTCGCGATCGCAATAGCAGCAGGAATTGCGCGGCCAGTGATGCGGCGTATGGAGAGTAATTTGCTAGAGGCAACTAATCAATGGAGCATTGTGCAGTCGTTGACGTGGACAGTAGTTGTGATTGTGTTGATGATCATTGCCACAGCATTCATGGTTGCCGTTAAATATGTCCCCTTTATCTACTTTAGGTTTTAGATGAAAAAGACATTGACTCTTATCCGGTATGCCTTAGCTGGCATAGCCTTCGTGCTGATCTGCCTTTTATCGTTTGGATACTTGACTCAACAGAACCACACCGTTAAATCTTTTCTCGATGGCAGAGTACTCACCGAGTTTCACGTTCCAACTAAATCAACTTTCCTCGACGGTAGTTGGATGAAAGAAACCGAAGGCTATGTTGATGATCGAATGGTCGGTCGTCGCTTGCTTCTCACACTCCATGCCGCAGTGGCCACCAAAGTATTTCGTTCTAACGAGATCTCGGGAGTGTGGATTGATCGAAAGACTGGGATGCTGCAGGAGGACATGCCTGTACTTGCTCCAATTGAACGGCTTGATGCTGGTCTGACGAATCTGCAAGCCATCACAACCACCAATCATGTCCCTCTCTTGTTTGTTTACATACCTAAAAAACAGGAGGCTTTCGCTGATGTGCTTCCGAAAAATTGGGACAACGTTTATCTAGATAACAAACCGAGCGTTCTAGCTGAATTTGCAAAACATGGACCAGTGCTCGATTTGACGCCAACTGTCAGCGATAAGTCAACCCGTATGAAAGATTGGTTCCTGACGGATCACCATTGGAGCCAGTACGGAGCAATGGCAGCATCAACTGCAGTGCGCAATCAATTGAATTTGATGGGATTGCCGGCTCCGACCGCATTGCCGACGATGGATATTTCAACGAAATACCCGAACTTCATTGGATCAATTGGCCGTCGAATTACAACTGCTGGTGTTCCAAAACGTGATCCATTCACAGTGACGTGGTCATCTAAGTCAGACCTTACACATTGCATGAATCGGTCTATCCATCGAGCGGTGTGTAATGATCCGATATTTTCTAAAGCGCGGGGCTATCAAAAGGATGTCTATTCCAATCGCTATGGCACGTTTATGGGTGGCGATAATGGCATTGACGATTTACGCGGAAACGGGACAGGAACCTACATTATTTTGAAGGACTCCTTTGGAGATTCTTTTGTGCCCTATTTTGCCTTGGGAGCAAAGCGCGTAGTTGCAATTGACGAGCGTCACTACTCAGGTGAAGCGCTGTCAAAATTAATTGCAGATGTAAAACCAAATGGTGTGATCTTCATGCACAATCAGCTCACGATGTCGACTTTCACTGATCATGAAATTGCGGCTTGGCGTTAATTACTAAAAGGAAAATATTCGCTTAAATTGCTGCGCTCACCGCTTGCAGAAATGCGACCATCAGCAATTGCATCCGCCCAAGCTACCTCGCCGCAAATTAATCCGAGCCAAACGTGGGGAGCCATCTCGACTACGGCAGGTGGAGTCCCACGCCGATGAGTAGTTCCACCCAACACCTGGACAACCAAAAACGGGGGTACCCGCAATTCGACAGCCCGACCTGGAAGTTGCCCAGCAAACCACTTCATCGACTCACGAACAGCGCTAGCCACGACCTCACGATCTCCACTTGCCATGGCGATATGCGCCTGCGCAAGGAAATCAGGTACTCCAGTGGCCATGACACCATTCTTCACCGACGCCAACGACCCTATGCTGGCGCGGTGCAGATAGACTCACAAATGTGGCGGGCGATGGTCGACTAAATCATGAGTTGTTACCTGGTGAAAAGGGACCTCAGGATGCCTGTGGTGTATTCGGAGTCTGGGCTCCTGGTGAAGAAGTCGCCAAGCTGACGTTCTTTGGTTTGTACGCACTGCAACATCGTGGTCAAGAATCTGCTGGAATCGCGGTCAGCGATGGACACAACATCACGGTCTATAAAGATATGGGATTGGTGTCGCAAGTTTTCACCGAGTCATCACTCGAATCGCTTCACGGTCACATTGCAATTGGCCACACTCGATACAGCACAACAGGCTCGAGTTGCTGGGATAACGCGCAACCAACTTTCCGTGCAACAGCAACTGGCCACCTTGCGCTGTCACACAACGGCAACCTGACTAACACTCATGAACTTGCATCACGACTCAAGGAAATTCGCACTAATGCCGGCGAACTTTTTCCTGACCTTGGTAACAACGCGACAACTGACACCGACATTCTGACTGCGTTGCTCGCGGCTCATCCAGACAAGACGATGGAAGGCGCTGCCACTGATGAACTTCCTAAAGTTCGCGGTGCATTCAGCCTTGTTTTCATGGATGACCAGACTTTGTATGCAGCTCGTGATCCACAAGGTATTCGACCACTTGTGCTTGGCAGACTCGAACGCGGATGGGTTGTTGCATCTGAATCTGCGGCGCTCGATATTGTCGGTGCAACATTTGTACGTGAAGTTGAACCTGGCGAACTCATTGCAATCGATGAACATGGATTACGTTCGTCGCGATTTGCTGAAGCCGACCCCAAGGGTTGTCTGTTCGAATACGTCTATTTGGCACGACCCGATACCGCGATCGCTGGTCAGCCAGTTCATGCAGTACGTGTGGAAGTTGGTCGTCGATTGGCCAAGGAATTCCCCGTTGATGCCGATCTTGTTATCCCAGTTCCTGAATCAGGAACTCCCGCAGCAGTTGGCTTTGCCCAAGGCAGTGGCATTCCATTCGCCCAAGGCCTAGTCAAAAATGCCTATGTCGGCCGCACTTTCATTCAACCAAGCCAAACGATTCGACAATTAGGTATTCGCCTCAAACTCAATCCATTGCGCGAAGTAATTGAAGGAAAGCGACTCGTTGTTGTTGATGATTCGATTGTGCGAGGCAATACCCAACGTGCCATCGTGAAAATGCTTCGTGAAGCCGGAGCCGCCGAAGTGCACGTGCGTATTTCGAGCCCTCCAGTTCAATGGCCTTGCTTTTATGGAATCGACTTCGCGACCCGCGCCGAGCTGATTGCTAATGGACTAACGATCGACGAGATTTGTCGCTCAATTGGTGCTGACTCGTTGGCATTCATTTCTCTCGATGAACTTGTTGCCGCAACGAACATCCAAAAAGACCGTCTGTGTCGTGCCTGCTTTGATGGTGTGTACCCAGTCGAACTGCCTGAAGAATCAGTTTTGGGTAAGCATGTACTTGAAGGTCTTGAGCGAGTTGATAGCCAAATGACCGCCATGGATGAAGTGATTCGTCGCCCATGACCGAAAACCTTTCCTATGCTGCCGCTGGTGTTGATGTCGAAGCAGGAGAGCGCGCTGTTGACTTAATGCGCAGCGCAATTAGTAAAGCAACACGTCCTGAAGTTTTCGGTGACTTTGGGGGCTTTGCTGGACTCTTTGATGCAAGCGCGTTAAAGAAGTTCAACCGACCACTGCTCGCAACCTCAACTGACGGCGTCGGAACAAAGATCGACGTCGCTCGACGCATGGATATTCACGACACAGTAGGTATCGATCTTGTAGCTATGGTTGTCGATGACTTGGTGGTGTGTGGCGCTGAACCGCTGTTCATGACTGACTACATTGCGGTTGGCAAAGTTCATCCAGAGCGAGTCGCTGCAATTGTCACTGGCATTGCAACAGGATGCGCGATGGCCGGCTGCGCACTCGTGGGCGGCGAGACCGCAGAGCATCCTGGTTTGCTTGGTGTCGATGACTATGACATCGCAGGCGCAGGCACCGGCGCAGTTGATGCCGAGAAACTTCTTGGTCCAGACAAAGTTCAGATTGGTGACGTAGCAATCGCAATTGCTAGCAGCGGCCTGCATTCAAATGGCTATTCTTTAGCTCGCCACATTGCATTTAACGTACTCAAAGGTGATGTGCATGATCACGTTGCCGAATTTGGTCGCACGCTTGGCGAAGAGCTGCTGGAACCAACACGAATTTATAGTTTGGACTTGCTTGCCCTTATCGAAGAAGTTGATGTGCATTCGATCAGTCACATCACCGGCGGGGGAGTCGCTGCAAATGTGGCGCGGGTCTTGCCAGAATTTGCGAGTTTAAAAATCGACCGTGGCACATGGACACCACAACCTATTTTCACCTACTTAATTAACGGCGGAAATGTCGTTGCTCATGAAGCAGAAAAGACTTGGAACATGGGAATAGGAATGCTCGCAGTCGTCGCAGCAGCAGATGCCGATAAAGCAATCGCGACATTGGCAGTGCGCGGACTTACAGCATGGGTGTGTGGAACTATCGAGCAACGTGCTGATGGCGAGATTGGCGATGCTGTCGCTAAAGGTGGAAAAGGCGGAGCCGTAAGTCTCGTAGGCTCGCACCGCTAATGTGAAGAATTAACTGTCTTCGGAGTTTTCGTCTTCGTCAGCTTCTTCGTAGTACTTCGCGTATGGATCATCGCTGTACTTATCGTCGTCAAAAGAATCTTCTTGACTGGTCATTGAGCTATTCGACAATTCAGCTTGAAGTGCACCCAAATCGGTATGACCCGTGTTGTACTTCAAATCGCGAGCAACTTTAGTTTGCTTTGCTTTGGCGCGTCCGCGGCCCATGGTGTGAGCCCCCTCTTTACCTGTCGAAGAACTGATAGAAGACACGCCATGAAGTGGCGCTTATAGAAGTGTACCTGAGCCAGAAAGCGGCGCATCTGACGGGTCAACTGTCCAATTTGACCGCTTTTCTTGGTTTGCATTTTGGGCGAAATGGGTAGATAGTGAAGTTGCGGGGGCAAATGTCGGGTTAACCACCTATTTAAGGAGCCCTTTTTGAACGCCAATCTCGAGCAAGCACTCATGACGCCAGCTGAAGTTGCGGAACTATTTCGCGTTGATCCCAAGACCGTTACCCGATGGGCGGATGCTGGGAAACTAACGGCGTTACGAACCCTTGGTGGCCACCGTCGCTATTCTCGAGAAGAAGTTCAACAGTTGCTCACCAACAATGATGGAACAAACCGTTCTGCATAGTTCGCTCGTATAGTCCATCGGCCACAAGCCAAATCGAAATAGAGCAATTTTGCGTCAAGCGCAATGTGTCCTCTATGCTTCAAGTCTGCCAATCCAGCAATGAATTGGCTTGCCCCCATCGTCTAGTGGCCTAGGACGCCGCCCTTTCACGGCGGTAACACGGGTTCGAATCCCGTTGGGGGTACTGACCGATGAGCACTCCGGTGTTCATCCGGCCAATGGTCTCTGTCACAATGGCAAAGACCAATGGCCCCGTAGCGCAGTTGGTTAGCGCGTCGCCCTGTCACGGCGAAGGTCGCGGGTTCGAGTCCCGTCGGGGTCGCTCGCATTGTCGGTAAACGTTCACAAGACGAATACCGACTTTGCAGGAGGCCAGGTAGCTCAGTTGGTACGAGCGTCCGACTGAAAATCGGAAGGTCGACGGTTCGATCCCGTCCCTGGCCACATCAAGATAATTCAGATCGATTTCTAGATACTCTCGCTTCAGATTGATTAGTCGGGGGACCCGACTACTCACAGGGACGGGATCGACAATCAGTATTGATCTGGTCTGAATCCAATTCCTTGGATTCAGACACGTCCCTGGCCACGTTAGTATTTCGAGATCGATATCCAGATACCCCACTTCAGAATGAGTAGTCGGGGGACCCGACTACTCACAGGGACGGGATTTACTTTTTAGTTTTCGAAACTTGTCCCTGGCCACATCAAGTTCTTGTCCCTGGCCACGTCTCACTCGCGTGCACGCCGCTCGTTCGACCCATCCTGAGTTCACGTCCCTTGCCACTCGACAAATAAGCAACATGCCCGAATTAGCACACGAAATTAATGTGACATGAATCTTGAGAAATCCTCATTTTTGATGGGGAAACCCCCGAAAACGTGCCTTTTGGGCAAAATGTGACCCAGATATCGCAAAAAAGCCGATTTTATTGGGTAACCCGCTTGACTAGTACTAATTGCAACGGTGTAATTTAGAGCAAAGCCGCACGCGTGCCCAGTAAGAAATCTAAGAACGACAAGGTACTTAGATTTTGGTACGCCCGACTAGGAGGTACAACGTGAGCGATTTCGCTCCACTACCTTTCACGGAACTCGACGTCCTTTCTTGGCACGAACAAGCTCTCTGCGCTCAAACAGACCCAGAAGCGTTCTTTCCTGAGAAAGGTGGATCGACGCGCGAAGCGAAGCGAGTCTGTTCCTCATGCGAAGTCAAGGCCGAGTGCCTTGAATACGCGCTTGCCAATGACGAGCGTTTTGGAATCTGGGGTGGCTTGTCTGAACGCGAGCGCCGCCGTCTCAAGCGCGCTCAGGCTAGCTAGTTCTCGGGACCTCGATAATCGGGGTCAATTTGAATCGGGCTCATTCCGAGCACCAATCCAACGTACAGCGCCAACACATCTCTGATGATCCGGTCTAATTCGGATTCACTTGTGCTGCGCATTTCGATCGGGAACCTGTAAAGCACCACACGGCTGGGGTTCGACCGATCAGCTCGACCCAATACGACAGCGCCGTCGTTGAGCACGAGATCGCGTTTGGAAGGAACATCCTCAACGGCGATCGAGATGCCCGTCATACTTGCTGGAAAGCGTGCCTCCAAATCACTGACTGCACGATTGACCAGCTCACCAAATTTCTGACTATGCGATCGATACGCAGGTGCCTTGTGAGGCAGCATCGGTCCACGCATGCCTCGACCATGACGGTCACGCTTTACGCGCTGTGGCGAGTCATATGACATAAGACCAGACTAGGTCGGCTATCTTTGCGAATGTGGGAACCCGTAGATGTTCGAAGCCGTCGTGCAGCCTGAGAGCTGTCGCGACGCTGACTTACGTTTATGCGGATCAGACTGCAGTGCTTGGCCCGCTGGCCACTTTTGCAGAACCTCACTGTTATGACTTGTGCGAGGCTCACAGCGTGAAATTGACCGCGCCTCGCGGCTGGGATGTCGTTCGTTTGGCTCCAGATCCCGAAGCGCTAAAACCTACTGTCGATGACCTTGAGGCCTTGGCAAACGCAGTTCGTGAAGTGGGGCGCATTGACCAGAGCGAACCGATGGTTGAAACGAATCGCCGAGGTCATTTACGCGTTCTGCGCAGTCCAGAGGAATAGGCCTTAAGTCCGATCCATTCTGGGAGTTTCATGGCACTCAAAGAGCCACTGTCGCGCCAATAGACTTAAGGCATGCGTGATTTGTCGGCCCTGATCAAGGCTTATGACATTCGTGGCGTTGTGCCCGAACAGTGGGGCTCTGACCTCGCGCGAGAAGTCGGCGTTGCTTTCGTCGAAGTGCTCGGGATTCGCGCAGCCGACGGTGGCGCCGGCACTGTCGTTGTTGGTCACGATATGCGCCCAACCGGCCCAGACCTTGTCGCAGCTTTCATTGACGGCGTGACATCGGCAGGTGTTGATGTCATCAACATCGGCTTGTGTTCAACCGATGGCTTGTACTTTGCTTCAGGCACGTTGAACATTCCAGGCGCGATGTTTACTGCAAGCCACAACCCTGCTGAATACAACGGCATCAAGTTGTGCCGTGCAGGAGCTGCTCCAGTTGGCCAAGACAGTGGACTCGCTGCAATCCGTCAGTTACTTGAAAGCGAATCACTTCCAAAACATGACGGACCAATCGGTACATCTACCTACAAAGACATGCTGGCTGACTACGCGACGTTCTTGCGAACGCTCGTTCCGCTCGATGGGATTCGTCCGCTCAAAGTTGTCATCGACACTGGCAATGGCATGGGTGGCTTCACAGTTCCGGCCGTCCTTGGCGATGACGTTCTGCCAGCCCTTCCTTTAGACATTGACGCACTGTACTTCGAGCTCGATGGAACCTTCCCGAATCACGAAGCAAACCCCATTGATCCAGAAAACTTACGAGACCTGCAAAAACAGGTGCTTGAAATCGGCGCCGACATCGGCCTAGCTTTCGATGGTGATGCTGATCGCTGTTTTGTTGTCGATAACAACGGCGACATTGTCGATCCTTCAACTCTGACTGCGATCATCGCAACTCGTGAACTTGCCAAAGTGCCGGGCGCAACGATCATTCATAACTTGATCACATCTCGCGCAGTCCCAGAAATTATTGTTGAACAAGGTGGTACGCCGGTACGCACCAGAGTTGGTCATTCATTTATCAAGGCAACGATGGCAGAAACTGGTGCAATCTTTGGTGGCGAGCACTCTGGCCACTTCTACTTCCGCGAATTTTGGAATGCAGATTCCGGAATGCTCGCGGCGATGCACGCGTTGGCAGCACTTGGCGAGACTCCAGTTGGAACAAAGCTCAGTGATGTACTTGCTCCCTACGTTCGATACGTTGCCAGCGGCGAAGTCAATACAACTGTCGCCGATGCAGTAGCGGTTACGGCACGTATCCGTGACCACTTTGCTTCACAGGATGTTTCGTTGGATGAACTCGATGGATTAACAGTGTCGACACCTGAATGGTGGTTCAACGTTCGTCCGAGTAACACGGAACCACTTTTGCGTTTGAATTCCGAAGGTGCCACAGTTTCACAGATGGAACAGATTCGCGATCTCGTTCTGGGAATGATGAAGGACGCTTAATGATTGACGATTTGGATCTCGACAACCTTGATCACATTGCTCAAGCTGACCCAGGTCAGATGCTTGAAGCAGTGGCGAGTTCAGGTGCGCAGATTCGCCGTTCAATCGATGTGATTGACCGCGAAGTGATGGCCCAAGTTGCCGCTGAAGGTAAGCCTCGCGCCATCATCGTTGCGGGTATGGGTGGCTCGGGAGTATCAGGCGAAGTACTTGCTGCAGTAGCAGGACCGTCGTCATCAATTCCGATCGTGGTCGAGCGCACACATCATTTGCCGGGTTGGGTATCGCCGATTGACATGGTGATTGCTGTGTCATGTTCAGGGTCAACAGAAGAAACTTTGTCAGTGGCTGATGAAGCTGGACGACGTGGCGCGCGACTTGTCACTGTTGGTGCTGCGGGCAGCCCGATCGAAGAAATCAGTAGCCGTGCCGCCAGCAGCGTTCATCTTGCGATTGACGCTCAGGGCCGAATGCCGCGTGCATCGTTGTGGACGATTGCCACACCGTTATTGATGTTGGCTAACGAACTCGGCGTTACGGACATCAGCGATGCTGACTTGAACGTCACAGCTGATTTGATGGACGAGATTTCAGTCGAATCTGGTGTGACTGTTCCGTCGCTCGAGAACACAGCGAAAACTTTAGGCCTCAGTATTGCCGAGTCGCTTCCAATGTTGTGGGGAACAGGAGCTATTGGTCGCGCTGCTACCGGTCGCTTCATGGCACAACTTGCTGAGAACGCGAAGTTGCCTGCGATCTACGGTGGGCTGCCTGAAGTTGGTCACAATCAAATCGTTGCGTTCGACGGAGTACTTGCGAAGCGAACTGACGCTGATTTATTCCGTGATCGTGTCGAGCAAAGCGCTGATCGATTACTGCACTTAGTGCTGATGCGCGATGATGCTGAACACGAAGCTGTGACAAAGCGCGTCAACGTCATCAAAGATATTGTTGCTGATCGTGGTATTCCGATGACTGAGTTGCATGCGCGCGGCGAACATCGTTTAACGCGACTTGCAACATTGACTGTATTGACCGATTGGGCGAGCGTTTATGCTGCGATTGCTATGGGCATTGACCCAACACCGATTGGCCCAATTAACCAACTCAAAGCTGGCCTGAAGTAACTTTCTGCCCGAAATATCCTAAATAGGTATTTAGAAAGTAAAGATTTCCTTTCCATTGCCAATGCCGAAGTGCATTCCTCTTCGTTCTCACTATCGTCAAATGCAATGACTGTGGCTTTTCTGGTTGCTGTCGAGGAGGAAAGAAATATATGAAATACATCAAGAGTTTCTCTGCCGCGGTAGTCGCGGTAGCTATGACAGCAGGAACAGTAAGTAGTGCACATGCAACAGGAACAATTCGCAAGTGCGTTGTTACTGTTCCTTCAAGCCTAAAAATATCTCAGCTTGATCAGACGAGTGAACAAATACTTGAGAATCAGAGCATTGTTTGTCCAACCGGCACATTCAACATCGGCGATGGCCTCGTGTCCTTTAATGCGCCATTGTGGGCACAGAATTCAATGACTTGGGGCCGCATTCTTGTGGCAACTCGACAAATTGCCGCAACTGATGGAACTATTTCGACGAAAAACTTCATTGAATTTGATGCAAATGGTGCAGGAACCTTTAAAGATGCCTATGACGTCAATCAATATGCTGATGGTGTGAATCCGCTTCCAAATGACAACTCTCAAATGCTCATCGTAGATCCAAACGGCAGCAATGAAATATTTGCCGTAACACTTTCAAACCCCGTTCTTGTGAAGTACCGAACGGATGTCAGTGCAACTGCTAAGCGATCTGGGCACTCCATCAAAATTAAAATCGTGACCAGTCGCAACCAATATCTGGGTCTATCAGCTGGATTTTGGGGACAATACGGCGCAAGCCTAAAGATTCAAGATGTGCTTCCTAACACCAAAGCTGATCATGCAATTGTGAAGCGCGATGGAAAAATCATCGCTCGAGTAAAGCTAAATAAGTTTGGTGAAGCAAATTACACCACTTATGATCCATCTGGTAAGAATCACTACACGGTAACGATGGTTGCAACGCCAACCAACTATGAAGGCAAAGCATCGTTCATTAAGTAATAAGTTCAAGCAATAACAAAAGGGGCAGCCGAATGGCTGCCCCTTTTGTTATTTAGTTTGTGATTACTCTGCCGCCATAAATGGATAGCCGTATTCCTTTGCAGG
>CAITJH010000049.1 GCA_903892635.1 uncultured Actinomycetes bacterium | reverse complement strand
CAACCTCGACGAATCCATTCGTGAGTTTGCGCGCGCATCCATGCGTTATGGACTTGGCCGCAAATACCCTGTGTACCTGTCGACGAAGAACACAATCCTCAAGGCATACGACGGTCGATTCAAGGACATTTTCCAAGAAGTTTACGAAACAGAATTCAAGGCCGACTTCGAAGCTGCCGGAATCACCTATGAACATCGTTTGATCGATGACATGGTTGCCAGCGCACTGAAGTGGGAAGGCGGATACGTCTGGGCTTGTAAGAACTATGACGGCGACGTCCAGTCAGACACTGTTGCTCAAGGTTTCGGTTCACTTGGTTTGATGACCTCAGTATTGATGACTCCAGATGGCAAGACAGTTGAAGCCGAAGCTGCTCACGGAACTGTGACTCGCCATTACCGTCAACACCAACAGGGCAAGCCAACGTCAACCAACCCAATCGCATCAATCTTCGCGTGGACTCAAGGTTTAGCTCATCGCGGCAAGTTAGACGGTCAGCCAGAAGTTACAGCATTTGCCGAGACTCTCGAGCGTGTCTGCGTACAGACGGTAGAAGAAGGAAAGATGACGAAGGACTTGGCATTGCTTATCGGTCCAGATCAGCCCTACCTCACTACCGAAGCGTTCTTGGAAGCGATCAACGAGAACTTGCAAAAGGCAATGGCCTAAATGGCGCCTCTCGGTGTCATGTCAGTGAACGTCAATGGCGTTCGCGCTGCTGCACGTAAAGGTGGCATTGCGTGGATCGGCGAACAACTGCGATCGGGCAAAGTCACGGTCGCATGTTTGCAAGAGGTGCGCGCCACGGATGCTCAGCTTCATGAAGTTCTTGCTGAAGAAGGTTTGAGTGACCTCTTTGTTGCTAGTGATGAAAGTCTTCGACTTGGACACTCCGGCGTTGCGATGATCAGCACAGTTCCATTGAAAAATGTCAAGACTGGAGTCGGCCCGAAGGAATTCGCTGGCACTGGCCGATGGGTTCAAGGCACTATTGACACCAATAGTGGGCCTCTAACAATTGCTTCTGTGTACGTGTTTGCCGGTGACATCGAAAAGCCAGTGCAACAAGACAAGTACAAATTCTTGGACGCGATGTCGAAGTGGTTCAAGGCCGCACAGAAAAAATCTGCCGAAGGTGGGGGACACTTCCTTGCGTGCGGTGACTTCAACGTTGGTCACACGACGTTGGACATTAAGAACTGGAAGGGCAATGTTGGCAAAGCCGGTTTCCATGAAGACGAGCGTGCTTACTTTGATATCTGGTTCGACAAGATTGGCGTTGTTGACTTAGGTCGTAAGCACGCCGGCGAAGTCGAAGGCCCTTACACATGGTGGTCTATGCGTGGCCAGGCGTTTGATACCAACACTGGATGGCGCATCGACTATCACGTGTCTACGACCGATTTAGCAGACAAGCTCGTAGATGTTCGAATTGATAAGGCCAATTCATATGCAGAACGCTGGTCAGATCACGCTCCCATAACTGCAACCTTTGATCTGTAAGATTTCATTGTGCGCGAGCTACTGCCGATCTTTGGAGCAATACTCCTTTTCTCGATACTTGGTGCGCTTTTTGTAGCCGCTGAAACTTCGCTGATTACTTTGCGCGATAGCCAAGTAAAGAAACTTGCATCATCCAAAGGTCGTAAGGGACGACGACTGGAACGTCTTGTACAAAACCCCAACCGTTTTCTTGCGGCAGGGCAAGTTGGTGTAACACTCACGGGATTCTTTTCTGCTGCTTATGGCGAAAAGCGCATTGTTCCTGTTATTTCCCCAAAGCTTGAAAATCTTGGATTATCAAAGTCCATGGCTGATGTTGTTGCGCTAGTCGGATCAACCATTGCTGTGGCGTACCTCGCGCTTGTCTTTGCTGAACTCACTCCGAAGCGAATGGCGCTTCAACATGCAGAAAAATACGCGCTCTTTCTTGCAGGACCACTTGATGTCATAGCCCGAATCTTTGCGCCATTTATTTCGTTGCTGTCTGCATCGACAGACCTAGTTGTGCGATTACTTGGTGGTGATCCTAAAGCGGGCAAAGAACAGATCAGTGGTGAAGAATTGCGCGGCATGGTGGCAGCTCACGAAGACCTGACCTCAACAGAACGCGAAATGATTGACGACGTTTTTGAAGCGGGAGATCGCCAAATTCGCGAGATCATGATTCCTCGCACTGAAGTTGCTTTTCTTGATGCTGATTTGCCGGCCTTTAAGGCAGTAAAGATTGTTGCGGACAAGCCACACTCTCGCTATCCAGTAAGTGACGAATCACAAGACGATGTCATTGGTTTCATTCACGTGCGCGATCTGCTTGATCCCGATATGCGAGAGCGTTCCATTCGCGTGAGCGATTTAGTTCGCGAGATAGCTCGGTTCCCAGGAACAAAGCAGGTTATTCCGACGCTGAGCGCGATGCGCAGTGCGAACATGCACATGGCATTAGTTGTCGATGAATATGGCGGTACTGCCGGAATTATCACGATGGAAGATCTTGTCGAAGAGCTCATCGGCGATATTCGCGATGAATACGACACTGATGAATCCGAAGGCACGATTCCTGCAGGGCGCGACACGGTTGTTGACGGGTTAGATAACTTGCAGGACTTCGAGGATGCCACTGGTGTCGAATTGCCCGAAGGTCCATACGAAACAGTTGCAGGTTTCATAGCGTCAGAACTTGGCCGAATTCCTATGGTGGGCGACGAAATCGTCTCGCAGAACACTCGGCTCTCGGTTATCGAGATGGATGGTCGCAGGGTGTCGCGCGTTCGGGTGCAGCGAAGTGAGACAATAGGCGAGTGAGTTCACGCGTCCTTTCTGCTATCCAGCCCACCTCTGCCAGTTTCCATATCGGCAATCACTTGGGAGCACTGCAGAACTGGGTAACAATGCAGGACTCCCATGAATGTGTGTACGGTATTGCCGATCTTCATGCGATAACAGTCGATCAAGATCCGGCGCAACTTCGTCAACAAACTCTTGCTTCTTACGCCCAGTTACTCGCATTAGGTATTGATCCAAAGAAGTCAATCCTGTTTGTGCAGAGCCATGTTCCCGAGCACACACAATTAATGTGGGCGCTGTCATGCATCACCGGACTTGGCGAAGCAAACCGTATGACTCAGTTCAAAGACAAGGCCGCGAAAAATGGTGCTTCCTCGGCCAGTGTTGGCTTGTTGACTTACCCGATTTTGCAGGCTGCAGATATTTTGTTGTACCAAGCTAATGCAGTGCCGGTTGGTGAAGATCAACGTCAGCATCTTGAACTCACACGCGATCTTGCTATTCGTTTTAATGGTCGCTTTGGTGACACTTTTGTCGTTCCAGAAGCTTTTATCGTAAAGAGCACTGCAAAGATTCAGGATCTGCAAGATCCAACCGCAAAGATGAGCAAGTCTTCTCCAGCGGGTTG
>CAITJH010000048.1 GCA_903892635.1 uncultured Actinomycetes bacterium | reverse complement strand
TGCGTGGCATCGCACACTTACGAGGTCACGAAACCGATCGCCTCAAGGCACTTGCAACTGAAATCAACAAACTTGGTGGCGACGTGACGGAAACTGAAGACGGTCTGATTATTAATCCCGCTCCGCTTCATGCAGGATCATTCGCCACATACGACGATCATCGAATGGCAATGGCAGGTGCCGTGATTGGACTCGGAGTCGCTGACATCATCATCGAAAATGTTGACACCACCGCAAAAACGTTGCCGGAGTTTGCAGCCATGTGGACTGAATTGGTGACCGCGTGAGTCGTTACGACGAAGATTCAATCGGAACGCGTCCATCGCGTTTTAATTCGCGTCGCCGTAGCAAAGATCGTCCAGATTATTCGGACGCTGAAATTGGTCAAGTCGTCGCCGTCGACCGTGGTCGCATCACCTGTGTGTATCCCGAGAATGCTCTCCATGAAGATCAGACCACCGTCACTGCCGTCAAAGCTCGCGAGCTTGGACGCAAAGGCGTGGTCATTGGTGACCGAGTCAAACTTGTTGGAGATCTAACTGGCAAAGTCGACACACTCGCGCGACTCGTAGAAATTCTCAATCGTGAGACTGTGCTCATGCGCACTGCTGATGACAGTGATCCAGTCGAACGAGTCATCGTGGCGAATGCCGACCAAATGGCAATTGTTGTTGCCGCAGCAAATCCCGAACCTCGAACCGGACTTATCGACCGCGCCCTTGTTGCTGCGTTCGAGGCAGGTTTAGATCCGCTTCTTGTCATTACCAAAATTGATATTGGCGATCCAGATCCCATCATTAATAACTACGCAGCGATTAATTTGCCCTTCATTCTGGTCAATCAAAAAACAGGCGAAGGTATCGAAGAAGTGCGCGAGGAAATCTCACAGCGAATAACAGTTTTTCTTGGCCATTCCGGAGTTGGTAAATCAACACTCGTTAATGCGCTCGTACCCGATGCTCATCGCAGTACTGGTGACGTCAACGATGTCACTGGGCGCGGAAAGCACACTTCGACTTCCGCGGTCGCACTTCCACTCCCACATGATTCGGGATGGGTTATCGACACTCCTGGCATTCGCTCCTTTGGACTTGCTCATGTCAATCCCGATGACATCATTGCATCGTTTCCTGAACTTGAAGATGGTGCCGCGGAATGTCCACGTGCCTGCACGCACGTGAATGCCACTGGCGAAGCTCCGCCTGAATGTGCACTGGACGAGTGGGTTGGCCAAGGTCATGCGGGTGACTCGGGCGCAAGCCGCCTAGATTCGCTGCGACGCTTACTCATGGCGCTTCAAACTCCATCGAGTTAGTTCGCACAGGTTCGAAACTACATACATTTGCGACTAGCGTTGAACTATGAGTTTGGAATTAGACATCGCCCTTGAGATGGCCAACACCGTGGATGTTCTGACGATGTCTCGCTATCGTGCGCTCGACCTTCACATCGAAACCAAACCCGACCGCACTCCAGTAACTGAAGCAGATCGCGCCGCAGAGTTGATGCTTCGCGAAATGATTTCCGACAGATTTCCCGAGGACGGAATCCTCGGCGAAGAATTTGACGACCTCAATCCAGAAGCAAAGCGCCAATGGATTCTGGATCCGATCGATGGAACACGAAACTACTTACGAGGCGTTCCAGTCTGGGCTACATTGATCGCCTTGGTTGATCAAGGTCAGCCAATGGTCGGCGTGGTCTCGGCTCCAGCCCTAGCCCGCAGATGGTGGGCAGAAACGGGCCACGGAGCCTTCACGCAGGACGTAGACGGCAGTGTGCGCCAGATCCGTGTCTCGGGCATCAGCAACCTTTCAGACGCCTCATTTTCATTCTCAGACCCTTTTGGATGGGACAAATACGGGCTTTCGAGCCTCACTGCCATCCAAAACTCCGTCGAACGAGTTCGGGCCTACGGCGACTTTTGGTCTCACATGATGGTGGCCGAAGGTGTGGTCGACATTGCGGCCGAACCAGAACTGAGCCCATGGGATCAGGCTGCGCTCATTCCCATTGTTCGTGAAGCTGGTGGCACTGTTACGGGACTTGATGGGCACGATGTCATGGAGTCGGGCTCATCACTGACAACAAACGGTTTACTTCACCAAGCCGTCGTTGATCTGATCGCGCGAAGTTAAGCGCGTCGAGATACGCGCATCGGAAGTCCATGCTTTGGACGAAGAGTCACTGAAGCATCGATGGCAACATCCCCGCTGACCACAGGTTCGATATTCCATTTACTCGACAATTCGTAAATGATCGATGGGCCTTCCATGCGCGCCATCTCGCGGCCGATACACAATCGTGGCCCTGCACCAAATGGAATGTAACCAAGCTGAGGCACACCCGCATCAAATCGACTAGGCATAAAGTCCAGTGGAGTTTGCCATGCATCGGGATGTCGATGCACAAGCCATGGACTCACAATCACCATCGCGCCCGCAGGAATTAAATGTCCCTCGATTTCAACATCATTTAAGGCACGTCGAGTAATGACCCACGCTGGTGGATACAGTCGCAACGTTTCGTCAAAAACTTGACCAGCAAATGTGCGATCGCTGCCAGCCTGTTCACGAAGTAACGGCTGTTCACCAAGTAACTGCCATGACCACGTCAGGGCACTTGCCACAGTCTCGTGCCCAGCGACAATAAACGTGACGATTTCATCTCGAAGTTGTTGTGCGGTTAACGGCTCATCAAGATCTAACAAGACATCGAGCATGTCGCGAATCGGTGCACCTTCAGGCAACATATTCTTTTCCCGCATATCGAGAATTGATTGCACAGCGCGATCAAGTCGCTTGACTGCTTTGTTCATTCGCACATTTGCTGGGGTTGGAACTGCCAGTGGAAATGGCAAAGGGTTTTGAGCCCGAGCAATCACACCATGAAGTGCAACTAACGTGGCTTCGGTGATTTCACGAGCATCATCCTCGAGGTTGATACCAAATAATGCTGCACCGGTAATTCTGAGCGCCAGTTCCATCATCGCTTGATCAATATCGATGATTGCGGGACCTTCAGAAGTAAGTTCCATCCACTGGGCGTGCAGTGTTGCTAACTCTTCGTCGACTCGCGATTGCGTTAATGCAATGAGCTCTTTATGAAAGGCCGGTTGCATGGCTCGGCGTCGTGGCTTCCATTCAGCAGTATCAGCCGTCAAAAGACCAAAGCCCGTCACAAGTGACAGAGTGGTGTATTGCAAAGTTCGCTTGCCCATGTCGCGATTGAAGTTGACCAATACGTCTCGTGCTCCACTTGGTGACGACACTATGTAAACCGGCCATGGAATTGGAAATTGAACGACATCGCCGTGTTCGCGCCATACCTTCTCAAGGTATGGGAGCGGATCGTTTTGGATCGCACGCATGTGACGAATCATGTCGCCCCCATTAGGGCCTGGTGCCGTAATGGGAGTCTTCCATCCGTATCGCTTGGGATAGTCAGATGTTGGTTGCCAGACCATGTTTGCTACCCCAGATCGCGGACTGAATTGATGATGAGATTCCAGAATTCATCAACGTTGAGATCCAGTCCGACATGAACATTGGCGTCGCGACCCGTCACTCCGTGTACGTCAACGACAGTTGCGCCGCGAGTAAGATCGCCGTTCAGTTCAATCGACACTGGTAACAGCGCTGTGGTCATAATCGATGGATCAATAATTGCTGCCACGGGAATTGGATCATGCAATGGTGGATCTGGCATTCCAAAAACCGTGTCATACGTATGCGCAAAGAATTTCAATAGGTCTACAACTGTGCGAGCTAAGTGGGTGTCGAGCGCCAACAACCGATCTAGTACCTCAGGTGTTGCCAAAGCAAGGTGCGACACATTCAATCCGACCATTGTTGTGCGAATTCCAGATTTCATGACAATGTCAGCCGCTTCTGGATCTGCCCAAATATTGAACTCGGCATAAGGCGTCCAATTTCCTCGAGTGACGCTGCCACCCATAAATGCAATGTGTGCGATCTTGGAATGTAATTCTGGATGAGCCATCAAGAATTGTGCGATGTTCGTCATTGGACCGGTCGGCACTAACGTCACTGGGGCATCGGAATCGGCGGCTAATTTTGCAATAAGTTCAACGGCACTCAATTCACTGATGTCATAGGTCGGTTCAGGTAGCGGCGCACCATCAAGCGCACTCGCACCATGAATTGTTGGTGCAGCACTCGCCTTACCAGCAAGTGGATCGTTCGCGCCTTTGCCAATTGGAATTGTTAGGCCAGCCAGCGCGCAAATTCTCTGAGCATTGAGCGTGACTTTTTCAAGCGAACCATTTCCCGACACCGTTGTAATTCCAAGGAGATCAATTTTGGGATTCGCAGCCGCAAGCAGAATCGCCATCATGTCGTCATGGCCCGGATCGCAATCAAGAATGATAGGTGTCGTCACGTACTCCATTGTGCAGGAAGTCATGAAGTAATTCTTGCGAAAACCACGCCATCGACTCGAGTGTGACTAACTCGGCCGTAGTTCACAGACATCTTGGCTGGAACATCGGGATTACCGGCAGATGTTGCAATCGTGCAGATGAGCTCAGGACTAGGTGACGAAATTACTCGACGCCTTGGCCCACCAAAGTACGAACCGCACGCAATGCAACGGACAACGTTGCGAGGTCAGTTTGTTCGCTTTGTGCGATTTCAGCCAACGTCGCCCGAGTACGAGCCACACCTTCAGCGAGGCGCTCTTCCCATTCAGAAATTCGCTGTTCGCGAGGCTGTGATGCATTCATCGACTTTGCTACCTGCATTGTGATTCCAGCAAGTGCGGAATACAAATCACTTCGCAGTGCCGAGCGTGCATTGGACGTCCAACGATCATCACGCGGCAAGTTTGTGATGTGATGAAGCAAACGGTCAACTTCGAAATGCTCGCTCAAGGAGAAGTACAGATCAGCGATTTGTTCCGCATCTTGACCAACTCGATCTGCGATTTCGATGATGTCCAGTAACGAGAACTCGTCAAGCAGCGCAGCAACACGTCGCGCGAGTAGTTCTGGTGTGCCATCTGCAACCATGCGAGCGACGTGCCGGTCATAGCGATCGAGTTCTGCGCCTTGCAACATTCCAGGAACGTTGGGGCTAATTGCCACAATGCGTTCGCGGAATTTAGTGATTTCATTTGCCACATCCAGCGTGCCACCGCGTGACTGAAGGAACCAACGAACAGCGCGATCAAGCAAACGACGCAACTCGAAATAGAGTGCATCTTGGGCTGCCGTTGTGATCTTTCCATCGAGAGACTCAATTTCAGCCCACATTTGAGGGAAGCCGAAGATTTCACGCGTTACTTGGTATGCGCGCGTGACTTCCGACGAGCCCGCACCGGTTTCTTCGGCAGCGCGGCTAACAAATGTGATGCCCCCATGATTTACGATGTCATTTGCAAGAACTGTTGCGATTATTTGCCGGCGCAACGGATGCGTTGCCATCGAATCGGCATACTTTTGACGCAATGCTGTCGGGAAGTAGTTGATCAAAACTTCTTGACACCATGCTTCATCAAAAATCGAATCCGAGTCTTTAGTCTGTTTCAGTTCAATCTTGACGTAAGCCATAAGAACTGAAAGTTCCGGTGATGACAGACCAAGCCCGCCAGCATGCAAGGCATCAATAGCACTATCGTTCGGTAAGTACTCAACTGCACGATTCAACAATCCAATGCTCTCAAGCTGATGCATGAGACGTTGATGAACGCGAAGCATCGGCGCGGAATTCACTCGAGCCTGTTCCAAAATGACGTTCTGCTCATAGTTATCGCGCAGCACGAGCTGACCAACTTCATCAGTCATCGAAGCAAGCAACTCGTGGCGCTCATCGCGTGACAGTGAACCAGCGGCAACTGCCTGGTCAAGCAGGATCTTGATATTGACTTCGTGGTCTGATGTATCAACACCGGCACTGTTATCAATTGCATCAGTGTTGATGCGCACTCCAGAGCGAGAGGCTTCAATACGTCCTAGTTGTGTGGCACCTAAGTTGCCACCTTCGCCAACAACTCGAACTCGCAAATCGCTGCCGTTAATACGCAGTCCATCGTTTGCCTTGTCGCCTACTTGCGCATGAGTTTCGCTTGCTGCCTTGATGTAGGTACCAATTCCACCGTTCCACAAAAGATCGACCTTTGCGCGCAAGATATGGGAGAACAATTCATTTGGCGTCATCGATTCTGCATCGGACTGAATGTCAAGTGCTACGCGTACTTCAGGAGTAATTGGAATCGACTTTTCAGCGCGTGAGTAAACACCACCACCAGCGCTGATCAAACTGCGGTCGTAGTCATCCCATGATGAACGAGGCAAAGCAAACATACGTTGTCGTTCCTTGAATGACGTTGCCGCATCGGGATTCGGATCAAAGAACACATGACGATGATCGAAAGCTGCGATCAAACGAGTGTGCTCGGATAGCAACATGCCATTACCGAAGACGTCGCCACTCATATCGCCAACACCAACGGCAGTGAAGTCTTGCGTTTGGCAGTCGATGCCAAGTTCTAGGAAGTGACGCTTAACGCTCTCCCACGCACCTCGCGCAGTGATGCCCATGGCTTTGTGGTCGTAACCAATAGATCCACCCGAAGCGAATGCATCTCCCATCCAGAACCCACGGTCAAGTGAAATCTGGTTCGCGATATCCGAGAACGTCGCAGTTCCCTTGTCAGCTGCAACTACCAAGTAAGGGTCATCGGAATCATGGCGAACAACAAGCTCTGGTGGAACTACATTTCCTAGGACTAAGTTGTCAGTCACATCAAGCAGAGCGCCGATAAACATTTGGTAGCACGAAATACCTTCGGCAAGCCATGCCTCACGATCGCTGGGATCTGGACTTTGCTTGACGACGAATCCGCCCTTTGCGCCGGATGGAACGATGACGGTGTTCTTAACCATCTGCGCCTTAACGAG
>CAITJH010000047.1 GCA_903892635.1 uncultured Actinomycetes bacterium | reverse complement strand
CCGCACATCGGGCTGACTATAAGTTGCGGTGTGGGACTATCAAGGCCAGCACGAGCAACAGCATGCCTAATGCGAAAAGAACCGTTAAGTCGATCCGGCGGCGGCGAATCCGCAGGAGTCCAACTGCTTGATCTGAGAGCACAAATCGCAGTACAAACGCCCATAACACACTGGAAGCAAACAGCACTGCGCCTGCACGGAAATCTACGAAAACTACGAGCACCATACTGATCGCCAACAACACATAGACCGACAGAAGCGGCCATTGCTTGCGCAGTAGTTTTCTCATAACAGACTAATCATGTCAGGTTCGTCGTTGGACGGTCATCAGTTAATGGAAGAAGTGGCGAGTGCCTGTGACATACATTGTGATTCCAGCGGCTCGTGCAGCGGCAAAAACTTCCTCATCGCGCAACGAACCACCAGGTTGCACAACTGCCTTCACGCCCGCATCGAGAAGTACTTGAAGCCCATCAGCAAAAGGGAAAAATGCATCTGAGGCCGCAACACTTCCACGTGCACGTTCTGCGCCGGCGCGATCAACAGCCAGATGCGCAGAATCAACACGATTGACTTGTCCCATTCCGATACCAACAGCACCCTGATCTTTAGCGAGCAAAATCGCATTCGACTTCACGCAGCGACAAGCGCGCCATGCAAATTCCAAATCACGCAGCGTATCTGAATCAGCTGGGTCACCCGAAACTAAAGTCCACGTTGAACTGTCATCACCAGCAGCTTGCAAGCGATCTTGCGTCTGCAACAACATGCCACCTGAGATAGGTCGCATCTCTGGTCGAGGTGTATCTGCCACGGGCGCTGCAACAAGCAACCGAATGTTTGCCTTTGCAGTAAGTAACTCCAACGCATCCGCATCAAAACTTGGTGCAACGATGACTTCAGTGAACACTTCTGATACTGCTTGTGCCATCGCACGATTCACGGGACGGTTGGTTGCAATTACTCCCCCAAATGCGCTGACTGGATCAGTTGCATGCGCTTTCGCATAAGCCTCGTCAATGGTCGCTCCAACGGCAACGCCACAAGGGTTGGCATGTTTGATAATTGCCACAGCTGGTTCCGAGTGATCGTATGCGGCCCGACGTGCGGCATCGCCATCAACATAGTTGTTGTACGACATCTCTTTGCCATGAAGTTGTTCAGCCTGAGCAATTCCGTCAGGGCCACCTAAGGCGATGTAGAGCGCCGCATCCTGATGAGGATTCTCGCCGTAACGCAATGTTTGAGCACGCTCCCAAATGCCACCAAGCCAAGCTGGTAATTCTTCGCCTTCACCCAACAATGTCGAACCCAACCACGAAGCAACTGCAACGTCGTAGGCAGCAACATGACGAAATGCATCGCGAGCAAGAGCTGTGCGTTGTTTCAGGGTGAATCCATTGCCGGCAACGGCAGCTAGAACTTCTTCGTACCGCGATGGACTCACAACGATGGCCACGTTGGCATGATTCTTGGCACTGGCCCGAACCATTGCGGGCCCGCCAATATCAATCTGCTCAACGCATTCATCGGTTGTTGCACCGGAAGCCACTGTTTGAGTAAACGGATAAAGATTAACGACAACGAGATCGAAAGGTTCAATACCCAGTTCTTGAATCTGTCGTTCATGTTCGGGATTGCGCAGGTCCGCCAAGATGCCGCCGTGAATTGCTGGGTGCAAAGTTTTCACTCGACCATCAAGGCATTCGGCAAAGCCTGTCACGTCTTTTACTTCCGTCACCGGAATGCCGAGTGATGCGATCTGTGCAGCTGTGCTACCTGTCGACACAATTGCTACCCCAGCATCGTTCAAACCACGTGCAAGTTGCTCGAGTCCTGTTTTGTCATAAACACTGACGAGTGCGCGACGGATCTTTTTTGATTCAGTCATGAGCGTGAACTTTCTGGATAGTGGATTGAGCCCGCGATAAATTCACGAACGGTATTAACAAGCAATTCGCGCTCAACTTTCTTAATGCGCTCGTGGAGAGACTCTTCGGTATCAGTTGGCAAGATGTCGATTGCCTGCTGGGCGATGACTGGTCCAGTATCCATACCTGAATCAACAAAATGAATTGTTGAACCGGTCTCGGTTGCTCCTGCAGCGAGTGCATCACGCACCGCGTGAGCGCCAGGGAACAGCGGCAACAGCGCTGGATGAGTATTAATAATGCGACCCTGAAACTCCGCGAGAACAGCAGGTCCAATAATTCGCATGAAACCTGCCGACACAATCAAATCCGGTGAAAACTTCTTAAGCACAGCACAAAGATTTTGATCCCATTCAACTCGATCGTCGAGCATGGGTACGAGCTCAAAAATAATGCCTGCATTTTTCGCTCGATCATTTGCGCCACACGGGACATCAGAAATCAGAGCATCAATTGAGATTCCTAGTTCGTCACGGGAATCAATCAGCGACTGAAAAAGCGTGCCAGAGCCTGAGGCAAGTACTACAAGCTTCAGCGGCTTCACACACTTAGTCTAAGTCGTCCACAATCGGAGCTTCATGCTCGCCTCGATGCCGAAAAATAAACAGCATCGAAATCAGGAAACGTGGGATGACCAAGAGAACGACTGCCGTAAGCCCACAAACCTCAAATGCTTTGGTCGCCACTTCAAATGGTCGAGGTCCAACAAAGACAAGTTGATTCGTACCAAGTGAGCCACTCGCCGCTGCGCAAAGAACAAAAACAATGACAGCGAGTACAAAATCAGCAACGACAGTCACGGCAAGTTCATATCCGCTCAACATGTGCCGCAGACTCGCACCAAAAGTCACCTCTTGCGCCGCCCAGTGCAAACGTGGCAAGGATAGGTACATTGCGATGCCAGCAATTATCGGAACGATGATGATGAGTTTGGCATGTGGCAAAGGTTCGCTGGGCAACATCGCCAAAAGCGGAAATGCAGGGAGTCGTCCTGGAGTTGCCGATGACGCAGAAATCGCAGCACTTGAACCAATAGCGAAACCGGGTCCAATTAGATACGACATTCCCCACAAAGCTGCCGTTGGCAAATACCCCACACCAAGCAGAGCTAGGAACAATCCATCAATCATTGATGGCGCCATAAGTGTTGCTACTGAGCGAACTTCCGTGAAATGAATAACGAGCGCAGCTGTAGTTGCGGTTGCTCCTGCAAACACTAAAAACATCGCAGCCAATGCACCAGGACGAAGACCGTCGACGATGACTTTAGGAAGTGGATCTATCAAAATGGTGCGCGATGGTGCATACGTCACGATGCACGCAATAGAAATACACAAAGCAACTACGGCGCAATGAATTGCAGCACGCCACAATGTCACTGATAAATCATTCGTACTACACAACAGCGCGAGTAACGAGCCAGCACCTACGTAAATCGCTGAAACCCACCCGACGATGAGCCAAAAGTCCTTCGCCGATTCTGGTTGTGCACTCTTGATTGTCCAATGCGTCGATTTCCACAACAGTGCCATCGGAATAACGATGAATCCCCACGGAAGCAAACCAAGAACGTTGCTACCAATCGCAACAGGTACTAACTGAATGCTCAGCCATGAAATGCCTGATGCTCGTAGTACCTGACTGGTTGATTCGTTTCCGTGTGCTGCAAAAAGCCACACACCCATCACTAACGCAAACGATGCAACAAAGCCAAGTGTGACTGCGGCTAATGTGCCTAAAGCACTTGCTACTGAAACTGAATGTTCAACAATGTGTTCTTCGCGTACTGGCTGCCGCCATTGGCGTACCGGACGCGCAGGGGGACGACGATCAGATGACACATCAGTAATCGTGCCAGCACTTGCCGTAGTTAACGGCAAGTGACACGACTAACTACTTGAGCAATTCGCGTACAAGGCGAGCGGCTTCGCTTGGTGTCTTGCCAACCTTGACGCCAACAGCTTCGAGTGCACTCTGCTTTGCCGCAGCTGTACCACTTGAACCTGAAACGATGGCGCCAGCATGACCCATGGTCTTGCCTTCAGGCGCAGTGAAGCCCGCAACATAACCAACAACTGGCTTCGTCACGTTGTCCTTGATAAATGCAGCAGCACGCTCTTCGGCATCGCCACCAATTTCACCAATCATCACAATGACTTCGGTATTTGGATCATTTTGAAATGCTTCAAGAGCATCGATGTGTGTCGTACCGATAATTGGATCGCCACCGATACCAACACAAGTTGAAAAACCAATGTCGCGAAGTTCGAACATCATTTGGTAGGTCAACGTGCCGGACTTGCTCACAAGACCAATGCGACCTGACTGCGTGATGTCGCCAGGAATAATTCCGGCGTTCGACTTTCCTGGGCTGATCAGGCCAGGGCAGTTTGGTCCGATCACACGAGTAGTACCTGCATTCTGCGCATACTGGAAGAAGTAAGCAGTGTCATGCACTGGAACACCTTCGGTGATAACAACACACAATGGAACTTGTGCGTCTACTGCTTCGATAACGGCGCCCTTGGTGAACTTAGGTGGCACGAAAACCACCGAGACGTTGGCGCCAGTAGCTGCTACAGCTTCTTGAACCGAATTAAAAACTGGAATGCCATCAACTTCTTTGCCGCCCTTGCCGGGTGTAACACCAGCAACAACGTTCGTTCCACTAGCAACCATGCGGCGTGTGTGCTTGGTTCCTTCGGAACCAGTCATACCTTGAACCAGAATCTTGCTGTTGTCGTCGAGAAAAATTGCCATGTCGTCCTACTTACCTGCTGCTAGTTGAGCGACGCGGCGAGCTGCATCGTCCATCGTCTCTACACGTTCAATGAGTGCAATGCCTGACTCGTCAAGAATGCGACGACCTTCGGCTGCGTTGTTTCCGTCAATGCGACACACGATTGGCTTAGTTACTGGTTCGCCACGTTCAGCGAGCATGGCGACCGCTTGCACAATTCCATTTGCGACAGCGTCACAGGCTGTGATGCCACCGAATACATTGACGAACACTGCCTTCACATCTGGATCACCCAAAACAATGTCGAGGCCATTCGCCATGACCTGCGCACTTGCGCCACCACCAATGTCGAGGAAGTTCGCTGGCTTTACGCCACCGAATTCTTCTCCTGCGTATGCGACAACATCGAGTGTTGACATCACAAGACCAGCACCATTTCCAATGATGCCTACTTCGCCATCAAGCTTGACGTAATTCAGATCGAGTTGAGTCGCACGCAATTCAATCGGATCTGTTTCGGAATTATCAACCAATGCTTCGTGTGCTTCGTGGCGGTACGAGGCGTTGTCATCAAGCGACACCTTGCCATCTAGAGCAAGGACTACGCCTTCGGGAGTCTTAGCAAGTGGATTTACTTCAACAAGTGTTGCATCTTCCTTAACAAGAACGTTCCAGAGATTCTGCAAGATGTCGACGATTTGATCGCGTACATCAGCAGGGAAGTTTGCAGCTTCGACAATCTCAGTTGCCTTTTCCTTGGTGCAACCTTCGATTGCATCAACGCGAATCTTTGCGAGGGCTTCAGGCTTTGTCGCTGCAACTTCCTCGATCTCCATGCCACCTTCGACTGATGCCATAGCTAGGAATGATCGGTTTGTGCGATCCAACAAGAAAGATACGTAGTACTCAGTTTCGATGTCTGCCGCAGCGGCAACGAGAATCTTTCGAACGGTGTGACCCTTGATGTCGAGTCCCAAAATATTTGTTGCGTGCTCGAAAGCTTCGTCGGGAGTCTTTGCGAGCTTTACGCCGCCAGCCTTACCACGACCGCCAACTTTGACCTGCGCCTTGACTACAACGAGCCCGCCGATCTTTTCAGCAGCTGCCTTCGCTTCTTCGGCAGTTGTGCACACAACACCAGGAACAACTGGAACTTGATGTGCGGCAAATAATTCTTTGGCCTGGTACTCGTAGAGATCCACGTATTTACGTCACTTTCTTTCGTTACACACGTACATCACTAAGACTAGTGAGCACGCTAGTTTGCAGTTTGAGCGCGTGGGCGAACATTGTCGCTCACCCACTCAACGACTTCGCTGACAGGAGTTCCTGGCAGAAAAATTTGAGAGACACCCTTGTCCAACAAAACAGGCACATCATCGGCAGGAATGATCCCGCCACCAAAAACGGGAATGTCTTCCATACCTCGTTGTTTGAGCAACTCGATCACAGCCGGAAACAGCGTCAGATGAGCACCAGAGAGAATAGAAAGGCCGATGGCGTCCACTTTTTGCTCTTCGGCAGCATCCACAATGTCGGTCGCACTTTGGTGCAGACCTGTGTAGTACACGTCAATACCTGAATCCTGAAGGGCACGGGCAATCACTTTTGCGCCACGATCATGACCATCAAGCCCTGGCTTGCCCACTAAAACGCGGATTCCCGTCACAAGTGCAATGGTGTCAGGCATTGGCCTAGAGCCACAAGTTCCAGGGCTTTTTTTCGGCCTTTCGGACGGCGTGAGATGTATCACGGGCTGTTATGTCACTTTTGCCCCATCAGCCCCGAATCCATTTCCCCTAAGGGCCAGATTAAGGTAAAAATGAAGTAGTAAATAAAGATTTACCTCTACTTTGTTAGGTTTTTGTTGTGAGTTCATCCGAGCGCGGTCGCCACAAAGCGGGTCGTCATGCTGCTCCAAAGAAGCCACGCACAGCCAATAAGCACGTTGGTGCGCTATTTAGTATCGCCAGCGTAGGCACTGTAGCGGTCACTGGTTCCAGTTCGATCGCACATTCACAGTCACATCAATCAACTGTTCTTGCCGATCCAGCTCCGACAAGCGGCACTCAAACGGTTTCGCCAACAATTACTTTGGCAGCTTCGACTCGTGCTCAAGCAGCAAGCCGCTCGGACAACCGCACCACTTTGACCGACGTTCAAGACATCAGCCAAGCATCCAATGCTGCTGATCCGGCCGCCGATCCCAATGCCGTCATCGACACCAGCCCAACTGTTAATTCAAACCAACGTCGTGCACTTGCTGCTGTTGCTACGACCACTGATGATTTGTCAGCGGTCGTTAATCAAGCTCAACAACAGGCCGCTACCCAAGCCCAGAGGCTCGTTGCTCTGCAACAGCAACAAAAGGCGGCGGCTGAACAAGCAACTGCTGACGCGGCACAGGCTCTGCTCGCCGCACAAGAAGCTGCTGATATCGGCGTACGTAGTGCTCCAATTCATGGTTCATACAATCTGACGGCTCGTTTTGGTCAGCGTGGAAGTTTATGGTCACTCGGCTGGCACACTGGCTTGGACTTCCAAGTACCAGTTGGTACCAGTGTCTACCCATGCGCAGCAGGAAAAATCATCTTCGCCGGTTGGGCTGGTGCATACGGCAATCGCATCGAAGTTCAACACCCAGATGGTTACGTGACTGCGTACAACCACTTGTCCAAGATCGAAGTTTCATCGGGCATCGTTTTACCAAGTACTGAAATTGCTAAGTCTGGTGCAACGGGAAACGTCACTGGACCTCACGTACACCTCGAAGTCACTAAGGATGGAAATTTCCAAAATCCTGCAACGTGGCTTTGGGGCTCAAACCGCTAATTACAGTTTTTCAACTGGCGCGTATCTCAGCAACAGTCTCTTTTGGCCCGCGCTCTTAAAATCAATCGTTGCCTCAGCGCTGTCGTTATGTCCGGCAGTTGCAATGACTGTTCCCATTCCAAACTTGTCATGTAAAACTCGATCACCAATATTGAGAACCATCACCTGAATATCACGCTTTTGTGGACGGTCAAAGTTTGAGCCTGATAAACCAAGCGCCTTGGTTTCTTCGCCGTGACGTTCAACAAACTCGTCTGGAATCTCAGCAAGGAATCTTGATTCAGGGTTGTAATTGGGCTGACCCCATGTCGAACGCGCAGATGCTCGGGTCAAGAACAATCGCTGCATTGCACGCGTCATACCAACATAGGCAAGTCGGCGTTCTTCTTCGAGTTCGGATGCAGAACCCAATGCACGTTGGTGCGGGAATACTCCGTCTTCCATTCCCGTAACAAAGACGACTGGAAACTCCAGACCCTTAGCCGTGTGAAGAGTCATCAATGTGACTACGCCGCCATGGGCATCATCAGTTGGAATCTCGTCGGAATCCGCAACCAAAGAAACTCGTTCCAAGAAGTCCGACAACGTTGCTGGGCGTTCATCTTCGTTTTCAGCAGGGAACTGTTCCTCGAATTCGCGAGTGACGTTTTCAAGTTCGGCAATGTTCTCGACTCGAACTTCATCTTGAGGATCACGACTTGCTGAAAGTTCTTTGAGATAGCCCGACGTTTCCATCGCCTTCATCAGGATTTCTGAAGGTCCGGCACCTGAATCATCCATAGTGCGCAAGTGATTGATCATGGTATTGAATTCCGTCAACGCCGTTGCCGAACGAGTGGCTAGTGCATGAATTTCTGGAATGCGATTCAATGCTTCACTAAAAGTAATTCGCTCACGTCGTGCAAACATTTCCACAGCCTCTTCGGCCTTGTCGCCAATACCTCGACGTGGAACATTAAGAATTCGTCGAACGGAAACATCGTCTGCAGGATTAGCGACTGCGCGTAAGTAAGCGAGCGCGTCTCGAATTTCTTTACGTTCGTAGAACCGAGTTCCACCTACAACCTTGTATGGAATACCTTTTCGAATAAAAACTTCTTCAATGCTTCGAGATTGGTTATTAGTTCGATAGATAATTGCAAAGTCTTTGAACGCATATTCATTGTTGTCAATGAGATCGTCAATTGTGCGCACAATGTAGTCAGATTCGTGATGTTCATCAGCCGCGGTGTAGATCGTGACTTTTGGACCATCACCTTCAGCAGTCCACAATTTCTTTTTCGGACGATTGGCATTTTTTTCAATGACCGCATTCGCACTCGACAAGATATTTTGTGTTGATCGATAGTTTTGCTCGAGCACTACTGTTGTCGCGTTTGGATAGTCGCGTTCGAACTCAACAATATTGCGAATGTTGGCACCTCGGAATGCGTAAATGCTCTGGTCCGAGTCACCCACAACACAAAGTTCGGCCGGCGATACCCCATCCTTGCCAGCGCCAACAAGTTCGCGGACCAACATGTATTGCGCATGGTTTGTATCTTGATACTCGTCCACGAGTACATGTCGAAACTTTCGGTGATAGTACTCGGCAACATCTGGGAAGGCTTGCAGCAAAGCAACTGTATGGCCGATCAGATCGTCAAAGTCGACTGCACTAGCTCGCATCAAACGTCGCTGATACTCGCCATAAACTTCGGCAACAATTTCTTCCTGAGGAGTGTTTGCCCGAGAAACTGCAGTCTCGTGATCAATCAGTTCATTCTTGAGATTGCTGACGGACGACAGCAAATACTTTGCGCTGTAGGCCTTGATATCTATGTTGTGATCTTTGGCAATCAACGTCATCAAACGAACGCTGTCTTGAGTGTCATAAATAGTGAAGTTTGACTTCAGCCCAAGACGCTGTGCCTCGGCTCGAAGAATGCGCACGCAAGCGGAGTGAAAAGTTGACACCCACATCACGCGAGCACGTGGTCCGACCATGTCGGCCACGCGTTCCTTCATCTCGCCAGCTGCTTTGTTCGTGAACGTGATAGCAAGAATCTCGCCAGGTGACACATTCCGATTGCTTAAAAGGTAGGCAATGCGACGAGTGAGTACACGAGTCTTGCCCGAGCCGGCACCTGCAACAACGAGTAACGGAGTTCCCTCGTGAACGACTGCTCGACGTTGAGGTTCATTCAAATCATCAAGGAGGTCAGCAGTCACTGTGCAATTCTAGGCGTTAGGTCTGACTGAGCGTAGAGTTAGGTCTCGTGACTGAAGCATTCTCAATTCCCGAAGGCGTGACTCGCGCGCTTGTTGTAACCGCCCACCCTGATGATGTCGATTTTGGTGCAGGTGGCACCGTCGCTAATCTGACTGATGCGGGCGTAGTCGTGACCTATTGCATCTGCACCGATGGTGATGCAGGTGGCTTTGATGACGCTTATGACCGTAGCCAGATTCCAAGCATCCGTCGTGCCGAACAGATTGCTGCTGCCGCTAATTGTGGTGTGACCGACGTACGATTCCTTGGCTATAAAGACGGTTATCTTGAGCCTAACCATGACGTTCAACGAGACATAGTTCGAGTCATGCGCCAAGTTCAACCTCAACTCGTCATCACACAATCACCAGAACGAAATTGGGAACGCTTGCCTGCAAGTCACCCTGACCACATGGCTGCAGGTGAAGCGACAACTCGCGCGCTCTATCCAGCAGTTCGAAATCCCTACGCCTATCCTGAACTACGAAATGATGAAGGCCTCGAAGCGTGGACCGTTTCGTGGCTGTGGCTATTCACGACTCACGAACCAAATCATTGGATCGAAACTACACATCAGTTTGAACGGAAAATTGCCGCACTACGAGCGCATCACAGCCAAACCTCACACATGGACAATCTCGAAGAGATGATTCGCATGTGGGGAACGATGCAAGCTGAAGCAGCAGGACTTCCAGAAGGAACAATTGCCGAGGCATTCCGACAAATTAAATTGCCAGACTAGAACTCAGCAAAATAAAGGGCTACACCTCACTCGAGATGCAGCCCTTTTAAATGAGATTTAGTGAGGAGCCAGCGCAACAATCAAGTTTGTGATTGTCAAGATTCCTGCAATTAACCAGAACTTCTTTGTGTCTCCAGTTGCGCGCTTGCCCAATACAACTGTGACGAGTAGCGCCAACGCTACCGAGAACTTGATACCGACCCATGCTGAATTAAATTTGTCATCCGATGCAGCTGTCATCAGCAGTAGCGGTCCAGTAACTACCTGAATGATCGCACCATAGAACTGGGTTGAATGAATTCCCTTAGTCTCTTTAGACATCTGGCTAAAGAAGCCATGGAGCAGCGCCAAAATGCCACCCATGTGAACTGCGAATATGACGTAGAACAATGCATTGTTATCCATATGTTTTAGAGTAACCGTTCGATTGCGTTAATCGTGCAATGGAGAAACGACATTCATAAAGTCGTCAAGAAACTGCTTATTCCCACTCAATGGTGCCCGGTGGCTTGCTTGTAACGTCAAGCACAACACGGTTCACTTCGCGCACTTCATTTGTGATGCGCGTTGAAATCTTTGCCAAGACGTCATAAGGCAACCGAGTCCAGTCTGCAGTCATCGCATCTTCACTTGAAACGGGACGAAGCACAATGGGGTGACCATAGGTACGGCCATCACCTTGAACACCAACACTGCGCACATCAGCAAGTAATACGACTGGGAATTGCCAGATCGAAGAATCTAGTCCAGCCAGAGTAGTTTCTTCGCGCACAATTGCATCTGCAGCACGCAGAATTTCAAGTCGCTCAAAATCAACTGCTCCAACAATGCGAATGCCTAATCCGGGTCCTGGGAATGGGTGGCGCATCACCATGGCTTCAGGAAGTCCAAGTTCACGACCGACTGCACGTACTTCGTCTTTGAACAGTTCACGCAACGGTTCGCACAATTCGAAATCAAGATCGTCAGGAAGTCCGCCAACATTGTGGTGACTCTTGATGGTCGCGGCACCAGTACCGCCGCCACTTTCAACAACATCTGGATACAACGTGCCTTGAACAAGGAACTTGATCGGCTTACCGTTTGCACCGGCTTCGGCAACTAACGCCTTTTGTGCATCTTCAAACACTCGAATAAAAAGTCGACCGATGGTCTTACGCTTTTCTTCGGGATCTGTCACTCCAGCAAGTTCAGCAAGGAAACGTTCACTTGCATCAACGACGACAAGTTTGATTCCCGTAGCGGCAACATAGTCGCGTTCAACTTGTTCTCGTTCGCCCTTGCGCAACAGACCATGATCGACAAACACACAAGTCAGTGCATCGCCAACGGCCTTATGGACCAAGGCAGCTGCAACGGCTGAATCAACGCCACCTGAAAGTCCGCAGATTACTTGAGCGTCACCGATTTGCGCCTTGATGCGAGCCACTTGCTCATCAACAATTCCAGCCGGAGTCCAGTCTGGAGTTAACTTCGCAATGTCGTATAAGAAATGTTCAAGCACTGCTTGGCCATGCGTTGAATGCATGACTTCGGGATGGTACTGAACACCAGCAAATCCTCGATCAAGATTTTCAAAGGCAGCAACTGGAGCTCCGGCGGTTTGTGCAGTCACTGCAAATCCCTCAGGTGCATCTTTCACTGAATCACCATGACTCATCCACACGCTTTGTGTGGAAGGTAAACCCGCAAAAAGACAGCCGGAGTTAGTCACTTCAAGTTCAGTAGCGCCGAATTCCGATAATCCAGTCTTGGCAACCGTGCCGCCAAGTGCAGCGGCCATTGCTTGGAAGCCATAGCAAATTCCAAACACAGGAATTCCAGCATCAAAAAGTGCAGGATCAACTTGCGGTGCACCTTCGGCATAAACACTTGATGGACCGCCGGAAAGAATTACCGCCAATGGTTGCTTGGCCAACATGTGCTCGACCGACATGGAACTAGGTACAACTTCAGAGTAAATACGTGCTTCACGAACACGTCGAGCAATTAATTGCGCATATTGCGCACCAAAATCAACTACGAGTACTGGGCGCGCATCGGTCACGTGACAAGCCTATTAGCGAACTTTGTGGCGATGCCATCTGGGTTATCGTCCGGATTCGACGTAATACTTGGGCCGTCGATTAACGCAGGTGTAACAGGCGCATCAGGCGAAGCTTAAGCACCATAGTGCGTCCCCATCGCTTGTCGTTTGAGCCAAACTTGCGCGATACCAGTGCGCCGCGTTGCAACGAGACGGTCTGAGCTTCGGTGAAGCGAAGTAGGCCTTCGGGTCCTTGACGACGACCAGATCCTGACTGTCCCATTCCACCCATCGGCGCTTCAACAGAACCGAAGGTTGCAGCAAACCCTTCATTGATGTTGACCGAGCCGCAATTCATTTCGGCCGCAATGTCATACGCAACTTTTTTGTTACTCGTGATGATCGAACCAGAGAGACCAAAACCGGTGTCATTGCTCATCTTGATTGCCTCTTCAATTGTGTCAAATGGCGTCAAGTAGACGACTGGTCCGAAAACTTCTTTTCGAGCAATTTCCATTGTTCGATTCACATGAGTCAAAACTGTTGGCTCGTAAACAAGTGGACCGATGTCAGTACGAACGCGTCCTCCGCATTCAATGACTGCTCCTTCAGATCGAGCCTGCTTCACAGCTGCATCGATTCTTTCTAACTGCTCTTTGGATGTGATTGAACCCATGTCATAGCCCCACCCGAGGTGTGAGCCGAGACTGATTTCCTTAACACGAGTAACAAAAGCATTCTTGAACTGTTCGAAAATTTCGCGATCAATGTAGATACGTTCTGTTGACACGCACAACTGACCAGCTGATGTGAAACATGAACTCAATGCCACATCAACGAATCGTTCGATGTCAGCATCTTTACACACGATCATTGGGTTTTTGCCGCCCAATTCAAGCGAGGCATTAATGAGTCGTTCGCCAACTTGTTGCGCAATGATGCGACCCGTTTCTGTCGAACCAGTGAAACATACGTAGTCAGCCTGATCAACCAAAGCCTTGCCGACAGTCTCGCCCTCACCAGTCACAACTGTCATGACACCTTCGGGAAGTCCTGCTAGTTCGAGCAAGCGCACGGCATGCAAAGCCGACCAAGATGTTTGTAAATCTGGTTTAAGCACAACACTGTTACCAGCCATGATCGCTGCAAGTGCATCAATCATCGCGAGCGAGAATGGATAGTTCCATGGCGCGATAATTCCAACAACACCGATTGGCATGTGATTGACAGTCGTTTTGGTTGTGAATGGAACAGCACCATGGCGATCACGAGACTTGATGATGTCAGCCGCGTTCTTTTCCAAAAAGCGAGCCGTCATGACGGTATGAACGAGTTCTTCGAGTGCATGTGCGCGTGCTTTGCCAGTCTCGCGCTGAATCACATCAAGTAGCTCATGGCGCTGACGCATGATCAGCTTTTGCAGTTTGCGCATGATTTTTTCACGCTCAGCCATCGAGGTGTATGACCACGATTCAAATGCGGTACGTGAATGAGAAATTGCATTCTTCACATCAGATTCTTCTGACAATGGAATCGAACCAACAGCCTCTGTTGGAATCGGGCTTATCGGCTGGAACGAATCGCCACTTGTCGCCACAATGTGACGCAACAAGGGATTGTTCTGCATGACAGAAGATTGCAAACTCATACCGCCACTTTACGGTACGCAATAATTACTTCACTAAGCGCGTGTGACTACTTCACATCGTTGGAATTCCTTGAGGTCTTGATAACCACAAGTAGCCATTGAACGACGCAAAGCTCCAACAATATTCATGCTGCCATCAGAAGTAGCCGAAGGACCATGAAGAATTTCATGCAGGGTTCCCCCTGTGCCAAGGTCCTTCAATTCACCGCGCGGCAAATCACCGTGAGTAGCTTCAAGACCCCAGTGGCGACCCTTGCCAGGGGCATCTGTGGCACGTGCAAATGGCGAACCGACGACTACGGCATCAGCGCCAACTGCAATCGCCTTGGCGACATCGCCGCTTCGGCCCATCGCGCCATCTGCAAGCACCGAAACATATCGGCCACCAGATTCATCGAGGTAATCACGTCGAGCAGCAGCAACGTCCGCAACGGCACTCGCCATTGGAACTCGAACACCAAGCACATCGGCAGTTGTATGTGCAGCACCGCCACCAAAACCAACAAGAACACCGGCCGCACCAGTACGCATCAGATGCAAGGCTGCGGTGTATGTTGCACAGCCACCAACGATGACTGGCACATCGAGTTCATAAATGAATTCCTTGAGGTTTAAAGCACCTTCGCCATCAGATACGTGCTCTGCACTAACGGTTGTTCCACGAATAACAAAGATGTCGACGCCAGCGTCAACAACTGTCTTAGCAAATTGCGCCGTGCGTTGAGGGCTGAGTGATCCTGCAACTGTGATTCCTGCGTCGCGCATATCGTGAATGCGCTGCGTGATTAATTCGGCCTTGATCGGCTCTGCATAAATCTGTTGCAGCCGAATGGTTGCTTGAGCGGGATCAAGTCGTGAAATTTCGTCAAGCAGTGATGTTGGATTTTCATAACGAGTCCACACACCTTCGAGGTTCAAAATTGCAAGCCCACCAGCATTCGAGAATGTCTTTGCAGTCTCGGGTGAAACAACTGAATCCATTGGCGCGGCCACGACTGGGTGTTCAAACGTGTAGGCATCAATCTTCCAATTCAGATTGACCAAGTTAGCTTCGCGGGTACGGCGACTTGGGACCAACGACACGTCGTCGAATGAATAGGTTACACGACCGCGTTTTCCACGACCAATTTCAACTTCACTCATGACTACTCCCCTAGCGCACGTGGTAGTTCGGCGCTTCGGCCGTTAGTTGGACATCATGCGGATGGCTTTCTTTCAAACCAGCTGCAGTGATTCGGACAAGCTGTCCGTTGTTCTTCAGATCTTCGATAGTTACAGCACCTGCATAACCCATAGATGCGCGTAGTCCACCAACTAGTTGATGAGCCACCGCTGACAACGGACCACGGTAAGGAACCTGTCCTTCGATACCTTCTGGAACGAGCTTGTCTTCCGACAACACGTCGTCTTGGAAGTATCGATCCTTTGAGTACGAACGAGCTTCACCACGAGATTGCATAGCGCCGAGCGAACCCATACCCCGATACATCTTGTACTGCTTGCCATTCACAAAGACCAACTGCCCCGGAGCCTCTTCACAACCAGCAAGAAGCGAACCGACCATCACAGTGTCTGCACCGGCAACCAGTGCCTTAGCAATATCTCCGGAGTATTGAAGTCCACCGTCACCAATAACTGGAACACCTGCAGGACCTGCAGCCAATGATGCTTCGTAAATAGCAGTGACTTGAGGTACACCAACGCCTGCAACAACTCGTGTTGTACAAATGGAGCCCGGTCCAACGCCAACCTTGACTGCATCTGCTCCGGCATCGATCAATGCTTGCGCTCCTGCACGAGTTGCGATGTTGCCACCGATGATTTGAATTGTGGTGTCTTTCTTCAGCGTCTTCACCATGTCAAGCACGGCACGTTGGTGACCATGAGCCGTATCAACGATCAAAACATCCACGCCTGCTTCGACGAGCATCATTGAACGCTTGTACGAATCCTCGCCAACACCGACAGCAGCGCCAACCATGAGTCGACCTTGTGAATCCTTAGTCGCCATTGGATAGCGATCGCTCTTCACATAGTCCTTGACGGTGACCATTCCGACTAAGTGTCCACCGTCATCAACGAGTGGAAGTTTTTCAATTTTGTTCGTTCGCAAAAGCTCAAGTGCATCGTCGCCGGCGATTCCAGGCTTGCCTGTCACAAGTGGCATTGATGTCATGACTTCGCTGACTTTACGAGTCATGTCGTCTTCAAATCGCATGTCACGATTTGTCACGATGCCAACAAGAACATTGTTGCTATCGACAACTGGAACACCACTGATGCGGTAGCGACCACACAGACGATCGACGTCCTCAAGTGTGTCCTGTGGTGAACACGTAACAGGATTTGTCACCATGCCCGCTTCACTGCGCTTGACCAAATCAACTTGATTCGCCTGATCGTCGATTGAGAGGTTGCGATGCAAAATACCAAGGCCACCTTGGCGAGCCATTGCAATGGCCATTCGTGATTCAGTCACAGTGTCCATGGCTGATGACAGCAACGGGATACGCAGTGAAATTTCGCGAGTCAGTTTCGTCGAGGTATTCACTTCACTCGGAACAACATCGGAAGCCGCCGGCAACAACAAGACGTCGTCGTAGGTCAGGCCCAACATGGCGAATTTTTCTGGAAGGCCCTGCGTCATTTTTGCCTCTCGCGCTGATGGAGATGAAATCGCCAAATATCGAATATCTGAGGGATTTCCTTATGCGCTCTAGGCTATCGCGACACTGTGGTCACACGGAAACCCGATTACCGACCGGTGGCAGCAACCAGCGAAAGTAACGTACTTTGCAGATCGATGCCACGCTCGATGCCCTGCGGGAGATCTTCTTCTTGCCATCCGTATCCGCCAGCCATTAGCAATGGCATGTGGCGCATTTGAGTCAAGGCTTCCCAGACGGCAGCATCCGCAGTACCGCGAGTTTGCGACCAAATAACGACGGCGCTTGGACCAACACGATCAAATGCGCTACTCAATGCTTCGATAGGCAATCGGGCACCGAACATGCGGGCAGAGATATTCAGTTCAGCTAGGCCGGCAGCAATGACGTAAAGCGGCAAAGTGTGAAGTTCGTTTGGAGCACCCGCGAGTAAGACTGGCTTGGCGTTGGTTGGCTCTTGTAGAGCACTCGTGACAACGCGGAATTGGTTAATGATTGATTCAGAAAGTACGTGTTCGACTTCAATGCCACTGTTCGTACGTTCCCAGCTTTCGCCGGCCATACTCAGCACGGGACACAACACATTGATCCAAGTCCATACAACACCGTTGCGCTCGATCAGATTGCCAATGATGCGATCGCAAGCTTGGCCATCCAACATGGAAGATGCTCGGTTCAGAGCCCGAATCGATGCGCGTGGTCCTTCTAAATCAATGACCACATTCGTGTCGTCGTCATCACTGACCAAGCTCAGACCACGAAACGGTTCCGATGGCGTTTCGGCAGCGTTGGCATCTTGTGCATTTTCTTCGGCCAGTGCCAGCTTTGCTGCGTCTGCTGGTGGGTAGCCCTGCAGAATTGCGTGGCGCATCAGGAGCAAACGTTCGAGGTCGCGAGTCGTGTAACGTCGGTGCTGACCCTCACTGTGATCCGATGGACCAACCCCATAGCGGCGGTCCCAAGTGCGCAAAGTGGCCGGCGCAACGCCGAGTCGACTGGCGACTGCAGACACAGTTAGCCCTGCTTCTGGGGCTTGCGCTGTATCGGACATGTACCAATTGTTGAGGATTCAGGGCATAACCGCATCTTGAGGGCCATCCTGTGGATAACTCTTCATAAATTGTTCACCTAAATGGCTTGACCAACTTATGAAACGGTTTAAGATAGTACCAATCGGGGCTAACCGTACGAAATCAAAGGGTGAAAACATGGCTGATGTAACTCGGCTTCCTGGTCCAAACGCCGACTTCTGGGATTGGCAACTCGACAGTGCATGCCGTGGCATGGACTCTGGCGTTTTCTACCATCCAGATGGCGAACGTGGACAAGCACGCGAGCGACGCGTTGCACAAGCTAAGGCAGTGTGCGCAACTTGCCCAGTGCTAACGCAGTGCCGCGATGCTGCAATCAAGTCACGCGAACCATACGGCGTATGGGGCGGACTGAGCGAAGAAGAACGTCAAGAAATTTACGCTCGCCTAGACGGCAAGAAGAGTCGTCTGGCTTAAGCCGTTAAACAAAAAATCCCCCCGATTACTCGGAGGGATTTTTTTATTGGGTAAACGACCTTGAGTAAAGGCAACCATCACGAATCACTGAGATCGCCCGTCCACCAACAATCGGGCCGACTAATAATCGTTCGGGCATCCATGGATCTTGCCCGATTCGAAATTCGCCGTCATTGAGTTCAATAAGTAAGCAATCCTCAGTCTGAGATTCCACTCCCCCAGGTGCTACGAGATACAACTGTCCCTCTCTAGCAATTATTCGAAAGTTCGTGTACCACGGCGAATAACATCGGTAGTGACCTACTAGAGCTTGTTGAACTGAAGTTAATTCAACAACTGGTCGTTCTGAGCGACGTAGTGCGTAGGGTCCAAAAGTCCAGTAATCGTCAACGATCTGCAAATGGAATCGCCGTAGATCAGGATGACTGGTCGCAAATCGAGCTGTCCATGTGCGATACACAGGTGCCCGCTGACCTTTGCACTCAACATGCACAATTCCGTCCAAGCTTGAAATGGTCAATGATAATCGTGTTCCATCATGAGCAACACCATGGAAATCACCTAGGTGCTGTTCTGAAATCTCGCTCACTAGCAGTCGTGCTGATGTTGGTGGCAATGCAGGAACGCTTCGACCGGAAAGTTCCGCGACAAACTGCTGATGAGTGACGCGTGCAACTAATTGTGCTGCCGGATAATCGCCATTTCCATTTGTGAGAACTGCGACGCCAATTCCACTTGTGCGATCGGCCAACATGAATGTTGCATAGCCAACCATGCCACCTCCATGCGTTACACAATGATTGCCGTCAATGAATTCGACATTCACGCCCAGCCCATAGCGACTTGAATCAACCTTTGGGCTATTTCCCCATTCAACGGTGCCCTCGCCTGTGGGGGCGTTTGGTGCAACAATTTCATTCATCGCAGATTGAGTGACTATGCGGCGGGAATCTAATGTTCCATCGCCCAGCATCAAGCGAGCTAGTTCGCTTAATTCGTGGATATTTGCAGCAACGTTTCCATCGGCACAGGCCACTTCAAACCACGTAGCATGCGCAAGCGGGTCGTTTTCAGTCCATGGCCGATCATCGTGTAATGGCCAGTGTCCCGTTGCCATAGTTGCATGATCGACGTGTGTTACTCCGACGCGAGCATCAGAAATGCCCATCGGCTCAAAGACCCTGCGACGAAGTTGCGAAGCCACAGTGTCACCTGTGACCGCCTCCACGATTGCTCCGAGCGTCATGAAACCGAGGTTTGAATAGTGGAAACGTTCGCCCAAAGCGCCACTACGTGCAAGGTTGCGCATTCCCCATACTTGAGCGAGCTCATCAGGAATATGATCCGAACCTAGAATTAGCCCAGCTGTATGAGACAACAAATGGCGCGCGGTCATCGGAGCATCTGGCTCACCTCCGACAAACCAAGGCAAATAAGTTGTGACAGGTTCATCAAGGTCAATGAGTTTGTCGTCAACCAGTGCGTAGATCAGTAACGATGTAAAAGTCTTACTGATTGAACCTATTTCGTAACGATGATCAAGCCGAGCTGGAGTCTGCGCAATGACATCTGCATAGCCAAAGGCAAATTCGCCAACTAAACCATTGCGATCTACTACTCGAACACTTCCACCTGGAACCGGCGTTCCTTGAGTAAGTTCTATAGCGAAGTTCGCAATTCGTTCTAAAACTGCTTCCGCTTGCGCCGACCTGTCCATAGATCTATTTCAACAGTTCAATAATGGTGCGGTAAAGAATATCGGTCATTTGAACCACCTCAGAAATAGATACCCATTCATCTTCGGCATGGTAGTTACCGCCTGCAGGGCCTACAAGAAGTGTTGGAATTCCTGCTTCCTGCAACAGTGCGGCATCAGTCCACGAGTTTTCGCCTTGAGGCGCCATAGGTTTACCAATAACTTCAATTGCCGCTTTATTCATTGCGGCCAGCAGCAGCTCGAATCCTTCACCTACGAAAGGATTGCGATTAAGTTTCACGTCAATTTCGCCGTGGAAGTTTGGATACTTTGCGGTGATATCAGCAAAGATTTGGTTGATGTCTGCGATTCGATTATCAAGAGTTTCACCAGGTTGCGAACCGATCTCAATCCCCAACACAGTTTTGCTCGGGTATGTGGCGTAATCAGTTCCGCCTTGAATTGTTCCTGTATGAAAAACGGTACGACCATTGAGGGGATCTGGGTTCGGTGCCCACTCGCGCTCATCAAGTTCATGTAACCGAGTCACAACCTCAGCCATATGCACGATGGAATCGATTCCTGCATCAGCAGCTGAGCCATGAGCGGCTTTACCGTGAACAATAATGTCGATCCAACCAAACCCTTGATGTTCAGTGATCGCAATTGGTAGGCCAGTTGGCTCGATCACAATCGCATAGTCCATCTTGTGATTGGCAACGAGGTGTTCGGTACCTATCGAAACACCTTCTTCATCGATGACGCATGCAACTAAGACGTCACCATTAAGCTTCACGTTATTTTCGGCAAGTGCTCTGACCGCAAGCAGCGCAGATACGCAACCTGCCTTGTCATCTGCAGCACCGAGGCCAATCATTCGATCCCCTTCGATGACTGGCTCAAGTGCACGAGTCGGCCAATTTCCATAGCCAACAGTGTCTGCATGCGCATTGATGCACAAGGTCGGACCTTCACCAGTTCCTCGAAGTCGAACAAGTAAATTTGGACGACCATCCTGAACTTCGTCTAAAGTCACTTCAAGTGAGGTATCAGATAACCACTCTGCAAGATACTCGGCTTGCGCGCGTTCTCCCTTACCAGTTTCAATCAGCCAAGGTGTGACGGATTCAATTCGGACGAGTGTCGATAACAGGTCAACGACCTGCTCGCGGGTGAATTCCACTGTTGCTCCTATTGGCCAGCGAAGTGACAGGCCACGTAATGGTTATCTGTTGACTTTAGTTTGGGATCAAGGGTTGCACATACATCAGGCTCGCCAAGTTCGCGGAACTTCGGACAACGAGGACGGAAGCGGCAGCCAGCAGGAATATCAGTCGGATTCGGGATTTCCCCTGTGAGCACGATTCGCTTATCGTGAGTCGAAACTTCTGGGACTGGAATGACCGAGACCAATGCTTTGGTGTATGGATGTTGCGGTGACGTAATCAATTCAGCAGCTGACGCTTCTTCAACAACTCGCCCGAGGTACACCACCGCAATTCGATCCGCATACATCCATGCCAGCGAAAGATCGTGAGTGATGAACAAGGTTGCAACACCAAGCTGCTCACTCATTTGTTGCATCAAGCGCAAAATACCTGCACGTAATGACACGTCGAGCATTGATACAGGTTCATCCGCAACAAGTAGTCGAGGCTTGAGAACCATAGCGGCTGCGATCGCAACACGTTGACGTTGGCCACCGGAAAGTTGGTATGTATATCTCTCCCCAACACGTTCTGCTGGGATGAGTCCGACGTTTTCGAGTGCCTGAAGGGCTAGTGCCTTCTGATCTTCGTGACTACTCGCGATTCCTGCAATTGCAATTGATTCAATAACCGTGTCAAGCACTGTGCGTCGAGGATCCAACGATTCAAAGGGATCTTGGAAAATCATTTGAAAGTTTCGTCGGGCAGTCCGAAGTTGCGCACCGTTCAGGTCGAGCAGATTTTGCCCTTCAAGCGAAATAGATCCATCGGCCACGTCAATCAACCGCATGATTGCATTCGCAATTGACGATTTCCCGCTTCCGGATTCACCGACAATCGCAAGTGTCTCGCCAGACGCGATCGAAAGATTAACGCCATCAACTGCGCGAGCAACCTCAACTCCACGACCCGAGCGTGACTTGGCAGAATACTCAACAACGAGATTCGTTACTTCTAAAGTTGGCTGATTACTATCCATGAGTTACCGACTTCCCGGCAAGATGACACGCAACCGAGTGAGTTGCAGAGATCGCAACCAAATCAGGTTCACTTGTCCGACAAACATCGATTGCTTCAGAACAGCGCGCAGCAAATCTGCATCCAATTTGCGGCTGCGATAAATCCGGTGGGTACCCCGGAATTCCGTCAATGAATACTCGCTCGCCATTGATGTTTGGATACGAGTTCAATAGGCGTCGCGTGTAGGGGTGTGCGGCATTGCCTGCGCCAAACACTTCACTAGCTGTTCCGGCTTCGGCTGCTCGGCCGGCGTACATTACTTGAACGCGATCGCACGTCTCTGCAAGAACCGAAAGGTCATGTGAAATCAAGAGTAACGAGAGATCAAATGAGGTAGATAATTCACGTAAGAGATCAAGAATTTGCGCCTGCGTCATCACATCAAGAGCAGTAATAGGTTCGTCCGCAATGACGAGCTTCGGCTTGCAAGCCAGAGACATTGCAATCATTACGCGCTGACGCATTCCACCGGAAAACTCATGAGGATAACTTTTCGCACGGGCCGAAGGAATTCCTACAGCTTCTAACAACTCACAGGCTCGCCGCCAAGCTTCGTCATGTGAAGTGCCCGGTTCATGAATCAAGATGGGCTCTGCGATTTGGTCACCAATTCGTTGAACTGGGTTCAATGCATTGAGCGCACCTTGAAAAATTACCGAAACATCTTTCCAACGCAATGTATTGAGTTCAGATTCACTAAACGTCGCGATGTCTTTGCCTTCAAACTCAACAGATCCTGACACGATTGATGCATATTTTGGCAATAAGTTCGGTATCGACATCGCCAGAGTTGTTTTGCCACACCCCGATTCACCTGCCAATCCAACAAATTCACCCCGGTTGATTGTCAGATCAACGCGATCTACCGCAAGGACGCCGCCTTGCACTGTTCCGTATTGGACGCTGAGATCCCGAACCGTTAACAAGCTCATGCGGCATCTCTCAATCGTGGATTATTTATGCGATCAAAGGCATGCCCGACCAAAGTAAAAGCCAGCACAATTATGAGAATGCCAATTCCGGGCGGCATGAAGTACCACCATGCACCGCGCCCAACAGCTCCCGATGAGAATGCAAAATGCAACATCGACCCCCACGAGATTCGGTTTGGATCACCGAGGCCGATGAACGCCAGAGTTGCTTCCGAAAGAATCGCGCCAGCGACAACCAAGATCGTGTTCGCAACCATTAACGGCAAAACGTGAGGAATGATGTGTGTTCGAATAATGCGCCAGTTCGTTGCGCCTAAGGAACGTGCCCGCGGTACAAACTTACGTTCGCGAAGTGTCAATGTTTGTGAGCGAATAATCCGAGCTGTTCGCGGCCAACTCAACAAGCCAATAATCGCAATGATGATCGTCAGACTCTGACCAAATATTGCACCCATCGCAATCATCAATGGCAACGCTGGTACCACGAGAAAGAAATCAGTGACAGCCATGAGAGTTGTATCAAGTCGTCCTGTGAAATATCCAGATGAGATACCTATACCGGCGCCGATAATCGTTGAAATCAAAGTTGCCATCACGCCAACAAGCAAAGAAACGCGTGACCCTTCAAGGAATTGACTAAAGACATCACGGCCCAGTTCATCAGTTCCAAGCCAGTGGGCTGAACTTGGTCCTTGCAAAATGGAGGAAGCATCAGCACCGACCGCAGAAGAATCAAAAGCCCAAATAACTGGGCCGACGATTGCAGCAACAAGCACGACAATGGTCATGATAATTCCTACCCGGCCCATGCGGTCTGACCATAGCTGCTGGAATAGGTTGCGATGGCGTGGCGCTTCATCGGCCACAACCTCAGAAATAAATTGTTCGCTCATTGAGACACCGTCACTCGTGGATCAAGAACGCGATACATAATGTCGCTGATGAAGTTAGCGAGAAGAACAACAATTGAACTTACAAGGAACGTTGCTTCAAGTACTGGGTAGTCACGCGCTAGAACAGAGTTATACATCAACAAGCCCATGCCAGGCCATGAATAAACAACCTCTACTTGGATAGCGCCGCCAACGAGTGCACTGATGTACAGAGCCGACGCGGTCAGTACGGGCAGCAGCGCATTACGAACACCGTGACGCCAAACAAGTCGCCGCCGAGGAAGTCCCTTTCCGCGTGCAGTCAGCATGTAATCCTCACCCATTACTTCAACGACTGCCGTTCGTGTGATCAAAATAAAGAATGCGATGTCAACCAGCGCCAAAGTTAACGTTGGCAAAATTAAATGCCGCCCAATATCCAAGACGTAAGACAAATAGGTTGGATAGACAGCATTAGGAGTTGTGATTCCTGAAATAGGAAGCACAGCAAACCACACACCAAAAATAAAGACCAGGAGCATTCCAACCCAGAATGTTGGCATGCTCCAAAAAACTAACGCGCCAATAACTGTCATCGAATCTTTTTTAGATCCCTGACGAGAACCAGCAAAAACGCCGATTGCAATACCAGCGCCAACAACAATCAATGTTGAGAAAGTAAGCAACAGGACTGTGTGTCCCAGCGCTCTAAAAAGAACAGTTGCCACTGGTTCATGCAACGAAAAGGAATAGCCCAAATCACCGTGAAGCAAGTTTTTTAGATACGTCAGGTATTGGGAAAATAACGAGCCATCTAGACCGTAATCTTTACGCAACTGAGCTACTTGTTGTGCATCAAGTTTTTGAGTTCGTGCTATCAGCCTAATTGGGTCGCCAGGAATGACGTGAAAAAGAAAGAAGTTGAACGTCGTGATCGAAAAGATCGATCCCAAGAGCAACAAAGTCTTGCGTGGCAAGTAGCTCATAAAAAGATATCGCTAACTTCCTGCAGTCACCTTCAGGTAGTTATCGCGAGTGAAATTGAAGATGACACCGCCAGGTGTTTGCTTCCATCCACTCCAACTTGCACTGCGATAGGCCTGAAGCTTGTCGAGGTAAACCGGAATGATGTAGGCGCAATCCTCGTAGTATTTCTTTTGCATCGCTTGCACGATAGCAACACGCTTCGCATGATCCAACTCTGTTGCTTGCTGGTCGTACATGGCGTCGTAATCCTTATCGGAGTAAAAAACGTCATTGTTTCCGCCAATTTGGCTTGTCAATGGGACGCCTAGTAGATAGTCAGGATCAAAAACTCCCGAATCCCAGCCCCACACGAAGATGTCCCAATCTGGGCCATCGGTGTTGTAAACCGTGCTGCCCAATGTGTCTGAGTCCAAAGTGGTGAGCGTTAACTTAATACCGACTTTAGCCGCAGACTCAACGAACAACTGCGCAGTACGCACGTCAACTGTGGTGGTTGAGATCGCAATAATGCGAAATGACAATGGTTTTCCATCAGCAGACTGACGTATTCCGTTCGAATCTTTCTTTGTGTATCCGGCTGCATCAAGCAACTGGTTCGCCTTAGTTGGGTTGTTGTCTAGCAACTCATCTGCAGTTGGCTCGTAGTGGAAGTCTCCAAAAGATGGCGGCAATAAACCTGAACCGGGCTTTGCCAATCCTGCGTATGCGATCTGGACAATTTGATTACGATCTAGAGCGCAACTGAGGGCTTGACGCACCGACTTGTCGAGCAAGAGAGGGTTGCCTTTTGAATTCTTGTCCGCAGATACGTTAATACCGATGTGATGGAATGAAAATGAATCAAGATTCGCAGTCGAAATTCCATCAGCACCTTGCAGCCCTGTGAAGACAGTTGGCGGAACCTGAGGAATGATGTCAATCTCGCCTGTCTTAAGCGCCTGTGCTTGAAGATCATCATTGGTGTAAATAGTCCAGCTCACTCCAGCAGCGGCCGGCTTGGTGCCCCACCATTTTTCATTGCGCGCTACGGAAACATTCTGGCCTTTATTCCATGCACCAAAAGTGAATGGGCCTGTACCGACAGGAGTGCTGTTATCAAACTTCGCAATCTGCTTCGGTGTCATCTTGGACCAAATTGCTTTCGGAACAATTGGCACAACGAGACCAGGATCAAACGCTTGTGGTCGCGAGAATTCTAGAACGACAGTCTTTGGATCCGGACTAGTGACCGTTTTGAGGTCCTTAAGGTACTGCGCATTAATACCAAGTTGATTCTTTGCAATTAAATCAAAAGTGTAAACAACGTCGTCAGCAGTTAATGCTGATCCGTCATGCCACGTCACGCCGTCTCGAAGAGTGTAGGTAATTGTGTTGCCATCAGCTTTTGACGCGGTTGCCAAACTTGGTTCGGGTTTTAGATCAAGTCCATACTGCAGCAAGTTGTCGTAAATAAGTGACTGAACTTCAATCGCTTCGGTGGTCACTGTGGTGAACGGGTTGAAAGTGTCGATATCATTTTTCCAACCGACTTTGAGAAGTTTTGTAGTGCTACCCGAGCTACCAGCTGTTGTCGGAGGAGCACACGCACTGAGCAAGCCGGGGACTGATGCGGCAACTCCAAGCAAAGCAGCACTTCGCAAGAATGTTCGGCGCTGCATTCCACCGTGATTATTCGACTCTTGATTTTCAGTTGTCATACTCACCATAAGATGAGTGAACCAGACGCATATACGACCGTCAAGGGAATTGAGATATGTTATTCAATCGTGGCGTTCAGTCTGTATGAACGTCTATCGATGCGCTGCCTTACGGATCGCGTCATATCGATCAAAACGTTCACGCCAAATGTCTCGTTTATTTGTACGTGCAGAAATTGTTGTTGTCGCCTGAGCAGCTTGAGTAATTTCACGAGCCTGTGAATATGCTGCGATCATGGCAGCCCCAAGTGCTGAATAGTCACTATCACCATCAACTGGAGCAACAACTGCACGACCTGTAGCATCTGCGAGTTGCTGACGGAACCACGGATTCAATGCGCTGCCACCAGCAACTCTTAACGTACCCGCAGGAAATCCGATATCTTCAAGTACGTCAACGCATCGCAGGCTTTCACAAACGATGCCATCAATCAATGCGCGCATAAGATCACCAGAAGTATGAGACAGCTCCAGACCGACAACGGTTCCGGTCAACGTTGGATCCCACAATGCTCCTTGCTCCCCCGGTGCAACATACGGAAGAAATACTGGAAGGTTTTCTGATGTTGCCTGCTCAGCTAATTCGAGCGCCTGAGCTTCGTCGGATTGACCAAGTAAGCCTGCAAACCATCGAATCGCACCGCCAGTCGAAAGCAAATCCATTTCGACGCCCCAAAGGCTATCAGTTGCCATTGGCGTGACAATAAACCGATGTAGCGGATCAATTGGAACATTGCGAGTCACGCCAAGGATCACCGTGCTTGTTCCTGCAACATAAGCAATCGAGCCATCTTGGTCTACGCCCATGCCCAATGCACCCAAGACCGAGTCGGCTGCGCCAAGGCATACCGGAAGTCCGATGGGAAGTCCTAGCCACTTGGCAGCGCTCTCACTTAATTCATGCGCGTATGTGCTCGGCAGGATTTCAGGCAACGCTACTTCGCAACTTGCAAGTTGCAATACCTTTGCATCCCATGTGCCATCACTGAGTCGATAACAACCTGTACCTGTTGCGGTGCTCGGGTCGGTTGCCAAAAGCCCTGTGAGTTTGGCGAAGATAAAGTCTTTCGCTCCTGCGATTGCTTGTGTGTTTGCAATGCGCTCAGGTTCAACTTCTCGCAGTCGAGACCACATCGGAAGCAAGTATCGACCGTCGACCCATTGGCCCGTCAATTCATACAGAGCCTGTTCGCCATAGGAGCTTCGCAGTTGGTCTCCGAACTCATCTGCACGTCCGTCTTCCCACGTAATAGCTCGACCAACTGGTTCATATTTACTATCGAGGCACACCAATGTGGGAATCATTCCCGATAGTCCAATACTCGCCCACTGCTGACTGGGAACTTGCCTGGCTAACTGTGTAACAACATCGAATACAGCGCTAAGCCACTCATTCGCATCCTGCTCGGATGCTCCAGCTTGCGGTCGATGAGTCGCATAACTTGAATGACCTCGTGCAAGAACGTGACCATCGACAGAAACTGCTAGGCCCTTGAGACCGGAGGTTCCAAGATCGAGGCCAATGAAGACGTTGTGACTATCCTCGACGCGCCATTGCGGTGAGTGCATCCTGAGCCGCCTCCAGTGTTCGATCAATGTCAGCATCAGTATGCACTAGTGACACGAATAGATTTTCGAGATGGCTTGGATGGAACAGCACGCCACGCTTGAGCATTTCTTGGTACCACTGCGTGAAGAGTTCTTCGTTGGAATACTTCTCTGCATCACGCCAGTTATGAATTGGATGTTCAGTGAACCACAGTTGGAACACTGTGCCAATTCCGTCGATGCGCGATGGGAAACCAGCGTCTTCTGCCATCGTGGTAATGCCATCGGCAAGACGGAAGCCCAATGCACGTTGGCGCTCGTACAAGCCGGGCTCAGCGAGAAGGTCCATAGTTGCACTCACAGCAGCGCACTGAATGACATTCGCGTTGTAAGTACCTGAGTGCGAGTACCGACCTTCAGCAATAATGCTCATCACTTCTTTAGTGCCACCGATTGCAGCAACTGGGAAGCCACCACCAATGCCCTTGGCCATCGTTGTCATGTCGGGCATGACATTGAACCATTCTTGAGCGCCACCGCGAGCAAATCGGAATCCAGTAATCACTTCGTCAAAGATCAGAAGCGAACCGTACTTTTTTGTTTCAGAACGAAGCAGTTCTAAATAACCCGGCTCAGGAAGGATGCAACCTGTATTAAATACAGCTGGCTCCGTGATGACTGCGGCGATTTCTTCACCGCGCTCTTTCATCAACTTCACAAAACTTTCTGGATCATTCCACGTCAGTACGAGCAATGTGTCTTCGAGTTCTTGGGGAACACCAGGACCTGATCGCACTGGACGAGGATGATCGGCAGGGCCAGCTTCCTTAGGGTCTACGTGATTACTCCAGTAGACCGTGTCTTGCCAGCCGTGGTAATGACCCTCGAAACGCACGATCAAGCGCCGCCCCGTTACCGCTCGAGCAATACGTACCGCTGAACCCACTGCTTCTGAACCAGAGTTCGTGAAGCGAACCATTTCGATACTTGGAACTGCATCAACAACTTTTTGTGCTGCTTCAATTTCAAGTTCGTATGGCAAACCGAAACATGTTCCATAGTCACGAATCGCATTGACAACAGCTTCGGTTACCACTGGATTTCGGTGCCCCAAAATCATCGGACCAAGTCCAAGTAGGTAATCGATATATTCGTTGCCATCGACATCGGTGATCCGGGAACCTAACCCATCTTTGATGAAGAGTGGGTATGGCTTCCATCCAAACTTGCGTGTACGGGCACTACTGCCTGCACCGCCAGGGATGATTTCGCTCGCGCGCTGGAAAAGTTCACCAGAGCGCTTTGCTAGTTCGGCATATTCTTTATCGAATTCAGTCGTGGTCACGCTCGTAACCTTATACTCTGCATAATGATTAGGCAAGACTTTTACCAAATTGGCTAGAAACCGTTTCTAGCCTTTGCCCAGTGGAGTAACACTCCAATCACTGGGATTTGCAGATGGCAGTAGGTGTTTTTGTTGGGAACCAGAAACAAAAAACACGAACTGACGGGCGGGATAAATCTGTTGGAAACAGTCGAACGGAGTGCCGTCTTCGGTATAGCTGACACCGCGCACCCGAACAATGTTTTCGCGAGTGGGCAATTCAAGTTGCTCACGTTCGTGAGAAGTGGGCACCGTTACTTCCAAAAATTGTTCTTCATGTTGATCAATCAAGCCGTACTTCGTAGCCAGATGTCCGTACAACGATTTACCAGCTCGCAGCCATTCTTCGTCGAGTGTTGGAGCAAGTTGCATCGGAATAACAGCGGTTTCAGCAATCATTGGTTTGCCGCTGAGCATGCGGCGACGAACTACTTCCCAAACCGGAAGCCCATCAGCAAGACGAAGGTTGGCCGCGATCGTCGAACTAGGGACCGCCGCTTTAATACTGACCAGTTCGGTTGTGAGTTTGGCCCCGTGATCAGGACCACCCAATGTTTCCAACAATTCACCAGTACGAGCTGGCGCAGACATGATGCGATTTTGCGCAACAAAAGTTCCAACACCTTGTTGGCGTTGGATACGTCCGGCTCGTTCCAATTCGTCCAATGCACGTCGTACCGAAATCAGACTGAATCCGGATTGTTCGGCCAACTCAGTCGAAGTTGGAAGTCGATCTCCCGGTTGAAGGCGCTGGTCAGCGATGATGCCAAGGATCATGTCCTTGACGATCTCGTACCGCAGCTTGGATTGATTTTCAGTCACGAAACGAAAAGTACCAGACCCACGACTCGAAAGGTTCACCCATGACCGAAGTAGGCAGTTTTATGCGCGCCGAGATAGCGGAACAACCCGCTACCTTCGATCGCTCAGTTGAGCAAGCCAGTCGAATTGACCCAGTAGTTCAAGCGATTCGTGACTACGCTCCGAAGTTCGTACTCTTCGCAGCACGTGGCACAAGTGATCATGCTGCACTGTACGGAAAGTATCTCTGTGAAATTGACTTAGGACTACCTGTTGGATTGATGTCACCGTCATCAATCACTGTGTACGGAGCGAAGCCTCAATTAGCCAACACCTTGGTGGTCGTGATTTCGCAAAGCGGAGGCTCTCCTGATCTGGTCGAAACTGCCCGCTTGTCGCGGGCCGGTGGAGCGCTTGTTCTTGGGATTACAAATAATCCCGAGTCCCCCTTGGCACATAATGTTGATCTTCACATTGATGTAATGGCTGGAGTTGAAACAGCTGTCGCTGCAACGAAGTCATATTCGGCGCAGATGCTTGCACTCTGGTTGCTTGTCAAGAAACTCAACAATGAAAGCATCGAGCCAGCACGTGAATTGGCAAACGTTGGTCGATCAGTCTTAGTGCGCACCGTCGAGTTTGATCAACTTGCCCTACGCCTTGCTTCAACAGACCGATTGATTCTCACTGGGCGAGGCTATTCGTTACCTTCTGCTCTTGAAGCGGGACTCAAAATAATGGAGACAAGTTATTTTGATGCTCACGCATTTAGTGCTGCGGACTTGTTGCACGGTCCAATGGCAATGGTCGCAAGTGATACTCATGTAATTGCAGTGTGCCCTGCCGGCGATGCACAAAACTCAATCCTTCCAACACTGGAAAGGCTCGCTGATGCGACGAGTAACTTAATAGTTTTTGGCCCATCGGCTCAATTGCATTTTGGCTCTGCAAGTTTTGCGATCGATCATTCACTTCCAGACGAACTTTCACCATTGATTGAAATCATCGCGCTTCAAGAAGTGATCGTGAGAATGGCAATTACACGCGGGCACAATCCTGACGCACCTCGCGGATTATCGAAAGTGACAATGACGTTGTAAACAAAAAATCCCCCCGATCGCTCGGAGGGATTTTTTTATTGGGACAACTAATTAATGAGTGTGTCCTGCATGCTTATGGCCGTGACCGTGATCATCGGCTGGCTCTTCCTCGCGCTTTTCAACAACGAGTGCTTCAGTCGTGAGCAACATGCCAGCAATTGAAGCTGCGTTTTCAAGCGCTGAGCGAGTGACCTTTACTGGGTCAATAACGCCCTGCGAAATCAAATCACCATACTCGCCTGTTGCAGCGTTCAAGCCCTGACCAGTTCCAAGTTCGGCAACCTTTGCAGTTACTACGTAACCTTCAAGGCCAGCGTTTTCAGCGATCCAACGAAGTGGTTCTACAGCGCCCTTACGAACAATCTGAACACCAATCGCCTGATCGCCAGTTAGTCCAAGGTCATCCTTAAGAACGTCAATCGCATGAACGATTGCAGAGCCACCACCGGAAACGATGCCTTCGTCAATTGCTGCACGAGTAGCTGACACTGCATCTTCGATGCGGTGCTTCTTTTCCTTGAGTTCAACCTCAGTGTGAGCGCCAACCTTGATCACGCAAACACCACCGGAAAGTTTCGCCAAACGTTCTGCAAGCTTTTCACGATCCCAATCAGAATCGCTGGCTTCGGATTCGCGCTTGATTTGTGCAACGCGATCAGCAACTGCCTGTGAATCGCCAGCGCCGTCAACGATCGTGGTGTTGTCCTTGCTGACGACAACGCGACGTGCGGTACCGAGTACTTCAAGACCAACTTGGTCGAGCTTCAAACCGATTTCAGCAGCAACAACTTGTGCGCCTGTAAGGATCGCAATGTCTTCAAGAATTGCCTTGCGGCGATCTCCGAATGCTGGAGCCTTAACTGAAACAGATGCGAATACGCCACGGATGCGGTTTACAACAAGTGTTGACAGCGCTTCGCCTTCAACATCTTCAGCGATGATGAGTAGCGCGCGGCCTGACTGCGACACCTTTTCGAGCAAAGGCAGAAGTTCTGCAACGCTCGAGATCTTGCCCTGGTTCAGCAGGATGTATGGGTTTTCAAGAACTGCTTCCATGCGCTCTGCGTCAGTGACGAAGTACGGCGAGATGTAGCCCTTGTCGAACTGCATACCTTCGGTGAATTCAAGTTCCATTGCAGTGGTGCTTGATTCTTCAACCGAGATAACGCCGTCCTTGCCAACCTTGTCGAAAGCGTCAGCGATCAAATCGCCAATGCCCCGATCCTGTGACGAGATCGATGCAACCTGTGCAATCTCTTCTTTTCCAGCAACTGGACGAGCCATGTTCAAAAGTTCTGCATTGACAGCCTTAACAGCAAGGTCGATGCCCTTCTTAATGTCCATTGGTGCTGCGCCTGCTGCAACGACCTTGAGGCCTTCGCGAACTAGTGCCTGTGCAAGAACGGTCGCAGTGGTTGTTCCGTCACCGGCAACATCGTTGGTCTTGGTGGCAACTTCTTTAACTAGCTGTGCGCCAAGGTTTTCGAATGGGTCGTCAAGCTCAACTTCACGAGCGATGGTCACACCATCGTTTGTGATTGTTGGCGCGCCCCACTTCTTGTCGATCACAACGTTGCGTCCACGTGGACCAATGGTGACCTTTACTGCATCAGCAAGTGCGTTTACGCCGCGCTCAAGTGAGCGACGGGCTTCTTCATCAAATTCGACAATCTTTGCCATGTGAAACTCCTAAGGTTTTGACACGCGAAACGCCCCTGAAAAATCAGGAGCGCTCGCGTTTGTCTAATGGTCTTTACTTCTCGACGATTGCAAGAATGTCGCGAGCTGCGAGCAGCAAGTATTCCTGACCGCTGTACTTAACTTCGGTGCCGCCGTACTTTGAATAGATAACGACGTCGCCGACCTTTACGTCGAGCGGAATACGCTTTTCGCCTGATTCATCAAAGCGGCCTGGGCCCACTGCAATGACGGTGCCCTCTTGTGGCTTTTCCTTGGCGGTATCAGGGATGACCAAACCTGAAGCGGTGGTCTGCTCGGCTTCCAACGACTGTACGAGGATGCGATCCTCAAGTGGCTTAATGTTGACCGACATGGTCTAACTCCTGTTATTACTCGATGATTTTTTAGCACCCGACGGGTCGGAGTGCTAAGTCCAAATCTAAGCAGGAATTGGCACTCGGTCAACTCGAGTGCCAACAGGCGTCAGGCCGAAATACCCAAGAAATCGAGGAGATTGGCACCCTCCGTTGGGCCAAACCACGAAAACTCGTCATCTGTCGCATCGCTTTTGGCGAAAAAGGCGTGCACTTTCTTAAGGGATAAAGGCTCGCTTACTGTGACGGCACCAATTTCAGGGTCCACGATGTCAGCGGCAAGCTGGGCAACGATAACCACTCGTTCTTGATGACCGGCCTGATCAAGCATCACGTCCTCAAGGAATTCTTCGTCGTCATCATTGATTGCCTGCGCCCACTGCGGCGTGATGGCAAAGCCTGAAGCTAGTTCGAGCGAGCCATTAGCGACAAATTGTGCTGCCTGATGTGGCGAACACGGCATCCAAATTTTCATACTCAACTGTCCTTGAAGGGCCTAGTGCTGTCAGTATGTACCAATGGATGCTGTTTCACATGTTCCCGCCCCGTACAACGAGCCAATCGGCACATTCGCACCTGGTACTCCAGAACGTGCACGCTTAAAGGCTGCCATCAACGACATCGTCACAACTCAACATGAGTTGCCAAACGTCATCGGTGGCATCAAGAAGATGGCCTCAGGAGATCCCATTGAAGTGCGTAGTCCGCACGAGCACTCACGCGTTCTTGGCGTAACTGGCAATTCAACACACGCCGATGCGACTGCGGCGATTGCTGCTGCGAAGGCTGCTGCACCAATGTGGCGCGATCTGCCATTCGACGAGCGTGCTGCCGTGATTTTGCGTGCTGCCGATTTGTTGTCTGGACCATGGCGCGAGAAGGTTCTCGCTGCAACAGTTTGGGGTCAGTCCAAGACTGCATTCCAAGCTGAGATCGATGCTTCGTGCGAACTCATTGACTTCTGGCGCTTCAACGTGCACTTTGCACGTCAGATCATGGAAGAACAGCCAGTGTCATCACCTGGTGTATGGAACCGCACCGACCATCGTCCACTCGAGGGATTCGTTTACGCGATCACGCCGTTTAACTTCACCGCTATCGCGGGCAACCTGCCGACCGCACCTGCCTTGATGGGTAATACCGTCGTATGGAAGCCATCACCAACACAACAGCTTGCTGCATCGATCACGATGGACTTGCTCGAAGCTGCAGGTTTACCAGCCGGTGTCATCAACATGGTGACCGGTGATGGAATTGCCGTTTCTGACGTTGCATTATCTGATCCAGATCTTGCAGGTATTCACTTCACTGGTTCGACCGCTGTGTTCCAACACTTGTGGAAGACAGTTGGAAACAACATTGAGAAGTACCGCTCGTACCCACGCTTAGTAGGCGAGACTGGCGGCAAGGACTTCATCTTTGCTCATCCGTCCGCGGATCATCGCACTTTGATCACTGCAATGATTCGTGGCGCTTTCGAATTCCAAGGTCAAAAGTGTTCAGCTGCTTCGCGTGCGTATGTTCCACGTTCAGTGTGGAATGCGATCAAAGATGACTTCCTCGCTGAAGTTGATGGAATCAAGCAGGGTCACGCGAGCGACTTTAGCAACTTCATGACTGCGGTTATCGACGAAAAGGCATTCAACCGCGTCAGTGGCGCAATCGATCGCGCACATGCGGATAGCACAATCACTGTTGCTGCCGGTGGAACCTACGATCGCAGCGAAGGTTGGTTCATTCGCCCAACAGTTCTCGTTGGAACTGATCCAACAGCAGAATTCTTTACCGACGAATACTTCGGACCAGTTCTTGCAGTGCACGTTTATGAAGACAACAACTGGCGCACCGTCATGAACGAAATGGAAGGCATCGCTAAGTACGCACTCACCGGCGCCGTCATTGCCCAGGATCGTTCAGCAATCAATGAAATCAGTCATGCGCTTCGTTTCTCGGCTGGCAACTTCTACATCAACGACAAGCCAACTGGCGCTGTCGTTGGGCAGCAACCATTCGGTGGCGGTCGTGCATCAGGCACAAACGACAAAGCCGGAGCCGCAGCGAACTTGCATCGCTGGAGCAGCGCACGCAGCATCAAGGAAACCATGGTTCCTGCAAAGGAATACGGCTATCCATTTATGGCGGCAGAGTAATCACAAACTAAATAACAAAAGGGGCAGCCAT
>CAITJH010000046.1 GCA_903892635.1 uncultured Actinomycetes bacterium | reverse complement strand
TGGCACGGAATAATCGGTGCGATTAAATTCGATGAGCACGCAGTGCCCGCGGCACGCATCGCGCGAGGGCGGCCAGCCTTCAATGCGAGATCGGCATAACTAACGACAGTTCCGCCGCGTACCTTGCGCAATGCTTTCCAGCACTCTTGCATAAATTCGCCACCTGGCTGGCGCACTGTGAGTGAATCGAAGGCATTGACATCGCCATCTATCCAGTTGTTGACGACATCAACGACGCCGAGCAGTTGTGGATCCTTACGGATCTTTGCGGTAGCGATTTCACCGCCAGCCTTTGCGATCAGATCCGGTAACGACGAGAAAGCTGCGGCCACGACTGTCGGTTTTCCTGAAGCGTCGATGATGACCGACATCGGCTGCCAGGGTGTTTTCATCTGGTGACTCAGGAACTCTGTCATGACGGTTACGTTATCTGGCATTAGTGTCGGCGTATGGGGTTTCGCGATAAATCACGGATAACGCAGTTAGCTGCGCGCGAACTTACCCAACCTGCCGAGGATCGTTTGGATTCGGCTCGGGCGGACTACGAGCAAATCCTTGAACAACATGAACTGGCAATGAATGAGGATCGAAACGGTTACTTCGATCCATCGACCGGAGCATGGGTATTCACTGCGTTAGCTCACGCTAACCGTGGGTATTGCTGTGGCAATGGCTGCCGACACTGTCCTTACAAGCGCGAGTAGTGCACTGTAACTATCGACGTTCGATGAAGTCCCATTTGTTGCCGTACTTGTCGGCGAAGACAATGACTTTTCCAAATTCTTCGTGACGAGGTTCTTCGGTAAACGCAACATTATTTTCTTGCATCCGTGCATAGTCACGGTCGAAGTTATCTGTGTAGAGGAAGAATCCCACTCGTCCACCGGTTTGATTTCCGATTGCCGCGCGCTGTTCATCAGACGTGGCTTCTGCAATCAGCAACTGCGCACCCGAATTCTCATCTGGTGCGATGACAACCCAACGCTTGGTCTCAGACATCTTGGTATCTTCAATCAATGTAAATCCAAGAGCGGTTGTGTAGTAATCGATTGCCTCGTCGTAGTTGTCAACGACGATTGTGATCATTCCTAAATGCGACATGAGAAGACTTTATCTAGGAACAACGGTGTTTGGGCTAAGCCTCGAGGACATCTGCCATTCGTTTAATTGCCTCGGCCAAAATTTCTTGGCTGGTCGCAAAATTCAATCGAATGTGATTCTTTCCGTCCGGTCCAAAGTCAGCACCGTCATTGAAAGCAACTCGACCTTTTTCGACCAAAACTTTTGCTGGGTCATCTACGCCGTATGCGCTTAAGTCAATCCACGCCAAGTATGTGCTGTTGGAAATGAAATAGCGGGCTTTCGGTAAGTGAAGCGCAAGCTGTTCTTGAAGAAACTGTTGGTTCGACTTTAGGTGTTCAAGTACATCGGCAAGCCATTCGCGACCATCGTTGTACGCAGCAGTGCTTGCCCAAGCTCCCAAGATCGATGCACGGAATGCAACGCTGATCGGCAGTACGCTTAATCTGCTTTTCATTTCATCATCCGCAGTCACGATCTGTGCGCATTTAAGTCCTGCAAGATTCCACGACTTACTTGCAGCAGTGATGCACAGCCCAACTTTGCGTGCGGTATCACTAACAGCGAGGAATGGCACAAATGAATCATCAAAAGTTAGCGGAGCGTGGATCTCGTCACTAATAACGACGACACCATACTCATGCGCAAGATCGGCAATTCGCGCCAATTCGTCGTGAGCAAAAACGGTTCCCATTGGATTGTGTGGGCTGCATAGCAAATATGCTTTCGCGCCATCTGCGAAGGCTTTCTCAAGTGCCTGGAAATTGAGAGTCCAGGTGCCATTGCCGTCATGCTGCATCGGAACATCAACGACATCGCAGTGCGCCTCTTTGATCCAGTTATAAAAGTTGTGATACACCGGCGAATTGATGACGACTTTGTCGCTCGGCCAACAAATGGCA
>CAITJH010000045.1 GCA_903892635.1 uncultured Actinomycetes bacterium | reverse complement strand
GCTCTGGCTCTGGCTCTGGCTCTGGCTCTGGCTCTGGCTCTGGCTCTGGCTCTGGCTCTGGCTCTGGCTCTGGCTCTGGCTCTGGCTCTGGCTCTGGCGGCACGATACCTTCGACAAACTCGCGCGCCTGAAATATCTGTGGTTCGTTATCTCCAAGTACGACGAGAGCTCGGTTAGTTAAATATGCATCGGAATTGTCCAGCCGAACGATGTTGATTTCGAGAACTACTGAATGAGGTAGTTCGCCAATTAACAGTTGTTGATCGTTTGGCAAAGCAACAATTCGAACATCTGTTGACAATGAATCGTTGTCAACTAATTCCACTATGTCTTGGCTGCGCGGTCGAAAAAATTCAGGGTTAAACAATTCGGCCGGAATCTGAAAGTTGGGTTCAATCCCGTTACTACTTAATGCAACGGTGAAATCTGCTTCGCCTGGAGAACGGAGAATAACTATGACTGCCAGATCGTCTGGGCACAAAGATGCCGTTTCGCCAAAGCGAATGCCAACAAAGCTTTCGCTTGAGTGGCTGCCCCCGTTTGCAGTCATTCACTAAGAGTAGTTATCAGGCTTGTACTAGCCCTGCCCCGAATCTGGGGCTTCCCCTGTGTTTGCATACACGGTGAACCAGACTTAACTGATGTGTCCTAGCGATTAGTGCGCACAGTCAATGTTGGCCAGCGATCATAAACAATTGGTGCAGTCAGGTCAGACAGACGCTGCTTCTGGTTGCCGTCTGCATCGAAGTTCTGTGGCGCAAGCCAAGTTTCGAATGCTGACTTTGCAGTTGGCCAATCCTTATCAATGATGGCAAACCATGCAGTATCGCGATTGTGACCCTTTGGCATTGCCATCTGACGGAAGAACCCTTCGAAGCTCATACCAAGGCGCATCGCAGCGTCGATGGATGGTTGGTTCAGTGCGTTGCACTTCCATTCGTAGCGGCGGTAACCCATATCAAAAGCGTGAGCCATCATGAGGTACATCGCTTCGGTCGAGATTGGCGAACGCTGCATCAATGGCGTGTAGGTGATCCAACCAACTTCAATCGAATGGTTCACAGGATCAATTCGCAAGTACGAGGCAATGCCAACTGCCTTGTTCGTCTTCTTGTCGATGATTGCGTAAAAGAATGGGTCTGCCTTGCCTTGTGCATTTTCGGCCCACGTACGAAGTTCGGCGATATCCGAATACGGGCCATTAGGAATGTATGTCCACAACTGACCCGTGGTGTCGAGTTGGTAGCCCTCGAACAAATCAGCTACATGCTCATCAGCATCCAATGGCTCAAGTCGGCAGTAATTGCCCTCAAGCGTTACAGCACGATCAGGAAGTCGTGGAGTGTCGCGAGCTTCCATAGGAAGACCGACCGGATCGCCAAATTCGTTGAGCTCAAAGTCCAAATGCATGGGCACAACGCTAGCGCAAACTACTCACCTAAAAGGTCGTGAATGCTGATTGTCGCGTCGCGATCTTGACCAACGCCGATTGCGCTGATTCGAGTGCCACTGACCTTTTCCAAGAACTTCACATAGTCTTGGGCATTCTTGGGCAGGTCTTCGAAAGTGCGAGCACTGCTGATGTCTTCGGTCCAACCCGGTAAGTATTCGTACACAGGCTTGGCGTGATGGAACTCGGTTTGAGTCATTGGAACTTCATCGCTACGAACGCCGTCGATCTCGTAGGCAACACAAACTGGAATTTGTTCCCAACCGGTCAAGACATCGAGTTTCGTCAAGAAGATGTCAGTCAGACCATTGATACGAGTTGCATAGCGAGCAATCGGAGCGTCGAACCAACCACAGCGACGTGGACGGCCAGTTGTTACACCACGCTCGCCACCAATCTGGCGTAGCTTTTCGCCATCCTCATCAAGTAGTTCAGTTGGGAATGGTCCGGAGCCCACGCGAGTTGCATACGCTTTCAGAATTCCGACGACACCATTGATGCGAGTTGGGCCAATGCCTGAGCCGGTGCAAGCACCACCAGCAGTTGGATTGCTTGAGGTAACAAATGGGTAAGTGCCATGATCGACATCAAGGAGAGTACCTTGACCGCCTTCGAGTAGAACAACCTTGCCTTCTTCAAGCGCCTTGTTCAAAAGCAGTGCAGTGTCTGCAATGTATGGACGTAAACGTTCGGCGTAACCCATTAACTCTTCAACAACTTCGTCAACCGAAATTGCGCGGCGGTTATAGACCTTTACAAGAACTTGGTTCTTGCTCGTCAATGCGCCCTCGATCTTCGCGCGCAAGATTTTTTCGTCAAATAAGTCTTGAACTCGAATACCAACGCGCGAAATCTTGTCTGCATACGTTGGACCAATGCCACGACCAGTTGTGCCGATCTTTGCTTTTCCTAAGAATCGCTCGGTGACCTTATCCAGTGTGACGTGGTACGAAGTGATCAAGTGAGCATTTGCACTGATAAGAAGTTTCGATGTGTCAATGCCTTGTGATTCAAGGTTGTCGATTTCTTTGAACAAAACACCAGCATCAATAACGACGCCGTTGCCGATAACTGGAGTGACCTCGGGAGTCAGGATGCCACTGGGCAACAAGTGAAGCGCATACTTCTTGTCGCCGATGACAACCGTGTGACCTGCATTGTTGCCACCTTGGTAGCGAACAACGTAATCAACGCGGCCACCGAGCAAGTCTGTGGCTTTACCCTTGCCTTCATCGCCCCATTGGGCACCAACAAGTACAACGGCAGGCATAGTGTTCTCCGATTACCTAGTGAATTGAATTACTTGATTCGCGTGCCGACAGAACGCAAGTCTTCACATGCGTGGACTACACGTTCGGCCATGCCTGCTTCGGCGAGCTTGCCGTAGGCACGTGGGTCATAAACCTTCTTGTTGCCGACTTCGCCATCAACCTTGAGCACGCCGTCGTAGTTCTTGAAGATGTGATCAACAATTGGACGAGTGAATGCGTACTGAGTATCAGTGTCGATGTTCATCTTGATGACACCGTAATCAAGTGACTCACGAATTTCAGAAAGCAACGAACCCGAGCCACCATGGAAGACCAAATCGAGTGGCTTCTCGGCTGTGTTGTACTTCTTCTGAACTGCACCTTGCAGATCCTTGAGGATCGATGGTGTCAATACAACATTGCCTGGCTTGTACACGCCGTGCACGTTTCCAAATGTTGCAGCTACGAGGTAGCGACCACGTTCGCCCAGGCCAAGTTTGTCGGCCATTGCTAGTGCATCTTCAGGGGTTGAGAACAACTTGGCGTCGTGCTTTGCTTCGATGCCATCTTCTTCGCCACCGACAACGCCGATTTCAATTTCAAGAATGATGTTTGCTTCCGCGCACTTATCGAGAAGTTCGTCGGCAATGTGCAAGTTTTCGTCAAGTGCAACTGCCGAGCCATCCCACATCATTGACTGAAACAATGGTTGTTGACCCTTTGATACTCGCTCGCGTGAGATTTCGATCAAAGGTCGCATGAAGCCATCAAGCTTTTCAGCTGGGCTGTGGTCTGTGTGCAATGCAATGTTGACGTTGTAAGCAGCTGCGATTGAGTGTGTGAATTCAGCGAGCGCTGCAGCTCCAGCAACCATGCTTTTGACGGTCTGACCGGATGCGAATTCAGCGCCGCCCCATGAGACCTGAACGATGCCATCTGATTCTGCTTCGGCAAAACCGCGAATTGCAGCAACGATGGTTTGGGACGATGTGCAGTTAATAGCAGGGTAAGCGAATGCACCGGCTTTAGCGCGGTTCAGCATTTCGTTGTACACCTCAGGCGTGGCTAGTGGCATGGCCTGTCGACTCCTTATGAGATGGGCTAAAAGTGGCAAAGGGCGCCGTTGCCCGCGTACCTATTGTGCCAGATAAGAAAGGTGAGTTTGTTGCTGGCTGGCATATCAAATAGGGGCTAGCACTGCACAGTGCCAGCCCCATTCGAATGAGAGGTTTTGCCGATTAATCCACCGATATATCGAGGTCGGCAATCTTGCCTAGTTCAGCTGTGACAGGTGTGCGTACAACGCCACCGGGAACTAGTGTGACAACAGTCCATTGCCCCGGTGCTGCAAAAAAGCGAAACTCGCCTTTGGCTGACAACGGAACTTCAGCAACAAATTCGTCGTTGCGATCATGCAATCGGTTGTAGCCAACATTGGCTGGCACCCCACCCTTGGTGACGACACCTTGGATGACAGCTTGGGTTGTCACATCGACATGGTCGAGCGATACGCCGCCGACTACAGCACCACAGCTACTCATGCGTCACCCGGTTCGTCGCCCAGTGCAACAGGAACACCGATCAATGAACCGTACTCAGTCCATGATCCGTCATAGTTACGCACGTTCTTGATGCCCAAAAGTTCGCGAAGAACAAACCATGAGTGTGAAGAACGCTCGCCGATTCGGCAGTAAGCAATCGTGTCCTTGTTCAAATCAACGCCGGCACCTTCGTAAAGTGCCTTGAGTTCGTCATCAGACTTGAATGTGCCATCTTCATTGGCAGCCTTGCTCCAAGGAATGTTGGCAGCAGTTGGAATGTGGCCGGGAACCTGTGACGTTTCTTGTGGCAAATGCGCTGGGGCAAGCAGACGTCCGGCGTATTCGTCAGGGCTTCGAACGTCCACAAGGTTCTGCACACCAATGGCGTTGACAACATCGTCGCGGAATGCACGAAGTGAACGGTCCTGTTCCTTCGCAACATACGTTGTCGCGGAACGAACTGTCGCATCGCTGACAAGTTCAAGACCGTCAAGTTCCCACTTCTTGCGTCCACCATCAAGCAGACGTACATCCTGGTGACCGTAAAGCTTTAGGTACCAGTACGCGTAAGCAGCAAACCAGTTATTGTTTCCACCGTAAAGAACGATGGTGTCGTCGTTACTGATTCCTTTTTCAGATAGAAGCTTTTCCAAGCCACTCTTGCTGATGACATCACGACGAAGACCGTCCTGAAGATCAACACGCCAGTTCAAGCCAACGGCCCCACGGATGTGATTGATTGCGTAAGCGTCAGCATCTTCGTCAACTTCAACGAAAACAACCTTTGGGTCATCGAGGTGCGCTAGCGCCCATTGTGAATCAACGAGTACTTCGTTGCGGCTCATTTATTTCTCCTTGTTTTTTCTTAAGTATTTGTTTGTTAGTTAAAAATTCTTTGGCCAATGACATACATCTCGCAGCCCAAGCAAATTCCGAAAACAGAATTTAAAAACGCTGCAGCTAACGCAAAGCCGACGGCAATCGTTGCAACAAATGTCGATCCAAGTACTAGAGCTACAAGACCAGTTGCTGCGAACACAAAACCAACCAGTTGTGCAAACGTTGGAGGCTCAACGGCTTCGAGTTCCTTTGGTGGCTGCAGGCGACGAACAACAAATTTGCGATAGACCGCACCATAAGGATGTGCATGTAGTCCGACGAATGCACCGATACCGAATACTGCCGCTTGAATCACTAGAAGCACTGTTGCAAGTGCCGAAGGAATCGTTAGCAGGATGATTGCTAGAACGATCGCTGTGATGCCAGCGCCAAAGCGCGGACCACGTGGATCAATTTGCTTACTCATGGATTTCCTTTGTTGTCGTTTGGCTGTTTGTGCAGCCCGCTGCACTAATTAGAGAGCACGACACATGGAGGACGATGACATGCGACCAAAGTCAACGACTCGGCGCTTGATCAGTACGGCTCCATAGGACATAGCAAAACCGTAAACCAGAACGGCCTGATTAAAAACTCGCAAAAGGCTAATTGCAAAGGGTTCGCATCACGCGCGAAAAAATGGAGAGAAATCGCTATTTCGAGGGCTTAGACGTCAGGCTTGCCATAACAACGGCAGCGCCGGTCACCGTAACTCCAAGTAACAATCTCAGCGACAAGTTAGTCGCCGACGTCGGGAAAAGTACGTCCATCAGGATTGCTCCGCTGAGCTGACCTAGCACAGAAGTCAATGTGAAAATGAAAACGCCAAGCGTGCTTGCCATACGTGCAGCAGTCAACACAAAGAACACACTGAATGGTCCGCCAAGCCAGACTGCTGGATTTTGCCAAGGAGCCGGTGGCCAAGCAAATTGCGCAGGATTGATGAGTTGTGTTCCCAGAAAAATAACTGCGACCAAGCCGAGGCCAGCAATAAAGTTCACGAGGGTTGCAGCAATTGCTTCACCACTCTTTTGTGCAATCTGACCGTTTAACGCTGGCTGAACACATACTTGAAAACCGATTGCAAAACACGCGATCACGCCACCAATAGCAATCTGATGTTTTGCGTCACCGCCAGTCACGGCAATCACAACACCAATAACTCCCAAGATTGACGAGCCCACGCGACCAAGTGTGATCGCCTGTTTGCCTGCAGGACCAATTCCGTATTTATCAACAAGCAACGCGCCAGCAGTTTGACCTGCAACTACCGACACTGTGAAGACTGCGACTCCAGTAACTGAGACGAGCCCGCTTTGCACAGCAACGAAGATCGCTCCTGTGAAGCCCCCGAGCAAGTGCCACCATTTCAATTGACCCGAGCGCATGAGCGATGGAACTGAAAGGAAGGCCTTGCGAATTTCTGGCTTAGCGGCTGTCATTGCCGCAGTAATAATTAAGCCCGTAATGAAAACCGTTAACGCGGTCACCAATGGATCGAGAGTGATCTTGTTCATCGCCGCATTTACCGTTGACTGCGCACTCACAACAACAGATGCAATAAACGTTAAGGTAATGTGACTTGGCTTGATCCGATGCGAAGTCGCAGTGTCGGACGAGTTGTGAGGCATAACGCTGTAACCGGCAATTCTGTGAAAAGGTCTGTTCCTTTCTTACCATGTGCCAATTGCGGCATATGACTATTGGGCTTGCGAGTTCTAGGCTGTATTTATAGGCGTTGATAGGAGGTTGCTATGACTGCGGAAATGTTCCTTGTTATTGGTGTGATCTTGATGTCAACAGCGTTTGGTGTTTACCGACGACGTACCGATGGCTCTATCAAAACTCCTGAAGCTGGTTCCTTCATTACTGCCGAGCAACTCGGACACGACATGGGAACCAAAGCGACCGTCATTCAGTTTTCATCACCGTATTGCCAACCGTGCAAGGCAACGAACACCATGGTCGATGAGATGACGAGCGGAATCGAGTCCGTAGCTCACGTTGACCTACAGGTGGCCGACCACCTAGATCTTGTGAATCAACTCAAGATCATGCGCACCCCCACAACTATCTTGTTGGACGGCAACGGACACATCGAATTTCGTATCGAAGGTCTACCTAAACGCGACGAGATTGAGTCAGCGCTCGAGTCTGTCCTTAATAAGTAGTCGAATTTCCCTATTTCTTTGCCAATCAGGAATGCTTCTGGCGCATTCTGTGGGTTTCGGTACGATTGACCTATTCGTTCGCAAGGCAGGTGAGTTATGGCTTCAGTCCTACTTCTCACCCGCGCGCTCACTCCATCGAGCAGCGTCTTGCCGGGTCTTGAACTGCTGAGCCACCACATCAAGGTTATGACCCCAGAACCGACTGCGCTTATCACTGCGCCTGCAGCCGACGTGATCTTCGTTGACGGTCGCACTGATCTACCGGCCGTTCGTAGTTTGTGTCGGCTTCTCGAGACAACTGGTAACACAACGCCCCTGATTTTGATTACAACCGAAGGTGGCCTCGCTGGGGTTAATCATGAATGGGGATTGACTGACGTCATTCTCGATTCAGCAAGCCCTGCAGAAATCGAAGCACGCGTTCGACTTGCAGTCGGTCGTCAGCAGATCGAAGTTGCTGCGGCTGCCTATGGCGAAATTCGTGCGGGCGATCTTGCTATCGATGAAAACAGTTACTCGGCAAAACTTCGCGGTCGCACTTTGGATCTCACATTTAAAGAATTTGAATTGTTAAAGTTTTTAGCGCAACATCCAGGTCGCGTATTTAGTCGTGAACATTTGTTGCAAGAAGTGTGGGGCTACGACTATTTCGGTGGCACACGCACTGTTGACGTTCACGTACGACGATTGCGCGCGAAGCTTGGACCTGACAACGAGGCGTTAATTGGTACCGTCCGAAACGTTGGCTACCGATACGTGTCAACGCCAGTATCCGATCGTGAATCTGCTGAAGTTCACGTGTAACTAATGGTTCCTCAGATCTCGGCTCATTCGCATCTGAGCGCAACCGAAGTCGCAGAGATAAAAGATCTCATTCAAGCGGCCACTGTGCACGATGATTTAGCTCCGCTGTCGGAGCACGTGCTCATTCACTTACATCATGGTGGTGACGAGCAGGACGAGCACATTGTTGCTCGCGGCTCGGACAATTCGATCGTTGGTTACTTGCACCTTGATCAAACCGATGAAGTCGCGGGTCCAGTCGTTGAACTTGTCGTGCATCCACAACATCGACGCACAGGCGTTGGTACTGCGTTAGTAAAGGCTGCATCAGATCGTGCGCGTGACGAAAGACTGCGCCTATGGGCACATGGCGAACTCGCAATGGCTCACGCGTTAGCAATCAACCTCGGTTTTAAAAAGACGCGTGAGTTGTGGCAAATGCGTCGATCACTCTTTGCAGTGGTTCCAAAAACAACTGTGCCCGATGGCATCTCGATTCGCAGTTTTGTTCCGGGGCAAGATGAAGAAGCATGGCTTGCACTGAACGCGATTGTGTTTGCAGAACATCCTGAACAGGGACAATTGTCTCGGCGTGACCTCGACGTACGCATGAGCGAATCGTGGTTTGATCCGAGAGGTTTCTTGCTGGCATTTCGCAACGATGAACTCGTTGGGTTTCATTGGACAAAAATTCACGGTGGACTTCGTCGTGGCGAACATGATCATTCGGAAATTGGCGAGATTTATGTGCTTGGTGTTTCGCCTCAAGAACGTGGTACCGGTTTGTCTCGAGCACTAGCTGTTAAGGGACTTGAGTACCTGCGGGATGAAGGCTTAGGTGCAGCAATGTTGTATGTCGATGCTGATAACACACCCGCGAAAACACTGTACGAGTCTGTTGGCTTCATGCATTGGGATACCGATGTCATGTTCACGCGCGGCTAATTCAAGGGCTTGTATTAAGTAAGCACCATTCTCGAGCCAGCCGGAAACTCTTCCCGATGGCCTTTGTGAACGAGCCACGCAGACTGCCGTCCACGAACTTCCCATTCAAACGTACCGCCAATGATTGCAGTGTCTTCATCAATGCCAACTACGTGAACACCATCAGGAACATCGAGTATTCGCATCGCCAAGTCAGGTATCCAACCAAACATTTTGTCGAAGTGTGGCAACACTCTTATATGAGGTAGCACACCAAGCCCTCGAGTCTCACGTGGTGAATGCACCCGCAAGGCTGGAATGTGATCGGCAATTGCCATCGCCCCAGCCGAACAACCGGCCAATGCCGCACCTGATTGCCACGCTTCATGAATCGCATTCCACACCAATGACTCACGCAAAGTGTCGGCAAGAAAATGTGGATTTCCGCCAGACAGATATACAAGTCCAGCATCCTTAACTAGACCTGCGAGGTGCGGGTCGTTCGCATCGTTCTGATCTCGAACTACGACAGGTACCTGGGTGACACCAATGCGCTCTGCTTGCTTCTTGCCAAGTTCAATCCACCGCCGAAGTGACTCGTCACCCTCGGGTGCTGCTGCGGTTGGAAGCTGCACATAAATCGGGTTGCGCCCTCTTATTAGGTCAGCCTCAATGTCTTGCATCACGGGCAAGTATTCGCCAGAGCCGACTAAAGCAATTGGTCCTGGTTGATTCATTGACATGTCTGTGGCTGCGCTATCGAGTCGCTATGAACTTTGGATATCCCATTGAGAACCATCCGCAGTGTCTTTGATGGTCACACTCAATGATGTGAGCTGATCGCGAATCGCATCAGCTTCGTCCCAACGCCCACCGGTGCGTGCAGCATTGCGCGCTTGCAATAGTGCTTCGATGTATGGGCCAACAACCGTTTGTAAATCGACTCGAGGTGAAGCAGCTAACTGGCCCAAGCGAGTGATCAATGCATGCACGGTTGCTCGGGTATCGATGTCGCGATCCATCTCGTCAAGTTCCAAGAGCGCATCGACAGCAGCCAAAACATTTCCAGTATCAAGTAATTCGTCAACTTGGACAGCCGCAACAAAAAGTGGTTCCGTTGTTTCAGCAACCACGCGTTCGACTGACGCTTGTTTCGCAATCTCGTCAATCGTGGCCTCTTCACCGCTTGCCACTTGCCACACGTGATCGCCCTTGCGCACTGTCATTGTTCCGCGACCGAACACTCGAACAATTTGAGTATCAAGATCAAAGCTCACACCAGTATGTTCGTCAACGCCCAGAACAAATGTGTCAGCAGGAAGTTGTGCTTCAAGCATGCGCAGGCGTCGTTCACCCATGTAACAAAAACGAGTGTCATGAGTGCCACCTTCGCTGTTATCGAAGTGCGGAACGACGACGGCATTCAAACCAGTATGGCGACCAAGAATATTGAGGCCTTCATTCCAAAATGGATCTTGTCCAACTTTGTAAATTTCGTACACAGGAATCGTGAACGCGCCAGCAGTTAAAGCTGCTGCCGAAGCCAACACAATGACTCCACGTTCAAGAACCTCATCAAAGTGAGGCGCCATTCCTGTCTCGCGCCACACCTTCAGTGCATATGTTGGTGAACCCGGTCCGGCGAATACCCAGTTTGCGCTTCTCACTTGCGCGACCGCATGAGCGATCTCGGCAGCTGGCAATTCGGTTTTGCGCAACGACACAGCAGTGGTGTCCGTTCCTACGGAATGAGAGAAGTACTCAGCAAGCCGAGTCGTAAGTTCATCTGCATTCTCTTGAAACCCGAACGGCGTATCGAGCACGATACGTCCCTCTGATGGAACACCCGCGAGGATGCGTTGATGCGGAGTCACCATTGTTGGGCTGGTTTCTCCGCTGCCCATCACCACTATTTGTCGAGTCACCCTTAGATCATGGCATCGAACAGCCCATAATTCATCTTGGGAAAGTCCACTGTTAGGTGTTGTTAACCTGATTGTGCAAGGCTTTTGCACATGTCCACGAATGCGCCATCAGAGAACATCAGCGCCGCGCTACCCACCGATCGATTTCTCGACCGCGAATTGTCATGGATTGCCTTTAACCAGCGAGTTTTAGAACTTGCTCAGGATGAGAATCTGGAACTCTTAGAACGAGTTAAGTACCTCTCGATTTTTGCCAGCAATCTTGATGAATTCTTCATGGTTCGCGTTGCTGGACTTAAGCGTCGCATTGCAACTGGCATCGCTGTGCGAACTGCCAGCGGTTCCATGCCGCGAGAAGTGCATGACAACGTACTGAACCACAGCTACGAGTTAATGAAACTTCATTCAGAATGCTTTAACCATTCGGTGCTCCCTGCCCTAGTTGCTAACGGAATTGTGTTACTTCGTTGGGAGGAACTCACCAGCGATGAACGAACCGCAATGACAAAACTTTTCGAAGAGCAAGTTTTCCCTGTGCTCACACCACTTGCTGTTGATCCTTCACATCCATTTCCTTACATTTCAGGCTTGTCACTCAACCTCGCTGTGGTTGTCCGTCATCCTGGAACAGACAGCGAACTTTTTGCGCGTGTGAAAGTGCCGCCATCACTTCCACGCTTCATCGAAGTGTCATCGCAACGTTTTGTGCCTTTGGAAGATGTCATCGCCGGTCATTTGGAAATGTTGTTCCCCGGAATGGACATCATCCAGAATCACACTTTCCGAGTAACTCGCAATGAAGATCTTGATGTTGAAGAAGACGACGCCGAGAATTTGCTACAGGCACTCGAACGCGAATTAATGCGCCGCCGCTTTGGTCCACCAGTGCGCCTCGAAGTTGAAAACTCGATGGATCCTCACGTGCTGAACCTTTTGATCAGCGAACTTGGCGTAACTGAAAACGAAGTGTTTCGTCTCACTGGACCACTTGATCTGCGTTCACTTGATGAAGTAGCCAAACTCAATCGTGACGACTTAAAGTCACCTGCATTTGTGGCACGGACAAGTTCGGCACTTTCAGAAGTTGAATCTGCAACTCCTCCAGATGTGCTCGACATCATGCGTCATCGCGATGTTGTGCTGCATCATCCTTATGATTCATTCTCAACGAGCGTTCAACTATTTCTTGAACAAGCATCAGAAGATCCAAACGTGCTCGCAATCAAACAAACGTTGTATCGAACCTCTGGTGACTCGCCAATTGTTGATGCGTTAATCAATGCCGCCGAATGGGGCAAGCAAGTGCTTGCAGTTGTCGAAATCAAGGCACGCTTTGACGAACAGAACAACATTGATTGGGCACACAAACTCGAAGAAGCTGGTGTTCACGTTGTTTATGGCGTTGTTGGACTCAAGACTCACGCGAAACTGTCGATGGTAGTTCGCAGTGACGGCGGTCGCTTGCGTCGTTACGTGCACATTGGAACTGGAAACTACAACCCCAAGACTGCCCGTGTGTACGAAGATTATGGACTACTTACAACTGATCCAGAAATTGGTGAAGATGTTGCCAGCTTGTTCAATCACCTATCCGGCTATTCAGTCCAAGGTGATTACCAACGACTCATCGTTGCTCCTAAAGAAATGCGTACTGAACTCGTTGCCAAGATTGATCGCGAAATTGAGCGAGTAAATTCAGGAGGTTCCGGATTTATTCGCATGAAGAGCAATGCCATTGTTGACGAAGCAATCATCGATGCGCTCTATCGTGCTTCGCGTGCTGGCGTAAAAATTCAATTGCTCATTCGTGGAATTTGTGCACTGCGCCCTGGTGTTGCTGGATTGAGCGAGAACATCGAAGTGCGCAGTATCTTAGGACGCTTCTTGGAACACAGTCGTGTTTACGAATTTGGCCATGGAAGCGATCGTGAAGTGTGGATTGGTTCAGCCGACATGATGCACCGCAATCTCGATCGACGGGTTGAAGCCCTTGTGCGCCTGAACCCTTCTGATGGTGCTGCTATCACTGAAACGATCGATGTTGCATTTGCCGAGTCCACGGCAGCATGGCATCTACATGGAGACGGTTCATGGATTCGTCAACAAGTCAGCGCTGACGGTGAACCCCTTGAGGATTATCAAGAGTTCCTGATTCGCAGTCATCCAGTTTCGAAACCAGCCACCGATGCCGCGACACCGCGCATGTTGGAAAACCTGCTTAATCGAGTAGGTATCCGTGGCCGCTAATCCCATCATTGCTGCTGGCGCAGTAGTGACTCGCGATACCTCTGGCGAACGCGAGTACCTTCTTGTTCATCGCAGTTATCGAAATGATTGGACATTCCCCAAGGGCAAAGTTGATCCTGGCGAACACATCATTGCCGCGGCTATCCGCGAAGTGCGAGAAGAAACTGGATTCGCTATTTCTCTTGGCGTACCACTGCCAACCCAGAACTATGAAGTTAAGGGGCAAGAAAAATTTTCGCACTACTGGTTTGCTACATACCTTGCAGGAGAGTTTGTTGCGAACGATGAAGTAGACGAAATTCGCTGGGTCAATGCAAAGCAGGCCGCCAAGTTGATAACGTACCCACACGATCGTGAAGTACTCGATGCAGCCGCAATTGCACCCGTGACTTCAGCACTCATCATCTTGCGCCACACTCAGGCAACGAAACGTGCCGAGTGGGCAGTGACAGAAGATGCACTTGCACAAGTTGATTCAAGTCGCCCGTTGACAGCCGTGGGCCGCATGCAAGCTGCCGGACTTGTCCCCGCGATTGCTGCGTTTGAAATTACTGCGCTTCACTCTTCGGACTCTCGACGATGCCGCGACACGGTCGGGCCGTATGCCAGTGCTCGCAGTTTGGCGATTAATTTGGAAGAAACCTTGAGCGAAGAGCAACACTTAATTGATCCAGATCGAGCTCAAGCTCGAGTCGCTCAAATCGCAAGCCAGTCCGCTCCGGTACTGCTGTGCACTCACCGTCCAGTCATGCCGACAGTTATGGCAACACTGGAATCCCAATTCTCGTTAACTTTGACGTCGAAAAAGGACTTTGATCCGGCACTAACGCCCGGTTCAATGGTGATTTTCCATCGCGATATCGCCAACGCCAACGTCGTGCACTCGGTTGAGCGCCACATTCACTGAATCGTCATCGTCAACGAGTTCACATTGGCTGCACGACATGGCACGCCAAATTGGGCAAAGTGAACAACTCCGCACAACCTTGTTCACCAAACGTTTCACTAAATTGTCCCTTATTCAATGGGTATTTTGCGAAGGTTAACAACTCTGCGAGAGGTCAAAAAATTAATTCACCTTGTGTTCACTTTCAATAAATCTTTTGTTCGCAAGGTTTGTTTACCTTCTAGACATCACAAGGTAAACATCCTTAGGAGGAACGCGGTGAAACTCACCCGAATCGCAATTGCGACAGTCGCCATTGCAACCACCCTTTCGCTGACTGCATGTGGCAGCGACAACAACTCGGGCTCAAGTGCAGCTCCAACTGGCGCTGGTGCGAGCGGCTCACTCAAGGCATCTGGCTCAAGTGCTCAGAAAAATGCCATGGCAGATTGGATCAATTCGTTCCAGACTGCAAACCCAGGTGCGACCATCGATTACCAGGCAAACGGTTCTGGTGCAGGTGTCCAAGACTTCAACAACTCACAGACTGACTTTGCTGGTTCAGATTCACCTTTGAAGCCAGAAGAAGCAACCGCAGCAGCAACTCGCTGTAGTGGCAACAATGCAATTGACATCCCGATGGTAGGTGGCGCAATTGCCCTTGCTTACAACATCGACGGTGTTGATTCACTCGTGCTTGATCCAAAGACTGCAGCTGCAATCTTCACAGGCGCAATCACCAAGTGGAACGATCCAGCTATTGCTGCACTTAACTCTGGCGTGACTTTGCCAAATGCAACTATCGCTACATTCCACCGCAGCGATTCATCAGGTACAACCGATAACTTCACCAAGTGGCTTATCGCCACAACACCATCGACCTACACACTTGCCGGTGGCAAGGACTGGGTTGCTCCAGGTGGACAAGGTGCCAAGGGTTCCGATGGCGTAGCTTCGTCAATCGCAACAACAAAGAACTCAATCGGTTATGTAGAACTGTCATTCGTACAGACACAGAAGCTCAAGGCAGCCAAGATCGATAACGGCGGTGGCGCGGTTGAAGCAACATCGGACGCAGCGGCAAAGACCATTGCAGCTGCAACTGTGAGCGGAACTGGTAACGACCTCTCGCTAACAATTGATCGCACCGTCAAGGACGGCGCTTCCTACCCAATCGTGCTTGTGACTTACGAAATCACATGCGAAAAGGGTCTTGCAGCAGCACAGAGCGCGCTTGTGAAGTCATTCCTGACTTTCACCGCCTCTGATGAAGCTCAGAGCGCGCTTTCCAGTGCGGGCTACGTGCCAATCACCGGAGACCTATTGACCAAGGTTCGCGCCGCGGTTGCAGCAATCTCCTAAATCAGAACGAACTGTATGGGGCAACTACTTATGGGTAGTTGCCCCATACTTCTGTAAGACAGCCCAATATCTTGGGATGCAAGACCTCAACCCGACCTCGTAGTGAGACACTAGATCCATGAATCAGGGCCTATCCGACCCACGCTCGTCAATCAGCGGAAGTGCTGTTCGGCGAGGAGACCAGATTTTCCGATTGATCACAGTCGGATCAGGCATTCTCATTTTGGCGCTGATGACGAGCATTGGAATTTTTCTGACATGGAAAGCGATTCCATCCTTCTCTCACAATTCCTCAAACTTCTTTACTGAATCAAAATGGTTCCCAGATCAAAGCACTCCGATCTTCGGTATCGCGGCACTTGCTTTCGGAACCTTTGTTGCTGCACTTATTGCCATGATTCTTGCCGTTCCAACTGGAATTGGTACTGCACTATTCATTACTTATTACGCACCGAAGAAAATTGCAGGTGCGATGGCCTTCTTCATTGATCTACTTGCTGCTGTTCCGTCCATCATTTTTGGCTTGTGGGGTTTGCAATTTCTCATGCCTCACATGCAAGGCGTAGCAGCGTGGCTTGATCGCTACCTCGGATTTATCCCAATTTTTCAGAATCGCTCTGACCTTTATACAAAGAGCTTGCTCATTGCTGGCGTCGTTCTTGCCATCATGATTTTGCCAACCATCAGCGCGATCAGCCGCGAAGTGTTTAACCAAGTTCCTCGTAACCACGTTGAGGCTGCACTTGCACTTGGTGCAACGCGTTGGGAAATGGTTCGTATGGCCGTGCTGCCTTTTGGTCGCCCTGGAATCATCAGCGCATCCATGCTTGGCCTCGGGCGCGCACTGGGCGAGACCATTGCGGTGGCACTGATCCTTTCCGCTGTATTTGAAGTCAACATCCATATTTCAGAACCCGGTGGAAATACTTTTGCCGCCAATATTGCTTTGAAGTGGAACGAAGCTGGGCCTAACGGACTTTCAGCATTGATTGCTTCGGGCCTTGTCCTGTTCCTCATCACACTTGCAGTGAACTCCATTGCGCGCGGCATTATTGCGCGTCGTAAAGATTTTTCGGGAGCGTAATAATGTCTACACAATTGCGTGGAAGCATTCTTCCAAAGTGGTTCGCAGCGGCCCTAGCCATGCTCTCTATCGGTGCTGCACTTCTCATTGAGAACACCACAAACGTTTCTGGAATCGGCGGAACAACTGCTCTTGCTGTCGTGCTCTATTTAGTGCTGCAAACCGCATGGAGTTTTACGGTTGAAGGTCGCCGTCACGCCGTCGACCGATTGTTTGCGACATTGATTTATTCTTCATTCGTTGCTGCTGCTCTACCGCTAGCCACGCTTATTTGGCAGGTAGTACATAAAGGCATTGCACAATTCAATGCAAACTTCCTGTCTCATTCAATGAGGTCAGTAAGTCCATCAAAACCTGGTGGCGGTATCTACCACGCACTATTGGGAACGTTGGAGCAAGTAGGAATCGCAACGTTGATTGCCGTTCCTATTGGAATCTTGACTGCGATCTATCTCGTTGAATATTCCCGAGGCGGTCGCTTAGGAAAGTGGATAAGCTTTTTCGTCGATGTGATGACAGGCGTTCCATCAATCGTTGCAGGTCTATTCATTTACACAGCTTTTATTCTGACCTTTGGCATGGAACGTTCGGGCTTTGCAGCATCCTTGTCACTCACTATTTTGATGATGCCCGTAATTGTTCGAGCAACTGAAGAAATGCTCAAGATCGTTCCTGCTGATTTACGCGAAGCATCACTGGCACTCGGTATTCCACAGTGGAAGACAATTCTGCGAATCGTGCTACCAACAGCAATCGGTGGAATCATCACCGGCGTCATGTTGTCCGTGGCTCGTGTTGCCGGTGAAACTGCTCCGCTGCTGTTGACAACATTCTTGTCACAGTCCATCAACTCCAACCCATTCGCTGGCCCACAAGCGGCGATCCCAACATTTATTTGGGATCAAATCTCAAGTGCCACACCAGCATCACTTGATCGCGCATGGGCTGGCGCACTAACACTGATTCTCCTCATCATGATTTTTTACGGAACCGCAAAACTCATCGCCCGCTACTACGCACCTAAGGCATAACCATGGCAAAGCGCATTGACGTCAACAATTTGAACGCGTACTACGGAACCTTCCGAGCAGTCGCCGATGTTTCGCTCACAATCGAGCCACGTTCGGTAACGGCTTTCATTGGCCCTTCAGGCTGTGGCAAGTCAACTGTCTTGCGTTCACTTAACCGTATGCACGAAGTTATTCCTGGTGCACGAATCGAAGGCAGCGTTGCACTCGATGGCGAAGATATCTATGGCGATGGCGTTGATCCAGTGAACGTTCGACGCACAATCGGAATGGTATTCCAGCGCCCAAACCCATTCCCAACAATGTCAATTCAAGAAAACGTTCTCGCTGGAATCAAGCTCGATTCTGGCCGTAAATCAAAAGATGAACTTTCTGAAATTGTTGAGCGCTCATTGCGCGGTGCAAACCTGTGGAATGAAGTCAAGGACCGCCTTGATCGACCAGGCGCTGGACTCTCGGGTGGTCAGCAACAACGCCTTTGCATTGCTCGGGCGATCGCAGTGCAGCCTGATGTCTTGCTGATGGACGAGCCGTGTTCAGCACTCGATCCAATTTCCACAATTGCGATTGAGGATTTGATCCACGAACTCAAAAATGAGTACACCATCGTGATTGTGACGCACAACATGCAGCAAGCTGCGCGAGTCAGTTCATCAACAGCATTCTTCAACCTTGCTGCAACTGGTGAGCCTGGGCGATTAGTCGAAATTAACCCAACTGATCAGGTGTTCTCGGCACCACGCGAAAAGGCAACTGAGGATTACATCTCGGGTCGTTTCGGGTAAGTCGTGGGCTAGTCTGGAAGTGACTTACCTCTGCAAGCAAAGCACAGTGACTTACCAGAAAGTGACCTCGGATGGCTCGGCACCAAAAGGAACACGTTAAGAATCCAAAACTCGGCTACCTGCTCTACCTTGGTGCCGCGACATTGTGGGCCATTAACGGAACAGTGTCTAAAGTCGTTCTCCACGAAGTTGGCGATCCACTTCGAGTGTCACAGTTTCGAGGTACAGCCACCGCTCTTGTCTTGATCGTGTGGGTACTCGCCACAAATCGTTCTGCGTTTCGAATCACCGCAAAAGAAGCATTGATGCTCGCCGCTTATGGCATCGTCGGTGTGGCAATGTGTCAGTGGTTTTATTTTGAGTCAATCTCGAGAATTCCTATTACGGTCAGCTTGTTGATCGAATTCATGGCACCAATCTTTGTGGTTCTATTCGTTCGCTTCGTGTGGCATCAACCAGTGCGTTCAACGGTCTGGGCTGGACTCGCGCTCGCGATTGTGGGACTCGCGCTCGTTCAAGAAGTCTGGAACGGCGTCACATTGAACAAGATCGGTCTGCTTTTCGCGCTTGGTTCAATGTCGTGCCTCATCGTGATGTATTTGATCGGAGATCGCGCTAGTGCACGTCGCGATCCAATTTCGCTACTGATGTGGGCCTTTACTTTCTCTGCACTATTTTTTGCGACATTGCGTTCATGGACTACTTTTCCAGTTTCATCGTTGACCGCCCATGTCACTCCATTTGAAGGCAGCGCGTACACCTATCCCATTTGGCCGTTCTTCACTTACATGGTCATCTTCGGAACTGTGACGCCTTACATTTTGGTCATCAATTCAATTCGTCACATTGGTGGAGCCGGTGCAAGCATCATGGGTATTACCGAGCCGCCGATTGCTGCGGTCGTGGCATGGATTGTGCTTGGAGAAGCTTTAAGCGTCATTCAAATTGTGGGCGGTGTTGTCATTCTTGCTGGTGTCTACATTGCTGAGAACGCCCGAGAACACAGTGCCGATCCAGCAAAGGTCGTCGTTTCTAGCGAAGTGTCGGAGTCACTCGGCTAACAACGCCGAATGCCATTGCAATACTTTGGCCAATCAAACCTGCGAACAACAGAGTTCCTAGTCCGACTTTGCCGCCAAGTGCCCATCCAACAATGAGCACTACGACTTCAATCATCGTGCGCACTCGACCAATGCGAATTCCAGTCTTGAAGTGAATTCCGATCATCAGACCGTCGCGAGGGCCTGGACCAAGATTGCTCGTGATGTACAGAGCGCTTCCTAAACCAACCAAAATGATTCCGAATAGATCAAGCGCGATTTGTGGGCCTAGTTGATTCGGGTTTGGAAAAATCGGAGCCATCACATCAAGTGCCAGGGCAATCACGATGATGTTCATGATTGTGCCGAGACCTGGTTTGCTCTTGAGCGGGATCCAAAATGCAAGCACGCTGCACGAGATAACAAAGGTCGATTGTCCGATCGACCATCCTGTGTGTAACGAAATTCCTTCAGCAAATACAGTCCACGGCGATACGCCGATATTGGCAGCAATAAATGCGGCTTCACCAGTTCCAAAGAGCCAGAGGCCAAGTACTAGAACAAGAAACGTCTTTGGCGACGTCTTCCAATTGGATTCGCCTGCACTCCACGATGTTCGAGGAACTGTGAGTGCAGGACGAAGCCAGTCAGAAAACTTAGTCATGGATGCTCCTAAACGATGTTGGCTTCAGGACGAAGCTGGCCACCGTTAGCGAATCGATCCGCGCTCATTGGTGAAATGTCTACGAATGGTGTCTTGCCAAGGTAGAGATCGCGCAAAATTTCACCGATCGCGGGACCCTGCAAGAATCCGTGACCGCTAAAGCCTGTTGCATAGAGCATGCGCGATACTCCTGCGTACTCGCCAAGAATCGCATTGTGGTCAGGTGCTACGTCGTAATAACCAGCCCAGCCACGTCCAACGCCAACTTCAAGCAAACGCGGTGCGCGATGGTAAGCAAGTTCGGCAAGCTTTTCTGGGAATGATGGATCGCGCGTGAGATCCCAACCGTAATCGGTTGTCTTGTCAGAAAAGCCCATGAGCAAGCCCTTGCCTTCACGATGCCAGTACAACGACGTTGAGTAATCAATCGTCATTGGCATGTCAGCAGGAACATCGTCAAAGTCTGCGCTCAAAGGCTCTGTGATAAGTAGCTCGCGCTTGAGCGGCTTCACTGGAAGATCGAGACCGACCATGGCGCCAATTGTTGGTGACCATGCGCCAGCACAGTTGATTACTGCGCTTGTCTTAACTTCACCAGCAGAAGTTTGTACTGCAGTGATTTCGCCACCCACAACTGTGATGCCAGTGGCTTCAACATTTGTTAGGACGGTTGCACCATGACGACGAGCACCTGATGCATAACCCATTACGACTGACTCTGGTGTGCAGTAACCATCATCAGGAGTGATGTGGGCTGCGAGCACATCGTCTACGTTCAAGATCGGATTCTTTGCATGCGCTTGCTCTGGCGTCAGCATCTCAGAGGCAACTCCGAATTGGTGATGAATCGCCATAGAGCGTTCGAATAATGCAACGTCTTCAGAGCGGGTTAGAGCGAACATGTAACCCGGGCGATGCAAGTCAATTTCTTGACCCGGACGAGTGTTGAAATCTGCAAGCAACTGCAATGAGCGAGCACCCATTGCAACGTTTAATTCATCGGAGAAGTTAGCGCGAACGCCACCTGCAGCCTTTGAAGTTGAGCCACTTGCAAGTTCACTCTTTTCAACGAGCAAAACGCTCACGCCTGCTTCGGCGAGATGGAATGCCGCTGAGGCTCCCATCACGCCGCCGCCGACTACAACTACATCAACTTGTTCTGGAAGATTAGCCATTCGTTTTCGTCCTAGAGAGTGAAGTCTGGGTTGTATGGGCTTTCGACGATGTCCATCTGAGCCTTTTGTAGCTTGCCTGACCAATCCCAGTTCAGTGACTGCCAGCGTGTGAACTGATCAAGTACCCACACACCGCTTTGACGTGAGCCGTTACCGCTCTTGCCATTTCCACCGAATGGAAGGTGCGCTTCAGCACCAGAGGTTGAGTTATTGACCGAGATCATGCCGGCTGAGATTCCTTCGCGGAATGTCCAGACTGACTTTGGATCGCTGGTGTAAATCGCTGAAGACAATCCATAGCCGTGACCATTTGCAAGTTCGATTGCTTCTTCAAGTGTTGAGAACTTTCCAACGGTGACAAGTGGACCGAAAGTTTCGGTGTAGTACAACTCGTCTTCCTTCTTGATGCCCGCAACGATTGTTGGGTGCGCGAAGACGCCTGCATCTGGATCGCCAACGAAGCCATCACGCGGGTTGTCCTTTGTGATGCGACCAATGCCTTGTGATCCGAACACAGTGTGGTGAGGCTGGATCATTTCGAGATTATTAATGTGATTCTCGAGATACTTTTCCGAAAGCATAGGACCAAAGAGAACGCCCTGCATTGGGTCGCCGACCCTTGCACTTTCAACTGCTTCCTTGTACATCGCGAGGAATTCATCATGGATTGATTCGTGCAACCACAATGTTCCTAGTGACGTGCAGCGCTGGCCCGCAGTTCCAAAACCTGCGAACAACGCGCCATCAAGAACGAGCTTGAGATCAGCATCTGGCATAACCACCATTGGGTTCTTGCCACCAAGTTCAAGACATGCACTCTGGATGTGCTGTCCGGCAAGAGCGCCGATCTTGCGGCCAACTTCAGTTGAACCAGTAAAGCCAATCTTGTTGAGCAAGCCGGCATCGAGAGCAGCTTCCATCGCAGCGAAGGTAGTTGCGCCATCAGCGACAACAGTGATGAGAACGTCCTTAGGAACGCCACCTGCATAGAAAATTTCTGTCATTGCTTGCGCAATAGCTGGAGTGAATTCTGATGGCTTCCATACGACACTGTTTCCGGTGAGCAGTGCTGGAACGAGGTACCACGAAGGAACTGCTGCTGGGAAGTTACCTGCGGTGATGATCAGTGCAGTACCCACTGGCTGACGGAACGTGAAGAGATTCTTGTTTGGCATTTCACTTGGAACGGTCATGCCGTAGAGACGACGACCTTCACCAAGGAAGAAGTCACAGGTATCGATAACTTCCTGTACTTCACCAAGTGCCTCGGCATACACCTTGCCCATTTCGCGGGTGACAAGTGCTGCAAGAGTTTCCTTGTTCTTCTCGAACAAACGACCCACCTGCGCGATGACGCGACCGCGGGCTGGTGCTGGCATTTTTGCCCATGCCTTTTGTGCTGCTTTGGCACGGCGGGCTGCCTCAACAATGTCGTTCACACTTGCCGCTGGGACCTCGGCGACGACATCAGAGATATTGGTTGGATTGGTAGAAACGAAGGTTGACACTGTTGCCTCTTCTTTGCTCGCTAAAGTGTTGGTATGACTCAGTATGACGCACCAAATACCCCAACTGTTGCCGGAGCCATCATGGATTTGCTTTGGCAAACCGGTATCCGCGTGACCTTTGGAATTCCTGGCGTACATAACCTCGCTTTTTGGGACGCATTGAGCGAAAAACGCCCGTCAATAGTGGGTGTTCGGCACGAACAGACCTGCGCATACGCTGCTGACGGCCTAGCTCGGACAACAGGACAGCTTTCTGTGGCATTGACCACAACTGGCCCCGGAGCCGCAAATACTATTGCCGCTTTTGGCGAGGCAGCCGTTTCTGGCTCACCAATTTTTGTTATCTCATCCGAGGCGCCGATCGGCAAACGATCGCCCGAAGGCACGCGTGGCATGTTGCACGAGATGGATGACCAAGCTGCACTCTTTGCACCACTTGCAAAGAAACTGCACGGCGTCGCGATGGCTGTTTCAGTGACTGATGGAGTCACGGCCGTTGATGTTGCTGCCGAGATGATTCGCGACTTGCAACGTGCACCGGCCGGTGCAGGTTACTTAGGCATTCCTGCTGATGTTCTTGGACAACCTTTTACATCACCAATGCCAACTCTGGAATTGGGTCAAGAACGTATTCCAGTTGATACAGCAGCGACTCTGGCGGCGCTCGGCGATGCAGAACGAATCGTCATTTGGGCTGGTGGCGGCGCGATTGACGGCAGCCAAGAAATTGCAGCTCTTGCTGCTCATTGGAACGCACCAATAATGACATCATTCGCAGGTCGCGGCATTGCTGCGGATTCGCCATACACACTTCGTGCTCCAATTCATGAACCTGAAGTTGAGCAGGTGTTGGCAAATGCCGAGGCTCTAGTGGTTTTCGGCAGCCAACTTGATGGCATGAATACGAAGAACTGGAACTTGCCTTGGCCATCAACGGTTGTCCTTGTTGATGTCGAGCCGACAGTTGCAATGCGCAACATTGATCCAACTGCAGTCTTAATTGCTAACGACATTGCTGAAGTCGCAAAAACATTAATCAGTGATACAAAGCCTCGCGACGAGTGGACTGATGTAGCAGACATCAATCGAACTGTGCGTGCACGCTTAAAAACCGACGTAAAGTCCCAGCGCGGAATTTCATTAGTTGAGATCATCGAAGACAACTGGCCAGCCGATGGCGCGATTGTGTGCGACATGGCTGTTGCTGGCTACTGGAATGGTGTGTACGGAGATCAACCTCGACCACGACGCCTTGCTTATCCAGTTGGTTGGGGAACACTTGGTTTTGGTTTGCCTGCCGCAATTGGTCCGGCTGCCGCTGGACAACAGACACTTGCGATTTGTGGAGACGGTGGAGTCGCATTTGCCGTCGGTGAATTGGCAACAATTCGTCAAGAAAATTTGCCGTACACATTGCTC
>CAITJH010000044.1 GCA_903892635.1 uncultured Actinomycetes bacterium | reverse complement strand
GGTCTATTGGGAATGATGCGACTAGCAGTCGGGGACCATTCTCCGATCGAAGAAGCAGCGTTGGAACGCCTAGCCCGTATTGGCCAATCTGCCCAATAGGCTTGGGTGCATGAGCACACCAACTTTTTCAATGCAAGACATCGTTACTCGTCCAATGCAGGGCGAACCTGTTCTTAAAGCAACAACATTGACCGGTCAAATGGAACAAGTGGATGTTGTGTGGGAGTCCGAAGACGGCAAACTCGTCTATGGTGTTTGGGAATGTGAGCCAGGTACTTTCACATCGTTCCGTGATGGTTACCACGAAACTGCAACAATCGTTGCAGGCAGCGCAACGATCACTGCCGAAGACGGCACAGTAATCGAAGCAAAGCCAGGCACGATGTTGTCAACACCTGAAGGCTGGAAGGGCACGTGGGTCTGCCACGAAACCATCCGCAAAGTCTTCAACTTGATGTACTTGTAATTTAGAGTTTCTTCAAATGCCTCGCACTTAATTGTGCGGGGCATTTGTCATTTCAAAGCCATTAGGCGTGATGAGGTTGGTGAGGCTTCCATTTCACGGAACCCAAAGCCACGAGCCCAACAACCATCAGAATCTGAATTGCAATCGCGGTTGGTGACTTGATGTTCTTCAAGATCACGTCGCCAAACGAAGACTCCTTGAGCACGCTAGCCCCAGACACATAAATTGTGTACGTCACCAATCGACCCGCAGCAAAAGCTAATGTCAGTGGCTTGAGCGCGATGTTCTTCATAATTCCCGCTGCTTCAAACAATTGTGCAGAGGACAGCGGAGAGACAAAGAAGAGAGATGTAAGGGCAACAACATGTCGATTCGACTTTGTTAGGTGCGATGCAGCGTTTTCCATGTTTTCGAGATACCACTGTGGAAACTTGTCACGGTAGCGACGGAATGCATTTGCCAAAATAAAACGGCCGCTTGATGCCGCAATAACACCAATCACAATCGCAGGCGCATTGTTCAAGTCGTAATGCAGTGTGAGAAAAACCAAAATTGACCATGTCGGTGGCGCGAATGCTGGCACGACGTTTGCAATGAAAACCACTGCGAACACGATCAGGTATTGGGTCACGTGTTAAGTGTAAGTCTGTTGCTAGAAAGTAATGCCTTCATGTTCGAGCAAGGTGCGCTTAAGCGGAACTCCAAACCCATAGTTACCTAAGTCGCCACCGGTACGAACAACCCGATGGCACGGAATAATCGGTGCGATTAAATTCGATGAGCACGCAGTACCCGCGGCACGCATCGCGCGAGGTCGGCCAGCCTTCAATGCGAGATCGGCATAGCTAATAACTTTTCCAGCGCGAACTTTCCTCAGCGCCTTCCAGCATTCCTGCATGAATTCACCGCCAGGCTGACGAACAGTCAAACTATCGAATGCGTTCAATTTCCCATTCGCCCATTCGTTCACGACTTCGGTCACTCCTTCCAACTTCACGTCATCATGAATTTTTGAAGCAGCAATTTCGCCTCCTGCTTTGGCGATGAGTTGCTTCATGGGTAAGAAAGCGGCAGCGACAACGGTTGGTTTACCTTCGATATCAATGATGACTGACATGTTTTTCCAAGGAGTCTTGATTTCATGGCTCAGAAACTGGGGCATGCACCAAACGCTAGCGGACGTTAAAGTCGGCGTATGGCATTTCTTCGAGGATCGCGAATAACGCAACTAGCAGCGCGTGATTTGTCGTTGCCTGCCGAAGACCGACTGAACCCAGAGCGTGCGGACTATGACGAGATTATTGCTAGTCACAGCCAAGCGATGGCTGAAAATCGAAGCGGATATCTGGATCCATCAACAGGTGCATGGGTGTTTACAGCTTTGGCCCACGCTAATCGCGGATACTGTTGTGGAAGTGGATGCCGTCATTGCCCGTATGAACGCGGCTGAGATGTGCTTGCCTAACGGCGCTCAATGAAATCCCATTTGTTTCCATACCTATCAGCAAACACGATGACTTTTCCAAACTCTTCGTGACGAGGTTCTTCAGTAAAAGTAACATCGTGTTCACGCATACGGGCATAGTCACGATCAAAATCATCGGTATACAAAAAGAATCCGACGCGACCACCAGTTTGATTTCCAATGGCCGACTTTTGTTCTTCGGTTGTTGCTTCAGCGATCAATAGTTGGGCACCGTGTGATGAGTCAGGAGCAATAACGACCCAGCGTTTTGTCTCGGACATCTTGGTATCTTCAATCAATGTAAATCCAAGAGCGGTTGTGTAGTAATCGATTGCCTCGTCGTAGTTGTCAACGACGATTGTGATCATTCCTAAATGCGACATTTGTCGCCCCTATCTCTTTGTCGAGTTACTCGGACCTAGGCTTCGAGTACTGATGCCATACGTTGAATTGCTTCGGCCAAAATCTCTTGACTCGTAGCGAAGTTCAAGCGAATGTGATTCTCTCCAGCAGGGCCAAAGTCGGCACCGTTGTTAAATGCGACTCGACCCTTTTCGAGGATTACTTTTGCTGGATCCTCGATGCCATAGGCACTCAGATCAATCCATGCTAAATACGTGCTATTCGAAATAAAGTAGCGCGCCTTCGGAACGTGTATTGCGAGCTGGTTCTTAATGAAAGCTCGATTGTCACTCAAACTATTCATTACATCGGCGAGCCATTCGCGTCCTTCGTTGTACGCAACCGTGCTTGCCCAAGCACCAAGAATTGAAGCACGCCATGGAACGCTGATTGGTAAGGCATCAAGGCGTGCCTTCATATCGAGGCTTCCGGTCACAATTTGTGCACACTTCAATCCAGCAAGATTCCACGATTTGCTGGCAGCAGTGATACAAATGCCTACTTCACGAGCAACATCACTGACCGCAAGGAATGGAACAAAAGAATTATCAAACGTTAGAGGTGCATGAATTTCATCGCTAATCACAACAACGTTGTATTTCTTAGCAAGATTAGCAATACGGCTTTGCTCTTCGCGAGAGAAAACTGTTCCCACAGGATTGTGTGGGCTACACATCAGATAAACCTTGGCACCATCAGCAAAAGCTTTTTCAAGTGCGACAAAATCTAGAGTCCAGGTGCCGTTGCTATCATTAAGCAGCGGTACATCAACGACATCGCAGTGCGCCTCTTTGATCCAGTTATAAAAGTTGTGATACACCGGCGAATTGATGACGACTTTGTCGCTCGGCCAACAAATGGCACGAAGCACTTCAACGCCTGCAACTCCGACGTCGGTTGCAAGTCGAACTTGCTCAGGATCAATATCCCAGTCCCACATATCGTGGGCATACTTTGAAAATGCAATTGCGAATTCGGGAATGATTCCGCCATAGCCCACATCGCTTCGTTCAATCATGTCGATGAGTACGCGCTTAATTGGCTCTGCGATTGGAAAATCCATTTCTGCCACAGGTAATGGCAGTACATCTGAATCAAATCCACGCCACTTTGCACTTCGGCGTAGTCGGAGTTGTTCTAAGGAATCAGCTTGGATGTCAGACACAATTGCAGACTAGCAATGCAGGTTCGCCGAATGTGTGAAGTTACGGATGAATGATTGTGATACCAGGTACCGATGTAGTACTCATTGCTGCTAATTCAGCAGGAACATCGTCAAGTGAAATGACGCGTTCAATAAGAAGTTCTGGCCGAAGTAGTCCGTTGGCAATATCTGAGAGCATGTCAGGATATGTTGCTGCAGACATGCCATGACTTCCGAGAACTGTCAGTTCGTGTCCAATCACACGATGCATGGGGATAGTTGCATGATCACCGACAACTGAGGGAGGAAGCAAACCAATTTGTACGTGTCGGCCAAGGCGTTTCAATGTCTCGATTGCAGTGCGCGATGTTTCGATGCTGCCGAGTGCGTCAACTGTGACATTGACTCCGTTATCTCCAAATTTGCGAACAACTTTGACGACTTCGTCATACACCGCATCGACACGAACGTCTGCTCCGGCAAGTCGGGCACGATCGAGTGCCTCGTGAGATTTATCAATTGCAACCACTTGAGCGCCACGCGATTTTGCGATCATGATCGCAGCAAGTCCAACACCGCCACAGCCAAAGATGGCAACTGTTTCATCTGGCTGTACTTTCGCCACTTGCACAATGCCGCGGTATGACGTCGCAAAGCGACAACCTAATCCAGCGGCGGTATCAAAAGAAATTGAGTCTGGAATTGCAACAACATTGAAGTCAGCTTGGGGAATCGTCACATACTCTGCGAATGAACCTGCTCCAGAAAAACCCGGTTGCCATTGAAACATGCATACTTGTGCGTTGCCTGCCAGACAGTCGACGCAGTCACCGCATCCACAGACGAATGGAACTGTCACACGATCGCCGACTGAGAACTTGGTGACGTTTGCTCCAACTTGCGCAATGGTTCCAGCTAATTCGTGCCCGGGAACATGCGGGAATGTTTGGATGTCGTCATCGTGCCCCATCCACCCATGCCAGTCGCTGCGGCACAGTCCGGTGGCTTCGACCTTGATGATCGCGCCATGAGGACGTAAAACGGGCATCGGACGTTCTGCAACGTATAACTGGCCGCCAAACTCATCAAATTGAACCGCTCGCATCTGCCTAACCATAGAGCAAAACTAGAAAAACCTCACGTTTTAAGGGCTTTTCAGCTCAGGAATACAACCTGAATGATCTGGGTTACAATAATCAAGAACCTTGAGCCAACCCGACTCAAGGCATCTGCTAAGAGATTGCGCAGGTGCGGTGAGTCGGGGCTGACCCGAGGGAAAACTATCCAACTGGAGGAAATGACTATGTCACGTGCCGTAGGTATCGACCTAGGAACAACCAACTCAGTGGTGAGCGTCCTTGAGGGCGGCGAACCCACTGTTATCGCCAATGCTGAAGGTGCTCGTACGACTCCTTCGGTTGTGGCATTCGCAAAGAACGGCGAAGTACTGGTCGGCGAAGTCGCCAAGCGCCAAGCCGTCACAAACGTTGATCGCACGATCCGCTCTGTTAAGCGCCACATTGGCGAAACAAACTGGAACGTCAGTATCGACGACAAGAAGTACAACGCTCAAGAAATCTCTGCTCGTATTTTGCAAAAGCTCAAGCGCGATGCTGAGGCATACCTTGGTGAAACTGTGACTGATGCAGTTATCACTGTGCCTGCATACTTCAATGATGCACAACGTCAAGCGACGAAGGATGCTGGCCAGATTGCCGGTCTGAATGTGCTTCGTATCGTTAACGAACCAACTGCTGCTGCACTTGCTTATGGACTAGACAAGGGCGATCAAGAACAAACGATTCTTGTATTCGACCTTGGTGGTGGAACCTTCGACGTTTCACTTCTCGAAATCGGTGAAGGTGTTGTCGAAGTAAAGGCAACCAGTGGTGACAACCACCTCGGTGGCGATGACTGGGATCAGCGCATAGTTGATCACTTGGTCACTGCATTCAAGAACGCAAATGGTGTGGACTTGTCAGCTGACAAGGTTGCAGTTCAGCGTCTACGCGAAGCTGCTGAAAAGGCAAAGATTGAATTGTCGGCTTCACAGTCTGCAAACATCAACCTTCCTTACATCACAGCATCAGATGCAGGACCACTTCACTTGGACGAGACTTTGACTCGTGCACAGTTCCAGCAACTCACTGCTGATCTACTCGAGCGAACCAAGGCTCCATTCCAACAAGTCATTAAGGATGCTGGCATCAAGGTTGGCGACATCGATCACGTAGTGCTCGTTGGTGGCTCGACTCGTATGCCTGCAGTTACTGACTTGGTGAAGGAACTTACCGGTGGCAAGGAACCAAATAAGGGTGTAAACCCCGATGAGGTTGTTGCAATCGGCGCTGCACTCCAAGCCGGTGTCATGAAGGGTGAAGTTAAGGACGTGTTGCTCCTTGATGTCACACCTTTGTCACTAGGCATCGAAACCAAGGGTGGCGTGATGACTAAGTTGATCGAGCGCAACACCACGATCCCAACTCGTCGTTCGGAAATCTTCACAACTGCTGAAGACAACCAACCATCTGTGCTGATTCAGGTATTCCAAGGCGAACGCGAAATGGCTGCTTACAACAAGAAGCTTGCGACGTTCGAACTCACCGGATTGCCACCAGCTCCACGCAACGTGCCACAAATCGAAGTTGCCTTCGACATTGATGCCAACGGCATCGTGCATGTTTCCGCAAAGGATCTGGGCACAGGTAAGGAACAGTCGATGACTATCACTGGAGGCGGAACGCTTTCCAAGGAAGAAATCGATCGCATGATGGCTGATGCTGAATCACACGCTGAAGAAGATCGCAAGCGCCGTGAAGAAGCTGAAGTTCGAAACCAAGCTGAATCGCTAGTCTTCTCGACCGAGAAGTTCATCAAGGAAAACGAAGACAAGCTCCCAGCAGAAGCTAAGGAAAATGTCGAAGGACCACTTGCGGACTTGAAGAAGGCTCTCGAAGGTAATGACCTCGAAGCTATCAAGGCTGGCGTAGAAGCAGTCGCAACGACATCGCAAGCACTAGGTTCAGCGCTTTACGCAGAGAATCAAAATGCAGCTGCAGGCGAAGCCCCTTCGGCTGACGACGATGTAGTCGATGCAGAGCTTGTGGACTAATAATGACTGACAACGACCACAGCACGGCTGAGGGCGTCAAGATCACAGACAATCGCAAGATTGATCCAGAGACGGGAGCCCCGCGCGCATCGCAAGATGCGCCGGAGGAACCTGTTGTGGAAGTTGATCCAGTCGCCGAACTAACAGCCGACATACAACGACTTCAGGCCGAGTACTCGAACTATCGCAAGCGCGTTGAACGCGATCGAGAACTCGTGCGTGAGCAAATAATTTCGGGAACACTCTCTGAACTCTTGCCAATTCTTGATGACATTGGTCGTGCGCGTGCGCATGACGAACTCGAGGGTGGATTTAAGAGTGTTGGTGAGGCGCTTGAAAATACTGTGACACGTTTGGGTATGACGAAGTTTGGCGAACCAGGTGATGAATTTGATCCAATGCGTCACGAAGCAATTGCGCATGAATACAGTGATGAGGTGTCGACCTCGACATGTGTCGCTGTATTTCAGCCTGGCTATGAATTTTCCGGACGAGTGATTCGCGCGGCAATTGTCAGTGTTGCTGATCCAGGCGCACCGGCTGAAACCGAAACTGTTTAACACTGTCTATAGATAATCCCGTCTCAATGAAAGGAGACACTGATGGCCGATAAAGATTTTTATAAAGTTCTTGGTGTCTCCAAGACGGCGACTCAAGATGAGATCAAGAAGGCTTATCGCAAACTTGCTAAGGATTTGCATCCTGACAAGAACGAAGGCGATAAGAAGATCGAAGAGCGGTTCAAGGAAGTAAGCGCTGCTTATGACACGCTCGGTGATACAAAGCGTCGAGCAGAGTATGACGAAATGCAACGCCTCGGAGCTACTGGCGGTTTTCGTCCAGGTGCTGGTGGATTTGGTGGGCAAGCTGGTGCACCAAACATGGGCGACATGTTCGGGGGCGGCCAACAATTTGGAGACATCAACGACCTCTTGGGTGGACTTTTTGGTGGCGGTCGAAAGCGTGGACCTCGTCGAGGTGCTGACTTTGAAACAACCGTCACAATTTCATTTGATGAGTCGCTTCGTGGCGTGACAATCCCACTGCGTCTCGATTCGGGTACGACTCAAGCTCGTATCCCTGCCGGGGTGAAAAACGATCAACGGATTCGACTAAAGGGTAAGGGCGGCGCAGGCGATCAAGGTGGACCTGCTGGTGACCTATACGTGACCGTTCACGTTAAGGCACACCCACTCTTTGGCCGCGACGGTCACAACCTGACAATCACAGTTCCCATTCGTTTCGATGAAGCTGTCAACGGCGCAGATATTGAAGTGCCAGTTTTCGATGGCAAACCTGTGCGCATCCGAATTCCAGCAGGAACGAAGACTGGTGCGAAATTCCGAGCACGCGACAAGGGTGTAGCAAAGAGCGATGGCCAACATGGCGACTTGATCGTCACGGTCGAGATTGCGGTACCTAAAGACATCTCGGACGATGCCAAAAAGGCACTTCAAGAATTTTCCGAATTTACTTCTGATTTCAACCCGCGCGAAGACATCATGCGCAAGGCTGGATTCCATGAAGCCAAGGCGGAAAAGTAATGGCTAGCAGCAGCTATCACTTTGACGACGAGACACCGCTATATGTCATCTCGATCGCAGCGCAACTCTCGGGCATGCACCCACAAACGCTTCGCCAATACGACCGCATGGGTTTAGTGTCACCTGATCGCACTGGTGGTCACAACCGGTTGTATTCGCAGCGCGACATTAACCGCCTTCGTACTGTGGCAGCACTGTCGGCCGAAGGCATCACGCTTGCGGGTATCGTTCGCATTTTGAACCTCGAAGAACAACTCGAACGTGCACTAATTGAAATCGAAGTGCTTCGTGAGCGCAATCCATCTAATGCTGTCGTTGTTTGGCGTCCAGGTCGCCGTTCACGATGACTTCTCTATTTCGCGGAACGTCAATAGTTACTGGCGCTTCAACTGGCATTGGTTTCGAGTTTGCTGACGAGCTAGCTTCGCGCGGAATGAATCTGGTTGTGGTTGCACGCAATACCGAAAAGCTCGAACAAGTTGCGCAGCTTTTGCGATCGAAACATGGTGTTCTCGTCGAAGTCCTTACGGCCGATCTCAGCGATCGTGAACAAATTGATACTGTTGCGCAACGAGCAAGCAAAGATGACATCGACCTGATCATCAACAATGCAGGATTTGGCCTCAACGAATCATTTTTTGATAATTCGGTAGAGGCGGAGCAGAAGTTACTCGATGTTTTGGTTACTGCTGTGATGAGAATCTCGCACGCGGCACTTCCAGGTATGCGAAATCGAAATCGCGGCGGAATCATCAATGTCAGTTCAGTTGCTGGTTGGATGTCGAGTGGAACTTACAGTGCAGCTAAATCTTGGGTGACAACATTCAGTGAATCAATGACGATGCAGCTTCGCGATACTGACGTTCACGTCATGGCATTGTGTCCAGGTTTTACACGTACAGAGTTTCAAGACCGCGCAGGTATGGAAACTGAAACCATTCCTGACTGGATGTGGCTTGATGCAGGTCAACTGGTTCGCGATGCCTTGACCGATTTTGCCGGACGACAACCAGTTAGTGTCCCAAGTATCCAATACAAGGCGTTGGGACTCGTGGCGCAATATGCACCGCGACCAATTGTGCGGTTACTTTCGGTGATGTCGAGGAGCCGATGAAACAACGCCCTGTGTGGTTGTACATCTTGGGAATCACTGGGTTGTGGCACCTCGGCCGTGGTGCGCTGCCGGATGCCGCAATCTTTATTGCAGCCACAATTATTTTGGAGCTTGATCATCGTGGCGTTCACCGTTTTCGCTACAAGCGACTAACTATTACCCGATTTACTCTTGCTTTTTCGGCGTCAGTGGCTTTTGTGCTTCTGACTTTTTCTCAACGTTACGGTGTCATCGACTGGTTAGTGTTATCAGCGATTGCGGTATTCGTATATCTAGAGACATGGCATACCGATTCTCGGCGTGATCGACCACAGTCACAATCGTTAAAGCGATCTATCATCGTGTGGTCAACGCTGTTAGTAATTCTTGGATGCATCGAGTTAAGCGCCTACATCTTGGCACGTGCACATGGTGGCGATGACCAACACTTCCCAACAATTACCGTGCTCATAGATCCATCGCTGGAACAATATTTTGGCCGAGCAGTTTTCGCGGCTTTGTGGTTATTTCTTGGGCTTCGACTCTTGCGTCCACGAGTTATGCGGGATCTCACATGAGTCGATCATTCTTTGCGCATGGGTACACCATTTGCCTTGCACTAGCGACTTTAATCGCAACTTACTCAGTAGTTCGGCCACAGAGTCTCATGCCACTTGGAAGACTGGTTGATTTAGTGACCTATAAACGGGCAACCCGGTTTGGACTGCTTGTGTTTTGGTTTTGGTTCGGCGTGCACTACTTAGGGCGCTAATAACGTTCGAGCACACTTTGCAGTGACTCTTGTGTAACGTTCCATCCTCGTAGGCGCGATTGCATTGCTGCCTCACGTGCGTGCTCGGGTGGATTGTCACTCACGATCACAGTCACCGGAGCATCTGGCCAGTCGCCGTAGTCGCCACCGATAGTAGGCATGACGGGATCTACCAATACGTAGCCAACTGCAGGTCGACGAAGTGAGCGACGACTGAATCCCAACGCCGGCGCGTGAATCGCTGCTTCGCCATAAAACACGAGGATCAAAGGTTCAGCTGTCTTTGATAGTTCTGCTGCTACGTGGGTAATCCATCGCACACCTTCGGCTGGTGCGGAAACGATGAAAGGCTGAGTTGCCAATTGAACACTTGGAGTAAGGGGATTGACCGCATCCACAGTTGGGCAAAATGCAACGGAACTCATGACACGAGTGTGCCATGCATCGTGCATGCGTGGCGTTCTAGGCTAGAGCCATGACAGATCGCGAAGCATTACGCCAACAAATCCTCGATAAAGCCGTTGTTCATGGCAAGGTCATTCTTTCCAGTGGGAAAGAAGCCGACTATTACGTTGACCTGCGTCGCGTAACACTTGATGCACAAGCAGCGCCACTTGTCGGTCGAGTGATGCTGGAACTGACAAAGGATCTTGATTTTGACGCAGTTGGTGGATTGACGCTCGGCGCAGATCCTGTTGCAACGGCTATGTTGCACGCCGCAGCTGCACAGGGTCGCGAGCTCGATGCATTCGTGGTTCGTAAAGCGGAAAAGGCGCACGGCCTCCAGCGTCGTATTGAAGGACCTGATGTCAAGGGGCGTCGAGTTGTTGCAGTGGAAGACACCAGCACCACAGGTGGCTCGGTGCTCACAGCGGTTGAAGCGTTGCGAGCAGCAGGCGCCGAAGTTGTTGCCGTTGCTGTCATCGTCGAACGAGCAGCACAACCGGCAGTTGAAGCAGCAGGCTTGCCTTATTTGTATGTATACAACTTGGCTGATCTCGGCCTATAAATTTTTAACAGCCGTGGTGTCTCGCAATTGTGAGGCACCACGGCTATTTTCGAGATAGTTAAGACATCAACTTCATGTAATCAACTTTGATGCAGCGATCCATGACAACATTCATTCCGGCCTTGTGCGCGTGTGCGGCTACAGCATCATTATGAATTCCCAGTTGCATCCACCATGTTTTGCCTGCACAGTGATCAAGAATTGCTGGTGACTCCTTGTCCCACACACCTGGCATGTCGTCACCTTTTCGAAAGACATCAATGATGTCGGGAATAACGGGTAGATCGGCAACAGTCTTGTATACGGGTTGACCAAGAATGTCGCCTTCGTGTGCGGGATTAATGAGATATACGCCGAAGTGAGTCTGTTCGAGCAAGTAAGCCGCCACCTGATGGCTAGCCCGATCAGGCTTACTCGAAACTCCGATGACTGCAACAGATTGAGCATCACTCAAAATCTGGCGAATTTCAGCGTCGGATAATTCTGCATTCATGAGGACCTCACTTTTGTTGAGTACTACGAGCCTATTGCGAGACCTTTTCGATTGGTGTCCACGATTTGAACAATCATGGATTCGATTTGCAATCTTCGACATCGAAGACTAACTTCATCTTTAGGTCATGAGTGACAGTTTTAAGCCCTAGCTGACTGTCCGGCAACCCTTGCAACCGCGATGGGGTGCCCTAGGTGAAGACCTGGTTAATTCACCAGATGTGAATTAGCAAGCGCGGGTCTTGCGCCGCAGGGCCCCAAACCGACATGAGTCGTGTTGAGGTGTTGCCTTAGGCATTGCTTTATTCAAGGGTCATGTCACCCTCCGACGAATTAATTAAGGGAACGACATGTCAGCAAATTGGTCCTTCGAGACCCGTCAGATTCACGCCGGTCAGGCTCCAGATTCCGCAACAAATGCACGTGCATTGCCGATCTACCAGACCACGTCATTCACATTTAATAACACCGAGCATGCAGCGAACTTGTTTGCGCTAAAAGAGTTCGGCAACATTTACACCCGCATCATGAACCCAACGCAGGCTGCTGTTGAAGATCGCATTGCAAGCCTCGAAGGTGGACTTGCTGCACTTCTTGTTTCCAGTGGTCAGGCTGCTGAAACTATTGCTGTACTCAACATTGCCGAAGCAGGCGATCACATTGTGTCGAGCCCAAGCCTCTATGGCGGCACGTACAACTTGTTCAACTACACATTGCGCAAGCTTGGCATCGAAGTCACATTCGTTAAGAATCCAGATGACCTTGAAGAATGGCGCGCAGCTGCGCGTCCAAACACCAAGTTGTTCTTTGGCGAATCAATTTCGAATCCAAAGAATGACATCTTGGATATCGAAGGTGTTGCCAAAGTTGCACACGAAGTTGGTGTGCCACTGATCGTCGACAACACTGTTGCAACGCCATACCTTCTTCGTCCATTCGAGCACGGCGCAGACATCGTTGTTCACTCCGCAACGAAGTACTTGGGTGGACATGGCACAGCAATCGCCGGTGCAATCGTTGATGCAGGTACGTTCGACTTCGCTGCTGACCCAGAGCGTTTCCCGAACTACAACACACCTGATCCGTCATACAACGGCCTTACCTACGCACGCGACCTTGGAGTGAATGGCATTCTTGGTGCCAACCTCGCGTATATCTTGAAGGCACGTGTTCAGTTACTCCGTGATCTTGGCGCGGCAGCTGCACCATTCAACGCATTCCTCGTGGCACAGGGTATTGAAACATTGTCACTTCGCGTTGAGCGCCACGTAGCAAACGCCCAGAAGGTAGCCGAGTTCCTCGAGGCACACCCACAGGTAGAAAGCGTTAACTACGCAGGCCTCAAGAGCAGCCCATGGTACGAGCGTGGACAGAAGCTTGCTCCAAAGGGAACTGGCGGCGTGTTGTCGTTCGAAATCAAGGGTGGAGTTGAAGCAGGCAAGAAGTTCGTTGAGTCACTGTTCTTGCACTCGCATGTTGCCAACATTGGTGATGTGCGCAGCCTCGTGATTCATCCAGCATCGACCACACACTCGCAGTTGTCACCCGAAGAACAAGTTTCAACTGGAGTGACTCCTGGCCTAATTCGTCTTTCAGTCGGCATTGAAGCGATAGAAGACATCATCGAAGATCTACAGCAGGCATTCGCTGCCGTCGCTGCAGATTCAACTCTCTCGTCAGCAACAAAGTAATTCACATGCCAATCGACAGCGACCTTCAGCACCCGCAGACTTCTCCGGGTGCTGAAGGTCGTGCCTCGACAGGTCGTCAATACCTTCAGGTTGGAAGCATCGATCTGGAATTCGGCGGTCGAATTGATGACGTTGTTGTCGCCTATGAAACTTTTGGAACATTTACAGGCAATAACGCAATTTTGATCGAACACGCTTTAACTGGAGACGCACACGTTGCGGGTCCGGCAGGCCCAGGTCAACCAACTGAAGGTTGGTGGGGAGATATCGTCAGCGATGGCGGCGTTCTCGATACCAATGAATGGTTTGTAGTGTGTGCCAACGTGCTCGGTGGCTGTCAAGGAACAACGGGTCCAAGCTCGTTGCACAGTGATGGCAAACCGTGGGGTAGCCGTTGGCCACGCATCACAGTTCGAGATCAAGTTGCGGTCGAAATAGCACTGAGTGACGCACTAGGAATTACTCAGTGGGCTGCGATCATGGGTGGGTCGATGGGGGGAATGCGCGTTCTTGAGTGGCTGTTAATCGCACCGTCGCGAGTCAAGAGCGCATTAGTTCTTGCAACAACTGCGGTAGCCAGCGCCGATCAAATTGGAACACAAAGCGCTCAGATCGCTGCGATCACTGCAGATCCAGCTTGGAATCATGGCGACTACTACACAGTTGGTGACGGTAAAGGACCTGAAACTGGTCTTGGAATCGCTCGTCAGATTGCCCACCTTACGTACCGATCAGAATCAGAATTGAATGATCGATTTGGTCAACAGCATCAAGAAGATGAAGATGCTTATGGCAACAAGGTCGTAGGTCGCCATAGTGAGGCTGGTCGGTTTGCGATTCAGTCCTACTTGCATCATCACGGGCAGAAACTTGCTGATCGATTTGATGCAGGCACTTACGTGTCGTTGAGTGACGTTATGAATACGCACAATGTTGCACGTGGGCGAGGTGCACTCACTGAGGTTCTCCGTCGAATATCTACACCACTTGTTGTTGGTGGAATCACTAGTGATCGTCTCTATCCGATTTACCAACAACAACAGATCTCCGATTTCATTCCAAGCGCCGGAAAACTTCATGAGATTGATTCAATCTATGGACATGATGGATTCCTCATCGAAACACAAGCTGTTGGAGATTTGGTGGCAGAAACACTCGGCCTTGCGCGCCAAGTTGTTTAAGTGATGAAGATTGTCACTACGGTAGGCTGTTGATCATGTTAGAGAACATCTATGCAGGTCTGTTGGTTGCATTCTCTGCAGTCATCACTTGGTTCTCTGCAGTAATTGTTTTCAAGCTTTACAAGGGGCATAAGTGAGCGACTACCATCCAGAACTTGCGCACCTATCGTGGCTTATTGGCACATGGGTCGGTGTTGGCGTTGTTGGTTATCCATCCATGCCCGAGGACATTCGCATCGGACAAGAATTGTCGATCTCGCACGATGGTCGTCCTTTCTTAACGCACTTCTCACGAACCTGGGAACTCGATGAGGCAGGCGAGCGCGTCAAGCCGCTTGCTGTGGAAGCTGGATTTTGGCGTCCACGTCCTGATAATCAAGTCGAATTCTTACTCGCGCATCCCACAGGTTTTGTTGAAGTGTGGGTTGGAAAAGTAGAAGTGACTGGCATTGAGAATGCCGTTATTACTGGTGCGCGTGCTGAATTAGATACAGATGCCATTGTTCGCACCGAGTCTGCCAAAGAAGTTAATGCAGGTAAGCGTCTCTATGGCCTAGTCAATGGCGACCTTGCATGGGTCTACGACATGGCAGCCGAAGGACAAAAATTGGCATCTCACATTTCTGCACAATTGAAGAAGCAAGGGTAATCATGTCCAGAGATTGGGATGAAGTACTTCGCGAGCACGGCTATCGAATTACTCCACAACGCCAGCTTGTACTCGAAGCAGTGAATTCTCTTGGGCATGCGACTCCAGAAGAGTTACTTGCTGAGGTACAAAAAACTGCCGGAGCTGTAAACCTGTCAACGATTTATCGGACGCTTGAGGTTCTGGAGCAAGTTGGACTTGTCACACATGCCCATATTGGTCATGGTGCGCCGACATATCATTCGGTGGATACTGATGTCCATATTCACTTGGTCTGCGATACCTGTGGTCAAATTCAATCGATTCCTGCAGAAGAAGCTTCGATGTTCGTCGAACTATTGCGCGATAAAGCTGGATTTGAAACCGATGTTGCCCACGTTTCGATTCATGGCCAATGTGCCACATGCATCGGTCGTATGAAACTGCTTTAGTCCGCTTGCTGCGAACTTAAGGTTTCACATTCTTTTTTGTGCGACACAATAGAGGTGTGACCGCAACCCCTCATATGGATGACACCAGTATCGACTCTGGTGTGCCGTGGCATTACGGGGAACCACTAAAAGAGCAGCGTGCAATGTCACGTGGTGAAGTGCGCATTGATTTATCGCACAAAGGTGTGGTGACAGTAACAGGTGAAGATCGCCATACGTGGCTTCATTCGTTGCTCACACAAGAAATTACTTCGGAATTTTCTTCAACCCATTCGTTAATACTGTCTCCGCATGGACACATTGAGCACGACTTGCACATCATCAACGATGGTCCTACCGTGTGGATCATTGTCGAGCCGGGTACAGCTGCGGCTCTGACGTCGTATCTCACTTCAATGCGATTCATGCTCCGTGTTGAGGTCCAAAACGTGACGAATGAATTTGCTGTTGTTGGCGCATCGGGCCATGTGCAAGATGATCGCTTTCCTACATGGCATTCACCTCTTGCGTTTGTGAAAGATTCGCAAGTTGTCGATCGATATGTCGCACACCGCCCAGAATCTTGGATGGTTACCGAATTTGTTGTTCCTCGAACAGAAATCGACACTGCGCTTGAAGGTCACGCTTTGGTCGGTACTTGGGCATGGGAAGCAGCGCGGGTTCGTGCTGGCGTCCCACGTCTGAATTTTGAGAGCGATCACAAATCAATTCCGCATGAACTTGGTTTAATCGCGGCAGCGGTGCATCTGAACAAAGGTTGCTATCGCGGCCAAGAAACCATTGCGCGAGTTTATAACTTAGGCAAGCCACCACGTCGTCTTGTGATGTTAGATCTTGATGGTTCAACAAACGAAATGCCCGAGCTTGGCTCTGATGTAGTTCTTGATGGCACTGTGGTTGGACGGCTTACTTCTCTAGTTCAAGATTTTGAACACGGACCACTTGGACTTGCAGTAGTGAAACGAAGCACTCCAACCGATGCCGTTTTTGATGTGGCCGGAATTAGTGCTGCTCAAACTGTCATTGTTGAATAGTTGCTAAACGTCTAACACGATTGTTGTTGGTCCATCGTTGACTTGGGTGATTCGCATGTCAGCACCAAACTTTCCAGTCTCGACACGTGCACCTAACTTGCGCAATTCTTCGACAACTGCGTCAACCAGCGGTTCGGCCTTGTCGCCACGTGCAGCTTGGAGCCACGTTGGGCGTCGACCTTTGCTCGTGTCGGCGTGGAGTGTAAATTGACTGATGATCAACACCGGTAATGCTGCATCAGCTGCCGCGACTTCGACGCTCTGTGAATCCACGCCGATACCTCTATTGCGAAGAGTTTCAGCATCAAAAATTCGCAATTTCCAAATCTTGTCAGCAAGGATGGCACACTTATCGTCGGTATCGTCAACGTGAACTCCGACTAGAACCATTAGGCCCGGACCATCAAAAGCCCCAGTTATCTGGCCATCAACTTCACATCGAGCACCATCAACTCGTTGAATTACTGCACGCATGGTCACATTCTTGCGCATGCCTGCCCGCTATGAAATGTGAGTCTGGTCTGGAACGATAGGTATGTGTCTGTACCAATAGCTCAGTTAGTTCGCAATGGCTTCGTTGAAGGTATCCATCACGGAAGCGCCGTAGTTATCAACGCTGATGGCCAAGTGGAATGGTCAATCGGAGACATCGAGTCTCACATCTTCCCACGCTCAGCAAATAAATTGATGCAGGGTTTGGCTATGGTTCGATCAGGGCTGCCGCTCAAGGATCGATTACTCGCTCTTGCGTGCGCTTCACATAGCGGCGAGCAAATTCACATAGACGCGGTTCACGATATTTTGAATGCCGCCAATCTTGACGTTGACTCATTGCAGTGTCCACCAGATTTTCCGCTCGATGACGTCGAGAAAGACTCGTTGTTGGCAGCCGGACTGGAGAAGTCGCGAATACACATGAATTGCAGTGGCAAGCATGCGGCAATGTTGTTCACGTGCGTACTCAACGGCTGGGACACTGCTACCTACCTTGAACTTGATCATCCTCTTCAACAGGCTTGTCGTATCGCACTTGAAGAGTGCACGGGCGAGGCTGTTCAGCACATTGGTATTGATGGTTGTGGTGCTCCACTTATGTCGACATCACTACTTGGATTAGCTCGTTCTTTTTCCCAATTTGCTGGACCTCAAGCGAGTTCAGAACAACGCAAAATTGCCGACGCCATTCGTCAGTTCCCTGAATATGAATCCGGAACTCGTCGTGATGATTGTCTGCTGATGAAAGGCGTACCTGGCCTCCTAGCAAAAATTGGCGCCGAAGCTGTTTACGGAATTGGTTTAGCAGATGGGCGCGCGCTTGCATTAAAGATTGATGACGGGGCGGATCGTGCTCGCATCGTGGCTGGTGCAACGATTTTGCGCGACGTTATGGGTCTGACTGCGGACGTTATTGAGAAACAGACATCAATTGAAGTCTTAGGTGGAGGAAAACCAGTTGGGTCAATTACCGCAACATTAAGTGGTGTGCGATGAATCTCAACACTGACAATGACCATGCGGATCTGCGCGAAGCAGTACGTTCCTTATGTGAAGAATTTCCCGGAAGCTATTGGCAAAGTCTCGAACCTGATGGTTATCCAACAGAGTTTGTAGATACTTTGACTCGAAACGGGTGGCTTTCAGTGCTTATCCCGCAAGAGTTTGGTGGTGGCGGTGCGACGTTGACTGAAGCCTCGATTGTTCTTGAAGAAATCTCTGCTTCGGGCGGCAATCCTGCGGCATGCCACGCGCAGATGTATGTAATGGGTACTTTGCTTCGCCATGGCAGTCCTGAGCAAAAGGCACAGTATTTGCCGAAAATTGCAAAAGGCGAATTACGACTTCAAGCCTTTGGAGTAACAGAGCCAGATGCAGGATCAGAAACCACGAAGATCCGCACGCGCGCAGAACGGGTGGATGCAGGCTGGAAGATTAACGGACAAAAGATTTGGACTTCGCGCGCGGAACATTCCGATCTCATGGTTCTTCTTGCTCGAACTACACCACTGTCAGATGTTGATAAACCATCTGCGGGAATGTCAGTGTTCCTTTTCGACATGCGCAATTTGCCAGGGCTGACAATTAAACCCATTAAGACGATGATGAATCACAATACGACTGAGGTGTTTTTCGAAGATGTGATTATTCCTGCTGATTCGCTGATCGGCGAAGAAGGAAAAGGATTTAAATATATTTTGGATGGCATGAATGCCGAACGGATTCTTATTAGTGCAGAGTGCATTGGCGATGGACGGTTTTTTTTAGAACGTGCAGTTGCCTATGCAAATGCTCGGGAAGTCTTTGGCTCAAGTATTGGCAAGAATCAAGGAGTGCAATTCCCACTTGCAGCCGCGTACATGCAGTTGCGTGCCGCTGACCTTGTTCGTTTCGATGCAGCGGCACGATACGACCGACACGAAGAATGCGGGGCACTGGCAAACCAAGCTAAATATCTAGCTGCTGAAGCGTCGTGGGCTACGGCAAATGCTGCGATCGACACATTTGGTGGGTTTGGCTTTGCACGCGAATACGACATTGAACGAAAGTTTCGCGAAACTCGTCTTTACAAAACCGCACCTATTAACAACAATTTGGTACTTGCCCATGTTGCAAATCATGTTTTGGGCTTACCTAAGTCGTACTAAGGCAAAGATTTCCCGCGTGCAATCACAGCGGCAATTGTTTCGACAGAATGTTCATTCAATGCAGGAACACCTGTGGTGTGGTTGTCCCAATTGCTTATGTTAAATGGCGAACGTAATACTTCTGCGGTTCCGCCCGGAATGTCTACTGTTTCAAAACGATTTCGAGTACGAAGTTGATCGTGATCCCATACGCCGCGCAAATCATTGACATTCGCAGAAGTGATGTCATGTTTAGCAAGTAACTCACGGATCAACGATGCATCGTTGTGCGAAAAGATGTCCTGCATTCTCTTCTCGAGGCGCTCTACGTGTGCGATGCGTCCCGAGTTAGTTTCAAGTTCTTGATCCATAGCCAGTTCTGGATCATTCAATACATTCTTGGCTAGTCGTTTCCATTCACGATCGTGTTGAACAGCGATAAGAATCGTTGAACCATCACGAAGAGCGAATGTGCCGTAGGGCGCGATGGCATGGTGTCGACGACCAGTACGTGGTGGCTGCGATCCGGAGTAGACAGTTCCATACATAGCTGGCGCTACCCATTCTGCAACTACATCCAGCATGCCAACGTCAATGTGAGCGCCTTCGCCAGTTCGGTCACGTCGAACAATCGCGGCCAAGATTGACGTTAAGGCATACATTCCAGATGAAATGTCTGCTATTGAAATTCCAGTCTTTGACATTTCGTCATTGCCGGTGACGGAAAAAAGGCCAGCTTCGGCTTGAATTGCTAAATCGTAAGCGCGGTCATTACTGCGAGGTCCTCCGCTGCCGTATCCAGAAATATCGCAAGCAATCAAAGCTGGATGAAGCGCACGAAGAGATGCGCCGTCGACGCCGAGTGACTTTGCTGCCTCTGGTGCCAAGTTTTGTATGACAACGTCAGCACCAGCGACTAATTCATGAAACGTGTGTACGTCGCTTGCATCCTTGAGATTAAGCACAAGACTTTGTTTGCCGCGGTTTGCCCAAACAAAGAAAGCTGCTTGTCCATTAACTACAGAGTCATAATCTCGAGCAAAGTCACCTTCAGGTCGCTCAATCTTGATTACGGTTGCTCCGAGTTCTGCAAGATGGCGACTAGCGTAGGCGGCCGAAATTGCTTGCTCAATTGACACGACAACCAGTCCCTCAAGAGGTGCGCTGTTGACTGTCATGGTGAATCCTTTTCGACGACATCACTATCGTAATGCGGTTGAAAGATCACTCGTTAAGTCGGTAATCGAACTCGTCCGTTGGCCGTTACTTCGATGAGCCCATCATCAATCAGAGATAACATTGCGCGATCAAATTGTGAACGATCTTTGGCAACGTGAGATAGCGAGTCACGTGTCTTGCTGGTTGTTGCTGATTTCAATTCAGCCATTATTTTTCCACGCACTTGTCTGTCCGTGCCTTCGAACTTTTGGCTCTTGCGAACAAGTGTGCTTGCGGGATAGTCAGCTGCGCGCCATGCGCAAGAAGAGGCAATCGGGCAGGCATCGCACTGTGGATTTCGAGCCGTGCAAACAAGCGCACCAAACTCCATGACAGCAATCGACCATGCAGCTGCTTGTTTGTCGTCAAGGGGAACCAAAGCTTCTGCAAACTCTCGCTCCACTGCGCTGGGCGAGTTGGATGGTCGTTCATTCCCATTCCACACACGTTCAATCACTCGTCGAATGTTGGTATCGAGCACTACTGATCGCTTGTTGAACGCGAAAGCCAGAATTGCATTGGCGGTGTAATCACCGATCCCTGGAAGCGAGATGAGGTCCTCATACTGTTGCGGTAATCGTCCCGCATGACTTCGAGTGATTAGTTTCGCAGTTTCATGTAACCTCAGCGCTCGGTTTGGGTATCCCAGCCGGTCCCACTGGCGAATCACATCAGCGCTAGAAGCCTTAGCCAAATGGGCGGCAGTTGGCCAGCGCTTAATCCATGCTTGCCACTGCGGAGCTACCCGAGCGGCAGGTGTTTGTTGCAGCATAATTTCGCTGACCAAAATCTGATAGGCGGTAACGCGATTCTTGCGCCACGGCAAATCTCGAGCATTACTCGAGTACCACGCAATGAGTGCGTCTTGAATTCCCACGAAGCAATCGTGACACGAACCGCCGATGAGTGCGCAGTTACCTACCAACGACAGATTTTGCCCCTAACGTGAAGTTGTGTCCGGAGTAACCCATCCCGTTGGCCCAGAGCCACCCGAGGTGTATTGGCGACGCCGCCTCATCGTTGGATTGGCTGTCATTGTGACATTGGTTCTTCTCGTCAAAGTTGTGCACCATGGTGGCGGCTCACCTGCAGCAGCTAGTTCAACGAGTACGTCTGTCTCTGCAACACCAGCAGCTTCTTCAGGTGCACAAATGACGGCTCAGTCACCAAGTCCAACTGCATCAGACATGCCGATTGCTGTCGCATCACAAACTCCGACCGCACCGACAACTACCGCTTCGGGTGAATGTTCGGATGCTGACACTGCAGTCACGATCACGCTTGATCGTAAGACCACAACGGTTGGTGTTGGGGTTCATATGACGATGTCAGTTAAGAACACTTCGGCAACCTCATGTAAGCGCGATGTTGGCAGCGGAGCAAATGAAGTCACGATCATCAGTGGACCTGCTTTAATTTGGTCAACTGATCATTGCAACCCAAGTACTGCCAAAGACATTGTCGATTTGAAACCAGGTCAAACATGGTCCGTCGATGTTGTGTGGGACGGTAAAATGTCAGCAAAGGGCTGCAAGATTTTGGCCACTGCAAAACCGGGCGCTTATTGGGGACATGCTCGAAACGGAAACGTCAATAGTGACGGTGCTCGTTTCGTGATCGCACAATAGCGAATTACGCGAAACGTTCCATCAAACTTGATTCGGCAATTCGAGACAAGTTCTCGCGAATGTTTCGGGCTCTCGCCTCACCAACGCCTTCGACGTCGCGTAAGTCTTCAACACTTGCAGAAAGAATCTTTTGCAAATCTCCAAAGTGAGAAATCAAATTTGAGATAACTGCTTCAGGCAAACGCGGTACCCGATGCAAAATGCGATAGCCACGTGGGCGCACAGCACTATCGAGCGATTCAATATCGCCAGGCATTCCAAGTGCGGTTGCGATGCTGCTCAAGTCAATAAGTCCAGCAGAATCTAAGCCGGCCAGTGCAGCAAGGATTGGTTCGGCTGACTTTGGCCGCTTGCTTGATCCTGAAACGTAGTCTCGAACGACAAGACGCTGGCCTTCGGCGGTGCCTGCGACAAACTCTTCGAGCTGCAATGACAACAAACGTCCATCTGTTCCCAGTTCAACAAGGTAGTCGGTCACTTCCGCAGCAATTCGACGAACCATTTCGTGACGTTGCGCCACGATAGCCACGTCTCGTACCGTCACGAGATCTTCAATCTCGAGAGCCGACAACGAGTTCGTTACTTCATCAAGACGAAGTCGGTAGCGTTCCAAAGTTGCAAGCGCTTGGTTTGCGCGCGACAAGATTGCAGCCGCATCTTCAAGAACGTAGCGTCGTCCATCGAGGTAGAGAGCAATGATGTTCATTGACTTACTCACGCTGATGACAGGAAGACTGGTCTGGCGTGACACACGATCCGCTGTGCGGTGTCGGGTACCTTGCTCGTCAGTGGGAATTGAAGGATCAGGCAGCAGTTGGACAGCAGCTTCGAGGATGCGGGTCGCATCGCGATCGCATAACACCGCGCCATCCATCTTTGCTAGTTCGCGAAGTCGCGTCGCCGTAAATTCAATATCAATGTTGAAGCCACCGCTGCTGATCGCCGAAACGGTTTTATCTTGACCAAGAACAATCAGCGCACCAGTGCTACCGCGCAGAATTCGTTGCAAACCATCACGTAAAGCTGTTCCTGGCGCCATTTGTGCAAGCACTGAACGAAGTTTGGCTTCTGGATCGATGGATTCTTTAGTTGGCACTTGAGTGCTCTTTCTTCACGTGGGTTATGCGTTGAGTCTAGAACCTAATTCTCAACATTTTGTGCCCATTAGGCAATTGACACTTTTCGTTAAACAGCGCTTAACGCTTCATTGAGGTTGCTGACTTCGATGATACGTAATCCTGGGTAGGTACTTTTGAACGACGTTCCGCGAGGGACAAGAGCAGTTGTGAATCCGAGACGAGCAGCTTCGGCTAAACGTTGATTCATGCCCGGAACTGGACGGACATCGCCGCTGAGGGCAACTTCTCCAATAGCCGCAAGGTCAATTGGCAGGGCCGAGTCGCGCGCAGCAGAAGCCACCGCCAAACACATAGCCAGATCTGCACCAGTGTCAGAAACTTTTGCGCCAGCAACAGTGGCCAGGTAGACATCTTTGTCCCACAGTTTGACTCGTGAAGCCCGTTCGGTAACCGCGATCAACATAGCTGCGCGCGTGTTATCAAATCCGGTTGTTCGCCGCATCGGATTATTTCCAGGGCTAGTTGTTGTCAGTGCTTGGACTTCGACAAGCAATGCCCGACGGCCTTCGAGTGTGATGGCGATACAGGTTCCTGCAATTGCTTGATCTCGGTGCGACCGAAATAGCGATGATGGATCCGTCACTTCGCGAAGCCCATCATCAGATTGTTCAAAGCAGGCGACTTCATCTGCTGGACCGTAACGGTTCTTACTTGCGCGAAGCAAACGTAGGGGAGTTCCGCGGTCGCCTTCAAAAGTCAACACAGTATCAACGAGATGTTCAAGCGATCGGGGACCTGCGACAGAGTTGTCTCGAGTCGACTGTCCGATGAGCAAAAGTGGCATTCGACGGCCCTTTGCCGCGCGAGTAAGAACTTGAGTAACTTCGTGAACCTGAGCCACGCCACCAGCACGGCCATCAAGTTCGCTTGAGGCGATGGTTTGCACACTGTCGACGATCAAGAGATCAGGATCAACTTCCTCGACATGGCCGAGTAGGACCGCAAGATCTGTTTCATCGGCGATGAGAAGTGTGTCGGATGTTGCTCCGATTCGACGAGCGCGAATTCCAATTTGTTCGGCTGATTCTTCACCAGAAATATAAAGAACTGTTCGAGGCTTCTTGCCTCCGCTCGCAAATTCATTTGCAGCCGCGAGCAGCAATGTTGATTTTCCCACGCCCGGTTCACCAGCAAGCAATACGCATTGCCCTGCGACTAGCCCGCCACCCAAAACTCGATCAAGTTCGCTCAGGCCTGTGCTTGCTCGTTCGACTTCTCGTTGTGGAATGTTGTTGACCGAGCGAGCGGGCGAAGCTGGAGTTACACCCGTTGTTGAACTCTTGAGACCTGCGCTCGATGGAGCAACAGTGGCTTCGACAACTGAACTCCATGCTTGGCATTCAGGACAACGGCCAACCCATTTCGCGCCAGACCAACCGCACTCGGTGCACTTGAAAGATGCGCGAACTTTTGCCATGCGTACAGACTACGCGCGTATTCCGACAGCAACTGCCGCAATCCTTGTGCTGTGAATTATTGGTTCTTCGGAGTCGCAGGATGGATGGCAAACATTTTGCGCGACTTGTTGTCTGCGTAGGCGTTCACCGCTTCGAGCGCAGCTTCACGGGCCTTGCAATGCTCGACCAAAATCTTGTAGCACTTCTTGCCCATCAATTTGGTGAGTTCTGCTTCGTACGATTCATAGACCGGCTTGGCACCAACGTGCGCTTCGGTCGCCGTTGAGCAGTACCAATCGAGTTCGGAACCACCAGGTCCCCAGCCACGACGGGTAAATTCTTCAATTCCGATGACAAGAATTTGAACATCGTCAGGACGATCAACGAGTTCGAAGGTTCGGCGAATTGGCAACTCCCAGCACACTTGTGGCTTGGTCTCTACATAGTGAACGCCAAGCTTGTCTGCCAAAATGTGGAACGCGCAACCATCCCCACCTTCGAAACCATTTCGGTTATGGAAGATGCAGCCACCTTTATATGCGCGCGTCTTGAGCTGTCCTTCGTCGTCCTTTTCCCAGACGCCCTTTTTGCCTTGGCCTTCTTCAAAGTTCTGCCAGATTTCGGGAGTCAACAACTTGATGTACTTCTTGGTGTTCTTTTCATCTTCTTTATCTGCGATGTGCGCACCAAGGTTGCAGCAACCGACATCAGGATTTTTTGCGTCGATACCTTTGCAACCGCGACCCCAGATACAGGTCCAACGGCTAGTCAGCCACGTGAGGTCACATTTATACAAGTTAGTGTCATCGTCTGGGTCAACGAACTCTACCCACGCACGTGCAAAGTCAAGATCTTTTTCAGCCACGGACTAGAGCCTAATAGCAAACGTGGTATCGCGGTACACAGTGGTCACAAACTGACAAGACTTCACCAAACGTTCATTCGCTCTCGTTAGTCTTGACGTATGCGGCTTGCGGTACTTGATGTGGGATCCAATACCTTGCATCTTTTAGTAGTTGATGCACATCATGGTGCAGCCCCGAGCGCCGCACTTTCTCGTAAATTTGAATTAAAGTTGGCGCAGGCTCTCAACAAAGATGGCGAACTCAAAAAAAGTGCCATTACCAATTTGATCGAAGCACTCCACCAATGCCAGGACGAGATCACCAAACTTGATTGCGAAGAAACATTGGCATTTGCCACATCGGCTATTCGCGACTGCACGAATTCTGAGGAAGTCCTTGCCCAAGTGCTTGCCGAAACTGGTATTGAACTGCAGGTACTAGATGGCGAACATGAAGCCATGTTGACATTCCTTGCCGTGCGTCGCTGGTATGGCTGGAGTTCGGGACGATTACTCGTTGCCGATATTGGCGGCGGTTCGCTTGAAGTCGCTCAGGGCAATGATGAGCATCCAGATTTTGCCGCGTCACTTCCGCTAGGTGCTGGGCGGTTAACTCGAGACTTCTTCACTTCTGATCCACCTGACAAAAGTGAAATCAAAGCTTTGCGGAAATATGTACGTGCCACCCTTGCTGAAGAGCTTGGTGAGATTTTTGCTCATGGTAAGCCAGAACATGTTGTGGCAACGAGTAAAACGTTTCGACAACTCGCGCGAATCACCGGCGCAGCAGCATCGAGTCAGGGCCCGTTTATCCGACGAATACTTCCTGCTAACGAACTGAGCGAGTGGGTCGAAACTATGTCCTCGATGTCCGCGGTCGAGCGAGCGACTTTGCCCGGAGTCTCATCCGGCCGAGCCGAGCAGTTACTTGCTGGGGCAATCGTGGCGGAAGAGACTATGGATCTCTTGCGAGTCGACATGTTCGAGATCTGTCCTTGGGCTTTGCGCGAAGGAATCATCTTGCGCCGACTCGACTGGTTCGCTGACCAGGACTAAACGGGCGATCACGCTTCCAAGGTCGTAAAGTAGGCAATACATACAGTCTTTGGATGGAGTCCCATGCTTCGCAAATCTCTCGTAGCCGCATCCCGCAGCGAGAAACTTGAACATATTGTTTCTACATCGCCTCTGAGTCGCGGGGTTGTAAACCGATTCGTTGCAGGTACGACGACTGCTGATGCTGTGGCTAAGGTCCAGCAACTCAAGGATCAGGGCCTTTACTCAACAATCGATCGCCTTGGTGAAGAAACCAAGGACCCGCAACAAGCTCAAGCGACAGTAGACGCATACGTCGAGTTGTTGCGCGCCTTGTATGCCAACAACCTCACTGAATGGGCAGAAGTTTCGGTCAAGCTAAGCGCAGTAGGACAAGCACTCCCTGGCGATGGTGAAGCAGTCGCTCTGGCTAATGCAATGAAGATTTGCGAAGTTGCAGACGATGTAAAAACGACAGTGACTTTCGACATGGAAGACCACACCACGATTGATTCGACCTTGCGTATCTTGCATGCAATTCGCGAAAAGTACCCAACGACTGGTGGTGTACTTCAGGCTCAGTTGCATCGCACCGAAGATGATGTCAATGCACACGCATTCAAAACTTCAAGAATTCGTTTATGCAAGGGCGCCTACGCTGAAGGTCCAGATGTTGCGTTTATTGAGCGTGTCGATATCGACAAAGCTTATGTTCGCAACATGCGCACCTTGCTCGATTCCGAGGCTTACCCAATGTTGGCGACTCACGATCCACGTTTAATTCAAATTGGTCAAGCGCTTGCACTTCGCTCAGGTCGAGCCAAGGATTCATTTGAATTCCAAATGTTGCTTGGAGTTCGTCCTGAAGAACAACTTCGCCTTGTTGGTCTTGGTCACAAAGTTCGTATCTATGTTCCTTACGGTGACCAGTGGTACGCATACTTAATGCGTCGCATGGCCGAAAAGCCGGCGAACCTTGCTTTGTTCATGCGTTCGCTAGTGTCGCGCTCCTAATTTTTTCGCGACACTCTTTTCACATTTTGTAAGGAGACCATCATGACGATTGGCATAGTTGGAGCAGGCGTCATGGGCGAAACTCTGCTTGCAGGTTTATTGCGAGCAGGAATGGCTCCTGCTGAGTTGCTCATTGCAGAGCGTCGACCCGAACGCGCTGCTGAACTTGCTGCCAAATATTGCGTTGAAGTGGTGGATAACGCCGCGGTGGCAAGTCGCTGTGAAACCCTGGTATTGCTGGTCAAACCACAGGATATGGCAACGGTGCTTAGCGAAATTAGCCCAACTCTGAGACAGGGCGCATTAGTAATTTCTATCGCTGCAGGTATCACCACAACGTTCCTTGAAGCATTGCTTCCAGCGGGAACGCCAGTTGTACGAGCAATGCCAAATACGCCTGCTTTGGTCGATCAAGCTATGACTGCAGTCAGCCCCGGTGCTTCGTGTACTGATGAACATTTAGCAACTGCCGAGAGTTTGCTCAAGAGCGTTGGCAAAGTTATGCAGCTTCCAGAAAAATATCAAGATGCTGTGACCGCAATTTCTGGAAGTGGACCCGCTTACATCTATTACGTAACCGAAGCGATGATCGAAGCTGGTGTAATGCTTGGATTGCCACGCGATGTTGCAACTGAAATGGTTTATCAAACTGTTTACGGTGCGGCAACGATGCTCACAGAAACGCGCTTGCACCCAACCGTGTTGCGTGAGCAGGTCACGTCACCTGGTGGAACTACAGTTGCAGCACTGCGTGTGTTTGATGACTTTAAAGTGCGTGCTGCATTTCTTTCAGCGATGGAAGCGGCACGTGATCGTTCGCGCGAACTTGGTTCGTAAAACGCGAAGCAAAATTACACTCGTGTAACTTAAGCATTCGACTTTCACATCAGTCACTTTTACCACTACATTGGTCACTTAACACTGATGCGTGTTTGCAAACCCGGAGGGGAAGCCGGTAATTAGCAAGCAGGCGAGAAAGTTGCAGGATCTCGAAATGCCAACTCCAAGTAATCGTCCGTTGGGCGAAGTTCGCTTCTTAACTGTTGCCGAAGTTGCCGCAGCAATGCGCGTATCCAAGATGACTGTGTATCGCTTAGTTCATAGCGGTGAGATGCCAGCTGTACGTGTTGGCCGCTCTTTCCGAGTTCCAGAGCAGGCCGTACACGCTTACCTACAAGAATCCTTCGTAGAAGCAGGCTAATAAGACCTAAGCCGTTAGTCGCATAGACTAAAGGCACTAAGACCATTGACGACTAGAAAAGAAGAGGCGGTCCTGTGGGCTCCGTAATCAAGAAGCGCCGCAAGCGTATGGCCAAGAAGAAGCACCGCAAGATGCTGAAGAAGACGCGCGCGAAGCGTCGTAAGTAGGGCTAGACCTAAAGCTTGTAATAAACCTCTGGGGTGGTTGGCAGTTGCCAGTCACCCCAGAGGTTTTTATCGTGATGCGTTCTAGTTGTTGTCGCGGTCTTTTACGAGTGCAGCAATGGCAATACCGATAGCAGCGCCGGCTAGCGCAATACCTACTGCGCCGGCTGGTACTCCGTAACGCTTAACGAGGTGTTGGCGTCGAAAGTCGTGAACTGGCCATTCGTGGTCGAGAGCGTAAGTTTTGAGACTGCTGTCAGGGTTAATGGCGATGGGGTTTCCGACGCAACTGAGAAGTGGGATGTCATTACTGGAGTCGCTATAAGCGAAACTGTGATCCAAATCGATGCCTCGATCAGAAGCGAGCTGGCGAACTGCAATGGCTTTTTCTGGACCGTGCATAGGTGCACTCTTGAGATGTCCGGTGTATTCGCCGTGCACGATCTCGCTGACTGTTGCAATTGCTCCAGTGAGGCCCAATCGTGAGGCGATGATGTTAGCTAACTCGATTGGTCCCGCTGAGACGAGCCACACTTCGTGTCCAGCGGCTCGATGTGTGTGAGCAAGTTGCACAGTGCCCGGCCACATTTTGTCCGCCATGAGTTCGTCATAAATTTCGGCACATAGGTCGTTCATTTCATCGACGGTGCGACCTTTTGCGAAGGCCAACGCATTTTCGGTAATGCGTGCCATGTCGCTCATGTTTTCAGATCCAGACATCAGGAACTTGCCCTGTGTGAAGGCGTAGTTTGCGAGATCGGATGCTCCAAGAATTTTTCGGGAAAAAAGACCGCGAGCAAGGTGGTAGATACTGGCTCCTCGCATGATCGTGTTGTCGATATCGAAGAAGGCCGCGATCTGTGCTACGTCAGATTCTTCACCCATGGAATAAGCGTACCCAGCATGGAGTGTGCGACACTTCTTGCAGAAGGTTGGTGGCAAAAACATGGAATCTCGTGTTGTTCTCATCGCAAAACCAGGGTGTCATTTGTGCGATAACGCACGGTTAACAATCGCCCGCGTATGCGATGAACTTGGCGTTTCATGGAGTGAATTGTCCATATTGGATGACCCGCAATTGGCTGATAAATATTTTGAAGCAATCCCAGTGACATTGGTTGACGGCAAACATCATGATCAATTTCGTGTCGATGAAACACGTCTTCGTACTGCACTAACGGGTCACTAGTCAAATCACATTAGTCACATCTGCAACACAAAAAATTTTTCTTTTTTCTAGTTATTGCAACGGTTTCTCTTAGCACGAACCTGCTCTTGAATGCCAATTTTGACTCAGGGGAACTAGCGCATAACCTGTCACCCAAGAACGAGATTTAAGGTCGATTACATGCCACAGTCGCGAATGCCGAAGTCGCCTTCAACGGCGCGCGGTGGCATCCCCGAAGCAACTGTGACCCGACTCCCGATGTATCACCGTGCACTAGTTGCAATGGCAGCACGTGGCGTTCTACTCGTCTCTTCTGAAGAACTTGCCGAAGCAACTGCAGTCAATAGCGCAAAGCTTCGTAAAGATCTTTCATTCCTCGGTTCGTATGGAACTCGAGGCGTTGGTTACGACGTTGAATTTCTTTTGTACCAAATCGCGCGCGCCTTAGGTCTGACTCAAGAGTGGCCCGTCGTCATTGTTGGCGTTGGAAATCTGGGCCATGCGCTTGCCGGATACCCTGGCTTCGCTTCTCGTGGCTTTAGTGTCGTTGGTCTTTTTGATTCAGATCCTCGTCGAATCGGCGAATCTATTTCGGTTGCAGGCACCTCGATGGTTGTTCGCGATGTACGCGAGCTTCACGCAACCATGCATTCTCTCAACGCATCGATTGGTGTGATTGCTACACCCGAAGCCGGTGCACAAGAAGTTTGCGATCTACTCGTCGAACACGGCGTGACTAGCATCCTGAACTTCGCCTCAGTAATTCTCGAGGTACCCGAAGGCGTAGATGTCCGTCGTGTCGATTTAGCAACGGAACTACAAATTTTGGCATTTCATGAACAACGCAAGTCACAACTTGTATTGTCCGAAACCAGTGCAAGTTAACTAGAAGAAGCAAGGTAGGTGCAGCAATGATCTCTCGACCAGCAGCAGCTGTCGGAGTGTCCTTTGTGATCGCAGGTCCCGGAGACCCCGATCTACTTACGGTACGTGCGCACCGATTATTAAAGACCGCTGATGTGGTCCTTGCTGATGCCGAAGTCGTTGAGTTAGCGATGCAGGTTGCCTCTGGTGAGGTATTGGTAGCTAACGACAGCAACGGTGCACCACTGTCACTTGCCGCTCGCAACAAGGTCATTACAGATGCCCGCAAAGACGACAAAGTTGTTGCCCGCTTGCTTTCCGGTGACCCAGTACTCGATGGTCGTTTGTCCCTTGAGACCGAAGCCATTGCAAAGACCGGTCTAGCTTTTGAGGTTGCTGCTGGTGTAACACCTTTGGCTGCAGCTGCAGCACACACAGGTATCTCCCTCACAGGTGGACGTACTCGTGAGGTGCGCGTTATTGATGCAGACGTGCCAGCGATTGAATGGTCAAACTACATCGACGCTGATGTCACGTTGGTAATTCAAAATGCTGCCGATCGTGCCGCAGAAATTACTAAGGCACTCATCAAAGCTGGTCGCGATCCAAAGACTCCCGTAGCTATCGTTCGTGACGGTGCAACTGTTGAGCAGCGTTCATTGCACACAACTCTCGACGCACTTCCAGGGGCTGCAAAGTTGGCAAAGCACACTGGTCAAGGACTTGTCATCATCGGTGAAACTGCCGGCGAGCGCACTCCTTGGTTTGAAGTTCGCCCGTTACATGGCTGGCGTGTGCTTGTTCCAAAGACCAAGGATTCAACTGAAGATTTGCAAGACATGCTCATTTCATTCGGAGCCGTACCATTCGAAGTTCCAACAATGAGTGTTGAACCACCTCGTACTCCACAGCAAATGGAGCGCGCAATTCACGGACTGGTTTCTGGTCGATTCGAATGGGTTGTTTTCACAAGCCTCAACGCAGTGCGCGCAATTCGTGAGCGTTTTGACGAGAGCGGGCTAGATGCACGATCACTCTCAGGCATTCGAGTAGCAGCGATCGGGCAAGACACTGTCGAGGCACTAATCGCGATGGGCGTTCGCCCAGATCTCGTGCCAGTAGGCGAACAAACAACTGCGTCACTGTTGGAAGAATGGCCAGAGTTTGATCAGATCCTCGATCCAATCAATCGCATCTTCTTACCGCGTGCTGACATTGCAACCGACACACTTGTTGCGGGACTAACCGAACTTGGTTGGGAAGTTGAAGACGTCACTGCGTACCGAACTGTTCGAGCAACACCACCACCTGCAAGTACACGTGAAGCGATTAAGACTGGCGGCTTTGACGCTGTGATCTTCACAAGCAGCAGCACCGTTCGTAACTTGGTTGGTATCGCAGGGAAGCCTCACCCATCAAGCATCATTGCTTGCATTGGTGCAGCGACGGCCAAGACTGCTCAAGAACATGGATTGCGAGTCGATGTCCTTCCTGAGTCAGCTGAAATTGATGCACTCGCTCATGCACTAGCAGCGCACGGCGTCGCATTGCGTGATCAAGCTGCTGCTGCAGGATCTGTCGGTTGGCGACCATCACGCAAGCGCTCGGCTGCTCGCCGTCGCGCAACCTGAGGTCGACATGGCTCGCACTATCGTCCACTTGTTGCGACATGGTGAAGTGCATAACCCTGACAAGATTTTGTACGGACGAATTCCAGGATTTCAACTCTCAGAATTAGGTCAGACTATGGCGGTGCGAGCCGCAGATGCACTTGCGAATCGTGATGTAACGCTGGTTGTTGCATCACCACTAGAACGCGCTCAGCAAACTGCTATGCCAATTGCAGCAAAGTTCAATCTCCCGATAACCACAAACGTGGACTTGATCGAAGCTGACAATGTTTTTGAAGGTAAGCGAGTTGCCGTCGGTGATGGAGTCTTACGCGAACCGAGCGCATGGAAGCATCTTTACAATCCATTGAAGCCATCATGGGGCGAGCCGTACAAACTTCTTGCAGAACGCATGCGTCGTGCAGTTGAGAGTGCTCGAGAACAGGCTTATGGTCATGAGGCCGTGCTCGTTAGCCATCAACTTCCTATTTGGATAAGCCGTTTGGATTTCGAAGGCCGACGATTTGCACACGATCCGCGTCGACGTCAATGCAGCCTTGCTTCACTAACGTCACTTACATTTGATGAAGACGAATTAACAGCAATTATTTACACAGAACCCTCTGCCGATTTAATTGCGCAAGCAAGTAAGGTCGCCGGTGCGTAAGTCATTAGTAATTCTTTGGGTAGCAGTCCTTGCTACTGGAATGCTTTCGGCTTGTTCAAATACGTCAACTAAGGGCACAGGTGACACAAGTTATGTTGCTGGAGATGGCAGCACGATTTTGGTCGCTGCGGACAAGCGCGGGGCGCCAATTGAGCTTGCGGGAACAACACTCGAAGGGTCACCGCTGGACATTTCACAATGGCGCGGAGATATTGTTGCGGTAAACCTGTGGGCAAGTTGGTGTGGCCCATGTCGAAGTGAAGCCGTCACGCTCGAAAAAGTGAATAAAGAGCTTTCCAAGCAAGGTGTCCATTTTCTCGGTCTCAATACTCGTGATGGTCTTGCTGCAGCCAAGGCATTTCAAGACCGCTTTCCAACTGGCTATCCGTCGATTCAAGACAACGATGGAGTACTCACGCTCGCCTTTGGCAATCTTGGACCAGCAGCTACACCGTCGACCATAATTCTCGATCGCAAGGGACGTGTAGCAGCGCGCATTCTTGGCCCAGTAACAGAGGCACAACTGCGTGATGTGTCACTCGCTGTAGTCGAGGAAAAATAGTGGTCGCAGCAGGAGTTGCCCAAACGTTGACCAGTGGGTCGATGCTTATTGCTATTCCGCTCGCTGCTCTTGCTGGCGTTGTGTCTTTTTTATCTCCGTGCGTCTTGCCTTTAGTTCCGGGGTACCTGTCTTACATGACTGGAGTTGCCGGAGCACAAGCAACAGGTCGCACTCCAACTCGTAGCCGAGCTGTGATTGGTGCACTGGCATTCATGACCGGTGTTGCGGTGGTCTTTGTCTCATTCGGTGCGCTATTCGGCGGATTAGGGCAAAGACTCATTGAGCATCAGCGCATCATTCAAATGGTGATGGGAATTATTGTCATCATTCTGGGACTTGGTTTTCTTGGGTTAATTCCGGCACTTCAACGTGAGTTTCGAATGCATCGAATGCCCACCGGAAATCTCGTTGGCGCGTTTGTTCTTGGACTGCTTTTTGCCATTGGTTGGACACCATGTATCGGTCCAGCACTTGCCGCGGTCCAGAGCATGGCGTTGACTGAAGCTAGTGCTGCGCGAGGAGCGCTACTTAGTTTTGTGTATGTCCTTGGACTAGGCGTACCGTTCATCTTGTTAGGCATGATGTTAGAGCGAAGCGTTCGTGCAGTCGGGGCACTGAGACGACACTCACGCTTGATCATGCAATTCGGAGGACTTCTCCTTATTGCCATTGGCCTCATGCAAGTCACTGGGTATTGGAATGAATTGATGGTTACCTTGCGTGATTGGGCACCACAGTGGGCGGTACCGCTGTAATGAGTGTCATGAAACAAATCGTGGCGTATGCACGTTGGATGTGGCGTTCTCTCACAAGCATGCGAACTGCATTGTTCCTACTTTTCTTGTTGGCGATTGCCAGCGTTCCGGGTTCATTGTTCCCACAGCGAGGTACGTCACCGCTTAAGGTCACCCAATATTTAAGAGATCACCCCAAGTCCGGGCCACTCTTGGATCGCTTTCACATGTTTGATGTCTTTGCATCACCATGGTTCGCTGCAATTTACATTTTGCTTTTCATCTCGCTGACGGGATGCGTACTTCCTCGAACATTGATTCATTGGAAAGAACTTCGAAGTCAGCCGCCAGTTGCTCCACGCAATCTTGGTCGACTCCCAGCTCACGAATCGTGGACAAGCAACAATGTCGATGGTGCTATCGATGGGGTAGCAAAGGCATGGTCGCAAAGAGGTTGGCGCGTTCGCACTGGAGAATCGTGGGTTGCTGCCGAACGTGGCTATGCGCGCGAGACTGGAAATCTACTCTTCCACCTTGCCCTGCTATTGGTTCTTCTTGCGATTGGTTCAGGTAGCGCACTTGGAACAAAAGGCACAGTATTGGTGCGCGAAGGTTCGGGCTTTGCGAACAACATTACGCAGTACGACACCTTCACACCGGGACGAGCTTTTAACACCAGCACGATGGCTCCATTCTCATTTCAGTTAAAGAAATTTTTTGCGACCTATCAACTAGGTGGAATGCAAAATGGTGCACCGCGCGAGTTTTATGCGGATGTTGCTGTAAAAAATGCTCCCGCTAGCGAAGCTCGCAATGTGCGTATCGAAGTGAATAAACCGCTTCGGATCGAAGGGTCGTCTGTCTATCTCGTTGGACATGGTTATGCGCCGGAATTCACTGTTAAGAATGCACTGGGACAAGTTGTCTGGAAAGATTCCGCAATTTTCTTGCCGCAGGATGGAAACTTCACATCCACTGGTGTTGTTAAGGCGCCAGATTCAGTTCCTCAAATTGGTATTCAAGCATTCTTCTTGCCAACGGCTGCGGTCGACATGACGCAAGGACCTCATTCCACTTATCCCGCACCGATGGATCCCATGGTCTTTATGAGTGTGTGGACAGGTGATCTCGGTCTCGATTCGGGAACACCGCAAAGTGTCTATCGTCTTGATACGACGAGAATGACAAAAGTGGGATTGGAAAAGTTAAAGCCCGGTGAAACTTATCAATTACCAAAGGGTCAAGGATCAGTCACATTCGATGGGTACAAGGAATGGGCATCCTTTTCGATCACTCATGACCCTGGAAAAGGCTGGGCGCTTGGTGCTGGAATGTTTGCGATTGTTGGATTGTCACTTTCGCTGTTAGTTCCTCGTCGACGGGCTTGGTTGAGAATTACAACTTCGACAAATGGGGCTACTCTTGTTGAGGTAGCAGGTTTGTCAAAGACTGAAACCCCAGGGTTAGTTACAGAAATTTCTGAACTTGCCCGAACTGCACGTACCTACGCACCCGAGGTTCTTCATGGCGATTAATGAATCACTAGCTCAAGCAAGCAACATCATGGTCTATGGCGCGATGACAACATTGACTGGCGCAATGGGCGCATTTGCTATCTCGTTGGCAAAGGGTCGTCGTATTGAGACACTTGAAGAGTCGGCAGAACGTGCAACAAGTGCTTCGCATCAAGTGCGCATGGGTTCGACTGCAACTCTAGATCGACCTGCTGTATCGACAGCGATTGTGACTGAAGACGGACGTGGCGAAGGTCGACGTGCTGGAAACATCGGCATGTCTCTCACGTGGCTCAGTGCCATCTTCACTGGAGCAGCGATTATTTTTCGCGGCCTTTCTGCGCACCGTTTGCCATGGGGCAACATGTACGAATTTTCTATCGCTGCGGGATTTGGCGTACTGATTGCCTATTGTGTGATGTCGCTTAAGCGTGACCTTCGCTGGTTGGGCATGTTCATTGTGATGCCAGTCCTATTGGACCTTGGATTAGCGATCACTGTTTTGTACACAGAAAGTGCACAACTTGTTCCAGCACTAAATTCCTATTGGCTAGCCATCCACGTGACAGCAGCAATGGTATGTCTTGGCTCGTTCGCAATAGGTGCCGCACTTTCTGTGCTGTACCTAGTAGCTGAACGCGTTGAAAGCAACATTGCCAATGGTGAAGCACCGGGTCGACTTGGTCCATTAGCGCAGCGACTTCCGTCGTCTGATCGTCTTGATTTGATGGCATATCGAATTCACGCATTCATGTTTCCGCTGTGGACCTTCGCTGTAATTGCGGGTTCCATCTGGGCAGAAGCTGCTTGGGGTCGCTATTGGGGTTGGGATCCAAAGGAAACCTGGGCGTTCATCACGTGGGTAATTTACGCGGCATATCTTCATGCCCGTGCAACTGTCGGATGGCGCGGACGTAAGGCAGCATTTGTTGCAATTGCTGGATTCGCGGCAATCATGTTTAACTACTTCATCGTAAACATGTTTGTGAGTGGCTTGCACTCATACTCTGGTCTGAATTAACCAGTAAGTAATTAGCCAACTGTCGCGATAAGACGCGAACCCATGTCAATGCGTTCGACCTTCCATTGCGAACTGGTCGTAGCGTCAATTACTTCACGAGTCAGTTGATCATTCTCGATCCATGATTGGTTCGCGTTTGAGTCAATAACAATGTGAGCTTGATTTTCCTTCGAACTGATGTCGACGTGAATTCGGCCAGCAAGATTGTTGGCAACAAGTTGCGAAAGTGAATGTTTAATAAGGAGAAGTACGCGACGCGTTACTTCGTGATCTAAATCGTCCATCGACAATGACCACGTAATAATTGCTTGATCAGACCATAGTTTTACAACATCTGAAATTTGCGCATGTAAATCAATGACTTCGTCAGCGGAATACTGACCCAAGATGTTGGAGTAGACAGCATCAAGGACAGCCAGTCCACTATTAACGGCTTCGATATTGCCGCTAGTAAATCCGTCATCTATGGCTCGTGTCGCTAATTTAATCGCACTTTGCACCGTGGCATTTAAATGTCCAGCAAAATCTACGCGAGTTTCAACGTCTACTTGGTGTCGTCGATCTTCAAGTGCACTCAACAGAATGTTTTCACTCTGTAGTCGTCGAATCTCATCTTCTCGCAGGCGAGTTCGCAACGCAGTGAAGTTAAAACTGATAAAAGACGCGGCCATTACAGTTCCACCGAGTAAGGCGAGGCCGATACTTGCAGAGTTTCCGATGGCGCTTGATACGTGAATCGAAATTGAAATTAGCGGGATAACGGCAACTGTGATGATCAGTGCAACATAAATTAAGCGCGCTTGATCTGGAAATTTTCTGATGAGAAGGCGACCGATAATTACGGACAGTCCCAAAGCAATGGAGATTGAAGTGAGGACTAGTGCCGCAGCAACAGCGCCGACAAGGCGCAAGAGTGGCAATGTCGCTAGAAGCAGGAACATCATGATTGTGCCGCGAATTCGGATCAACGGAATACTTGAAACCAAGCTCAAAGCATCGGTTAGCGAAGTTCGTTTTGAGGTAGGCGTTTCGAACGATTGCGTAAGTGACAAAGCGGTCTCTTGACTACGAAGCGAAAAATCAGACAATGCTTCGCGCCAGTTTTGCGACTTCTGTTCAAGTTGCTTTCTAATCTGCTCGCGCGCTTGTTCCCATTCCTGAACGAGTTGAATACGTACTGATTGCGCTAAGTCTTCGCGATGAAGTCGAACTTGTTTGAGCCACTCATCACTTTCAGCTAGCAAATTTGACTGTTGCTTAAGTAGAGCATCACGAAGTGCCTTAAAGGTATGCCGAAAATACATAAAGTTTGCTGTAGCAAGAATCCACACTGCCGAGCCGATTGTTGCGTTCGTTACCAGAGACAGGCTGTACGAACCCTTAAGTCCGAAGGCTGGAAACCAGTCTCCGTGTATCAGGCTCTGAGTGAAGCCTGCAATCATCCCAAGAATTGCCGTTGCGATAGGGGACACAGGTTTCGTTGCACGATTTCTAAAGAAGGTTCGATGCCCGATGTAAAGAACAAGCCCAAATGCAATCCAAGCGATTGCCGAAACAACTGTAAGCCTGAGCAAAGTGGCGGAGTCTTCGAATTTCTCACTACTAGCTAACGGAATCAGGCCAACAATGAATGGCGTTGACCATACATAAGGCGGTAGCGAAATAGCCCACCGTCCACCGAGTCGATCGCGCCAAGTGGCATTCAGAAACGAGTTCGTAATAGTTCCTGGCATCCCCGCCCCCAAGCCAATCGAAATTGTGTTTCCTTACTCGATACTACGAGTGATCCCTGTTCGCCCGTGGCGTACACGAACTCAGACAAGTGAGTAATTTCAGGGAACATGGCCACCCTGAAGTGGGTTGTATCTAAAAGCATGACGCGCCTGACAGCAAGCACGTCTACCATTGGTGCAAGAGCAAATGCATAGCCACCGGCTAAACATTTGCGAAGGTGAGGAGTTCTAATGTTCGAGCGGTTTACAGATCGAGCCCGACGAGTTGTTGTGTTGGCACAAGAAGAAGCCCGCATGCTCAATCACAACTACATCGGCACAGAACACATCCTGCTCGGCCTGATTCACGAAGGTGAAGGCGTTGCCGCAAAGGCGCTCGAAAGCATGGACATCTCTCTTGAGGCGGTTCGTGCTCAGGTCGAAGAAATTATCGGGCAGGGCCAACAGGCTCCGAGTGGACACATCCCATTCACACCTCGTGCCAAGAAGGTTCTCGAGTTGTCACTTCGCGAAGCTCTCCAACTTGGCCACAATTACATCGGTACCGAGCACATTCTTCTTGGCCTCATCCGTGAAGGTGAAGGGGTTGCAGCACAGGTACTGGTAAAACTTGGTGCTGACCTTAATCGAGTTCGTCAACAAGTCATTCAGTTGCTTTCTGGGTACCAAGGTAAAGAACCGCAAACTGCAGGCTCTGGTGCATCTGAAGGAACTCCTTCAACGTCACTTGTTCTTGATCAGTTTGGTCGTAACTTGACGCAAGCTGCACGTGAGGGCCAACTAGATCCTGTTATTGGTCGCACGCAAGAGATGGAACGCGTTATGCAAGTTCTCTCGCGTCGAACAAAGAACAACCCGGTCCTTATTGGTGAGCCCGGCGTTGGAAAGAGCGCGATCATTGAAGGACTTGCACAAAAAATTGTTAAAGGCGATGTCCCTGAAACTTTGCGTGACAAGCAGATCTACTCACTTGACCTTGGTGCGCTCGTAGCGGGTTCGCGTTACCGCGGTGACTTTGAAGAGCGATTGAAGAAGGTTCTCAAGGAAATTAAGCAGCGCGGAGATGTCATTATTTTCATTGATGAAATTCACACACTTGTTGGTGCAGGTGCAGCCGAAGGCGCAATTGATGCAGCGAGCATGCTCAAGCCGATGCTGGCTCGCGGTGAACTTCAAACGATCGGCGCAACAACACTTGACGAGTACCGAAAGTACATCGAAAAAGATGCAGCGCTCGAGCGTCGTTTCCAGCCGATTCAGGTTAGCGAACCAACTTTGGCTCACGCTATTGAAATTCTGAAGGGTTTGCGCGACCGGTACGAAAACCATCACAAGGTCACCATCACGGATGCCGCAATTGTTGCCGCAGCCACGATGGCAGATCGCTATATCAATGATCGTTTCTTGCCAGACAAGGCAATTGACCTCATTGATGAGGCTGGAGCGCGCCTTCGAATTCAACGTATGACTGCTCCACCAGATTTACGTGAATTTGATACCAAGATTGCAGATGTCCGTAAGGCTAAGGAATCGGCAATTGATTCACAAGATTTTGAACTTGCAGCTTCGCTTCGTGATGATGAAAAGAATCTGATTGCTTCTCGCGCCGAGCGTGAAAAAGAATGGAAAGACGGCGACTTAGACGTCGTTGCGCAGGTCGATGAAGAAACCATTGCAGAAGTTCTTGCCGCAACTACTGGAATTCCAGTCTTTAAGTTGACCGAAGAAGAGTCACAGCGTTTGCTCAAGATGGAGGATGAACTCCACCGTCGAGTCATCGGACAAGAACAAGCGATCAAGGCGTTGTCCCAGGCAATCCGTCGTACTCGCGCGGGGCTCAAGGATCCAAAACGCCCAGGTGGCTCGTTTATCTTTGCTGGACCATCTGGCGTGGGTAAGACTGAGTTGTCAAAGACGCTTGCCGAATTCTTATTTGGCGATGAAGATTCGTTGATTTCACTCGACATGTCGGAGTATTCGGAAAAGCACACTGTGTCGCGTCTCTTCGGTTCGCCTCCAGGATTCGTAGGCTACGAAGAAGGTGGCCAGCTCACTGAAAAGGTGCGACGCAAGCCATTCAGTGTTGTGCTCTTTGATGAAATTGAAAAGGCTCACCCAGACATCTTCAATTCGCTTCTACAGGTACTCGAAGATGGTCGTTTAACCGATGCTCAAGGTCGTGTAGTTGACTTCAAGAACACAGTTGTCATCATGACAACGAACCTTGGAACGCGAGACATTGCTAAGAGCGTGAGCCTTGGATTCGCTGATGCCAACGACACACAGTCGTCATACGAACGTATGAAGAGCAAAGTAAATGATGAACTCAAAACACACTTCCGTCCTGAGTTCCTCAATCGAATCGACGACATCGTTGTCTTCCACCAACTCAGTCAAGATGAAATCGTTCAGATTGTTGATCTGATGGTCGACAAGTTGGATTCACGTCTGCGCGACAAAGACATGGCTATCGAGCTAACTCCTGCAGCAAAGGCTTTGCTTGCAACTCGTGGCTACGATCCAGTGTTGGGTGCTCGACCACTTCGTCGAACAATTCAGCGCGAAATTGAAGATCCATTGAGCGAAAAGATGCTTTATGGAGATCTCAAGCCAGGCGAGATTGTCATCGTTGATGTTAATGGTGAAGGCGCCGATGCAGCATTCACGTTCCGCGGCGAATTTAAGGGAGAGATCCCTGACGTTCCAGTCGAGACTGCGGAAACTGCTGAATAGTTTCGTCAACGCGTGCCCTGTATTCCCACGGATACAGGGCACGCGTCATGTCTATAGGATTATGAAAAGGAGTTGCCATGTTTGCTAGTTCAGTGTCCTTTGTGTGGACCTTCGTCGGTCTTGCAACTCTAGGAATCAAAATCTTTGCCTTAGGTGACATCTTCTTGCGACCAGCAGAAGCCTTCCCATTTCTTGACCGTTTAACGAAGAACACGTGGATTGGAATTGCAGTTCTGAGCATTTTCGGACACGTAATTTTTGGAGCCTTTGGTTTTCTCGGTTTGACCGGACTTGTTGCCTGTGCGGTGTACGTAGTTGACATACGTCCAAAGATCATCGAAATGCAGAATAATCGTCGCTAATGACGCGAGCACTCGGAGATATCACTCGCGGAACGACGAATCCGAACAGATTACGTCGAGTTGATCGCTGGATGCTTCACGCTGTGTGTGGCACCATTCGTGCTTGCGAAGATCCAGTCGTAGTTGATCTTGGTTATGGCGCAACGCCAGTAACTACTTTGGAAATGTACCAACGTTTCGCCAAACACGTCCGACCAGACGTTGAGGTTGTCGGCATAGAAATAGATCCACAACGTGTTGCCGAGGCTCACAGCGTGGCGCAATCTGGGTTGGAATTTCGCTACGGAGGTTTTGAAGTTCCACTAGCTAACGGACGTATGCCGATTGCGATAAGAGCATTTAATGTGTTGCGCCAGTACGACGAATCGGAAGTACAGCAAGCGTGGAGCACTATGACTTCACGTCTTGCACCGAACGGATTTCTCGTTGAAGGAACCTGCGACGAGATCGGCCGTCGAGCTACGTGGGTCAGTATTCGTGCTGGTCAATCAGTCCCCGAAACGTTGACGATTTCCGTGCATGTTGGTTCGCTCGAGATGCCTTCAGACATCGCGCCTCGACTTCCCAAAGCATTAATCCATCGCAACGTCGCGGGCGAAAAAATTTACGATTTTCTACAACAAATGGATCGTTTGTGGAATTCTCATGCAAGCCTGATTCCCTTTGGCGCGCGCCAAAGGTGGGTAGCAACAATCGAAAGCCTTGTGGAACAAGGAGTGCCCGTACAGGATTCAAAAGTGCGCTGGCGTCTTGGAGAATTGACCGTACCGTGGGAAGTGGTAGCGCCTACTTCTTACCTTGATTAGCGACGGCAGCAGCAGCCGTTGCAGCGGCTTCAGGATCAAGATAAGTTCCACCGGCGATGACAGGATTGAACTTTGAATCAAGTTCATAAATTAGTGGAATGCCTGTTGGGATATTTAAACCGGCAATGTCCGAGTCACTAATTCCATCAAGATGTTTGACGAGAGCTCGCAACGAATTTCCGTGCGCTGCAACCATGACAGTTTTACCAGCGGAAAGATCAGGGACAATGTTCGATTCCCAGTAGGGGAGCATGCGCTTGACCACATCAGCTAAACATTCAGTTGCTGGTAAATCCGCTCCGAGATCAGCGTATCGCGGATCATGTGTTTGCGCGTACTGATCGTCAGCCGCGATGGCCGGAGGTGGAGTATCAAACGATCTACGCCACAGCATGAATTGGTCTTCACCATATTCAGCGAGAGTTTGAGCCTTATCTTTTCCTTGAAGAGCACCATAGTGACGCTCATTTAGTCGCCAACTTCGAGTTACTGGAATCCAATGACGGTCAGCGACATCTAGCGCAATGTTTGCCGTTTTGATAGCGCGACGTAACAAAGAAGTGTGAAGTACATCGGGAAGAACATTGTGTTTTTTGAGCAACGAACCAGCGCGCTGGGCTTCACCGAGGCCTTTGTCGTTGAGGTCTACATCGACCCAGCCAGTAAATAGATTCTTTTCATTCCACTGGCTTTCGCCGTGACGCACCAAGATCAAAGTTGTCATAAGACAATTCTGCCTTAGTCAGAGTCGAATAGGTGACTGAAGGCTGCCAAGTTATCAGCCGCAAGGCCGCGACTGGTTCGCCAAGCCCATTCGCGTTCAATCGCGTTGCGAAATCCGAGTTCGATCAAGGTATTGAATGAACTATCCGAGTTGCTCACAAGCACACCGAGTAGTTGATCTATAAGTTCACTATCCACATTTGCGATGGGTATTGAGCTACTGAGATATATGTCCCCAAATTGATCGACACCATAACTTGCAAGCACAAGTTTGATGTTTTGCTCGAGCATCCAGCGGTAGACGGCTTCGTGATTGTCATCGGGATTTCGTGCGACAAAAGTTTCCCCTCGTAAGTAATGCTGTCCTACGGCAAATACGATGCTCAAGCTTTTTCTTTGAGTACCACTAAAGGTCGTCAGCAGTGTTGTGTCGTTAACTAACGCATGGTCAATTTTGTTTACTTCACAAAATGAGATGAGTTCTTTGAGGACTGTCATGACTGCGCCAGTCGAAGTGCAGCTGACTCTACAGCCTCGTTATATACGCTTAAGAGCTGATCGGCTGTAGCTTCCCAACCAAATTTCGCAGCATGATTGGTGGCACCAATTCCCAGTTTGACCAGCAGTTGTTGGTCACTCAGAGTATCTGCGATCACACTTGCCCAATGACGAGGATCATGCCCGTTAACCAGAATGCCACTGACTCCGTTACTTACTGCCGTTGGTAAGCCACCAACGTTTGCTGCAATGACAGGGGTGCCACATGCCTGCGCCTCGAGTGCTACGAGCCCGAATGATTCACTGTATGAAGGAACAATATTCAAATCTGCCGCTTGGAACCATTGCACAAGTCGCTCTCGATGCGTCGGTGGTTCAAATCGCACACAGTCAGATATTCCTAACTCGGCGGCAAGATCGATAAGTGCAGTTGGTCGATCTAGACCACTTCCAGAGGGACCTCCACAAATGGCCACGACGAGTTTGCTACGCAACGACGGATCATTACGGACAAGTTCTGCTGCAGCACTAATCAAGACATCAGGTGCCTTCAGCGGTTGGATGCGTCCGACAAAAAGCAAGACAATTGCATCTTTGGCAATTCCTAGGTTGGCGCGCGCCGCAGATTTGTCTCCAGGAACAAATTGCTGCAGATCAACACCAGGGTTGATCACGCGAACTCGCTCACGGTCTGCGCTGTATAACTCAATGAGTTCTCGTGCTTCAGCTTGCGTATTTGCGACAAGCCGATCCGCTGCGAGCACGACTTGTTCCTCGCCAATCTCACGAATTGCCGGTTCAGGTGTATCGCCTTGGGCAAGTTGTAAGTTTTTCACGCGCGCCATGGTGTGCATCGTATGGACTAAAGGAACATTCCATCGTTCCTGTGCAATCCAACCCACTTGGCCTGATAGCCAGTAGTGGCTGTGTATCAGATCGTAAAATCCTTCGGGCTTTTGTGCCTCTGCGCGTAAGACACCTGCAGTGACTGCACACAACTGAGCCGGTAAGTCTTCTTTTCGCAAGCCTTCGAACGGCCCAGCCGAAATATGGCGAACTGTAACTCCGTCAGCCAGATGTTGGTTCGCAAGCCGCGAAGCCGAGGTTGCGCGAGTGAAGATTTCCACTTCGATTCCACGGGCTGCGATCCGTTTAGCGGTTTCTGCAATGTAAACGTTCATGCCACCAGAGTCGCCGATACCAGGTTGATCAAGTGGCGATGTGTGAACAGAGAGAATCGCGATTCGCTCGAGCGTGGGTTTTGTTGTCATAGTGTCTCGACAACTAACTTAGCCAACTTGGCTAAATCTGGCAGAAATGCCGTATTTACTTGGTGTATGGCTCGCCCGTGACGATGTGAATTACACGTCGTGCCACAGTTACAGCGTGGTCGCCGAATCGCTCAAAGAATCGCGAAAGCAAAGTGACATCAATTGCTGCTTCGACTCCGTGCGCCCAATCATCGGAAAGTACGGCAGTAAAGAGCTCGCGATGGAGGCGGTCAAGAGTGTCGTCGTAGCTCTTGATTTCATCGGCTAAGTCAGTGTCTCGTGTTTCGATGACGCGCCCGGTCGCAGCAATAATCTTTTGTGCTGATGCACCCATTTCTCGGAATGTGCCAGCAAGCTCGGTAGGAATCGAAGGGTTTGGGTAACGCAAGCGAACTTGCTTGGCAATGTGTACGGCAAGATCACCCATACGTTCTAACGACGTCGCGATCTTTATTGAACCCATGACCAGGCGCAGATCGGTAGCAACTGGCGCTTGCAATGCAGCGATGCGGAAGCAGCGCTCCTCGATTCCGACATTGAGGTCGTTGATGCGCGAATCACTTTCAATCACTGACTGGGCTAATTCGAGGTTATCTTCGAGAAGTGCCTGTGTTGCCTCGGTGATAGCGGTTCCGACCAAGGCTGTCATGACAATTAAGTCTTGGGTAATTGATTCAAGTTGGTTGGAGTAATCCTCGCGCATGCCTTTAACTGTACCGCACCTAAATGTGAGGAACTTGGCTTGACTCTGCAAACTTTTGACGACCAACAATGAAATTCTTAGCCCGAACTACGTGAACAATCGGTGAAGTTGACCTTTCCGTGAGGTAGCGCTGCTCGAAAGCACCTTATTCTTAGAGCGTGTCTACAGTTCTCTGGCTCGGGCTAGTTACCATCGCCCTCGTGGTCGGCTTAATAGCCGGTCGCTCGGCACGGCCAGCCCCACTGACGGAAGCTGACGACAGCGAGACTGATCTTTCGGCGCTGACTCAAATTCTTGATGTTCTGCCGGATGCCGCTGCCGTGGTTGATACCTCGGACAAGGTTGTGGCAAGTAGTTCGAATTGCGCCGCTATGGGAATTATTCACGGCGATCGCTTAGCTCCTGTTGAATTGCGCGCATTAAACCGAGAAGCCCACCGTACAAAGCAGACCGTTTCCAAAGACGCAACGATTGTTCGCAATGGCGACTCATTGGGTGATTGGGAGGCGCGACTTCAAGTGTCTCCACTGGCAAGTGGATTCAGTTTGGTTCTTGCGCAGGATGTTAGTGAAGAACGACGGCTCAATGATGTGCGTCGCGATTTTGTAGCGAATGTATCTCACGAACTCAAGACTCCGGTTGGAGCGTTGTCACTTTTAGCAGAGGCGATTCAGGCGGCAGATCAAGATGTTGAGAAGGCACGTCACTTTGCCGCACGTATGCAACTGGAAGTTCGTCGCTTAACCGACCTCATTTCTGACCTAGTGGAACTTTCTCGAGTTCAAGGTGATGCTCCGCTTCGCAATTCAAAGCCTGTTCCAGTTGTTGATATCGTGAATGAAGCGGTTGACTCTATGAAGATGGCAGCAGAAAAGCGCAATATTCAAGTCACTGTATCGAGCGACCTAACTGATGGCTCAATTTTTGGTGATGAAGCCCAGCTCGTCACAGCGTTGCGAAACCTTGTATCAAATGCAATTAACTATTCACCAGAGGGCACCAAAGTCGGAGTCGGTGCACAGCTGGTTGGGGAGAACATCGAAATCTCGGTGACTGATCAAGGACCAGGTATCTCCGATGGTGATCAGGCGCGAATTTTCGAACGGTTTTATCGCGTAGATCCAGCTCGCAGTCGGGAGACTGGTGGAACTGGATTGGGCTTGGCCATTGTGAAGCATGTATGTGCGAATCACGGTGGCGACTGTTCAGTGTGGTCACGAATTGGTGAAGGCTCAACTTTCACTCTGCAATTTCCGAATTATCAAAACAACCTCACTACAGAAATGGGTGGCAAATGACACGCGTACTCGTGATCGAAGATGAAGAGTCTTTTCGCGATGCACTCTCTTTCATGTTGACTCGTGAAGGATACGACGTTGTTTTGGCAGCCGATGGCGCCCAAGGCCTAAAACAGTTTGATGAAAAGAATCCAGATCTCGTTCTACTTGATCTGATGTTGCCTGAAATTGCCGGCACAGAAGTGTGTCGTCAGATTCGAAGCAAATCAAACACGCCAATCATCATGCTTACCGCCAAAGACACTGAAGTGGACAAAGTTGTCGGACTCGAATTAGGTGCAGATGACTACGTCACTAAACCGTTTTCCACTCGTGAGCTATTAGCCCGAATTCGTGCCGTGCTTCGTCGTGGTTCAGATATTGATGAATTTGAAGTTGTTGGTGCGCTCGAAGGTGGGCCAATCCGAATGGACGTTGAACGCCATGCCGTTTCGGTAAACGGTCAGGCAGTCGCGATGCCGTTGAAGGAATTCGAATTGCTTGAACTCCTCATGCGCAATGCTGGACGAGTTCTAACACGTGGACAACTCATGGATCGAATCTGGGGATCCAACTATGTTGGCGACGGTAAGACTTTGGATGTGCACGTGAAGCGCATCCGTTCAAAAATCGAACCTGATCCGGCAAATCCGGTTTACCTCACTACCGTTCGTGGTTTGGGTTACCGGTTCGAAGCCTAGGTGTCTAAGTTTCGCTGACTGTTCACTTTTTGTTCACGAAGGACGGCGCAGTCGTTTACTCCCTCGTCCTACATTTCACGTGTGAGTGAAAACCTAAAGCCACGCGTGAATTTTGAGACTGCAAAAACGCGTCTCGGCGATCGCCTCTTTTTTGGAAGCACATCAGGTGCTGCTCTTTTCGCGTTTGCGATTGTGGCACTAATTTTGTTCTTTCTTGGACTGCGTGCATGGCCGGCTTTGCAGTCGCAAGGGCTGTCGTTTATTTACGGTTCAACGTGGTCAGCTGCCGATGGAACTTATCAAATCATGCCTATGCTGGTTGGTTCCATTGTTGTAGCAACTATCGGCTTGATTATCTCCACTCCGTTATCAATTGCGGTTGCCTTCTTTCTCGTTTTTGTAGCGAATGCTCGTGTTGCCAAAATTGGCGGGTTGATGATTGATCTACTTGCAGCACTGCCATCTATCTTGATTGGCTTTTGGGGCGCGACGGTGTTTACTCCCGTAGCTGCTGGTTGGGCTCAAGTTCTTCATGATCACTTCGGATTCATTCCGTTATTCCAAAATTCCGGTCCTAGTTTTACTCGCTCACCATTTATTGCGGGTTGGATTTTGGCAATCATGATGGCGCCAATCATTACTTCGGTTGCGCGAGAAGTCATGAGTCGTGTCGACAAAGAATTGATCAACGCTGCACATGCACTCGGTGGTACAACATTTTCGACTTTACGTCGCGTGGTTTTGCCAACCTCTCGAGGCGGAATCCTTGGTGGAATTCTGCTCGCGCTTGGTCGAGGACTTGGTGAAACTATCGCGATCCTGTACACGTTGAATCTGATTTTCAAAGTCAATGTTTTGCGACCGTTGGAAAACCGTGGCGGTTCCGTCGCATCAATGATTGCGGCCAAGTTCGGCGAAGCCGATTCTGCTGAAATTCATGCCTTGATGGCAGCAGGTTTAGTCCTATTTGTGATGACTCTGTTAGTGAATGTCATTGCGACTGGAATTGTGCAACGTGCCGAGCGAAAGATGGCATCGTAATGACGACAACACTTGAACGACCAGTAAATGCCACCCCATGGGCGGTAACTGCAAGTAACAGCCGACTTGTTGGTGGAGTTGCCTCGATCGCGCCAGCAGCACTGACTTATCTCGTGAGCACTGTGAGTACCTGGCCAGGCCTATTGCTTCTGCTCTTTGTTTTCTTGCCGCTACAAGTAATAGCTGCAGCCATTGCAGCCGTGATTATCCATGGCAAGCGACGTGTCGCAGATGCCATTCTTGATGTACTGGTGTACTTCGCCGTTGCGCTGCTGACCATCTTGCTTGGTTCAGTAGTTGTCTCACTTTTCACTAACGGGTCGCACGCTTTGTCGTTGCACTTCATCGTCTGGGATAGCAGTTACGTGACACCATCAACATCACTAGATTACGGTGGCGTTGGTCACGCAATTGTTGGCACTGTAGTCACAGTAGGCGTGGCGATGATTTTAGCTGTGCCGTTCGCATTGGCGATCGCAATTTACTTGACCGAAACTCGCGGCCGGATGCGTGGACCAGTTCGATTCATTGTCCAGTCAATGAGTGGGTTACCGTCAATCGTTGCTGGTCTCTTCATCTATTCCATGCTAATTCTGTCCGGAATTTCGCCTCAAACGGGATTAACTGGAGCTTTTGCTTTAGCGCTCTTAATGCTTCCAACAGTGGCTCGTATGTCTGAAGAAGTTCTGAAACTTGTACCTAGCGAATTGCGGAACGCGGCAGTAGCACTCGGGGCACCACGACGCAGTGCTTTCTTTCAAGTAACTTTCCCTGCAGCACGAACTGGGCTCGTTACTGCATTGCTACTGGGCCTTGCTCGAATCATGGGCGAAACAGCCCCATTGATCATGACGACCGTACGTACGGATCACACCAATGTGAATCCTTTCACTGGAGCAATGACGACCTTGCCGACATTTATTAACGCATTCGTATCTGATCCACACGACACAAGTCAGCACCGTGCATGGGGCGCAGCTCTTGTCTTATTCCTCATGGTCGGAATTCTTTTCTCAATCGCTCGCGTTCTCACGGGTTCAATCAAGTTACGAAGGAAATAGTAGGTATGACACTTATGGAAAATACAGATGCAGTGCTCCCGGTAACACATCAAAACGTTGAACCTCAGTTCTTAGGAGATGCTTTCAATCACCTTGAAGCACGCGACATCAACGTATGGTTTGGTGCCCGTCATGTACTGAACGATGTCACTCTTGCCTTTCCTGAAAATTCGGTCACCGCATTGATTGGTCCTTCAGGTTGTGGCAAGTCCACGTTCATTCGCACTTTGAATCGCATGCACGAACTCATTCCTAATGCTGGACTGACTGGAGAAGTGCTCTTCAACGGTAAAGATATTTATGCCCCAGGAACCGATCCTGTATCTGTACGCCTTGGAATCGGAATGGTCTTTCAAAAGCCAAATCCATTCCCGACGATGACAATTCGCGGCAATGTATTGTCAGGACTTCGCTTGTCTAATTCGCGAGTTCGTGATGAAGATGCATTGGTAGAAAGCTGCCTCACTCGCGCGAGTATTTGGAACGAAGTCAAAGATCGCCTCGATGCTCCAGCAGGATCGCTTTCCGGTGGTCAGCAACAGCGCCTATGTATCGCCCGTTCGCTCGCATTGGCACCAGATGTGCTGTTGATGGATGAGCCATGTTCTGCTTTGGATCCTGGGTCAACTCGTCGTATTGAAGAGACAATTCGCGAGCTTTCCGAATCAATGACGATTGTCATTGTTACGCACAACATGCAGCAAGCACAGCGCATTTCGGATCAAACTGCCTTCTTCCTCGCAGAAGATGGTCAGCCAGGGTACGTCGTTGAGTTTGGTCCAACTGATTCACTTTTCAGCATGCCGAATGATCCTCGTACTGAAGATTACGTCAACGGCCGCTTTGGATAAATCGACCCCAATTGTTAACCAAAACATCACGCTGATTTAGTCAGCGTGATGTTTTTTGGTTAACTCCGCGGGTTTAACTCAGATTGTCCGAAAGTTTCGGGCCAACTAACAAGGAGTAAGAATGCGTCGTTCATTCGCTGCGGTAGCTATTGCGAGTTCACTCGTAGTTTCCGCACTCACTGCCTCTTCCGCTTATGCGTCAGCTTCAAGCATCGCCGGCGGAGGATCTTCATTCCAAGCCAACTTTGAATACAAGTGTGCAGCTGCTTACAGCGCATCGACCCACATTGCAGTTTCCTACGATGGCACACTGGGTTCAGGAACTGGCATGGCCAACTTCCACGCAGGTACCAAAGATTTCGCAGGTACTGACGGACCAGATCTCACAAAGACCCCAGCTGATGGCGGCAATGCAATTGTTGTACCTATCACTGCCGCTCCAGTAGCGATTGCCTACCACGTAAAGGGTAAGAACAAGAAGGCAATCACCGGTCTTCGTATCACTCCAGCGATTCTCAGCGGTATTTACCGTGGCGACATCACAACATGGAACGATGCAACTATTGCAGCTGCAAACCCTTCATTGAAGAAGAACCTTCCAGCAACTCCGATTCTTGCTGAGTACCGTGCAAATGGATCAGGTACCACTAAGAACTTGTTGTCGTACTTAGCTGCCACTAACCCAAGTGCGGGATGGGTTGCAAGCAAGAACTTCAATACCCCTGAAGCGAACACTGTGAAGGTTGCAACCTCAGGTGCCGCTCAGGCTAATTCAGATGCGATGGTAAGCACATTGAAGTCAACAAATGGTGCAATCGGCTACGCCGACCTACCAGACACAGTTGGTGCTAAGGGCTTCCAAATTGCCACGTTGAAGAATGCAGCTGGTGCATACGTTAAGCCAACGATTGCTGCCGGCACCAAATTGGTCAAGGGCATCACTGCCGACAAGTTCAACAATGGTTCAAATGTTGGTTTCATCTCCGGAACTGATGCCACCAACGTGTGGAACTCCAAGATCAAGGGTGCGTACCAGTTGACAGTCGTTACTTACCTTCAGGCAAGTGACAAGGCATCTGACACGAACACTGCTGTAAAGAACTACGCTACGTACGCACTGACCAAGTGCCAAGGCAAGGCTGGCTTCTCGTCACTTAAGGGAACCCCTGCACTTGCTGTAGCGACAGCACAAGTTGCAAAGATCAGCTCGCACTAAATAGTTGATTAATGACATGCAAGTGTGCGTGATCTCGATGATCACGCACACTTGCATTCTTGCGTAGGAGAAACCATGACAACCGTTAGAAAAACACGAGCACTTGGTACAGCAGTTCTTGGGCTTTTCGCTCTTGCTTTGGCCGGCTGTGCTTCACCGATGCCACCAGATGTTGCAGCGATCAAATCTGAGCAAGTGGTGATTTGTCAGGACGGAGACGTTAAAGTGTCCGTTCCTGCGCAGTTAAGTGGCGTCGTCAACACGTGGGTTACCGATTACACATCAAATTGTTCGCAATCCACGGTAACTGTGGTTGATGACAAGACGACAGATGCCGACGTTTATCTTGCGCTAGGAGCACAACCATCGAAGTGTTCACCCGAAGTAACCTCCCCAGTTGCATTCGATGCAGGAGTAATCGTTGCGTCATTTTCTGATGGATCAACTATTAATCTTTCGCCAAAAACTGCCGCGGCTCTCATCAGCGGGAAAATTACGCATTGGAATGACCCGGCAATCGTGAATGACAATTCGGGAGTAGAGCTGCCAAATGAGCCGGTTGTCATTAATCCATACGCATTTGGTCCCGCTCTAGATGCCGTCACTAATTGGCTCAGCTCTTTGGGTGCCGCACCTGCAACTTCACTTTTTAAAGCCGATGACAGTTGGGCTTCAGATTCGAATCTTGCCCAAGCGCAAGGCGAAGGCGTTCTCTCTATCGAGCCATATGCATATGCAACCAACAACTCACTTGGAATTGCCACGTTGCAGGTAACGCAAGGACAAGATGCAGTCAGTCCTTCTAGTGACAGTATCTATTCCGGCACAACGAAGGTAGAACTAAGTGCGTCTGGTTCGTCGCTAGGGCCTGCAACGATTAATTACACTGCCAGTCCACAAAGTCAGGACGGCTCGGATCAGGCAAGCGCTCCGTGGGATGCCGTTTATCCAGTAACCATGTCTGTCTGTAGTGGTGATCATGCCTTACAAGGTCGAGCATTTACGCGTTTCGCATTGCGTGCTGATGAACAGACTCAGGTTGCTGACTCGAGTTTCAGTTCGGTTCCAGACACAATTCGATTCACGGCTATTGGTGCCGTTGTCGTTGGTCTTCCAACCCCCACTGCAATTCCGAGTGCATCTGACAGCCCGGCAAGTTCCTCGCCAGCGCCAAGCATGAGTGAAGCAGCAACTCCGGTTCCGAGCGACTCACCAACTCAGTAAGGTCAAAAAAATCCCCGATGGAGTTTCCATCGGGGATTTTTTATTAAGACTTCTATGGAGTCATGCTTGGCATCGGTGTTGCACTTGCCGATGGTGCAAATCCTGAATCTGTCAGAGCGGCAGGAACTGTGACATCTGCGTAGTTTCCATCATTGGGGACAACCATGAGTGACACCGGAATGCTCGTGCCGTTTTTCAGTGCAAGTTGCAGGTTCACATAGGTGCCTGGAGTCAGCTGTCCTTGCAGTGCAACTGTTGTCTCAGCAGAACTATTCAACGTGACGGCTGATGTAGCTGGAAGTGCAACGTTTATTGTGTCTACCGCAACAACGGTACGAGCCGCAGCGACGCCGACTAGCGCGTTATCAGTATCGGTCGTGTTCACGATGGTGCCGATAAGCACGCCATGAGTTGGATTTTTGGTGTCTGCGACAACTGTCATTTGGCGCAATTGAATTCCATCAACATTGGATGTCAGACCATTGCCAGAAGCCTGTTGCTGGCTCGTTCCGGCGTTAAATCCCAGCGCACAACCACTGAGTGCCAAAACACTTGCTAAAGCCATAACCACGAAAACTGCGGGCTTCTTGGACATCAAAACCAAACTCCTAAGGTGCTTACTAACGCAACAAACTCTACTTGGCGCAGGTAACCAATTGGCATCGTGGGAGTGTGAAATCCGTCTTACTGATTGCACAACTGAGCCCTTAAAAAACCCATTGAAATAGGGCTTTTCGTGGCAATCTCTAATCGAATGGCGTGGTAGAATGGGGTTTCAATACCAATTGCAAGGACAACTAAATGGCTTACAAAGTCGGGGAAACCGTCGTTTACCCTCACCATGGCGCTGCAGACATCATTTCCAAGGAAAAGCGTGTCATCAAGGGTGAGGAAAAGGAATACCTCGTACTTCGCGTTCACCAGTCAGATCTGACCGTTCGCGTACCTTCCGACAACCTTGACCTTGTTGGAGTCCGCGATGTTACGAGCCAAGAAGGTCTCGAAAAAGTTTTTGGCGTTTTACGCATGCCGTATGTAGAAGATCCAGCTAACTGGTCACGCCGCTTCAAGGCGAATACCGAAAAGCTCTCGTCGGGCGATGTCATCAAGGTTGCAGAAGTAGTTCGCGATCTATGGCGCCGTTCCCAGAAGAAGCCATTATCGACTGGCGAGAAGAGCATGTTGCACCGTGCTCGCGTCCAGCTAATCAGTGAAATTGCTCTTGCGGAACGTACCAACGAAGTGCGTGCCGAAGAGATTCTTGACGAGGTTTTGGCTTCCTAATGCCAAACGCCGCTCTTGGTCGAGTGGCGGCAATTATTCCTGCCGCAGGATCTGGTACTCGATTAGGTTCGAGTATTCCTAAAGCATTCGTTGAACTAAACGGGTTGACTCTTTTGTCTCGGTCAGCGCATGCAATGAGTAGTTGTGTAGATGTCATCGTGGTCAGCGTTCCCGAGAACTATCTTGATGCCGCAGCAAAAGAACTTGCTGAAGTAGATGCCGAAATCCACATCGTGATTGGTGGCAGTGATCGCCAAGCTTCTGTAGCAAATGGATTAGCAGTGATACCCGAAGATGTCGAAGTTGTGCTGGTTCACGATGCAGCACGTCCGTTAGTTCCAGTGCATGTTGTGGAACAAGTTATTCAAGCAGTTCGCGACGGCTCTCAAGCCGTAGTTCCAGTGCTGCCAGTCGTCGATACTCTGAAGCGCGTTAATCCAATTGGTGTTGTTGTCGAGACAGTTGATCGTTCTTCACTACGCCGTATTCAAACGCCGCAAGGATTTATTCGTTCGCTTTTGGATAGTGCGTACGCCGATCCGACACACGTTGCAACTGACGACGCCGGCCTCGTCGAATCAATGGGAGTTCAAGTGCACACAGTTGCCGGCGATGAGCGGGCTTTAAAGATCACAACTGAGCATGATCTAGCGATGGCCAAGCTCATGGAACAGGAAGTGAAACGATGACGCTTCGAATCGGAACTGGTGTTGATGTTCATCCTTTAGTTGCAGGGCGAGCAATGTACCTCGCAGGCTTGTCGTGGCCAAACGAGTTGGCTGGTTGTGAAGGTCATTCCGATGGCGATGTTGCGGCACATGCAATGTGTGATGCACTCCTGAGCGCGGCTGGCCTAGGTGACCTTGGATCTGTTTTTGGAACGGGTCGTCCTGAATGGTCGGGCGCAAGTGGTGTGACATTGTTACAAGAGGTCGCGCGCTTACTCGTCGTAGATGGATGGACTGTCGTAAACGTGTCAGTTCAAGTGATTGCGAATTCACCAAAAATTGGAAGTCGCCGTGAAGAGGCGCAACAGGTTTTGTCACAAGCCATTGGCGGAGCTCCAGTGTCAGTTGCAGGAACTACGACAGATGGCCTAGGACTGACTGGCCGTGGCGAAGGTGTCGCAGCAATCGCAAATGCTCTTATCGAACGCACAACTGATTAATACAGGCGTTCGCCTTTTTCAATCTTGCTCATCAACGCGACGCGATCAGCATGTCGCCCGCCTTCGAATGGCGCTTCGAGAAATTCTTTGAGTGCTGCGATAGCAACATCAGGTTCGGTAACCCGTTCTCCAAAACATGCAACATTGGCATCATTATGGGCACGCGTCATCTGTGCATCTTCGACGGTACGAATGACACCAGCCCGCACTCCATGAACTTTGTTCGCGGCCATGCAAATGCCCTGACCACTTCCACAGACAAGTACACCAAAATCAACTCGGCCGTTTGCCACGTGATCAGCAACAGCTTCTCCGTACACGGGGTAGTCGCTTCGACCATCGCTGTACGTGCCAGAGTCTGTGACTTCGTAGCCGTTGCTTGTAAGCCAGTCGCGCAACGTTTCTTTCAGGTGAAATCCTGCATGATCGCTACCAATAGCAATCTTCATAAGAAGCCTCCTATGTGTTGGTGCTGTGACACCAAACTATCGGTGTGAGGGCAAAGAACTCGAATAACCCTAAGGCGCGTCCTATTTCGGATTTAACGCCTATAAGCCTTGCCAAGTAGTCTTGTCTTGTGCGCTTATATGACAGTGCGGCCAGAGCGGTCCGCGAATTCACACCTTTGGAACCTGGCAAGGTTTCGATGTACGTGTGTGGCGCCACAGTGCAATCTTCGCCGCACGTTGGCCATATTCGCTCGGGTGTTGCCTTTGACGTTTTGATCCGATGGTTTGCGGTGCTTGGGTATGACGTCACATTGGTGCGCAATGTGACCGATATTGACGACAAAATCTTGGCGAAGGAACAATCAGAAAATCGTCCATGGTGGGCTGTTGCCGCTCATTACGAACGAGAATTTCAAACCGCATATCGCATTTTAGGTTGTACTCCTCCAACAGTTGAGCCACGTGCTACTGGTCATATCACTCAAATGGTCGAATTGATGGAAACATTGATCGAACGCGGCCATGCCTATGTAGCGGATGGCGATGTGTATTTCGACGTTCGTTCATTCCCTGAGTACGGTCAACTGTCTGGTCAAAAGATTGACGATCTATTACCTGCGGCAGACTCAGCGACAGATAGTCGAAAAAAAGATCCACGAGATTTCGCGCTCTGGAAGTCAGTCAAACCAGGTGAACCATCGTGGCCGACGCCTTGGGGAAATGGTCGGCCTGGTTGGCATCTTGAATGCTCTGCGATGGCGCAAGCTTATTTAGGCAAGGCGTTTGACATTCATGGTGGCGGACTAGACCTCGTCTTCCCGCATCATGAAAATGAAGTGGCCCAGTCAAAGGCTTCAGGCGCAGACTTTGCAAACTTTTGGTTGCACAACGCTTGGGTCACAATGTCCGGTGAAAAAATGAGCAAGTCACTCGGCAATTTTCTCATAGTAAGTGAAGTTGTTAAGCGAGTCCGCCCAGTCGAATTGCGTTGGTACCTTGCTGGAGCGCACTACCGAAGTAACTTGGAATTCAGTGACGCTGCTTTGCAGGAATCTGCTGTGGCTTATCAGCGCATTGAAAATTTTGTTCGCCGCGCACATGAAATCGTTGGCGAAGTTGGCGTGGGTGACTTACCCGCAGGTTTTGTTTCTGCAATGAATGATGACTTAAACGTGCCAGCAGCTTTGGCCGTAATTCACGAAGCTGTAACTGCAGGAAATACTTTGCTCGGCAAGAATGCGTCGCGTAACGACCTCGCACCTGCACTCGCGAGCGTACGTTCAATGCTTGATGTACTTGGTGTTGACCCACTGGCTCAAATGTGGGTGACAAATGAATCGACTGATGCCGAAGGACTGACCTCGGTCGTTGAACACTTTGTACTAGAGCGCATTGCAGCTCGACAGGCTGCAAAGGCAGCAAAAGACTTTGGTACCGCAGATGCGATTCGCGATGAATTGCGCAACCTAGGTATCGCACTAGAAGATGGCGCCGAAGGTGTGCGCTGGACGTTGGAGAAGTAATGGCTGGCAATTCAAAGCGCCGCGGTGCGGTTCGCAAATCTGGCAAGGGTGCCCTTGTCGGCTCTGGCGGCCGCGGTAAACAACGTCTCGAAGGAAAAGGTCCAACGCCAAAGGCGACTGATCGCGGATATCATCCAGCTGCAAAACGCGCCAAACTAGCTGAGCGTTCTGCAGCAAAACGTGCAGCTGGCGCGCCACGAAGTCGACCAAAGGACCGCGATGGCATTGAGTGGGTCGCAGGACGTAACTCAGTTCTTGAAGCATTGCGCGCAGATATTCCAGCAAACGCTGTTTACATTCAGCAGTACATCGACACAGACGATCGATTGAAAGAAATTATCGAGCTTGCAAATGAGCGCGGTTTGCCACTACTCGAGTCACCACGTGGCGAACTTGACCGAATGACTGATGGAGCTGTTCACCAAGGTGTTGCAGCTCGCATTCCGCCTTATGCATATGCCGATCCAATTGACCTCATGGAAGACGCATTTGATTACAGCGAATTTCCATTTGTTGTTTCACTTGATGGCGTGACGGATCCACGTAATTTAGGTGCGGTCATTCGATCTTCCGCTGCCTTTGGTGTGGATGGCGTAATTGTTCCTGAACGTCGCGCTGCTGGAATGACTGCCTCGGCATGGAAGACATCAGCAGGCGCAGCAGCTCGAGTTCCTGTGGCACGAGCGACGAATCTAACTCGCACTCTCGATGCCTACAAGAAAGCTGGCTTCACAGTTGTCGGCCTAGACGCTGATGGCGATGTGAACCTTCAGGATTTTGATCCCGAGGTGGCAAATGCACCGTTGGTACTAGTCGTTGGTGGGGAAGCGACTGGCATGTCTCGTTTAGTTCGTGAATCGTGCGACTTTGTGATTTCTATTCCTATGTTCGATGACACTGAATCATTGAATGCTGGTGTGGCTGCCGGTATCGCACTTTACGAAATTGCAAAACTTCGTAACCTTTAAGTTCGACGAGCAACGAGGCCACGCATTATTTTCCGAGGCGTAGGCCTGTTGCTGAGTTGAATGCGTGGGTGTGTTCACTAGAAACCCGAAGGCGAATTGTTTCGCCACGACGGGGAATATTGCGACCATTAGTTCGAATTGTAATTTGATGAGCGTTTCCACTGGCATCCACCACATTGCCATATACGTAACCATCCGCACCAAGGCTTTCAACAATGTTGACTTGCATGGCAAAACCTTCACCTCCAACTGTGGTGTCCTCTGGTCGGAAACCAAGAATCAAGGAATTCAAACCTTGCTCGCGTGCATCTTTTAGGATGTCGTCGGAAAGTTTGATGTGCTCACCTTCGACAATCACGCCTTCGCCATCAATACGGACCTCCACCAAGTTCATTGCTGGTGATCCGATAAAACCAGCTACAAAGACATTGACGGGACGATCGTAAAGTTCTTGAGGAGTTGCACACTGCTGTAAAAAGCCATCCTTGAGTACTGCAACTCGATCACCCATCGTCATAGCTTCGGTTTGATCGTGTGTAACGTAAACCGTCGTCACGCCGAGACGTTGCTGCAATGCTGCAATTTGAGTTCGAGTTTGAACTCGCAATTTGGCATCAAGGTTTGACAAGGGTTCATCCATGAGGAACACCTGTGGGTTACGGACAATTGCGCGACCCATCGCAACACGCTGACGTTGACCACCCGAGAGTGCCTTTGGCTTGCGGTCAAGAAATTGCTCAAGATCAAGAATCTTTGCAGCCTCCTCGACACGCTTGCCAATTTCGGCCTTGTCGACTCCGGCGATCTTGAGCGCGAAGCCCATGTTCTCAGCGACAGACATGTGTGGATAAAGGGCGTAATTTTGAAAGACCATTGCAATGTCGCGATCCTTTGGTGCTACATCAGTGACATCACGGTCACCGATGTAGATTGCGCCTTCGTCAATATCTTCTAAACCTGCAAGCATGCGCAAAGTCGTTGACTTGCCACAACCTGATGGTCCGACGAGTACAAGAAATTCACCATCTGCAATTTCAAGATCAAGTGCGTTTACAGCTGGAATGGTTGAGCCCGGATATATTCGGGTTGCTGCCTTAAATGACACAGACGCCATTTTGTTCTCCTTCATCGGCAGGTACGTGCCGAACGATCCGTAGTAAAGGTCAGCGGCTTTTCAGCCCCTGCATTGCCAGTGTGGCAATAGATCAATTCTGGTCGGACTTGGTAGGAAATGTCTGTGAAACAGCTAGTGGATTATCTTGAAAATTGCTCTAAATGAAGACGGTGGGCGCTAATTGCAGGCGCATCGACCAGGAATTGGCGCTCGGGTTACTTCCATGTCATGAGCCACAATCAATACTTCGCTACCGTCAGGAACGACAGCTAATGGAGTGTCAGTGCTTAATGCAGCACTGACGTAAGTAGCAGTGAGTCCGTTAACGTCAATGGTTTTGCCAATAGAGAACAAGGACTGAGTTTCAGCAATGGCATCGTCGGAACCTGCACGAAGCATGATGGTGACGTCGGGAGACATTGCCCGCGCGGCTACTGCAACAGCGATGTTGTCACGTTCCTCAGCGCTCATTGCAAGAATGCCTTGTGCGCGATGTCCATGTGCACGGGTAAGTGTTTTGACGTCACTGGGATCGCCAACGATTACCGGAATGTTCATACGTCGGGCCAAGCTCAAGCCACGAGTATTGATCGCTGAATCCACTCCAACTACAGCGATGCCCAGCAGAGAAAGCTCACGACAGAGTCGAATACCAACTTGACCAAGCCCGACAACAACAAAATGCTGGGAGGCTGGAATTACTCGACGCCCAACAATTCCGACTCGGCGACCGCTGAGTAAGTGATTAACAATTCCTGCACCAAAAATTGCAGTAAAAACTAATGTCAACAACATAAAGGTGCCGTTGAGGATCAGATGCCATGTTTGCCCAGGCGCTGGTGGTGCGGTCACTCCGGCAAGAGTCGCAGATGAGTCGTAAAAGGATTCGGCAAGAGATGCATGCTGATGCGAAATCATTAGGTCGACAATCAAAATTGATGTAAGAGCGTAGAAGCCATTCAGTAAAGCTTTCGATCCAAAGTCATATGCACGAAGTTGGCCGCGCACTCGGCTCCACCAGGTGCGCCATCGCCAACCACGAGGCGCTTCAAAATCACTTGACGTCGCAACGTCATTATTCAAATTCACGAGTTTCCAGTGAGCATCGTCGCCCGTTGTCGTTCGAATAACGGCCGAACCAATATCGAGTGCCGACGCGACAACATGAGGTAATGCAATGAATGCTGGCGATGCAACAAAACAGTTGGGAATAACTCGCTCAATCTCGTGGCGAACTGTGCGATCGAAAATGGCAGCAAAGAGTCGAACACCAGGTCGGATGTGTTCGATAGCAAGGGAATAGCGGAGTGCTTCAATGTCGCTATGCAACATCACAGCCACACCGCCAACATCATCTATTAAGTAGTCATGTAGTTCGGCGTCTGTTGGGGCATCGAGATGAATAACATTTCGGCCGTGTGACTGTAATTCGGCACACGTACGGCGCCCTACATCTGTTGCTCCGATAACCAGAACGGTGTCTTTCATGACTTAACTCAACCGCACTTCACGCAAAATCGCACATATTCGGCAGAACTAATACGCGGCAGTGGTTCAGGGTTTGGAACGGTATCGCATTTGGGAAATTTCGGGGTTTTTCTTAGACTTAGGGACGAGCTGGTTCGCGAGATACTGCGGAGAAGTTCAGGCCCCCTTAGCTCAGTGGTAGAGCATCGCTCTTGTAAAGCGAGGGTCATCCGTTCAAATCGGATAGGGGGCTCCAATTTCACTTGCTTCCACCATTGTGGGAGCTTGAATTATTTCGGAACCAAAGACCTTAAGCGCGGTAATAGTTCCTGAACCATCGCAATGCCTACCAAGATGATGACTGCGCCAACAGGTTCGTACCAGTGAAGTTTTTCATGCAAGATAACAACCCCAGCCACTGTCGACACAATTGGAATTGAATAGGTCACGAGTGATGTTGCGATAGCGCCTGCTCGTTGGATGATGAGGAAATTTAATACGAGCGCGAAGCCAGTGCCTAATGCGCCGAGTAAAATCACTGACGCGATTCCAGTAATCGGCCAATGTGTTGGTCGAGAAGAAAATAGCAAGCACGCGATTCCACAGGAGAGTGTTCCGAAGGACAATTGCGTGGCGACTGCGCCAATCGGATCAAGCCCCAGCGGTGTAACGAAACGTCGAGTCCACAACACGGCAACTGCGTAGCCGATCGTAGAGACGGAACAAGCAAAGTAAGCCAGTGCATTGCCTCGGAAGTCAGCGTCCCAAACACCAAGAAGAACTAAGATTCCCAAGCATCCGATTACTAGACCCAAAGCTCTTGCTTTGCTCAATTTTTCTTCCGGCAAAATGACTATGGCGAGTAACCCAGTCCATAGTGACATTGTTGAGTTGACTAAGCCTGCCGAAATTGACGAGATGCTGTGCTCTGCCCAAGCAAAAAGGATGAACGGAATGGCTTGAGCAATTTGCCCCAACATGGCTAGATGTTTTACTGCAGGTCCGGAAGTAACAGGGCGCCTGTTCGTTACTGCAAGATAACCAAGCAATACGAGCGAGCCGAAAAGCATGCGGCCGAATGTTGTTTGAAACTGATCAAGAAATTGACCCGCAACTTTAATAAATAGAAAAGAAAACCCCCACACCACCGAGAGCATGATCCATAAGGCGAGCCAAGGTTTGTGTTGCGTCGTGGTTTGGGTCACTGACTCATTGTGACGTATGTGACTGGAGTTATTTCACCAAAACTCCCAAATGACACAGCGAAGTGTTTAGGGGGGTCATCCATCATTTGAAAACTACATGGCCGTAACATTGACATCGTGACCGAAGCAGCCCGAGCCATGTCTCCAGATAATTCCGGAGTATTGCCAGAACGCGATCAACGCATTCTTGAATTTGAACGCCAATGGTGGAAATTCGCTGGCGCGAAAGAACAAGCAATTCGCGAACAGTTCGATATGTCTGCAACTCGGTATTACCAAGTGCTTAATGCTCTGATTGATCAACCAGAAGCGCTTGCTTTTGATCCAATGTTGGTTAAGCGCCTCCAGCGAATGCGCGCCGCTCGTCAACGCGCTCGCTCCGCTCGACGCCTCGGTATTGAACTGAATAATTAGTGTCAGGAAAGCAGCCCTTTTTGCAACGGGTGCTAATTCCGCTCGGCGTCATAATCACAACTGTCGCATTTTTAGCCGGGGTTGGTTTCAAACTTCTTGGTCTCTCACCAACAAATTCTCAAGTCGCTAATTCGAGCCCGACTTCTGTTGCTTCATCAAGTCCCACGCAATCCAGCGAACTTCCTGTGGTTGTTCTCAATGGAACTTCTACGAGTGGACTTGCTCGAACTGTTGCCGATGCTGCATCTCAAAAGGGATGGGTCATCAAATCAGTGGGTAACCTCAGCGGTCCTGCTCCAAAGATAACGACGGTTTATTACCCGCAGGGTGCAAAGTCTCATGCGCTAAAGCTGGCAACTCAGTTCCGTGCTTCAACGCTTCCAGCATTGGCAGGAATGGCGAATGACGCACTCACTTTGGTTGTCGTTAAGTAGCAGTTCCACAATCTGGGATCGTGAGACACCCAGTTTTTTCGAATCTGAAAATGGCTGATACAGTTTCATCACGTTGTTGAATTCGTTCAGTGACTAACTAAATAACACCTCATCCAGAGGGGCAGAGGGACCGGCCCGTTGAAGCCCCGGCAACCATTGCGAAACCATTCGTGGCCGCGCAACACGGTGCCAATTCCGGCTTAGAGATTCAATGTTGAATCGCTAAGGCAGATGACGAAAGGCTCACGCTATGTCTGAAACCCCCGCCGCATCATTTGGTGCCGCAACTCATCTTGTTTGTCGTGCTTGTGGAGCACACGCGACTCTAGGCGCCGACTACTCATGCTGGGAATGCTTTGGCCCACTAGAAGTTGCGTATGAATTTGGCACGGTAACTCGCGAACAAATCCAAGCCGGCCCACTTTCATTGTGGCGATACGCACCGCTCTTGCCGGTTCCAGCAAACGTTGCGGAAACCCGCACGCTTTCACCGGGTATGACTCGGTTGCAGCCAGCTGACAATCTTGCCAAGGCGCTCGGCATCACGGGCAAGTTGTGGGTCAAAGATGACAGTGGCAATCCGACGCACTCCTTCAAGGACCGCGTCGTTGCCGTTGCTCAAACGGCAGGTATTCAACTTGGCTTCAAAACACTTGCATGCGCATCGACTGGAAACTTGGCGCAAGCAGTGGCAGCCGCTGCTGCGCGTGCCGGTCAGCGTTCAGTTGTACTTGTCCCGTCAAACCTTGAGTCGCACAAAATTCAGGCGACTGCTGCTTACAACGGTTTCGTCATCGGCATCGATGGCAACTACGACGATGTGAATCGTTTGTGCTCCGAATTAATTGGCGAAGAAGTTTCTGCCGATTGGGGTTTTGTTAACGTCAACCTTCGTCCGTATTACGCAGAAGGTTCCAAGACAGTCGGTTACGAAATTGCCGAACAACTTGGCTGGCGTTTGCCAGATCAGGTTGTTATTCCGGTTGCTTCGGGTTCGTTGCTCACCAAGATTGATAGAGGCTGGCGCGAGTTTCTCGCTCTGGGACTTGTCGAAGAACACAACTATCGAGTATTTGGTGCGCAAGCCACTGGCTGCAATCCAGTGTCGACTGCGTTTGCGGATGGCCAAGATGTCATTCGTCCAGTGAAACCGAACACAATCGCCAAGTCTCTTGCGATCGGAAACCCTGCAGATGGCCCGTATGCACTTGATGCCGTTCGTCGCACTAACGGTGCGATCGGTGACGTGACCGATGCGGAAGTCATTGAAGGTATTCGCTTGCTGGCTGAAACCGAGGGCATTTTTGCCGAGACAGCTGGCGGCGTGACCGTGGCAGTTACTCGCAAGTTGTTGGCTCAGGGACTTCTCGACCCAACTGCCGAAACCGTCATCGTCAACACCGGTGAAGGACTAAAAACTCTCGATGCTGTGTCAACAGGCGATGGTTTTACTGCAACAATTGCACCAAGTGTTGATTCCGTTTCTCTAGTGATTGCGAGTGGCAAATGAGTGTCTCCGTACGTATCCCAACAATCCTTCGCACTTACACCGGTGGTGAAGCTAACGTCGATGTTGAACCAGGTGAGGCCACACTCGGCGGCGTCATTGACACGCTTGAGGCGTCATACCCAGGTATCAAGCAGCGTCTTGTGAGCGATACTGGCGAAATGCGTCGCTTCATCAACTTCTACATCAATGACGATGATGTTCGATTCTTAGAAGGTCTAGCAACGCCGACACCAGATGGTGCCCAGATCTCAATCGTCCCTGCAGTCGCTGGTGGCTAAACCGGACGGCTGCTTTATGCGCGACCATTTGGTTTAGCAAGAAGCAATATCCGCCCCGTGCGGCCCGCCCATTGCAGATTTCTCTACTCTTGCAGCCGAATGTGACGATTTAGGCGAGATTAGGTCAATTGCGGGGGTTTTGTGCCATAGGCTGATAACTGGTCGATAAGTAATTGCAAGTCGTTAGAGAGTAAGACTCGAAGACAAAAGATTCGCGAGCACGTAGCGAACTCTCACCTTGGTGGGCAGGGAGCAAGACCCGGAATGGCAAACGTTGTTCCGACCCATTAAGAAAAGAGATGCCATGTTAGGCACAGTTAAGTGGTTCAACCAGGAAAAGGGCTACGGCTTCGTTGAAGTTGACGGCACCGATCGCGATGTATTCCTTCATTACTCAGCTATTGAGGTTGATGGATTCAAGACGCTTGAGCAGGATCAGCGCGTAGAGTTCGAAATCGGCGAAGGCCCTAAGGGTCCACAGGCAGAGCACGTACGCCCTGTCTAAGTCCAATCAGACTTATAAGTCAGCCCGAGAGATTCTCTCGGGCTGACTTATTTTTTAAGCAGATTTGGCGGCTTCGCCAATGGCGAAAATCCCGCTGCCGAGCCACCTCAACCACATCACGCCGAAACTCAGCCGGATACCTTTTAGCCATGTCAACATCCTTCCAGCAGAGCCCAAACTCCACTAGTAATTAGTCAACTAAACCTTCAGCAGTCCCCTCAGGTTTTCTGGTCAATTAGTGCGGAGATAGAATATTGGTATGGAGGGCCCAAAGATCGTTTCACAACTCGATGAAAATCGAGTTTTAGACGATTTTTATTGGTCCCAGTTCGGCTTTGAAGGCGAACTTTCCATGCGCGAGAAGGTTCTTTGCGTGACTATCGACGATGTAAGTCGGGTAGGTGTATCTAGCTTTCAGGCAAGACATGTTTGCGAAGCTCTTGGTATTTCCATGGCATTGATCAACTATCACTTTGGTGGCAGAAACGAATTGTTAGCTGAGGCAACCGTCTTGGCCTATGAAAACTATGTGGAATTTCTCTGGCAGGCGACGCAAAATGCCAAGCCAGAGCCAAAGGCTCGGCTGCGGGCATGGTTGGAAGAAAATGTTTATAGAAATGAACAGGGTCGTGGTTGGGGTTCTGTACTGAACTACCCAACTGCAAGTTTGGAAGTTTCGACTGTTGTGGAAAACGTTCATCGTGAGCGCATGACAGATCTTTCGGAATTAAATCTGGCCCGACTGATGACTTTAGTTGGCGATGTAAAAAAGAATCGTGTCTCCCCAGCAAACTTTACGGCTGGAAATATTCCTCGTACGGAACTTCTGAAAAACGTGGCTAACGCTTCGATGGCCGCAAGTATTGGCTGGTCGATTCTTGGACTATCCGTTTGGAAATCAGGGGGTCACTTACCTTCTGGAAAGACTCGTGAAATCGGAATTTTGGAACGACAAATTGTTAAGAATCACATTGATCGACTAATCGATCAAATTTAAATAAAGTGAGTGAGTTTCAGAACCACTAGAAAAATAACCGGTCCAATGATTCGGTAGAAAATTCGAATTTGAGGTCTTCGGTACCACCGAACGTCGCCCTCAATTGCATGTCTACCAAAAGTTTTGACTAATCCAATCGCGGTCCCTGGAATCGGTGCGAGAACAAAAACCAACTTAGCCATTTGCTCTGTTTCGCCTAGGTACTTAATCAGAAAATATGCCGTCGCAGTTCCAATTCCAATGTTGAATGCAATACCCGGAACGCCACCTGGCATAACCTGCCATAAATTTGGAAAATTAGGAAAGTTGTCTTTTACTAAGCCAACGATTTGCGGGATTAACATTATGAGCGTCGCAACCCAAACCTGCCAGCAATTACCTAGGAATGAAATTGCAACGACTAGAAACGTTATTGTGCGGAGAACTATTAAGAATATTTGATGCCCCAAACTTGGGTCATCAAGTTCAACTGGATGGTCTTGACCTAGTCGTTGTGGGAATAAATGAGACACAAACTCTTCAATCAGAAGGCGCACTAAGAATGCGCCACCCATAGCCAACGCAATCTTTTGTGCATTATTTGAAATGCTTGTTTCGTGCCGAGCGAGAATAGCTAGTCCGCCGATTAGTGAAGCAGTCGACCAAATTGTAAAGAACGGAATGACTGCAAAATCTGTGATTCGCTCCCACCAAGATGCGAGACTTATTGACTTAGTTCGACGAAACGGTCGGAATGCTCCAACAGCCAAAGTGGGAATCAATCCCAGTGCGGCTAGCCCAATGAAGTACTCGATCGCAGTAAGTGGCATAAAACTGAATCGGATACCAAGCGTTAAAGCGAGAGCGAGAAAGCCAAGTGCGCCGGCAAAAGCATCAAAGACACCTATCACCGCAAGTATTAGAACCAGTTGTGCATCGGGAGTAAGTCGCCAACCAGCGGTTAACCCAGTTTGAATTCCAAGGACTAATGAGAATGCAGGTAGCAAGAATGCAAGACTTCCAATGCTTGCGCGTAGGTATGCACCGTCATTAAATAGTCGGGTAAGCAGTGGGGTGCGATGGTCTACCCGATCAACAATTTTCCAAAGTCGATTTTGGTAGCCGTTTAATAACGGGGAACGCCAAATTGGCAGTCGATCCCCAAAGCCTTGCCCGCTTTCCTTTCGAGCTAAATAGTCGGTGCTTACCGTGTCTAGATCTTCTACTTGACCTTCTTGTTTTTTATCAGTTACGTGGTCATGATCTCGGCGTGAGCCAACTGCACCAACAATGGCTGCTGATGCAATGGCTAGGTTTGCAATCCCACGTGGGTCACTAAGTGGTCGACTCGGATCGGCCACACCTAGTAAAAGGAACTGATCTTTCTTAGCAACATTCACCCTTGGATCTGTGTAGGTAACAAATATTTTTCCTGCTGAACTATTGCCAGCTTCAATAAAGCCTGATTGCATTCCGCCAGGTAAGTTGCGACCAGCTGCACCGTGAATTGGATTCTGTGGAGAGAAAGTTCCGGCTGCGCCACCATCAGCACCACCGCCACCTCCTCCGGTTGCATCACTGCCATTTCCTCCGCCTCCACCTCCGGCGATGAGAACTTGGTTTCGATAGAAGACGACCGACGCAGCACCACCACCGCCACCACTAGTACTTGCGAAAGCACCGATTCCGCCGCCACCGCCAGCGAAGTGACCGACTGGATTGGTTCCACCACGACTTCCAAGTCGTGCCGATTGGCCAGCGCCACCGACTGCGAATCGAACTTTACTTCCAGGAATGACATCTAACAGTCCATAAACTCGTCCTACTGGTCCCGATGCATTGCCAGTTCCACTAGTTCCACCAGGTGCACCCGTGATATCGAGAGAAAGTGCGTAAACATCCTCGGGAACTATCCAGTCCGCATATTGTTGATTCGAATCAAAAGTAATTGAACAAACCTTATTAGCGCACGTAAATGATTTATCAGCCGAATGAGCCGTCGAAACAGGCGAGATCAGAAAGGTTAGCCCAAGTGCTAACAAAACATTTCTTAATCGCGACTTCACTCTTAAGGCCGCTTAGATTTGTTGACTGTCTGCTCGAATACTTCCGGCACAACCTGATCAAGCCGTTGCGATAATTTCATAATCTCTTGATGAGCCAGGTTCACAACTTCCAAACCTGCCGCATGCATTTCGACCAATTGGGTCAGGGCATCCAGATACTGAACCACCGGAGGCAGCTTGCCATTTAGCTGCAATTCATCGCCACTCATGTCATTGTCTTCCAATCGGAACAGTCACGGTATTTCCTGCACCAAGTTGAAGTGGACTTAATTCAATGGTCACCGAGTTTCCAGTTTCGCAGTTTTGGAGTGAGGTGTCTGAAACGGTTATGCGAATATATCGAGATCCGTTTGCAGCTATTGGTGATGATGCCGAAATATTTATTACTCCAGTAGAACTTGTAGCGGGTGAAGTTTCAAACGAAAGGTCACTTGACTGGGTCACTTGGGTACCTGACATATCCGTAACTTCAACCACGCACAAGTTAAAGGATGCGGTGTCTACCGGAAGGCTAGGAATACTAGCTACCGAAACTCTCGGGTCAACAGGGATCGTTGACGAAATTGCTTGTATTGCTGGATTGGTAACTGGCGTAGACCCCTGGGTCCAGATTTCATAAAAATTAGCGTAGTTGTCTTGGGTATATTGTGAAGACGCAATCTCATCTCCAGGTTGACCAATGATAATCAAGTCGTCCTCGCTCGGGGGACGATACCAAGGAGTGGTGTCAATTGCCCATCCTGAAAATGTAAAGCCAGCTCTCGGCGCCGGCGAGGGAAGAGTGAGATTACTTCCTGCAAGCACATTTATGTACGGAGTACTAGACGCACTGCTGTAATCAAAAGGGTTTAACATAAAACTAAAGCGATAACTCCATTGCGCGTATAAAGTTACGGGTGCTGCAAAGTCGTATGTGGCCGATGGAAGTTCTTGGTCAAAATATTGCCAGCCGTACACTTCATCGGTAAAAGTTCCAAATTGTGTACCTGAACCATCGGGCTCGGTATTCCAACCAATGAAATTTGGATAGCCACCCATGTTGTTCTCAACACACTTAGTCGGGTAATCAGGACAGTTATAAGGTAAAACTGTCGGCGCACTCTCAAATTGTGAAAACGCTTGACCCGTGCCTCCTTGAGTTACGTTTGGATCAAACTGCACTTTGGTAGGCAGAAGAACTGTTCCTTGCTGGACTAACCTTGGATTTACACTTGAAAGCAATCCAACTTCATCTGAAACAACAATGTTGTCGAATTCGAAGCCATTGCCAGGTGCACTCATAATTACTTTGTCAAAAGTTACGTCGTTGTCTGTGAAGAAATGAATGTAGGTAAACGGTTCCCCAGGATCAAGTTCACCTTTTGAGAAATTTGTGGCGTCTTCCAGTTTTGATGTGTCGGTTATTTCGACAATCTGGTTCCAATCATTAATTTCAGTTGTGCTGTAACTTCCAGGATGTCCGTAATACAGATCACGAGAGAATTGGTTACCTCCATTTGATCTAAACTGGGCGTTTTCGTCGGACAATCTCGTCATTACTTCATCGGCAGAGGTGGATCCAACCATTTTATCCCCACTGTAGAAAGCCAGTTGGTTACCGTAGCTTCCTGCACTCCACCAGATTCCGAAGTATCTTTGCGGTTGATCGAACGAAATTGTTGTACCAGTCCCCTCGACTACCCCGTGCATGGTAGTGCCACCAAATTGCGATCCTGTGTAACCACCAACTGTGGCGTTAGATCCCAACGTTGTCGCTCCACCCCAATTAGAAGTGTCGTCAGTAAAGCACCGACCACCTGGGTTATTTGAAATACTTGCGCCGGCAAAATTATCAAATGAACAATTTGAGTTCTTGGGAATGTTGTTAAAGCTCGCCAAGTGTGTTGATTGTGAATTTTCATACTCAGTCCATAGATACGAATTCTGAACCAATGGGGCATCAATGAAGTAGGAAAAAGATACTTGCGCATCCGCTCTCGAAATACCCTGATTAATTAATATCCCGGTGATCACCAACACAAGTGATGTAAACGCAGAGAAGACAAATCTTGTTTTCGACGATTGGTTAAGCAATCGAAATGGTACAGAATGTCTGAATTTAGCCCTGAAAGGGAATGAGTTAGGCATTTTCTGCTTAATCACCTTTCGACTTAGGCATCTGCACTGAAAATTCGTAAATAAATGGGTATTTCCTGTACATTTGGGTAGGTATGTACTGAATTCAGTTTAGTGATTTTTTCCTTTAGATGAAAGGGGAGTTCAGATGGCACGACACTCAACTCCGCTTTCGGCATACCTAGACGGACCTACGGCACCTGTTAAGGCCAATAACAGGGCCAAAAATCCTCGAAAGTTGTGGATTGGCGCATTGCTTCTGGCATTTTTGCCTAGTTTGAGCACCACTTTTGCCAGCTCAATAGCTATAAATACCAACAATGCAATCGAATTTGGCCAGGGCAGCCAAGCCACCATGGTTTGCGACAACTCAATAACGGTTCAAATTGGTACCACCTATGACAATGCAAGCTCGAGTTTCCGGGCCACATCGATCACACTTGGCGATTTGGATACTGCGGCTTGCCTGAACAAAACCTTGACCATTAAGGCGCTTGATGCGTATGGAAACACCCTTGATTTAAAGAGTGATGGATCTGCCATCACCTACATGCCAACAGAGGTCTCCGGCCCTGGGGGCATAGACCAAATCACTGTTCCAATCACTGGAACCATAAATTCCATTGATATTGCGCGAGTTACGGTAGAAACAGCATAAATCGTTACCTAATAAGGTAATTTTAACTTGACTGAATTCAATTTAGTCCCTAAATTAAATTCAGTAAGTACGAAATACACGGTTTATCCCACGGGGGATTGACCAGGACATAGGGAGTAAGTAATGGCACGTCGCACACTAGTTGTCGACCAACCGATCGAAGCTGTCGAGACCACAAAGAAGAAGTCGCGCAAGGGTATCTACGTCGGAATTGCCATTCTGGCTCTTGCTCCAGTAATCGGTTCCACATTTGCCGCCAACATTGGTATCAACAGCGGAAGCCCTGTTGAGTTCGGTCAAGGTGTAACGACTGTCACGGCATGTGCGCCAGCTGTAAAAGTAACACCTGTAGCCGAGTACAACTCTTCAGACAATAAGTTCAATTTGGCTCACATAAAGATTGAAAATTCAGATCCCGCCACAATTAATACAGACTCAATACTCGATCTCTGCGGCGGCAAGACATTCCGCGTAGCAGTCCGCGATAACAGCGGAACTGTACTTTATGAATATGGATTCACTTTAAACAACGACGGAACCCTCACTGATCTTGCTTCGGGAAGTGTTGAGGCACTTGGTGCTGGTAGCGGGGTAACCGATGGAGTTCTCGATATCATTCCGAGCGGAACCCACGTGACATCCAGTGCTGATTCTGGGGATCTTGCGTCAATTTTTTCTAAGATCACTATCGAAACCGCCTAATTAAATAATAAGTAATCCCTATGGCCTCGAGCGTGGCAAGTACTCGCGAGCCCGTCACGAACAGTGACGGGCTCGTAGGCATTTCATTTACCCCGTACGGTGAGCAACTTGATCCGGAAATGCGCGTACTTGTCACGCTTCGATTAGAAGGCGAAAAAGACTTTTCCATCCTGATGGATGTTGATACTGAAACAAATAAACCTCGTTTAATTGAACGAGATATAAATGCTGAAGAATATTTAAGCGGAGCCACTTTCATTGGTGGCCAGCTTGAGATTGAAAAAAGAAATTGGTTTGGTCAAATCACTGCAGTTATTTTTGTAATACTCATGGGCGCAGTCATGTTGGCAGGTGTGACAAAAACATTTTCTGCACGCGTTGTTCTAACTGGATCAATGGTTCCTGCAATTAACCCAGGAGATTTAATCATGGTTGTCAATGACACCATCAAGACTCCAAAACTTGGTGACGTTGTTGTCTACACAGGCTCAAGATTTGATGGCACCAAAGTTGCCGATTTCTCGCACCGCATTATTGGCGGTAATGCGAATGACGGTTGGATTGTTCAAGGGGACGCAAATCCAGCGCCCGATACCCAGCGGCCTACCGCGACAGAAATCCAAGGTGTTGTCGTTGGCAAGATCCCAGGTATCGGAAGATTACTCACACCTCAAATACTTGTTCTTCTCGGAATAGTAATTTTTGGCGGCTGGCTGGTTCTTGACGGAGTTAGGCGAGAATCATGACCTTATTTGAAGAGATCAAGTATTCGCTTATCGGACAAAAGCCGGTCACATATAAATATTTTGCTGATGGCCGACGAGTTCTAGTTGAGGAAGATGAAAACGTACGTTGGTTCGTGCGTCTATTGGTTCGACTCATTGTTCTCTTGTTATTCCTTTCTCTGCTTCGCATGTTTGGATTTATTCCGAATGACTGGAAAACCGTTAGTAATGTGACCGGTCTTTCCCGCACCGGGATCTCCAATGGGAATGCTGGAAGTAATGGCGCGAACGGAACCTCTTCAGGTAACGGAACGACAGGTTCCACGAATGGATCCACTGGAAACGATGGCGGACTTATGTTTGGCAGCGGCAATACTTCTACGGATGGTCAGCCTGGCACCGCAATAACCGGTGACGGGACTTACACAGCTGGAAATGGAGTTATTGGAGCAGATGGCGCGCCAGGTCCGGCTGGGCCAGCTGGTCCTGCGGGCCAGAACGGCGCACCGGGATCACCTGGAGCACCGGGAGCAAATGGAATTGATGGCATAAATGGCATTGATGGAGCTTCAGGAATATCTAACGGCCAAGGTAGCGCTGCAATTGGTGCGTGTGACCAAAATGTGAAAGTCGAACTCAAGTCTTATTGGGACTTTGCATCCTTCAGTTTCAAGGTTGATCAGATTCTTTTGAAGAATGTAAGTGCGGCATGCAGTAATCAGACGTTAACTTTGTTGCTTTTGAAATCCTCAACTTCAACTGTGCTTTCCACAATCACATTCGCTACAGGACAGATAGCTTCACCTGAGGGAATCCTCACAATAAATCGTGGCCAGATTGGATCTGTTTTATCTCTGCAGGTTTCTGATGTTGCCTTTGAAATTTCGGGGTAGTGATTTATGTGAATGAGGAAAATGAAAATCTCGAGGGTATTAAAGTTCACGATGGTGTTTCGAATCCTAAAGCTCCTCTGGTCATTGATCTTCCGGACGGACAAAAGCTCCTCGTCGGAGAACTCCCAGCAGGCTCAGTTGTAGAAATTGCAACTTGGCGTGGCACGGGACGACCAGATTCCAGAACAACTCGCCTCCTGCTAGGTGTTACTAATGACGCACAACCGGAAGCGGCGAAATCGGCAAATGAAACTGGTGCAGCCCATGTCGACATGAGTTCGCGAAGTGCGCGACGCAAGGCGCAAAAACGCCAGCTCAATTTCGGTCCATTTGTAATACCGCTGCTAGTTATTGCGTCGATTGTGGTTGCATTCATTGTTAGTCCGCTTACCTTGGTTCACCCAACCGTCGGATCAAGCGCAGGATTTGGATCAGCAGATTCGTCACTTGTTGTTGCGGCACCAGGCGGCGACGTCTCGGAGAACCAGTTAATCGTTGCAAAATTTGGCGATGAGGCAAATCAAAATATCTTGGGCCGAGTGAACTCTATTGCCCAAGAAGATGTGTTACTTCAGACCGATGCTGGATTTGCACAAGTAAAAGCAGACTCAGTAATTGGAAAAGTTCTTGTCGTAATTCCATTTCTTGGCAAACTTTTCTAACTCAGTGCATTAATACCGTAATGACTAGCAAATTGAATCTTCGACGCAATTCATTGCTGGTCATTGTTTTAAGCCTAATTTTTAGTATTTCTTCACTTGGTCTGCAACCATCGGTTGCAATAGCTAGCGATCCTTGTTCGCCCAAGGATGGTGTATTAGAAGAAAACGGTCAGTATTTCGCTATTCGATATTTTCTCGAGTCTTGTACGTGGCAAGTCCCCGCTGGCGTGACTTCCGTTGATGTACTTGCTGTTGGCGGCGGTGGCGGCGGTGGAGCAGATGGCGGCGGTGGCGGCGGTGGTGGCGGTGGCGCTATCGTCTCAGGACTTCCAGTTTCGGGCAACGTTGATATCACCGTAGGACTGGGCGGCTTGGGTGGCGCGTATGGCGATCCTTCATACGTAACCAAACTCGGTGCCTCCGGTGGTGATTCATCCATCTCAACAACGACAGACTCGGTGACAGCTCCGGGCGGTGTTGGCGGGAACGGTTGCAACTTCCTGGGCCCGGGATACTGCAAAATCGGGGACGCTGGAAACAACGGTGGCTCAAGTGGAGCCGGAGAGGTCGCTCATGGAAATCTCTCGGGTGGTAATGGCGGCAATGGTGTTTGGTTTGAATTCAACATAGCGCCAACGAATGGAATTAACGGCTTCCAATCAAATTTTGACGGCATCACTAAATATTTTGGTGGCGGTGGCGGTGGCTCTGGCGCTGACGCTCAACCTGGAAGTGGTGGCGCAGGCGGCGGAGCCACGGGGATAACTGGCTCGGGGATCCCGTCGCCAGCAACCGCAAATACTGGTGGTGGAGGAGCGGGTGGAAACGGCCAGGCTGGTAGCGCTGGTGGTTCAGGAATTGTAATTGTTAAGTATCTGATTCCAAGCAATTCAAATCCTTTTGTAGTGAAGGTATCTTCGCCGATGCCAAATGGCTCATATTCAACTGACCAATCCATCGCGATTCGAGTCAAGTTCAATCGTCCAGTTGCTGTTGATGGGACACCTGAGCTGGAAGTTCAACTAGATTCAGGTACTGCAATCGCAAGATACGTTTCCGGAAGTGAAACAAACGAAGTTACATTTCAATACGAGGTGCATCAAGGGGATGCCACGTCGAGCCTTGAATATTCCTCCGTAACAAGTCTTTCGCCTAATGATGGTGGGATTGTTAATTTCGGAGGTGCTGCAGCTCACGCTTTACTTGACTTACCGACGCCTGGATACGTAGGGTCGTTGTCCGTAAATTCAGATATAGCAATCCATACTTCCGTCGTTAGTCGCCCTCGATTAGAAAAATTGTACGAATCAAGTCCGGATGGTTCAGTAGTTAAGAGATTTCTGATTCGGCAACAGGACGATCAGGGCAATTCCCAAACCGCATTGACTGCAGATTATTTGTGTTCGATTAATTTTGGGGAATTCGATCTTTGTTCAACTTTGTTAACTCTTGAACGAGCTCCTTCCTACCCATGCATGGACAGCGGACTTCCCGATTTTGGGGATCCTGGTTCCTGCGATGTTGATAATAATGCATTCATTTTCGAGGTTAGACTCCCAGACAATTCGGAATTTAACTTACAAGTTGTGGCAATAGATGCGTACACATATCGATCTGCTGCGTCTAACCACATTCATTTTGTGACAGATTCCATTGGTCCGGTTTTAACCTGGCGACGTCCAGTTTCCGATCTAACGGCAACTTCCACTCGATTGCAACCAAACTGGTCTGCGTCCGACTTAAATGGGTTAGCTAGTTCTGGAATTGCAATTAGGCAAGTATCAACAATTTCTGACGGTAGCTGCAACTCAATTTGGAGATCTGAAGGCCAGCAAACTTCCAATGAAATTTTTACAGCAACCCCAAATCATTGCTATCGCTGGACGCTGGATCCCGCCATAAGTACTGACGCAATTCCGCCAACAGATATTTATGGCAACGAATCGTCACAAAATCTAACTAGCTCCGTCATAAAGGTTTCAGCCGGAACTTCCGAGGAGCAAGTGGAAACTCCACGAGAGTCTGGCCCATCGACAAATGTAGATACAAAGCCGTTGCAGTCGATGACGATTCCATCAACCGTTAAGAAGAAAAAGTCCATCACAGTGCCCGCTAAATCTGCCCAAGGAATCCAGACCTACGTTGTGGCAAGTGGAGCCTGCAAAGCAAAATCAACCGCGAAAACGATTAAGGCCAAAGTTGGCAAAAAGACGGTCAAAACTAAATTGATTGTTAGTTACAAGATCACGGCGGCGAAAGCCCCAGGCGTCTGCTCTATCCAGACATATAACAACGGCGACGCCACATATGCCACGTTCAACAAAACCACTTTGGTGACAGTTACCCCTTAGCCTCCTGAGGTACGCCGAAGGTGAAAAACCCTTAGTTTTCGGGGCACTTGGGGATCTCGATTTGCACTCACCCCCCGAGAGTGCCAACAATAGTATTAGCACTCGGAACCCCCGAGTGATAACCAAAAACCTAGGAACCGCAGCGGTTCCAATCGTTTGGCACAAAGGAATAACACATGTCCAAGATGATCGCTTTCGACGAGGAAGCCCGTCGCGCACTTGAGCGCGGTATGAACACTCTGGCCGACGCAGTACGCGTGACACTCGGCCCAAAGGGACGCAACGTCGTCCTTGAAAAGAAGTGGGGCGCACCGACAATCACTAACGATGGTGTCTCGATCGCTAAGGAAATCGAACTCGAAGATCCTTACGAGAAGATCGGCGCCGAACTGGTTAAGGAAGTTGCCAAGAAGACAGACGATGTCGCTGGCGATGGAACGACCACAGCAACTGTGCTTGCACAGGCACTCGTTCGCGAAGGACTTCGCAACGTAGCTGCTGGTGCAAACCCAATGGTTCTCAAGCGCGGTATTGAAAAGGCTGTTGAGGCAATCAGCAACGAACTTCTTGCCATGGCACAGAGTGTCAACAGCAAGGAGCAGATTGCTGCGACCGCTTCGATTTCTGCAGCTGACCCACAGATCGGCGAAATGATCGCTGAAGCCATGGACAAGGTCGGCAAGGAAGGCGTAATCACCGTTGAAGAGAGCAATACATTCGGTCTTGAGCTTGAGCTCACCGAAGGTATGCGCTTTGACAAGGGTTACATCTCGCCATACTTCGTCACAGACACCGAGCGTATGGAAGCAGTTCTCGAGGATCCATACATCTTGATCGCGAACAGCAAGATTTCTGCTGTTAAGGACCTTCTTCCAATTTTGGAAAAGGTTATGCAGTCAGGAAAGCCGCTGATGATCATCGCTGAAGATGTTGAAGGCGAAGCGCTTGCAACTCTTGTTGTGAACAAGATCCGTGGAAACTTCCGTTCAGTATCAGTTAAGGCACCAGGCTTTGGAGATCGCCGTAAGGCAATGTTGCAAGACATCGCGATTCTTACCGGCGCTCAGGTCATCAGCGAAGAAGTTGGCCTCAAGCTGGAAAGCACTGACATTGAACTACTCGGTCGCGCACGCAAGGTTGTCGTCACCAAGGATGAAACCACCATCGTTGAAGGTGTTGGCGATGCTGAGCAGATCGCAGGCCGCGTAAACCAGATCCGCGCTGAAATCGAAAAGTCAGATAGCGATTACGATCGCGAGAAGTTGCAAGAGCGTCTTGCAAAGCTTGCCGGTGGTGTTGCTGTCATCAAGGCCGGAGCAGCAACTGAAGTTGAACTCAAGGAACGTAAGCACCGCATCGAAGATGCTGTTCGCAACGCGAAGGCTGCAGTCGAAGAAGGCATCGTTGCTGGCGGTGGCGTAGCGCTACTCCAAGCATCAGAAAAGGCATTCAAGACTCTGAACCTCGAAGGCGAAGAAGCAGTTGGCGCGAACATCGTCAAGGTTGCTGTTGAAGCTCCTTTGAAGCAGATCGCGATGAACGCTGGTCTCGAAGGTGGAGTTGTTGCTGAGAAGGTACGTAACCTCGAAGCAGGATTCGGCCTCAACGCTGCAACTGGTGAATACGTTGACTTGATCAAGGCTGGAATCATTGATCCAGCTAAGGTCACACGTTCAGCTCTTCAGAATGCTGCGTCAATCGCAGCACTTTTCCTCACCACCGAAGCTGTCATTGCGGACAAGCCTGAAAAGGCTGCACCAATGGCTGGTGGCGGAGACATGGGCGGAATGGACTTCTAAGTCATTCTTAACTGCACGTCGAATGGTCCCGTCGGAAACGATGGGGCCATTCGTGTTTCATGTGCCTTGTCACCACGTTTGAAGTGAGAGGATTGAGGTGCGTATAAGCGCCTAGCAAAGGAATTTATTGCCATGCAGATTGTTTCAGTAGTTATGTCCGTCCTTCTCGCGATTGTTGCTTGGGTTTCGGCCGTAGGCAAGCTTCAAAAGAAGCCACAGATCATGGACACGATGGCTCATGTAGGTGTTAAGCCGAATCAAATTCCAGTTCTTGCATATCTTGAAATCGCCGGTGGCCTTGGTTTATTGGTTGGCCTAGCGTATTCGAGCATTGGCGCACTTGCTGGTGCAGGTTTGTCACTGTACTTCCTTGGTGCAGTTGTAGCGCACCTTAAGAAGAAAGATGGAGCTGCGTTATTTGGTCCTGCACTCTTCCTTGCTCTACTGAACGCAGTTAACGCTTATTTCATCGTCCAGTCCTTCTAAAGTCGAGGGAGGCCGCTGGCCCGCTACGGCGTAAGTGCTATTCACAGATAAGCGACACTCTGGTGTGCCCGGCATGAACTGTTGGGCAGACGAGATCCTGTAAAGAGCCAAATATAGAATCTAGAAATTTCGCGATAGATTCTTAGCATGCGCATCAACCGAGGCCTCGTACTTGCATTAGGCATTGTCTTGCTTTCGGGTTGTGCAATCCCTGGCTCATCGAGCAAAGCGACAAGCGCCGCACAATCGTCACAAAGCGCTCCAGCTATTTCGCCATCGGCCAGCTCATCACCAAGTGTTTCCCCGGAATTGGCGATTGTTCAGTCAACCACTGCAGCATTTTTTGATGAATATCTCTCGTGCATGAAGAGCCCGCCATCTCAAGCCAAGGGAAATGTTGGTTCGTGGTGCCAGAGCAATAATTCACACGGTGCAAAAGATTTGGCGAAGCACCTCAAGACTGGCGGTGTTGCACAAGCGGGTGCCGACCCTATTGTGTGCTCGCAATCATTCCCGAAGTCATACACAGTCAAGGCTGATCGCTATCTCGAGCTTGCGCTCACCGGCCAAGCGACGGTTACTGAAAAATTTGCGTCAGGCGATGTATTCGTCAATGTTCAATTGAACAATGCGACTGGAAATATGTTGGTCAACAACATTATTTGCCCAGCACCATCTAACTAAAACAAAAAAACCTTTAATCCTCGGTTGGTTGCCCGTAGAGCAAGTCATCCGCATCGACGATTCGGTATGCGTAACCCTGTTCAGCAAGAAACCGTTGACGGTGTGCTGCAAAATCTGCGTCGACCGTATCGCGTGTAACGATCGTGTAGAAATGGGCGCTGCGCTTGTCGCCCTTTGGGCGAAGTACTCGACCTAGGCGCTGAGCCTCTTCTTGTCGAGAACCAAAAGTTCCACTGACTTGAATTGCAACGCCGGCTTCGGGTAAGTCCACGCTGAAGTTCGCAACTTTACTCACGACAAGGACACGTGTTTCGCCTTCGCGGAACGATTGGAATAACCGTTCACGTTCCTTGACTGGAGTTTGACCTGTGATGACCGGCGCTTGCAGGTGCTCGCTCAATTCGTCTAGTTGGTCTAGGTATTGGCCGATAACTAGGACGTGATCGTCCGGGTGTCGCGCAACTAACTTTTCCACGACTCGATTTTTGAAACTTGTCGTTGCGGCCATTCGGTAGCGCTCTTCGGGTTCGGCCATTGAATACGCCATACGCTCGTGATCAGGCAAGGTGACTCGAACTTCGACACAGTCAGCAGGAGCAATGTATCCCTGAGCTTCGATATCTTTCCACGGTGCGTCGTAACGCTTTGGCCCGATGAGCGAAAAGACTTCACCTTCCATGCCATCTTCGCGCACGAGCGTAGCTGTTAATCCAAGACGACGGCGTGCTTGGATGTCAGCGGTAAATCGAAAAACTGGTGCCGGCAAAAGATGAACTTCGTCGTAAATAATCAGACCCCAGTCGCGAGCATCAAAAAGTTCTAGGTGAGCGTAAGTACCCTGACGTTTTGTCGTCATAACTTGGTAGGTCGCGATTGTCACAGGACGAATTTCTTTTCGGGCTCCCGAATATTCGCCAATCTCTTCTTCGGTCAATGTTGTTCGCTTGAGCAACTCAGCTTTCCATTGACGTGCTGAAACCGTGTTTGTCACAAGAATCAGCGTGGTCGCTTTAGCAGTAGCCATTGCAGCAGCACCAACGATTGTCTTACCCGCGCCACAAGGTAATACGACGACACCTGATCCACCGTGCCAAAATCCTTCAGCCGCTTCGCGCTGATAAGGACGCAACTCGAAAGAATCATCGGCGAGTGCGATCGGGTGGGCTTCGCCATCAACGTAGCCCGCTAAATCTTCGGCCGGCCAACCAAGTTTGAGTAGTACTTGCTTGAGATGTCCGCGCTCACTGGGATGTACAGCAACCGTGTCATCATCAATTCGCTTACCAACTAGTGGCTGGACCTTTTTGGATCGCAAGACTTCTTCAAGCACTGTTTGATCAGAACTTTCTAAGACCAAGCCATGAGTTGGATGCATCAGTAACCGAAGCCGGCCATAGCGAGCCATGGTTTCAGCAATGTCGACCAATAGTGCATGTGGCACTGGATAGCGTGAATATTTCAGCAAGGCATCGACAACAAATTCAGCGTCATGTCCTGCGGCGCGAGCATTCCATAAACCAAGCGGAGTAACACGGTAAGTGTGGATGTGCTCCGGAGCGCGTTCAAGTTCAGCAAACGGTGCGATGGCATGACGGCAGTCATCACTAAGAGGATGATCAATTTCGAGTAGCAACGTTTTGTCACTCTGAACAATCAGTGGTCCATCAGTCATCATTCGTGTCCTTCGGCTTGTGCGTACTGCGCTCCAGTAATTCGCGCGATAGTAAACGTCTTCACTTCGTTACTACGCAGATCAAATGCTGTGAGAAAGCCGCCACTAATTGTTAACGGTTCAATAATTCGTTCGGTGGTAATTCCACTTCGATCTGCGTACCCAATCCACACTTCGCGCTGAGCATTCAGTGCTTCATTGAGGAGCGACATTGTGTCAGTCGTTGATATACGTGGTGTCTCGCCGGCGGACTTTGTATCTTCAGCACGTTCTCCGGCACGAAGAGCTTTCACCGCTGCTGCGATCAACCGTGGTGATGCATTAGAGACCGTGACTGGAGTGTGTGCCGTACGACTTGAGGTACGGCGAGTGTCAGGCCGGTGCAATAGCACTGTGCCTTCCGCACTTTCAGCAACTGGCGCATAACCAGCCGATCGCAATTTATCGAGCACCATGTCCGCAGGCGCCGCACTGACAAGAATGCCAGGTGCAATTTGGCGCATCCGAAGGCTTGCCAAGCGACGATCAACCTGAACCGAAGAAATGAGCTGCTCATCGTCACAACGTAAATACACTGATGCAACTCCAACACGAAGTGCACCATGCTTACGCGCGACATCATCAATGAGGTAAGTCAGTGGTTGCGGCAGTGGAGTTCGCGAAAGGGTTGCAAGAAACTGGACGATGTCGTGAGCCGATTGACCCTGATCCAGTCCGCGACGAATTGATGATTCGGTAAAACGATACGTAGTCGCGACACCAGTAGATTCAATGTCTGCCAACACTGACATGGTTCGCCGAGGTGACGCTGGAAGTCGACCCGGCGCGAGTGCTGTTAAGTCAGCCTGCACAATGATGTGATCGACCGGAGCGGGCAACATCGTTGCGAGGGCTTGCGCTGCGTCACTGTGATCGATTAACGCGCGACCAAAAGTAGTCAATGCCCCCGCGCCGGTCACTCCGAGAGTTTCTGATTCGGTCAGTAGCGCCGTTACCGAATGTGTACGGACTCCAGAAGTTCTGCGTGGCCGATGCCAATCCAAATAGCCAACTAAAGCCTGAGCCGTTGTTGTTGAACCGAGCGGCGCGTTCTTAAGAATTTCCAGAATTGTGTGACGCAACGTTAAAACAAAATTTCGTTCTACTCCAGTCGATAATGCATTAATCCGATCGGTACCCTCGTCTGCAACCACGTGAGGTGCTCGTGCCATACCAAGCCACGCTTGAGCAAGTGTTGCCCACCGTGTTGCATCATCCTGATTAAGCCAGTGGTCGTAAGCGGAAGTGGGGAGCCAGTCTCCGTTAATGTCGGCTGCAAGTAACCCGCTGACAAAAGCAACTTCAATCGTCAGTGCTGTGATGTGAGTGTTTACTCGAAGTAATTCCATGGCTGCCGTCAGATCGCGAACGGAAAGTCCACCACCACGCAATTGAGCTGGTGGTTCAACAGACCAAGATTCCAGCAAAGATTCTGTGAGATGGACGAAATCGAGTGCTGCATGCGCACCTGTTTGATCTATGCGAACAAGGTCAAGATTTCCTACGAGCGCGCTACTGGGCTTGGTATCTAGGAAAGGAAGTAAGCAGTTATTTCTTAGCGCGAGAGCAACTTCACGAGGTACCACGATTGTTGTATCGCCAGTTGCAACGATGAGCTCGCGTGAAAGCAGCCACTCAAGTGGAGATTTCACATCCTCGGGGCGAATGGGCCTATTAGCATTTTTCATCGTGCCAACTGGATTCCACAGCAATTGGTCCATGATCTCGCGCGATTGTTCCGGTGCTTCACTGAGTGTTGCGGTGACGAGTGTTGGATCATTTGCATAGGCACGAACAAGTCGGCGTGAATCACTGAAGCTTGGACCAAGTGAGCATGGGTACAAGCCAAATGATTCCGCAGCAGCTCGTACGAGGTGCAAACCATCGCCCCACAACAGACCAATCAAGTGCAAATGTTCCACGGCATCGTTGATTGCGTCGGCGTCGTACCCTTCGGCATGTGCAAGTCCGGCATGTAACTCGTCTAGCGAGGCCGAGTCGCCGAGACCTGCGATTGCCTGACAGACATCGAGTTGAATTCGATTCAGCGAATCTAAAGCGGCATTCACGCTGGGAGTAGTAGTAGCGCGAGCAGCCAGCTGACCAATGTCGGTAGGGATGGGATGAAGCAAATCCCTGCGCGCATCGAGCAAAGCGCAGAGCTCGTCATCGCCACGACCGCGGAGGTCATCGGCGAGCGAACGCGGTTTTGAAGCCGCCTGCGTTTTGGAAATGCTCATCCGTCTAACGTTACGCGCAAAAGGTTAAGCAAACTAATCGAAGAATTGTCTGGAACCCCCGAAAAACCCATTGAAATGGGCACGCATTGGGGTTCTCGGCGAAATTCCTTTACGCTTAGAGGGCAGTTGTTACTGCACATGCACTTCGAGCAAGGAGAACGATCGTGCCTACAGGCAAAGTGAAGTGGTACGACTCTGAAAAAGGCTTTGGCTTTCTTCAGACAGATGAGGGCGAAGAAGTATTCCTGCACGCCTCAGCTTTGCCGGCTGGAACATTGACTCTAAAGAATGGCACTCGCTGTGAATTTGGAGTTGCCGATGGCAAGCGTGGACTTCAAGCCTTGTCAGTTCGGGTACTCGAAGCGCCCCCAAGTATTTCAAAGGGCAACCGCAAGGATGCTGAAGACATGGCGATTGTTCTCGAGGATGTCATTAAATTGCTGGATAACTACGCTGGCAATTTGCGTCGTGGTCGCTACCCAGATGACAAGCACACCGAAAAGCTCGTTGCTGTGCTTCGTGGCGTTGCAGATCAAATTGACGCCTAGTTAATTCACTGCCGTCGTTATTTATTAAGGAACTTTTGTGACTGTCACGACTCTCGCGCACGATGCGACTGACTTTGCGCGCTCTGGCCTGCTTGAAGTTGTTTCACCTAGTCATGTAGGAAATGCAATTTCGGTTGCAATTGAAGAATCAAATGATGATTTGGCTATCGCTGAACATACATTCGAGTGCACTGATCCTGCCTACCCAGGTTGGTATTGGTCTGTTTCGGTTGTAGCAAAAGCTGGTCAAGCAGAATGCACTATTAGCGAAATTAATTTGCTGCCAAGTGGTGCCGCATTAGTTCCGCCAGCGTGGAAGCCATGGGCAGAACGAGTCGAAGCCGGCGATCTTGGTGTTGGAGATTTATTACCAACGCTGGCTAATGACGAACGGCTAACCGCAGGTCTGACTGGAATTGACGAAGAAGCCGACGAGCTTTCAGTACTACATCCGGCACAGTGGGAACTCGGGCTTGGTCGTGAACAAATTTTGAGCCCATTAGGAGTAGAGCGCGCGGTTGCGCGTTGGTTCGATGGACCAAATAGTGCGCGATCTGCGATGGCAAAGTCTGCTCCAGCATCTTGTTCCACTTGTGGATTCATGATTGCGATCGGTGGTTCACTTGGACAGGCATTCGGCCTGTGTGCCAACGAGTTCGGGGCTGCTGATGGTCAAATCGTGGCAATGAATTTTGGTTGTGGCGCACACTCGTCGGTTCGTCCCGAGGAATCATCACCGATTCCTGTAATCGATTTAGTTGTTGATGACGTAGAAGACGAACAGTCAGATGCAAGTGGACTTGCTGACTACATTCCAGAGCCTGAACCAGAAGTTATTGACGAGACAACAGCAGAATCTGATCGTGAATCTGATGAAGAAATCACGATTGATTCAGATGCACACGAGTCTGACTTGCTTGATCATCTTGATGAAGAGACAGATGTCATTCAGGATGTCACCGTCGACGTTACCGAAGAGACTCTCAGCGACGCTGAATAGTCGCTATTGGTACTTGGTTGTGCGGCCGCACCACATAAAACTGGAACTACTCGGAAACTTCTTCTTGACAGCGTTGGTGTATCCCAGCGATGTCATCAAACCAATGTAGTGCGCTTGTTCATCTGGGGTTAGACAGACGATGTCAACATGCACCAGGGATAAGTCTTTTGCGAGTGTCTCATCTGAGACACCACTTGTTGATGCATTCGTTGCCCACTGACCAAGTTCAACTCGAGCAAGCGGCTGTGCTTCAGGAAATCGAACTAATGCGTTAAGCGCGTAAGCCGCACGAGGTGCAACGGTGTAGTACTTGGTAGTTGTTGCCGCGAGCGACGAGCTGATGCCGTTCGAGGCCAGCACAATGTCTTCACGATGCGCGATCTTCTTGAGAATTTCGGCGGTTTCAGTTGAACCCTTAAAGACTCTTAGGTGAGTGGGTTTAGAAAGAAAAGCTTGATTAATCTCTCCTGGTGCCACTTTCCACGTTGGAGTGCCGATGGTCATCGGCAGGAGAACCACTAAAGCAAGCCACGCTCCAGCAAGAATTTTTCCCTGTGACGAATCAGCGTTGGGATTAGCGATGCCGCCCATCAATGTTGATCCTCCAACTCCGATAAGAGCAGGGATTGGGACCATCCACATAAACCGCCAACCAATTGGGTTGGAGGACGTCGCATTCAAAATGAACTGATGCATTCCAGGGAGAAAAATAATCCCGACCATTCCTAAGCACATTGCGATAAGTAGGCGTCCCGCTTGAACTCGAATACCTAGCCAACCCAAAACAATTGCTACTGCAAACAGCCCTGCATGCCAGCCAGGATGCGCAATTGCAGTGAGCAAATCATATGCCGTTGGTGGATGCAATTTCGTTGCAACCATCACAGTTTTTACTTGAGTTCCGATACCAGCGATCTGGTAGCCCAAACTAGAAACTTCGCTGTTTCGCGCGCTTCGGAAAAGCAATGCTTCACACAACGAATAAAGGATCGGAATTCCAAGTGCGATTACTGAATAAGTCTTTCGAGTAAAGAGCGCGATCAATAAGCCTGCAGCCAAAATTGGAGTGGCCGTAACAAATGTGGAAGTCGTTGCACCGACACTTGCGACGGTGATGGCGCTGAGAATAGCCGCATCTCGGATCGTGAAATTCGTTAGCAGCTTAATGGCAAATGCAATCAGCAGAGGAATAAGCACGGCTAGATAAAAACATTTTCCCTGCCAAATTCGTGTTGCTTGGTAGTTACCAAATGTGTAACCACTTGCACCATCAAAAATAAGAAATGCTGAACTTGTGATCAGCGCAGTTTTCAAGTGACGAACGCCGAATGCGTCAAACAGAACTGCAAGTGCACTAACGCCTAACGCCGCGGCGAATGGCACCCAAATGACGTAGAGCAAGGTTGCTGGAGCGACGTGAACTAACGAACCGAAAGCGCCCCACATAACTTCCCACGAAGAGCCACGCGCGTAGCCGGTGTAGATCTGATTGCTCAGAACTGTGTCTCGAGTCGGGATGACACCGTGTTCGTAGATATAAGTTGAAAGATTCAGGTAGTAGTGATCGTCACTATTAGGTCTGTAAGTAATCGCTGCGAAAGCTGCAGATGCGGCAGCACAAGCGGCCAGAGTGAGCCCGTTGAGGTGCTGCGTCCAAGACGACGAGTGATTAGTCGGTACCAATGGGCCGCGCAATGCGATCGAAATTGCAACAGCGGATCCCACAACTATGAGAATGGTTGCGCATGTTGTTAGTAAGTCCGCAGCACTGCCATGTTTAAGTGAATTCAAAATAAATGCAACAACGCCAGCAAAGATTGCGCCAATAGCGACGTAAAGTCGTGTCTTTCCAGTGACATCAGTCAGTGGTTGTGCTGTGTTTGTCGTACGAAAAACTGAAAACCTGCGCCAGGCAAATGCAGAGCTCACTAAAAGCAGCAACCAGACAGCAAGAAATATTTTTGGCGACAGCGAGAAAGTGCGAGTGGTCTGATCAGCAAGAGTTCCCGTAGCAAACACCGCGATGACGATTGCGAGTACGTTATTGCTGATTCGATAGATCATTTGTGCTCCTGTTCCACATCAGCCTATCTTTCAACGAAAGTCTCGAAAGGCTTAAGCGAGAACCGTGTAATCGTGTCAGCCACAGATCAGCAAGTTGTTGGTGAGTTATTCTGAGGCTATGTCGAAATCCGAAAAACCTGTTGCGCTCTTTGTCTATGGGGCATTCCGACGCGATGGTGGCGGACTTGGCAAGGCCTGGTTTCAGCGGCTTCAAGTGATGCATGATGCTGGGTGGGAAATTCACGTTGCATTGTTGTCGTATCGTCGCTACAAAAAGAAATCTCTGAGTCGAGTACTCGGCGGCACGATTCCATCAGATGTCATTATTCATAAATATTGGCAATCGCCCATGAATCCAATTGAAGTTGCTGCCACTTTTATGGTTGATGCGACGAAGTATGCATTACGTCGTGTCACAGGAAAGAAGCGTGCCCGATTCACTATTGAGCCACGTCCAAACGGCATGGTTCATGAATGGCAATACGATCCAATGGGTCGCCTGATTGCTGAAGTAGATCGCGATGTGGAATCAAACCAAGTCAAAATGCGAATTTGGTACGACACTGGAGGAAATCCAATTCTGCGTGAGTGGTTTGGCGTAGATGAAGATGACTTAACCAAAGTTCAGCGCCCCTCTGACCCTGAACCAGTCAACATGGTCACAGCTCGTGTCGATTGGCTTAACAGCTTGAATCTGCCAAAGGGATGTGTGGTTTTCTCGGATTCTCCCTATACCTATCCGGTTGTTGCAACGCTTCCTGATCATTTTGGAAAAATCTTTGTTATGCACTTGAACCATCTCAAGCGCGGTGAAGGACCACTAGGCATACTTACGCCTCGCATGCGAAATGGACTCGATCCATACGCCGATCGTCCTGATGCTGTGGTTTGTGCAACACCAGATCAGGCTGAAGATCTTAAAATTCGTTTCGGAGAAAATTTTCCGGTCTATCCAATTCGACCAGTGGTGAAAAAAGTTGAAACTCCATCCGACGTAGAACGTGATCGCCACAAGATTGTTGCAGTAGGTCGACTCGTTGACGTAAAGCGACTTCATCATGTGTTTGAAGCGATGCCAATGATTCTTGAAGCAGTTCCCGATGCTCACCTAGACATTTGGGGTTCAGGCAATGATCGGGAACGCCTTGATGAAGTGTTAGATCAGATGCAACTTCATCACGCAGTAAGTTTCAGGGGTTACACCGGAACACCCGAGATGGTTTTTCGAACTGGAGGTTGTTCCGTGCTGACCTCGCGTCGCGAGTCGTATGCATTAGCGGTAACAGAAAGTTTGTTACAGGGCTGTCCGGTTGTTTCTTACGATGTTAAATATGGACCGCGAACAGTTATCCAAGACGGAATCAATGGCTTTATTGTCCCTGACAATGATATTCAAGCGCTTGCTCAACGAGTGATCGAGATTCTGACAAATCCTGAACTCCAAGATTCGATGGGTCGCGAAGGTTTGAAAGTTGCTGAACTTGTTGACCATGCTCACTATCAAAAAGCGTGGGAGACTTTGACGCTCGACGTTCGAGCAAAGGCCCTAGCTCGCGCCGCTTCTTACTAGGAGGATTTCGGCGGTTCGCCGTTTCGAATTCGTTCTAGGACGGTTTGTGTTGCGTGGCCTGTTTCGTATTCGCCGTAGATTGCAGCAAACGCGCGATACTTTTCCGCGTAGTCATCAACCCATGATCGATCTAGCAAAGTTTCATACAACTGTGCTTCTGTTTCAACGACGGGACCAGGGCCATCAGTCTTGAGATCAATGTAGAGGCCGCGAGTCTGAGTATAGGCATCGTAGTTTGGTGCGTAGATCACGATTGGTTTGCCTGTGTTGCTGTAATCGGGAATCACGCCGGAATAGTCAGAGACCAAAAGGTCGCTTGCTGGGAACAAGTCGTTAACGTCGTCCCAATCCGAGACATTAATGAATGAGGCACCAAGTCCGCTGTCATCAAGTTGATTGGCTACCAAATAATGCAATTTTGCCAAAATAGTGAGTTTGGGTTGCTGGGTCACTTCTGTCAGAGAAATCGGAAGTTGAAAAACTACTCGCCCTGCAACTCGAGGTGCATCATCGGGCCATGTCGGTGCCCATAAGGCAACAGTGTGATCGTCAGGGATGCCAAGTTGCTGACGAATTCGTGCGCGCGATTTCGCAATCGATTGTTGATCAAAAAGTGCATCGTTTCTTGGGTAGCCAGTTCGAAGCATTTCTCCACCAAAACGCCAAGCGGTCATGAATGCCTGAGCACTGAGTGAGTTTGCGGCGATTAAGAAATCCCACATACTCACGCGCCGTGCGAATCCAGTGAGCTTCTTTGGATCAGCCGCAGCACCACGTACTTTTCGATCGGAGTCAGCGATACCTTTATCGCGCCCGACGCGCTTTACTGTGCTGCCGTGCCACGTTTGTAGGTGAATTTGTCGCGTTCTCTTATTGAAGCCGTCAGCTAAACCAGTGTTACTGATGACGTACCTTGCTGTGGCGATGTGAAAGTAATGCGCTAAGGAACCGGCGCGCACTGCACGGCCCTGCGAAGACATCGTGACGTTGATGTCATCGAGGCTCCATACTAAATTCGCTTGCGGTTCATTGGTAGCAAGGTATTCGAAGATTGCTCGAGGACTATCAGAGATAGAGCGTGCTAAGTAGCTTTGAAAAAAATATTTGTTTTTATTTATTGGTAAGACAGTTCTAAAAATTTTGTAAGCCAAACGACGTACTTTTGTCGGTAGTTTTTTTGAGCGCCAATGCCAACTCAACGCATTTGTCGCTGGACGATATTTTGTTCCCGATATTCGTCCTGGCACAAGGTAGCGTTCACCATTAATGGTTAATCCAAGATCGAAATCTCGATGGAGAATTGACTCAACAAAGTTGTGCGCAGGCTCAACGGGCAAAGTGACAACGGCACGAACAGACTTGCCATCTAGTTCCCACTGAGAAACGTCCCATTGCGAAGGTAGAGCATCCAACTGTGCGGTCGTAACTATTGGGCTGACTTCGGGTAAGGACTTCAACGGCGATGTGAGTCGTAAGTGCAGTGTGAGGTCGCCGTTCCTTGCAGAACGCGCAGTGATGCCGACTGTGATCAGTGGAGTGACATCAATCAAGCCTTCCGACGTTGCACGAGCCGCCAACGAATGTCCTGCATGCGTCGTTGCAAGAACACCGGAAGTCTTCGTGGCACGTGCTGCCTGACCATCGACTGTGACTTCCCATAGACCACGACGAAGTTCTTTAAGGTCCGAAGGAGTTGCAGGATTAGGCACTGTTATAGCTGTGCGCGTTTGTTTGTGATGAAGAGTGAGAGTTGACGCTGCGATTGAGGCGAGCAGGCCATCCGCGGTTACCGAAACGTGAACTGAGTCCGCGATGTCACTCATGAGTTACTTCACCGATTCGAATAGCGCGGCGTCGTGTGTATCGCATTCCCAGTAGTCCAAGTCCAGTTCCCGCAGCGGCGATCCATATCCAGTCCGAGCGACCATGTTCAGCGAGCCAGTTGTGGGTGACGAGTGCGAGCACAAATGCGATAGTCCAAATGATTGTTCCAACTGTTACTGCTGTGATTCCAGTGACGGAAAGTGGTGCCAACTCAGAAGAATCTGAAGATTCTGGATGCTTCTTCGGAAAGTCTGCTGAATTACTCACAAGTACGACATTAGTCTCTCGTTATGGCTTCTACTGATACTGCACATAATGTGCCTTCGTGGGACCGCTGGTTCCACCTAACTGAACGCGGATCCACTCTTGGAACCGAAATCCGTGGTGGCATTGTCACCTTCGTCACGATGGCTTACATCGTTGTCCTGAACCCTTTGATCATTGGCACAGCCAAAGACATCAACGGCAATTTCCCAGGCGGCGGCTCAGACATCGGCGTTTCAATTTCGCTCGTTGCAGCTGCAACTGCGTTAATCGCTGGCTTGATGACCATCTTCATGGGGCTTTACGGACGTTTCCCAATTGCCATCGCAGCTGGTTTGGGTCTTAATGGCTTCTTGGCATTTGGTCTTGCACCACAAATGACATGGGCACAAGCATTCGGCCTCGTAGTCGTCGAAGGCATCATCGTCTTGATCTTGGTGCTCACTGGTTTCCGCACTGCGGTATTCCATGCAGTACCTGATGCATTGAAGTACTCAATCGGCGCCGGTATTGGTTTGTTCATCGCACTCATTGGTTTGGTCGATGCGGGCATCGTTCGTGGCGGCGTCCCACTGATTACTTTTGCTGTCAATGGTTCACTGGCTGGTTGGCCAACATTCACATTCGTGTTTGGACTGTTACTACTTGTCGTACTAACGGCACTACGAGTACGTGGCGGAATTCTGATCGGACTTCTCGTTACAACAGTCTTGGCAATTTTCCTCGAATCAACCCAGCATGTTGGATCAATGAATGACGAAACTGGCAAGATGACCAACCCCACAGGTTGGGGACTCAATGTGCCATCAATTCCTCACAAGTTCGTCGGATTCGTCAATCCATCGCCGCTGTTCAAGCTTGATCTTTTCGGAGCCTTCACGGCTATCGGAAGTCTTGCTGCTGGTCTTGCAGTGTTCTCGTTGTTGCTCAGCGACTTCTTCGACACCATCGGAACAGTTACAGGTCTTGCTGAAGAAGCAAATCTGATGAACGCCGATGGCGAAGTAGATCACCTGGACGCGATCTTGACTGTGGACTCAGTTGCAGCAATTGCAGGTGGCCTTGGTGGAACATCATCAAATACTGCCTACATCGAATCTGCATCAGGCATTGCAGATGGTGCTCGTACCGGTATCGCAAGCTTGGTTACTGGCGGATTGTTCCTCTTGGCAATGTTTATTGCTCCGCTGACAAAGATCATCCCTTACGAAGCAGCTGCTCCTGCACTTGTCATCGTGGGCTTCTTGATGATGTCGCAGATCCGCAAGATTGATTTCGAAGATTACGAAATTGCAATCCCTGCGTTCTTGACGATCATTTTGATGCCATTCACGTACTCAATTACCAACGGTATTGGTGCAGGCGTCGTGTCTTACGTTGTCATCAAGATTGCGGCTCGTAAGACCAAGGATGTTCCAGTTATGTTGTGGGTTATCGCCGCAGCCTTCGCGTTGTACTTCGCAGTGCATCCGCTGAAGGAAGTTCTTGGTATCGGATAGCTATCTATCAAAAGGGGCGCATCTTCGGATGTGCCCCTTTTGCCTTAAGGTAGAAAGCATGAGTCCAAAGCTTCGCCGTGTTGTCACTATTGTCGTGCTTGTTGGAATGTTCTTGGCAGTGATCGCATCATCACTGTTCAAACTTAAATAGATTGTTCGCTTACTAGCGGAACTCGATTTCGCATTGCAAAAACGAGCGCTGTGATCACAGTTATCGGAACCAAAACAAATGCAATAACAATGCTTGTTCCATCGGCCAGCCAGGCAACAAGAAATGGCGCGAAGCCTGCACCAATTCCCGAAGTAATGGATGAGTTGGCGGTTCCCTTATCAGGACGTCCTTGACTTGCGCGCATAAGCCGAGTAATTCCAAGAGGAAAATGTACGGACATCATTGAGCCCAAAACAAAAAGAAAAATAAGAGTCAGAATCTGAATGTGGGAAGCCCACACAATTGCGAATGCAACTGCAGTACCAGCCAGCGAAAATTGATACATGTGTTCAACATCGAATCGCTTCACAAGTTGAGAGGCGTACCAGCGACCTAAGCCCATCGCACCTACGACGAGTCCGAGCGATTGGGTTGCTGTGGCCGGAGTAAAGCGAGCTTGATGGTGAAGTAATTCGGGCCCCCACGTCAAAATTGATGCTTCACAAGCAGTTGTTAGCGCTAGAGCCAGGCATGCCCACCAAAATGAGCCAGGCATTGCGCCTGGGGCATCGTGACTGTCGTCATGTTCTTCGTTGTTACGCGGAGCACCCCATGGGCTGACATCTCGGCCACGAATAATTTCAACGAATACAAGTATGAGTGCGGCAACAGCGATACCGGCACGCCAGCCGATGCCCGCCTTGACGAAGGATCCAATGATGATGGGAGAGATCAATCCGATTCCGGCAGCTAGCGCATTGACTTCACTAATTGAAGCGGGTGCAGCGAGTCCCTGATGACTATTGAGAAAAGACGATGTGCATTGCAGGATTGTTACGCCTGCGAAGCCGCACAAAAAGGCACCGGGAAGTGTGAAGATAATCGTTGGCCCGAGGTAGAGCGCAATGCCAATAACGAGAGAGATTGAAGCAACCCGTGACAGGTGCCCGCGTCCAATTCGTCGAATGAGTGAGGCAGTGACCAGTCCAGCGGCAATTGATCCAGTTGAACCTGCAATGTTATGTAACGACAAAACGGTACGTGTGAGCCCAAGATCTGCTCGAAGAAATTGCATGGATGGTCCCATGCCAAAAATGAACCAACCGAACGCGGCGAGTTGGGCGTAGGAAACTTTCGTCGCAAAGTCTCTCTGGGGTGTGAGGTTGAGAGAACTTTGCGTCATGCAGCAATGCTATTCAGTGATTTGTACAATGACGTAGTCAATGCACTTAAGTAGTGAAGCAACATCGCTTGGTTCAACTGCAGGAAATACCGAAATTCGAAGTTGGTTGCGACCCAACTTTCGGTAAGGCTCGATGTCGACGACTCCGTTTGCTCGTAAAACCTTGGCAATTAGGGTGGCATCAATGGTGTCATCGAAGTCAATTGTGACAACAACGTTGGATTGCTTGGCAGCATCCTTAACGAACGGAGTCGCAAATGCGTGACTGTGTGCCCAGTTGTAAATCAATGACGATGATTCAGCTGTTCGCGCAGTCGTCCACGCAAGGCCACCATTGCTGTTGAACCAGTCGATCTGTTCAGCCATAAGAAACGCGGTAGCAACTGCTGGCGTGTTATTAGTTTGATCTAGTCGACTATTTTCGATCGCAGTAACGAGGTCGAGGAATGGTGGAATGTAGCGACCGCTCGCCTTAATTTCCTCAGCGCGAGCAATTGCCTTCGGCGACATAATTGCAACAAATAAGCCACCATCAGAGGCGAAGCATTTTTGTGGCGAAAAGTAGTACACGTCGACAATCGATAGATCGACATCAAGACCGCCAGCACCTGACGTGGCGTCAATAATCAATAGGGCATCGTCATCAATTCCGACAGGTCGATAAGGCCGGACTGCCACGCCTGTAGAAGTTTCGTTATGCGGCGTGCAGTAAGCATCAACTCCCGCCTGCGACTCGAATGCTGGCGCATCACCTGGCTCGCTCTTAATGATGATCGGGTCTGAAAGGAAGGGAGCTGCTTTGGCACTGCTTGCAAATTTTGAACCGAATTCACCGAACGTCAGAAACTGAGCCTTGTCGCGGATTAGTCCAAATGTAGCGATGTCCCAGAATGCAGTACTTCCACCATTTCCCATAACCACTTCGTAGCCCTCGGGAAGATTGAAAAGCTCACTCAAACCATTTTTGATTCGAGCGAATTGTGCCTTAACGGGTTTTTGGCGATGTGAAGTGCCAAGGAGAGTTCCCGATACGGCAGCCAGTGCAGCAAATTGTTCCGAACGAATCTTGGATGGACCGGCACCAAATCTCCCATCACTCGGAAGTAGGTCGTGAGGAATTTTGATGTCAGGTGTCTCAGTCACATTACCGATTTTAGTGCTAATAATTCACGAGTGATTTTTCGTCCGAATTGCACTCGGATACTTGCAAACACTTTGCAGGATCACGGTGAAAAGCGCGAAACTCGCCATGCTTGCGGGTCATCAAGTAATTGACTTGCTCCAGTGTTGATGAAACGAAGGCGGTCGTGCAGTCGCGATCGACGACCTTGCCAAAATTCCATCGTGTCTACCGTGATCAAGTATCCACCCCAAAAATCTGGCATTGGAACTTCAGTTCCTTCTGGAAACTCTGCGATCAGTTCAGCCATGCGATTTTCAATAACTTCACGCGATTCAATTTCAGTAGATTGCGCGCTGCAAATTGCACCCAGCTGTGAAAGATGCGGACGTGTCTGGAAATAAGCAAATGATTCCTCACGACTAACTTTTGTGACAGTTCCTTGTACAACTACTTGACGGTGAAGTGGGTACCACGGAAAGACGACGCTCACTTGTGGGTGATGCTCGATCTCGTCTGCTTTTCGTGAGCCGTAGTTTGTGTAAAACGTAAGTCCCCGAGGATCAATCGCCTTAAGAAGAACTGACCGTGAAGAAATTAAGGACGAACTCGAAATGGTTGAAAGCACCATCGCATTCGGTTCAATCAGTGCATCAGTTCCAACTGCGACAGCATCGTGAAGCCAGCGATTGAATTGCTCAAGAGGCGTGCTTGCTAAGTCGTCCTCGTGCAACTTGTCGCGGTCATAACTAATACGCATTGCAGATACATCAGGAAGTTCAGTCACACTATAAGTCTGGCGCAAACTGCAATGAAATGGCGTTTGAACAGTATTCGTGCGGTCAAGCACACGTATTCGAGTGCTTTGTGGCAAAGTCAGTACCGTGCCCAAGTTGATGATTGACCTCTCGCCACTACGCGAGATCCCTGCGTATCGTCGACTCTTTACGGCCGTTTCAATCAGCAACATCGGCCAACAGATGACTTCGGTTGCAGTTGGCATCCAGGTCTATAACCTCACGCATTCATCTTTTGCGGTTGGACTCGTTGGCCTGTGCCAACTCATTCCGTTGGTCAGTTTGGGATTGTTCGGTGGGGCAATGTCAGATACTTATGACCGTCGAAAAATTGGGTTGATCGCAGCAATGGGCATGACAATGACAAGTGGTCTGTTATTGACGCAGGCACTCCGTGGTAATCAAGAAGTTCTGCTGCTTTATTTGTTGGTTGCGATGGCATCATCATTTTTTGCAGCGGGCAATCCAGCACGACAGTCAATCATCCCTCGCATTGTTCCCAAAGATCGCCTAGCTTCGGCGAATTCATTATCAATGCTGTCGTGGAATATCGGATTTACTGCTGGTCCACTTTTGGGTGGAATCCTGATTGGCATCACGGGAAAAGTTGCGACTGCATACTTCGTTGATGTGTTGGCTTATCTAGTCATGGTGTGGGCGATGTGGGCGCTACCATCGTTGCCTCCTCAGGAAGGTGCACCTGCTCGACCTGGTCTAGCAAGCGTCAAAGAAGGCTTTGCTTTTCTTAAAGGCAAGCGCAATATCCAAATGACGTTCTATGCAGACATTGTCGCCATGGTTTTTGGATTACCTCGCGCCCTTTTCCCTGCAATCGCGCATGAGTGGTATTCCGATTCGATCGGAACAACCGCGGCTCGTGTTGGCATGTTGACTGCGGCACCAGCATTTGGAGCAGCGATCTCTGCAATCTTCTCTGGACCTTTAACGCGCGTTAATAAACAAGGCGCAGCAATTACTTGGTCTATTGTCGGATGGGGTTGTGCAATTGCAGCATTCGGATTTACGCATCAACTGTGGGTAGGTCTGTTGTTTCTGGCGCTAGCCGGAGCTGGCGACAACATCAGTGCTTTATATCGAACGACAATGTTGCAAGCTGCAGTGCCTGATGAATATCGTGGCCGATTGCAAGGCGTATTTACTGTCGTAGTCGCAGGCGGTCCTCGTCTTGGCGATTTTGAAGCAGGTGCCGTTGCCGCGGTAGCCGGCGAAGCGTTCTCTGTGATTTCTGGCGGTATTGCGTGCGTTGCATTGATGGGCGCATTGATCAAATGGCACCCTCGATTTATGGACTACGACGCACGCAATCCAACGCTTTAGTTATTCGAAGTCGTGAATGAGTTCGCTTTCTTCGGTTTCTGTGCGAGAGTGCGCATCGCCAGGCGGAAGTGCAAGGGAGGCTAGCAAGCCCAGTAGTAGGAAGAATGCAGCCGCGTAGCCCACGACAGTGATTGAGTGTGCAAAGGCTTCTTGCGCAGCCTGCTGAATCTCAACCGAGCCACCTGGAGCCGTTGCCAAACTTGGAATGGCTGTTCCTGCAGACTTTTCAACGATGGTTGCTACTTGAGTCGCTGCAGCGTCGGGTAGATGCAAACTGCCAGTTGTCAGGTTGTCGTACGTTCCATTGTGCAAACTGATGAAGAGAATTGTTCCCAAGATCGCTGTTCCCATAGCAGCACCAATTTGGCGCGCGGTGCTTTGAGTTCCAGAAGCTTGTCCACTCTTTTCAACTGGAACATCCGACAAGATCAAGCCGGTTAGCTGAGCGGTGGAGTATCCAACACCTACTCCGTAAATAAATAGCCATCCACCAAGCACCCATCCCGAAACACTTGGTGATACAAAAATAGCAATGCCTACGATCGCGATGATTTCCATTGCAAGACCCAGTCGCATAACAAATCGTGGATTGCGCTTGTTCGCTAAGACTCCAGCAGTGGGCGCTGCAACAAAGGCTCCGATTGCCAAAGTCGCCAGCAACGCACCGGCACCAAGAGCTGACCAACCGAGAACACTTTGCATGAAAAGTGGAAGCGAGAACAGAATTCCGAATTCTCCCAAACTAATAATGAGTCCAGCGAAACTTCCTAAGCCAAAAGTTTTGATCTTGAATAAATCGAAATCAATCATTGCCGATTTTCCGGCTACGCTTCGTCTCGATTCAACAAAATAAAGTGCAATCAGTGCTACTGCGCTAGCAATAAATGCGAATGCCACAGGAGACAGCGAACCTGTCGTCCATGACCTGCCAAGGAAATTGCGATCGCTCGTGGCGCGCCACCAGCCATAGTTGCGACCTTCGATCAGAGCAAAAACCAAAGCGGCAATTCCAAGAGTGCTTAATACCGCGCCGCTCCAATCAGGTGCGCCAACTTCGTTTTCGGCCTTAGACGATGGAACAAATTTCAATGTTCCCCACACGATGATGATGGCGAATGGAACGTTAATCCAGAATGACCAGTGCCAACTAAAAGTTTCAGTCAGCCAGCCACCAGCAAGTGGGCCAACTGCCGCCATGCCGCCGATGATCGAGCCATAAATTGCAAAGGCAATTGCGCGGCTCTTTCCGCGGTAGAGCGCATTGACGATCGACAAACTTGTTGGCGACATCATTGCGCCACCGATGCCTTGAAGTGCTCGAGCAGTAATGAGCATCGTGCCTGTCATCGAACTTGCGGCAAGAATGCTGCTGAGTCCAAACATCACCGCACCAAACATAAAGATCTTGTCTCGACCAAATCGGTCACCGAGGCGACCCATCACAATAAGTAAGGCAGCGAATGTCAATGAATAAATTGCATTCACCCATTCAGCATCGATTGAACTGATCTTGAGATCGGCGATGATGCTTGGCAGGATGACGTTCACGATCGTGGCATCCATGATGATCAGTGCAACGCCAAGTCCAATGATGAACATGGGCGCCCAACCAACAGCTGGCTTACTTGAAGATTTCTCGGTCATGTCTTTACGGTACTCAACAACGTCCGTTCACGCCGAAACCGAAACGAAACGAGCGAGATTAAGCCGGTTCGGGGAAAGGAGGTTTTTGTGCACCCTTTGGAAGTTCGGCCAATCGGGCTAAAGCTTCTTGACGTTCAATGGCGTGATCCACGATTGGTGCTGGATACCCATGATCAAGGCCACCCAATACGGTCCACGGTTGATGAATTTCTTTTGCTCCAAGATGGCGCAGCTCTGGAATGTATCGACGAATGAAATCGCCGTTTGCATCAAACTTTTCTCCCTGACCAATCGGATTGAACACTCGGTAATACGGAGACGCATCCGTTCCGCAACCCGCTGTCCACTGCCAGCCGTGACTATTACTAGCGAGGTCTCCATCGAGCAACATGTCGAAGAAGTATCGTGCGCCTCGCGTCCACTCGAGATGAAGGTCCTTGATTAAGAATGATGCAACAACCATGCGGACTCGATTATGCATCCAGCCTTCAGTTTTAAGTTGACGCATGCCCGCATCGACAAACGGGAATCCAGTTCGTCCTTCACACCATGCTTCGAATTTGGCATCAGCGTCAGGGCCGGTGTCGTAGCGCATCTTGGTATAGAGCGGATTGAAGTAACCCTCGATAGTGTCTTGCCGATTGAATGCAATGTCGGCGTAGAACTCGCGCCATGCAATTTCCTTACGGAATGTTTCGTGCCCTGGTGAATCATTCAGTCGTGCAAGTAATGTGCGCGGATGAATCTCGCCCCACTTCAATGCAATGCTCAGTCGAGACGTGCCATCAATCGATGGAATGTTGCGATTGTCACGGTAGTCATCAACAGCGTTCTCAAGAAACCACTCAAATCTTTCAAGCGCGGCCCTCTCGCCTGCGGGTGGAATATGAATCGATCCCGTGTCAGGTCGTTCGGGATAGCCATGGCACGTTGTCGGTTGTGCCCATGTTGGCCACTGCTGTGGATGCTCGGCAGGTTGACGCCAACCATGCTTCATCCACATTTTGTAAAACGGTGTGTAGACCTTGTAGTAGGTGCCGTCATCTTTTGTTACGCGACCGGGCGCAACTGCGTATCCCGAACCAGTGACGCGACATTCGACTTGCTGCGCAGCCAGGGACTTGCGAATGTGTTCATCACGAGCAATGCCATATTCGGAGTAATCGGCAGCGAAGTGAACACCGCTCGCGTCGAATTCCTTGGCCAGAGCAGGAATGACATCTTGAGCTTTGCCGTGCTGGATCAGCAGGTTGCCACCTAAAGACTCATCGAGTGCCTTGAGGGAATCAATGAGGTAAGCCTGTTTAGCCGCGCCCCATGTTGGCCAGAGTGCCGGATCTATGAGCACGACAGGGATGACGACTCCATCACCATCAGCAAATGCGCCTTCAGTGGCAGCAACAAGGGCAGGATTGTCGTGAATTCGCAGATCGCGGCGAAACCACAGAATTCGGGACATGGAATAACGGTAGCCGTAACTAGTGTTCTTGGCGCTGGCAGGAATTCCTCGAGTAAAGCCGCGAGCGAATTGCCTGGGCCAGAACTGCCGATTTAATAGGGTTCGAGTCAGCGTCAGCACCTGCCGATTTCACGGAAAAGCCCAATATTCGGTACGCTATCTCAGCCGAACTATGTATTTTGTGCATCAGTTCAATGCCCCCTTGGCACAGTGGTAGCGCACTTCCTTGGTAAGGAAGAGGTCGTCAGTTCGATTCTGACAGGGGGCTCGAGAGCCGTGAGAAATCACGGAACTTAAGCCGGGGTAGCTCAGCTTGGTAGAGCAAGCGGCTCATAATCGCTGTGTCGCCGGTTCAAGTCCGGCCCTCGGTACCGTAAGACAAATAGTTACGTGAACGCGTAGTTATCTAACGAAAGGCAAGCACATGGCTCGCAACGACGTCCGTCCAAAGATCACTTTGGCATGCGAAGACTGCAAAGATCGCAACTACATCTCGCGTAAGAATCGTCGTAACGATCCAGACCGCCTCGAGATCAAGAAGCACTGCCCAAAGTGCAACAAGCACACAGTGCACAAAGAAACTCGCTAGTTAACTCGTCGAGATTCTTGTGGGTATGAACCGCGAGATGATCGGGCATCAATACCCGGCATCTGACGCGTTAGTAGTTACCGAAGAAATTATTAGGGACTTTGCCTTAGCTATCGGCGATGACAACCCTATTTACTTTGACCAAACAGTCGCGCAGTCCTTTGGGCACGCGACTGTTTGTGCTCCTCCAACTTTTCCGATCGTCGTCACTATGGCTGCAATGGAAAAGTCGTTCAATGATCCTGCGCTCAATATGGATTTCACTCGCGTAGTTCACAGTGATCAAAGATTCGAGTACGTTCGTCCGATTGCCGTTGGTGACCCACTTGTAGTTATTACAGTCGTCGAAGATATTCGTGCTCTAGGAAATAACGACATTGCTACGTTTCGTACCGAAGTGATGGCTCATGGCGAACTTGTCGTGACTGGCTGGTCAAAGCTTGTAGTTCGGGGTGATGAGTAATGGCTTCTCGGATTCCTTTGTCAGCTGTAACTGTGGGCGATGAATTGCCAGCACTGATCATGACTTTTACACGTGATGATTTGGTTCGCTATGCACATGCATCAGGGGACATGAACCCAATTCATCGCGAAGAAGAATTCGCAAAGTCTGTTGGATTACCTGACGTGATTGCACACGGCATGCTCACAATGGGTCGGGCCATCAAGGTTGTTACTGATTGGGTTGCTGACCCCACGGCCGTTGTTGATTATTCGGTTCGCATGACGCGCCCAGTTGTTGTGCCGGCTGGCTCCGGAGTTGACGTTGAATTTGCCGGCAAGGTCGCTGCCATCAATGACGACGGGACAATTCGCGTTGACCTCACCGCCACTTTTGATGGTCAAACAGTTCTTGGTCAAGCGCGCGCCACTGTTCGTCTGGCTTAGGTAGTTTTGTCGTATGACACGGCTCGCAGATTTCACGACCTTGCACATTGGCGGTGAGCCACGGTCGTTTATTGAAGCAAGTTCAGAGACCCAGATTATTGAAGCGGTTCGCGCAGCTGATGCCGATGGTCGAGAGTTGCTCATACTCGGCGGTGGTAGCAATGTCATCATCTCTGACGACTTCGCTGGTGATGTGCTGCGGATAACTTCAACGGGAATCGAGAATGACTCATCTGTCTGTTCGGGTGCGTGGGTAACGGTTCAGGCCGGACATTCACTTGATGATTTAGTGAACACGGCAGTGCTTAATGGCTGGGCGGGCATTGAGGGATTGTCTGGAATTCCAGGAACAGTTGGAGCTACGCCGCTTCAAAATGTTGGAGCATACGGTCAGCAGGTGAGTGACACCATTGCGCAAGTCCGTGCGTGGAATAGGGAAACAAACTCGATCGACACTTTGTTTGCGAGTAGTTGCGAGTTCTCGTATCGACATTCAATTTTTAAGGAACACCCACAACGCTGGGTCATTCTGAGTGTTGTATTCCAATTTCCACTTGGCACCTTGTCGGCACCCATCAACTTTGATGAACTTGCTGCCACAGTGCACGTCGAGCATGGTCAACGCGTACCTATGTCCGATGTCCGTCACGCTGTGTTGGGATTACGCAGTGGAAAAGGGATGGTCGTAGATGAAAGCGACCATGACACGTGGAGCGTTGGCTCATTCTTTTTAAACCCACGCGTTATTTCGGCGCCAAATGGCGCACCTTCTTGGCCACAGCCAGATGGAAGCGTAAAAGTCAGCGCTGCGTGGCTCATCGAAAACGCCGGTTTTGCCAAAGGTTTCGGTCTGAACGAACGTGCTCGCTTGTCGAATAAGCACACGCTTGCGGTGACGAATCGAGGCGGTGCCTCGAGTAAAGACATACTCGAATTGGCTGATCACATTTGCCAAGGCGTGAAATCTGCTTTTGGAATTGATCTGGAAATTGAACCGCGAATAGTTCACTAGTAGTCACTCCGCTGAAGTGATTGCTACCAGCCTGTGGCACAATAGAGGTGCCGTACACAACGAAGCCTCGTGAATCGCGTGCAAGAAACTTGTATCCATTTTTCTCACGAGGAGCCTCATCAATGACGCTTTCGCCAAACGACTACAAAGTCGCAGACCTTTCACTTGCCGAATTTGGCCGTAATGAAATCCGCCTAGCTGAACACGAAATGCCAGGTTTGATGGCTATGCGTGCTGAGTACGGTCAGAGCAAGCCACTCAAGGGTGCTCGCATCATGGGTTCACTTCACATGACAATCCAGACCGCTGTTCTGATTGAAACACTCGTTGAACTCGGCGCCGATGTTCGATGGGTATCGTGCAATATTTTCTCGACGCAAGATCATGCCGCCGCCGCAGTTGTTGTCGGTTCAAATGGAACTGTTGATGCTCCTACCGGTGTTCCTGTTTACGCATGGAAGGGTGAAACCCTCGAAGAGTACTGGTGGTGCACCGAGCAGGCTCTGATGTGGCCAGGTGAAGTAGGACCGAACATGATCCTCGACGATGGTGGCGACGCAACCATGTTGGTTCACAAGGGCGCTGAATACGAAGCTGCTGGCTTTGTTCCAGATCCAGCTGGTGCTGACTCAGAAGAATTTGGTGTTGTCTTGTCGCTTCTTCAGAAGTCACTTAAAGAAGATCCAAAGCGCTGGACCACAATTGGCGATGGCATTCTCGGTGTTACCGAAGAAACTACGACTGGTGTTCATCGTTTGTACGAAATGTTTAAAGCAGGCGAACTCAAGTTCCCAGCCATCAACGTTAATGATTCAGTTACCAAGAGCAAGTTTGATAACAAGTACGGCACTCGCCACAGCCTGATCGACGGAATCAATCGTGCGACCGACACATTGATTGGAGGCAAGCTTGCTGTTGTGTTTGGCTACGGTGATGTCGGCAAGGGTTCAGCTGAATCACTTCGTGGCCAAGGTGCACGCGTTGTTATTACTGAAATCGATCCAATCTGCGCGCTGCAGGCAGCGATGGATGGCTACGAAGTATTGACACTCGAAGATGTCGTTGAAAAGGCAGATATCTTCATCACAGCAACTGGCAACCGCGACGTCATCACGGTCGAAGATATGGCAAAGATGAAGCACCAAGCAATTGTTGGCAACATCGGTCACTTTGATAATGAAATTGATATTGCAGGCTTGCAGAATTTCCCAGGAGTTCAGCGCCGCAACATCAAGCCACAGGTTGACGAGTGGCTCTTCCCAGATGGCCACAGCATCATCGTTCTTTCCGAAGGCCGTTTGCTCAACCTTGGTAACGCCACAGGTCACCCATCATTCGTGATGAGTAACTCGTTCACCAACCAAGTGCTTGCCCAAATCGAGCTATTCGCCAAGCGCGACGAGTATGAAATCGGCGTGCACATTCTTCCGAAGTACTTGGACGAAAAGGTTGCTCGTCTGCACCTTGATGCCCTCGGTGTAAAGCTCACAGAACTAACAAAGGTGCAGGCTGATTACCTTGGTGTCTCACACGAAGGTCCATTCAAGCCAGATCATTACCGCTACTAAACACCAAGCGTCAAAAAGAGCGCGCTGTTCCTCGTCGTGAGGGATGGCGCGCTCTTGTTTTATGCCTTGGCGACGTCCAATAGGCTTAGTGAGTGACTGCACCACGAATTGGCGTTATCGGCGGGGGACAACTTGCCCGAATGATGCAACCTGCCGCAATCAACCTCGGTATTCACCTGCGAGTTTTGGCACAAAGCCCAACTGATTCGGCTGCGCAAGTCATCCCAGACACTGTGCTTGGCGCTCACGATGATTTAGCCGCACTCAAGGCATTTGCTGCTGAATGTGACATTGTCACCTTTGATCACGAACACGTTCCTACTGAATATCTGGTCGAACTTCAAGAAATGGGTGTGCAAGTTCGACCTGGACCGCATGCTTTGCAATATGCGCAAGACAAACTCGACATGCGCGCAAAATTGTCGCAAGCAGGGATTCCATGTCCTGAGTGGGCTGAAATCACAAGCGATGCCGACCTAGATCGATTTTCTGCAATTGTTGGATACCCACTCGTATTAAAGACGGCTCGCGGCGGTTATGACGGCAAAGGTGTATGGGTAGTCGATGACCGCGACGAGGCGTTGCGGGTTATCAAAGAAATTGTGGCGAGCAATACCCGAGTACTGGCGGAAGAGCTCGTGCCATTTACTCGAGAGCTTGCTGCGCAGGTTGCACGTAGTCCGCAAGGACAGTGCGTTGCCTACCCTGTAGTCCAGTCACTCCAAACCAATGGCATTTGTCATGAAGTTATTTCTCCGGCACCAAATTTGTCGGATGAGCGAGCAACTTCCGCACAAGAAATTGCCATCAAGATCGCTGCTGCGCTAGATGTAACAGGAATGTTAGCAGTGGAACTTTTTGATACTGGCGAGCGCATTGTTGTGAATGAGTTAGCCATGCGTCCCCACAATTCTGGCCATTGGTCCATGGACGGTGCAGTGACAAGTCAATTTGAAAATCACCTTCGCGCGATTGCTGATTGGCCATTGGGATCACCGGCAGCAAAGGCACCACTGTCGATCATGGTGAACTTGTTGGGCGGCGATCTTGGCGATCTTCATTTAGCATTCCGTCATGTGATGGCGCGAGACCCACAAATTAAGGTTCACCTTTACGGCAAAGACGTCCGCCCAGGTCGCAAGATTGGGCATGTGAATCTCATTGGATCGAACATTGACGATTTGAAAGAACGTGCCTGGCACGCAGCTAACTACCTCACGGGAGTCATTGATGAGTGAAAAGCCACAAGTAGGAATCATTATGGGAAGTGATTCTGACTGGGACACAATGGCGGCCGCTGGTATTGCACTGGATGAATTCGGCATTAGTTATGAAGCGAAAGTTGTTTCGGCACACCGCATGCCCGAAGACATGGTCGCTTATGCCAAGAGTGCTGCTGCCAGTGGCATGCAGGTGATTATTGCCGGTGCAGGTGGCGCGGCGCACCTTCCAGGGATGGTTGCTTCGCTGACTGTTCTTCCTGTAATCGGAGTTCCTGTTCCACTGAAGCACCTCGAGGGACTTGATTCTCTGTTGTCGATAGTACAAATGCCTGCAGGTGTGCCTGTGGCAACTGTGGGAATTGGTAATTCGCGTAACGCAGGCCTTTTAGCTGCTCGGATAATTGCAGCCGCTGAAGGAAATTCTGACTTACGCGACAAGCTTGAAAAGTTCAATGTGGATCTTCGCCAAGTCGCCGTTGATAAAGGCGATGCGTTAGTGGACCGAATTAAGAACCTGGTTTCCCCAAGTAACTAATTGTCCAACCAGCGTTGGTCCACCGCGTCTTGTCGAGAACATTACGGCCATCAATCATGATCGGGTTATTGACTAGTGATGCTGCATGAGCAGGATCAATTTCTCGGTAGACAGCCCACTCGGTTAAGTGAACAACCACATCGGCATTGGCGAGGACTTCATCAATCGTGTCGCACACAGCGAACGCGGTCTCGCGAGTTTTGAGAATCTTTGATGCTTCGGGGTCATGAATACGAACTTTTGCTCCGCCTTCGGCAAGCATCTCGGCAACATGCAATGCCGGCGAATCGCGAATGTCGTCACTATCGGGCTTAAACGCCGCGCCAAGCACAGAGATCACTTTATGATTCAGATCGCCATCTAATGATTCAAGAACCCGTTCAACTACGGTGTGCTTGCGACTCTTGTTGATGTCATCTACAGCAGTCAAGAAAGCAAATTTTTCTGCAAGTCCAAGTTCAGTCGCGCGAGCTTGAAGTGCTCGAATGTCTTTTGGTAAGCAGCCTCCGCCAAAACCAACACCAGCATTGAGAAAACGTCGACCAATTCGGGTGTCATGTCCAATTGCATCGGCTAATTGTGTGACGTCGGCGCCTGTAGCGTCGGCGAGATCAGCAAAAGCGTTAATGAATGAAATCTTTGTTGCAAGGAACGCGTTGGCAGCAACCTTGACGAGTTCCGCAGTGGCGTAGTCGGTAACTAGAAGTGGAGTTCCATCACTCAACGTAGCTGCATAGACAGCTTCAAGTGCTGCAACGTCACTCTGGTGTGAAACACCAAGAACGATTCGATCAGGATGCAAGGTGTCTTGCACTGCAAAACCTTCTCGCAAGAATTCAGGATTCCAGACCAGATGCACATCTTCGCCGCACGTCGTTTTTAATTCGTAAGCGAGTCGTGCGGCTGTACCTACTGGGACTGTTGATTTGCCGACGACAAGAGCAGGTCCGGATAAGTGCTGAGCCAAACTCGTTGTGGCGTTATCAACTTGCGAAAGGTCAGCAGCATGACTTCCCGCTTTTTGTGGTGTACCTACACACAAGAAATGTATGTCAGCGCTGGCAGCAACGTCGTTCCAACTTGTTGTAAAAGTAATTTTTTCGCTGGCTAGAGTCTTAGCTAGAAGTTCAGAGAGTTCGGGCTCATGGAAAGGCACAACTCCGTTTTTGAGCGTCTCGATGCGATTGGCATCTGTATCGATGACGATGACATCATGCCCAAGATGAGCCATACATACTGCATGAGTCACACCTAGGTAACCTGCACCGATAACTGATAGCCGCGCCACGTACTTAGGATACCGTGCCTAATAACCTAGTACTGTGACGCAGTGGCCAGATGTAGCGGTAATCATGCCGGTTCTCAACGAAGAGAACTATTTGCGTGCGGCAGTTCAAGCCATTGTGGATCAACAATATGCCGGCACACTTTCAATTGTTCTCGCTGTTGGTCCATCGCATGATCGCACACGTCAGATTGCCGACGAGATTGCTGCTGCAGATTCTCGCGTTCGCGTGGTCGATAATCCAACTGGCCGGACTCCTGAAGGTCTCAATGCGGCTATTGGTGCAACTACGCAGGACATCATCGTTCGTGTTGATGCCCACTGCGAATTATCGGCGGGGTACATCACCGCGGCTGTAGAAACATTGCAACGTACTGGGGCTGACAATGTTGGTGGTGTCATGGCCGCTGTTGGAGTTACTCCCTTTGAGCAAGCTGTTGCCGCGGCAATGAGAAGTCCATTGGGAGTTGGGTCTGCGGCGTTTCACACCGGCGGGCTCGAAGGTCCAGCAGATTCGGTGTACCTCGGAGTCTTTCGCCGAAGCGCAATCGAGCGTGTTGGGGGATATGACCCACACTTCACGCGGGCTCAAGACTGGGAAATGAATTACCGCATTCGGGCATCTAATGGTGTGGTCTGGTTCAACCCTGAACTAGAAGTGACCTATCGCCCGCGTCCAACGTTGCGAAAACTAGCTCGGCAATATTTCGAGTATGGCTTGTGGCGGCGTGAAGTCATGCGTAGTCATCCTGAAACAAAATCAAAGCGCGGCGCAGCACGCTATTTCGTTCCACCTGCGGCGGTCATTGGTTCAGTACTTGGAACTGCTTTAGGTCTTGCTGGCTGGACGTGGGGCTATGCCTTGCCTGTTGGCTACCTTGCTATTGAACTGCTTGCTTCAGTAAGCCTGATTCGAGCAGCACGACGAGGATGGATGTATTTACCGTTGGTGCTTGTGACCATGCATTGGTCGTGGGGCTGTGGATTTATTGTGAGCCGACCCAAACGTTAACGTTTGGGCTGTTCTTCCATATCAGCTTCGTAGGCATCAAGTACCTCTTGAGTATTTCCTTGCAGTACGACCTGACCTTTTTCCATCCACACAGCTCGGGTGCACACCTCGCGAATCATGTTGTGTCCGTGCGCAACGAGAAATACTGTTCCTGCATGGGAAGCCATTTCACGAATTTTCGCTTGGCTACGACGACGGAATTCGGTATCGCCTGTGCTGAGTGCTTCGTCGACCAAGAGAATTTCATGCTGACGAGCAGCAGCGATAGCAAATCGCAAACGTGCCTGCATACCACTGGAGTAAGTTCCCATCGGCATATCGATAAATTCTCCGATACCTGCAAATTCAACAATCGATGGACGCAATTCTTCGATCTGGCTACGTGTCATGCCCATGGCAAGTCCACCAAGAGTAATGTTGCGATTTCCGGTGATGGATTTATTTAATGCTGCGCCCACACCCAATAGAGATGCGCGGCTCGATGTATATACATCGCCTTGGCTTGGCTGCTGCAATCCGGCGATGGAACGAAGCAAACTTGATTTTCCTGAGCCATTTCGGCCAACAAGCCCGATGATGTCACCTTCGTAAGCAACGAGCGAGACGCCTTTAACTGCGTGAACTTTCTTGACTACTTGCGAGGGCTTGCTTCCACTGACCATGCTGCGCAAGGCACCGGCAGCAGAGCCGATACCGGCTCCAAGAACTACGCGGTAGTGGATGTGCACATCGTCAATGACGACTGTTGGCCTAGACATATGTGCGCTCTCCTCGGTAGAAGTAAACAAGTCCGAAACTCAATAGAAGAACTGCCCAAAAAACTCCAGCAATCCACACGTAGTAACTCACAGTCACAGTGTTCATCACACAGTCGCGAATCAAATCGATGTAGACGGCACCAGGATTGTATTTCAGTGCCACGCCAATCCAGTGAGAGAACTTAGAAGTAAAGACTGTAATGCTGAAGAAAACACCTGATACATATCGCCACGTGCGCAAAAAAAACGGTAATAACTGTGTGATGTCTTTTGATCGAGCACCCCATCGTGCAACAACAAGGCAAACACCAGCAATGAATACTGCTTGCAACAAAAGCGCGGCTGGAAGTGCCAGCCACATCAATGTCAGTGGTTCGCCTGTGGCAAGTGCGATCACCATCAATACTGCAAGGCTAATGACATATTGTTGTACTGCATTAAGAGCAGTAGCTAGTGGCAGCACTAGCTTCGGAAAATGAATAGCCTTGACCAGTTTGTCGTTCTTGGGAATACAACTTGCTGATGCAGTGATAGTTGTCTGCATGAAGTTGAATGCGAAAACTCCAGCGACAAGAAACGCTGGGTAGTTTTCAATACCTTTTCGAGTTCCCAGCAATACGCCAAAGATCAGGAAGTAAATCCCAGCATTAAGAAGCGGAGTAACAAGCTGCCACAGTCGGCCAAGCAAACTATCTGAATATTGTTGGGTGCTGCGCGCGTTTGCGAGTTCTTTAATGAAGTCGATGCGCTGCCAAGTGTCTTTGAGATACTCGCGAAGCGGCGGTGTCTTACTGACGCTGACGAGGCCGAACTGCTCGATAATCTCAGCATTGCTTGATGTGGTCATGGGCGTTCGTTTGCTCGTTCCAAGTCTGCTTCAAAATCGATTTCGACGGCAAACAGATCGCTGATGTCGACGGGAACAACTTTTAGGTTGTCATGTTCGATGGCTAGTTCGATTCCGCGTTCGAAGTAATCCTGTTCGTCACATTCATCAAGACGTTTGATAAGTGCCGCTTTGTCAGCGCCTGCAATCACATTGATGCCAACGGCTTCGCCAAGTCCACCGACAACTGTCTTGCTGAGTTCTTTGACCATTCCTTGTTCATCAACGGTGTATTTCACTTCTTCATCCGACACTGCCGCGGTATTGACGCTGATCACAGTCTTGCCAGCATCAATAAAAGGCTTGAGACGCTCCAAGATCGCGGAATCGAATACAACATCGCCGTTCATCCACAGAACAGGTCCATCGTGTGATGCACGAAGCGCCTTGAGCAAACTCTTATTGGTGTTGGTTTGGTCGTAACTTTCGTTGTAAACAAAGACTGCAGAAGGTGCTGCTTCCATAATCAAATCGAGTTTGAAGCCAACAACGATTTGCACGCGCACGTCTGGACCGAAAGCCTCGTGAACATTATCAAGTTGTTGCTGCAAAATGCTTCGACCATCACGCAATTGGGTTAGCGGCTTTGGAAATGGACGACCAAGTCGTGTTCCCATGCCGGCGGCAAGAATTGTTACTTGAGGTGCCATTTAATGTTGCCCGTCTTCCGTGCGCGTAATGTGTGGTCCAGTACCTGTAGCAGCGAGCGATCTGGCACGAGCCAGATCCGCAGAGTGCTGCTCAATTGTCGATCTCAGTGCAGAGAAAAATCGTTCACTACTTTGACCAGTCTGCACGTTATCAAAGTAAAAAGTGCGCAATTGGCGCCGTGCCTCAACATAATCGTCGTGTTCAATGACGTGTGCCAGCAGGTCGTTGACTTGGCCGATGTTTGATTTAGTCAGCACTTGAGTGGCAACGCTGATTGGTGCATCAATTCGGAGTTGATCGACGTTGTCGCGACGATCGGTAAGTACGAGCGGAGCTTCAGGTCGAAGGTAGAGAAAATCAAGACCGACGCTTGAAACATCAGAAACCAAAACATCGACATTAGGGAACAGCGCAAGAATTTCTCCGGACTCTCGAACTTCATGTCCTGCTTGTGGATCTTTGGCATTGGCAGCCTTGATGGAAGCAACAATGTGTTTGTGATTCTTTTGAATACGATCATCGTTTGAGTCAATAATCCGTGGATGTGGCTTGTAGACCACTCGCGAATGCGGCTGGGCGAGCGCAGCGTCAATAATTGCTGAGCCCATGAATTCCATTGATGTGTAGTTGTTGGCTTCGTCTTCACCGGCCCACGTTGGCGCATACAAAATCGTGGTGCGATCTGATTCGGGCAAGCTTGCTTGCGGATGTTGATCAAGTTGTGGACGACCAATTCGTACAAGATTCTTCTCATTGAATTCTGACAAGGCTGCTTTATGGCGCTGCACTGCAGCTTCGCCCGCAACGAAAACGCGATCGTAAGCCTTTGCTTGATTGCTCACCATGCAAATTTTGTCGCTCTCGCCATGATTGATGTGCACATGGGCAAGTTCACCCACATTGAGAGATTGGAAGTTTGCAACTCCATTGTTGACATAGACAACGGCTTTGAACGAACTCAAGCGATAGAGATTCATTAGGTCAGAAAAATTAGGAACATGGGCAAGAGGCAACGTGGTCTTGCCTTCAAGTTCGCGGAATGTGTGAATGTTTCGAACGACTAATGCAAAGGTGAGATCTTCGGGATGGTTTTCAAAGACTGGAAGCCACTGGCTCAATTGGTAGAGCTTAGAAACGTTATCTGGGTAATACACGGCGACATCTGCCTGTATTCCGCGCTTGGGGTCAAAGCCGTGTGGCTCGCGTACGTATTTCTCGCGTAACCCGATAGCGTCTAAGACAGTGGCAATTCCCGATGCCAAGGGTTGCGGCACGTAGGACCGTAGAGAATTTGGACTCACTTCGAGGCACTCCAAGCGTTTGTGGAACCAAGTAACCGTGGGACAATTCTATCGGGCTTCAAGATAACGCCTATTTTCTGGGGAAAGGGACCTCTCGTGCAGTCAGATCACGCGGACTTATGCGTTGTCGTAGATGATCAAGCACGGGTTCAACACCCTGTTTTAGCCCGTTTAACGGCTCAGATTGCTGTGACTGGCGGTTTTGTGCACGTCGCACACACTGCTGAAGAGATTTTGAACTTGGTCATTTCCAACCAAGTTAATGGCGCAGTTGTTGTCGTGGACTCGGGCCTTGTGACGAGCCAAGCCATGATCGATGCACTGCTTCGCGGCCAGTGGACGACTAATGCAGTTTTGGTGAGCAAAGGCATCCCAAGCGATTTCACGCGCGCTGCTCGCGTCGCAAATAAACATGTGCTCAGCGCAGCCTCGCGAGTACATCGAGTATCGGCCCCGACGTATGAAATGTCTGGATTGGTTCGCGTTGGCACAGGTGAGGCAACCCGAGCTGCGTTAGAGGATGCACGTTCTTATGTGAGCACGTTGACAGCGGCTACGCCTATGACTGACTTGCTAGCAACCATTTTGGTTCGAGCAGCGCTACCGGTCGCGCCCTTAGAACCGACAGGAATTTGCGAACGGATTTCGGGAAGCGACGACGACTTGATTGTGCGAGCAGATGCACAAGACGACGAAGAGATTCGAATGGCGCGTGCGCTTCGTTCAAATGACGGGTTCTATTCAACGTTTGTGTTGCGCAAATTATCAGCTCGAGTGACAAAGTTAGCGCTCAAGAAATCGTGGACACCTAATCAAATTACTGTTGCATCTCTGGGTATCGCTGGTGTTGCATCCGCTTTATTCATGACTGGAAATCATTTACTTCTTGCGCTCGGCGCGATTCTTGTTCAACTATCAATCATCGTTGATTGTTCCGATGGTGAAGTTGCTCGTTACACCGGAGTGTCATCGCAGCTTGGTGCGTGGCTCGATGCTGCGACAGATCGTGTAAAGGAATACGCGATCTATGCAGGGTTAGCATTTGGCGCAGCTCGTCACGGCCATAACTTGTGGCAAGTAGCGATGGCTCTCGTTGTTTTGCAAACTGTACGTCACTTGAGTGACTACAACTTTGTTGCCATTCGAGGTGTGCGAGAGTCGGCACTTGTTCCTATCGACCTCAAACAGGGCGTTGATGGGGGAACAGCTAGCGCAGGTTCATTGCTAGACACTTCTGCTTCTCTGAATTCCCGCAGAGAAATCTATTGGCTGAAACGCGTGATCTATTTACCGATCGGGGAACGCTGGCTCATTATTTCAATCGGCGCACTTCTTGGATCCCCACGATTCGTCTTTGACGTGCTGTGGTGCGCCGGATTATTTGGATTGGCTTACGTCACCGTAGGACGGGTAATGCGAAGTCGTCGTTGGAAACATCGACAAGAAATTTCGGGTTGCGACATCGTTGAACGTCAAATGGATTTGGGATTCTTGTTGTCATGGTTTGTTGCTGATGGATCTCACCCCTTAGCAGCGCGCTTTGGGTGGGCAGCTCCATCCATTCTCAGAGCGGTCGAGCTCGGGCTTATCGCTGCGGTATGCCAGTACCACCACATCGGTTATCTATGGCTTTTCGCCGTAGCGTTTCATCATTACGACACGATGTATCGCGCGCTTGCAGGATTCGAATTTCCTGAGCGGCTTTCACGATTGGGACTCGGAATCGAAGTCCGTGCTGCGCTTTTCGTGCTTTTCGCAGTCGGTGGCGCAAGTCCATTTGATGTGGCGTTGACTATTGGCGGCATTTATTTCTTTGCAGTTTTTGTTGTTATGGCGTCGCGTCAATGGATTAGGCAGTTGACGTCCGCTAACTAGCCATCACATGCGAGATAATGACATTGTGATTAATCAGGAACGCCCCTCGAAACCCACAGTGGCTCAAATTCGTGAGGTTACACAGCCTGATGAGATTCTTTCCCGCGCAAATTCGGAACATTGGCTTAATGATGTCTATTTGCGAAAGCTCTCTCCATATCTAACTCGACATCTGGTTCTACTGAACATTTCGCCTAATACAGTCACTGTCGCAATGATTGCCATTGGCAAAATCGCCGCATTGTCGCTGTTAATCCAAGGCCTGCCGGGTGCAACCATCGCAGCGATCCTTGCTCAATATCAGATGGTGTGGGATTGCAGTGATGGGGAAGTTGCGCGTTGGCAGCAGAAGTTTTCGCCAGCCGGAATTTTTCTCGACAAAGTAGCGCACTACACCGTTGAAGGTCTGATTCCCATCGCATTAGGAATCCGTGCAGCTGGTGGAATTTCAATTTTTGGTCACTCACAAGTTTCGTGGTGGCCTTGGTACGGCGCGCTGTTATCGGTTGTCGTTTTGTGGAATAAAGCTATGAACGATGCAGTTCACGTTGCCCGTTCGCATAGCGGACTCAATAAGCTCGACGATGTTCGAGGAGTTAGCGCTCCAACCAGTTCAGTTTTACGCAGACTTCGTCAACTCACACGGTTTTTTCCTTTCCAAAGAATCTTCCACAGCATCGAGATGACGCTTGTCATTCTTGTTGCGGCGGTTGTTGACGCTTCTCGTGGGGATTTACGTGCGACTCAAATTGCGCTGCTAGCAATGCTGACTTTGGCAATCGTTACGTTAATTGGGCATTTCATTTCGATCATGTCTTCTAGCAGGCTTAAATGAGTCGTTCGGTTGCCGCAGTTATCATCACAATGGGTACGCGGCCAAAAGAATTTCAACGCGCGCTCGACTCACTTTTGGCACAAACAGGCATTGATTTAGATGTTGTCGTGGTGGGAAATGCTTGGAATCCAGTGGATCTTCCCGCGGGAGTGAAAGCTTTCTACTCGCCGACAAATCTTGGAATCCCGGGGGGCCGTACCGCCGGAACTGATTTGGTTGCGGGCGACTACCTTTTTTATCTTGATGACGATGCTTACTTGCCACAGCCCGATGTCATCAGTCGCATGTTAGATATTTTGATCGAGCGTCCAGAGATCGGAATAATCCAGCCGCGCGCTACTGATCCAGTTACTGGCGAGACACCATCGCGATGTGTTCCGCGTCTTATTGCCGGAGATCCTGCGCGAGCAAGTATCGGAACAACATTGTGGGAAGGTGCTGGAATGTTGTTGCCTCGCACAACTTTGCAACGTGCAGGTGGTTGGGCTGATGAATTTTTCTATGCTCACGAAGGCATGGATTTATGCTGGCGTATTTGGGATGGTGGACAAACCCCTTGGTACGCGGCAGACATCATTACGCACCATAGTGCCACCAGCCCAATGCGCCATGAAGTGTTTTGGCATCAAACTGCGCGAAATCGAGTGTGGCTTGCAAAGCGGAACTTGCCGTGGGTGATTGTTCCTTTTTATCTTTTGACATGGACTCTCATCACAACACTGCGCGCACGCAATGGCAAAAACTATGTTGCATGGTGGCAAGGTTTTATCGAAGGTATCCGAACCACACCGCAGGGTCGTCGTTCGATGAAATGGTCAACAGTATGGCGGCTCACCCGCGCTGGAAGACCGCCGATTATTTAATCTTGTTATTTCCTTGAGTGCAGATGTTGTCAGCAGCATTTACTGTGCCGGAATTAGGATCTTGCGTCGGCGTGGCGATAACAACCTTGCGCGCAGAAGTCCAATCTGAACCAACAACGAGCACAAGTGACTTGGTCAATTTATTGTCGACAGTCATTGTCGTGGTATTTGCTGAGTAAGCAAGCGTTTGGGCAGATGTAGCAAATTTTGAGTTGTATTGAACTTCGGTTGTCGCTGTTTGCTTAGGTGCTGTTCCAACCGAAGTAATGATGAAACCTTCTTTAGCTAACTGATTCGCAGCAGTGCGAGCTAAACCAGTCGACTTAGTACCGTTCAGAACAATAACGTGAACTGAAGACGGTGGCGTGATGAGTGCTGGTGCACTTGTCGAAGCACTGGCACTTGGAGATGCAGTGGGAGAATCACTTGCGGATGCCGAAGCACTGGCGGAAGCACTTGCAGATGCGGAAGCCGAGACTGGTGGCCAAGGCGCATCGTCACGAATGGCCTTCCACAACTTTTCGGTTTCCGCGGTCCAGTGAACATTTCCATCACCAATTAATGTGTATGGAGTTGTCACAAAATTGACGTTAGCTGGCTTGAGGCTCGACATTGACAATGCAAAGTCCTCAAGGGCTTTCATGTTGCTCAAGTTCTTACTTGTGGTCAGAGATGATGTAACAACGTTCAACAGCTTGTACATCAGGGCTGGATTTGTCAGCAAGTGTTTCGCTTGCATGCCACGAATCATTGAACTCAAGAATTCTTGTTGACGTTGGATTCGGCCCAAGTCGCTTCCGTCACCAATTGTTTCGCGTGCCCGAACGAACGCGAGAGCCTGCTTTCCGGTGATAGTGCTGTACCCAGCAGGAAGATTTAGGCCGCTACCGCCTTGGCCTGGAATGTATGGATCGTAAACGGGAGTAGTGAGACACACTTGCACGCCACCAAGAGTGTCAACGACGGATTTAAAGGCGTTGAAGTCAAGGACGACAAATTCGTTGATGTTAATTCCAGTGGTGCTCTGAATGGTTTTAATTGTGCAGACAGGCCCGCCAAAGGCAAAGGCCGCGTTGAACTTGGTTTGCCAAGGCCCAATGAGTCCGCCGCTATTACTTGTGCACTGTGGAATAGTGACGAATGAATCTCGAGGAATCGATACGACAATGGCTTTTTTGCGGCCGTCGTAGACGTGGACCAATAGTGCAGTGTCTGATCGAGCGCCGCCGACGTTGCCAAACCCAGAGCCTTGTCCAACTCGGGTGTCACTACCCATGATCAAGAAGTTCGTGGCACTTGTGTCACTTGGGACGTAAGGTGCAGGGGAGCCGTTGTTGAGTCCGCTTTCGTCGACAGTTGCGATGTTCTTGTTCAGATTGTTAAGTGCGAATACTGCACCACCACCGATCGCCGTGGCGATCATGATCATGATTGAAGCAAAGGCTACGAGTCGACGTGTCCAATGACTGGCGCTAGCGGGAACCTCTTTTGGTTCCGCCTTGCGCTTTCCACGGATTGGACTGGTATCTGACACTTAACGATGGTACGTCAGTCAATGAACAGTTCCCAAAACGAAAAACAATTCTTCACATTCTCCAAACAATCGAACCCGCTAACGGGTCGCATATCCCTTGATTTGGGGCATTTTGAGGCAGAATTGAAACATGCTTCCCCGCAGATCGTTGAATGCTGCCCGCATTGGAGCGTTAGCTCTTGTGGTGGTTGCTTCGATCCTTGGCTACCAAACTTCGGCAAAAGCGTATGTGGGGTATGCCCCACCTGTAGCAAATAATCAGATTGCATTGCATGCGGTGACAAAAACTACGACGTCCTCGGGAACTCGCGTTGTCATATATCCACCACACACTGTGGCTACGTTCACTTTGGTTGGCATAACTTGGACTGGGGCTGTAGATCCCTCTAGTAAGTTCCAAGTTAAAGTGCGCGAATCTGGCGTATGGACCAAGTGGACTAATGTGACTTGGTCAAATGAGCATGGTGCTGATGGAAGTTCGAACGAAGCATCAACATCACGAAATGGTACAGATCCGCTTTTGACCGCACCGGCTGATGGCGTGGCAGTTCGTGTGACAAATGATTCTGGACACCTTCCTTCCGGTATTGCGCTGTCACTGGTCAATTCAGATCTGACTGCCCAAGATCGTTCCTTGATTTCAACGCGCACCGTTGATTCGGCAGTTCCTGCGTCAGTAATTTCACCGCAAGGTGCAATAGTTAATCGGCCAAACATTATTTCAAGAGCACAATGGGGAGCCAATGAATCGTGGCGTAACCAAGATCCGGATGTTGGCACGACAATCATTGCTGGATTTATTCACCACACTGCGAGTACGAACGATTACAGTTCATCTCAAGGGCCAGCGCAAATGCGAAATCTGTATTCGTATTACACACAAAGTTTGAAGTACAAAGATCTTGCGTATAACTTTCTCGTTGATAAATACGGAAACGTGTATGAAGGACGTTCTGGTTGCCCGCGAGTTGTTACGACACCGTGCGATGGACCTGCGGTGCCCGCGACGGGAGCACACACCGCAGGAATGAACACCAATACATTTGCGATTTCTGCAATTGGTAATTTTCAAACAAAAGATCCAGGCACTGCAACTTTTGCAATAATGGATTCTGCGATCGCGGGACTCATGGCGTGGAAAATTGCACCATACGGTTTAGATCCGAATGCGATAGCCAACATTCCAATGGGAAGTGACCCCAAACATTTGTCGCGATATCAGCAAGGCGATGTAGCGCACGTGTTAACGATTTCGGGCCATCGTGATGTTGGTCAGACGGTATGTCCCGGAAAATATTTATATGCTCAAATCCCCACAATTCGCAGCAAGATAGCTTCGCTACTCACTCCGGTTATTGCTGTTCCGCAAATCGATAAACCAATTATCGCTCCAACGTCTTTGGATCCGATTCAGATATCTTCAGTCATTTCGGCTGGAGCGTCGTGGACTATCAATGTGGTTAATGCAGTCGATAACACTGTTCTCGCCTCCTCGACAGGTGTACAGCAAGCAACGGGTACGGTTTCGTATTCATGGACTCACGTTGATGCAAACTCACAGCCGTTAACTGTGGGTAGTTACTTAGTCTCGATTCAGCAGTCAGTGACGCCTCCCGCAACGCCATCAACACCCCATCCAGCTGCAGTAATCACCCGTGGTTCTGGCCAAATTATTATTGCGCTCGCTCCAACACTTAACGCCCCGACGTGGAAATATCGAACTACAAAAACAGCGACAATTTCTTGGCCAGCAGCGACTAGTTCCATTGCCGTGACGTACAAATATCGAATTCAAGATCAAGTAACAAAGAAATTCACTGCATGGAGCACGGCGCCAGCAGGAAAATATTCTGTCATTGTGAAGAAGCTCAAGTTCAAACGTAAATATGTACTCCAACTTGTAGCGAAGAATGCTGTAGGCGATTCGGCTGTAAAGCAACTCACTTTCGTGCAGAAGAGGTAGTGCTCCATGTGGAAACTGATCCTTGAACGATGTTCGCTTCTTGGCCCTGCGCCGATGTTCACGTGGGTTACAGAAGCTGCGCGTATTGAATTGAGCGGAACTACATTTCTTAATGCAGTCTCTAAAGCATCGAACATGATGCGAGATGGGCTTGATGTTGAACCTGGCGATAATGTCTACGTTGATTTGGGTAACCACTGGCAGTCACCAGTGTGGCTATCAGCGAGCCTGAGCGTCCAAGCCATCCTCGGCATTGATCAGTCAGTGCCTACACGAATAGTGACGCAACAAAGCCCAATCCAGCCCGATCCTCGGGTGACCACAGTTGTTATTAGCCGTGATCCATTTGGAATGCCCGAACGTGAACTTGCTTCTGGTGTGATCAATGGCTCTCTTGAGGTGCGCGGTTTTGGAGATCGCTTTTCGCCAATGAGCGTGCAAACAGAAACCGACATTCTTTACCGCGAAGAATGGCAGCAATTAGCGATGGGTGACGTTCATTCTTTGGTGAATGATCAGATGAGAGCCGAAGGAATTACACCTAATTCAACAATTGGAATCACCCGAGCCGAGTCACCGTATCTTCGATTGCTGTGGCAGGTTCTGGTTCCTATCGTTGGTAACTGTCGAGTCGTTCTTTTAGATGAAATAGGCAACATCGATGCAGTAATAGCTACCGAACAAATTGACCACCTCGTTGAACTCGATAAAAAGAATCTGTGAAAGAGTAAGTACATGCAAGCGATTCTGCTGGTTGGCGGTCAAGGTACACGGCTACGGCCATTGACCATTTCCACTCCAAAGCCCATGCTTCCGGTCGCTGGTTACCCATGTACTTCACATCAAATTGCCCGCGCAGCTGATGCGGGTGTCACTCGAATAGTTTTGGGAACGTCATATCGAGCTGAAGTTTTTGAAGATTACTTTTCTCAGCACAATGAATTTGATATGGACATCCACTATGCGGTGGAAGACGAGCCACTTGGTACTGGTGGAGCAATCCGAAATGCTGCGCAGTTCTTAACGTGTGGTCCGGATGATCCTGTGATCATTTTTAATGGCGACATCCTTACTGGTTTGGACATAACTGGATTAGTGGAACGATGGCGTGAATCAAATGCTGATGTTGCCTTGTATCTAACTCGAGTAGATGATCCCCGCGCTTACGGTCTCGTACCGACAGACGAGACTGGTCGCGTTTTGGCATTCAAGGAAAAGCCAACAACTCCAGAAGAAATTGTGACGGATCAAATTAATGCTGGTTGCTATGTATTTAAGCGCAGCGTGATTGATCGCATCCCAGCAGATCGTGTGGTGTCAGTGGAACGCGAAACGTTTCCTGAGTTGCTCGAAACTGACGCACGTGTCATTGGTGTGGTCGACGATGGATATTGGCTCGATCTTGGCACTCCTTTGGCGTTCTCAAAAGGTTCAGCAGATCTCGTGCGGGGCATTGCACCGAGTCCACTGCTTGAAGGTTCAATCGGAGATTCGCTCGTCAAGAGTGGAACGTCAGTGCACCCTTCAGCCTCGATCACCGCGGGCTCGTACATCGGTAACGGCGTGTCCGTGGGTGAGAATGCAATCATCGAAGGCAGCGTCATTTATGACAACGCAACTATTGCCGCCGGCGCACAGGTGATTCGCTCGATCGTGGGTGACAGTGCATCAATTGGTACACATGCTCGAATTACTGAAACGGTCGTTGCCGAAGGCGCTTCATTAGGAGCGCACAACGAACTGAACCCAGGTGCACGAGTTTTCCCGAACGCCGTCATTAATGATTCGGCAATTCGGTTTTCGTCAGATCGCTAGCCGTTCTCGGGACCTTTTTCGTCAAGATCAGCAAGATACTTTTCTAACGAGGCAGCAAGTTCGTCACCACTAACCAACGATCCGTCGGCGGTTGCGGTGAGTTCGCGGCGCGACATCATGACGGCGTCGTGTTGCTGTTCAAGCGCGGCGACAACCTCACGATTTTCTTCGATGCCTGAAATCTGTTGATCAATGTCGATGTCCATCGCTGCGGCTGAAGATCGCAAACTGTCACGGGGGATGACTAGCCCAGTGCTCAATGCAATCTGATCTAGCAAAGCGAGCGCTGCCTTGGGGTACTCGCCATTTGCAACATAATGAGGCACGTGGGCTGCGTAACCCATTGCAGGAAGTTGTGATTGTGCCAGGTTAATCTCGAGCAGACTCGCGACACTTCCGGGAATTTCAACTTGACCAACCCATGGTTGATGGATTCCCAGAAGTTCGGGATCCGAGGAGTGCGCAGTGGTTTCAACTGGCCGAGTGTGTGGTGCTGGCCATGGAATTGCATGAATTCCAACCGTGAGACGAACTCCAAAATTACGAATCAAATCGATGACGCTTCGGACAACACTTTGCCATCCAAGATCTGGTTCTACTCCATGAAGTAAAAGGAATGTTGTACCAGCTTCATCGGTTACCTCGCTCAGCGTTAGATGAGGTAGATCCATTGATTCGAAGTGGTCGGAATCAAAAATGGTGCGTGGTCGACGACCACGGTAGTCGTAGAGCTCGTCAATGTGGAAGTAGGCAACTGGGCGATTTGGCATCGTGTTCAAAATATGTTGAACAGCGAGCCGGCCTCCCGAGCCAGCATCCATGAAACCTGTGAGGCCATGAACCAGAACAATGCCTGACTTGACACCGTCATTAAATTCGTGTGCAGGCGGAACAACTACCGTATAGAGGTCTCGTGCTGGGTACATTTGTGTCTCCCCGATTGATGAATGCCTTGTATCTATTGTGAACCGTTTTTCCTGAACTTTCATTCCCTGGCCCGCGAAAGTATGGAGAAGGCTGGATTTCCTCGAAAGAATTGGGGAAATATTGATGAGGACCACAGTCTGCAATCAGATCTGCGGCCCGCATCGTTGGTACATGAACTTGCTTTACAAATAATCGGCAATCTGTGAGACCGATTGTGCAATTGCCATCGCCTCGGTGGATTTAGCAGTCGCATTCAGCATGAGATTAGCAATAATTCCTACCAAGCTGGCAACAGCCAAGGTGGGAACGATCCATCGTGACCCCGAATCAGAAGTGCTCGCCGCCGTGTCTCCTTTACGTTCGATCAGGCGGTTGAGTTCAAATACGCCGATCAAGATCAACAGGATTGCGCCGAAAACGACGAGTAGGCGAACGGTCTCTGCTGGGTAGTTGATGACAGCAATTCCAGCGCCAAGCACAACAAGTCCGCGGCCGGTTGTTCCCAATGCAGTTGTTGGGCGTGACCACATTGTGTTCCAAGTGCGCTTAGTCGTTTCGATGACGTCCCATTCGGGAAGTGCGCCACCAAGTACTGCACTCCAAATTGCACCGGCAAACATTAAAAGCACTGCCGGTGTGATGAAGGTCGGTAGGAATTCATCCCAGATCGCTGTTGAGTATGGAGCAACACCAGGGTTACGCCCTACAAAGAGGACTCCGAACCAAAGCAGAGCTGTAAGTACTGCAAGACCCAAACCTGCACCAAAGACTGCTGAACCGATTCGGCCGACAGCCTTGTTGCGATTTTTGGAAAGTGCAACAAAGAGAATGAAAAGCACGAGTGCTGCTACAGGTAAATACAGTGCAAGTGAGTTAGATACCTTCAGTATGAGTTGCAATTTCATAATTGCACCGATAGCGCCATCGGTTGGAATTTGTGCTTTGAGTTCTGATACCGAAGGAATGTTTGCATTGGGGAGGTATGTGTTGACGGTGGTGATGACCTTAGTTGCGACATCGCCATATTGAACTTGAAGTTGCTGACCTGCTATGAGTGCTTGGTGAACCTGCTTCAAGATGTTTCGAACGACAGGCCGAAGCGCGTCACTGGTCACAATTGAGTTAGCAACTTGATGAATGATCGGCCTAGCAGGTTCCAGCTTTGGAGCCTGAGCGATTACCTTGTCGGTCAACGTATTGGTTAGCGCATCCGTCACATTCGGGTCTGTTCGAATGTTTTCAATGTGCGTCACCAATGTTGGACCGTTGAGGAAGTTCTTGTTGAGTGTGCCGGCGAGCACTCCGACCGACAGGCTGATGCCACCTAGAATCAGTGCGATGCGCGAGAGAATCTTGAGCGCGCGTGATTGGTCGTTGTTCATTTTGTACCCCGTCAATGAAAAGTTGCTTAATTCTATTGGACAGGCTGCTGGGACTAGCAAGACCTCATTTTCATCTTGAGGTAAGTCTGGGTAGGCTTATGTTTAGCGGTTTATGCCGCGAAGCGGGCCTCTAGCTCAGTTGGTAGAGCAACGGACTTTTAATCCGTGGGTCGACGGTTCGAGCCCGTCGGGGCCTACTTTGGAAATGCGACATTTAGATAGCATTTTTCGATTTTGATTCCAATAGCCAACGACACCTTAACGATTCCTAAAAGCGTAAATACAAAGCTTGAGATTCAATGGTTGCACCATCAGTCAAGGCTAGTTACTTCAATAGGGCAATTGCGGATGGATAGTTAGGCCAAACCAATGCCTACAATGGCTAACTGTGCGAACTGACAGACCATATTGCCTCGAAATGTAGTGGGTTTCCAGGGGAAACAATCGTGCCAAAGCCCTCATCGATCAGATTGTTGCCGTTTGGTGAACCTGACATCGGCTCGATGCAAACATATTCTGCAAGCTTGTCATAAAGGACGAAAAACTTTGAGTTTGTCTTTACGTCAATTCTTAGTGAATCGCTCCAAGCAATAGTCGCAACTCCTGTTGGAGCGATAAACGTTGTATCCCACGGCCCTTCACTTGTCGGCACGATCTCTCCTGTAACGATTTGAGATTCGTCGGTGGCCAACTCCCCAGTTGCAGTGATGTCATAGGTTGCGATCGCGCCATTGCTTAGAGTGCGAAGAAACCATGGGTGCCAGCCCACCACAACAGGAAATTCAAAATGCTCAGATCGAACGTCTATGTACGTTATCAATTTAGAGTCTTGCACTTTCCAACTGTGGCGTACTTTGAATCCCGTTGGCCAATTGATGAGTTCGTATTCAAGGTTATGCTCAAAAACTATTTGGGTTGCATCGTGTTCTATGACAGTTGGCTCATGAAATGGTGTCGAACCATGAATTGCCCATGGATGGTTGTTGATTGGCTGCACATAAACTTTTTCTTGAAAGTTGATTCTTGCATCTAAAAGCCTCCCACCCCATGGAGCCATAACGTAGTTTCCACCAAATAAGTTTGCTTCATTTGGCTGCGCGAGTAATTCAAGACCGTTGTAAATCCAAGACGTGGCACGGCCACCCATCGACGTGTCGAAGCTAACTTTCTGAAAATCATTCCCAATGATATGCGTGGACATCAAGTAGGCCGAGAAACTAATATTGCCGCGCCGCGCGAAGGAGTTGCTACAAGAAACCGTGGCACGGTTTTGTGCTTCTGGAGTTCTGTTGTCATCGCGCACTTAATTGCTTCGCTGTACTTCAGTTCTGTAAGAACAAGGACGCTACCTCCGAAACCGCCACCAAGAATTCGAGCGCCTGCCGCACCGGCGTCACGTGCTGCGTCTATTGCTCTGTCTATAGGCGAAATGCTTACTTGATAGTTATCACGAAGCGAGTTATGTGATTCATTGAGAAGCTGCCCAAGAACTAACCATTGCGAATCTTCCAAGGTGTCTCGAGCCCGCATCACTCGGTCAATCTCACTTGAAACGTGTAGAAGCCGACTATTTTCAACATCGCTGAGTATCGGGGATGGGATGGCACCGTCGTACTCGCGAAGACTAGCAATTCCGAGTTTAAGGGCCGCTGACTCACACTGTTGACGCCTGATTGAGTATTCACTTGACGCTAATTCGTGCGGAATGTTCGTATCGCAAATGAGAAATACATATCCATTTGCTTCCGGATCGCAAGCGGCTAGAGAAACCTTTTCACTCTTAATGTCAAAAAATAAGGCATGTTTTGGAACACCGAAAATGCTTGCAACTTGATCCATAATTCCACACGGATTACCTGCGTATTCATGTTCAATGCGTTGAGCTAATTTAGCCACATCCATCGGAAGAATTTCTAAGCCATAAAAATCTTTCAGAGCCATCAATGTGGCATTTTCAAGAGCGGCTGAGGACGATAGCCCAGCACCCTCGGGCAAATCCGAGGAGATACTCATGTTGAATCCGTTTGCGACACTCGAGTTCGGGCGAAAACTTTCGATGGCTCCCAAAATATATGTTGCCCAATGTGGGAATGAATTATTCACTTGTTGCCCGTGCTGTAGCTCAATAATTTCCCCCATTCGATTGCTAGATGTGATGCGGTCAAGTTGAAGTTGATTCGGCGAAATGGCGCAATACACACCCTGAGCTATTGCAAACGGAAGTACCACGCCGTCGTTATAGTCAACATGCTCGCCAATGATGTTGACTCGTCCCGGAGCAAATGCCAACACTGCTGCTTCGTCATCAAAAACTTTTTGATGAAATGCCTTTGCTTCATCCACTTGACTAACCATGGAGTCTCCGTAATTCCTGATGTGCTAAGTGAACAAGCGGACGTAAAGTCGATGCAGCTTGTTCCGGAGTAATGTCATTAATAAAAGTACCTACACCTGATTCGGAGCCAGCAAGGAATTTGTACCTTTCCTCGCTGCGCTGTGGAGTAACAATTTCTATATGCATTCGGTTTAATTTCATCGAGCAATTCACAGGTGCCTGAATCCATGAGGAAATGTAAGAAGTTTCTGATTCGAATAGATTTTCAAAGGCACTTAATACGCTTCCGTACACTAATGCCAAATCTTTCATTTCGGCTGGCTCGAGATCTGGAAGCATACCAATTGCTCGTTTAGGGAATATGTGCACTTCGTATGGCCAGCGAGCTGCGTAAGGAACAAATGCGATCCAGTGCTCGCTGTCTATAAGAGTTCTCTGAGGATCAATTTCATTTGCTTTTACGATGGCTTTTCCTATGTCGCACCGTTGTGCAAATTCGGTGTTGACCATTGTCAAAACTCGCGGAGGAACAAACGGATACGCATAGATTTGTCCATGCGGGTGAGGAAGCGTGACGCCAACGCGCTCACCCCGATTTTCAAAAGCGAAAATGTAATTAACTTTTGGGTCTTGGGAAAGCACTAAAGTGCGTTGCGAAAGTGCCGCTATGTACAGATAAATCTTGTCAAGACCTAGAAAAGCAAGCGGAGTCACATGGTCAGGACTAAAGCAAACGACTTCGCATCGGCCATAACCATCAATCTCACCTTGGATAGTTGCTAGTTGCGAATGCGAAAGTGCTGCAAATCTGTTTTCAAAAATAACCAGATCAAAATCATTAGAGGGGATTTCACTCTGATTTTCGGGTGTCGTTGGGCATAGTGGACAACTATCATTTGCCGGCATAAAAATTCGAGATTGTCTCGCTGATGCAATTAGAACCCACTCACCAGTTAGCAAATCTTGACGCATAACCGAACGCCCAGTAGCTGGTTCCAAATCGCGTAAATCAACCGCCTCGCGATCCACGGCAAAACGATCAAAATAAAGCAGGGACCTACCGTCACTAAGAGTTATCTCGTTTATATTCACGTTTATTTCTCAAAACTCTTAGTCTCGGCAAGTATTAATTCCACATTCTTTTCACGAATTGCTTCGCATGCTTCATTTGGTAACTTCGTGTCACTAACAATTACAGAGGCTTGAGAGAGAGAAGCGATGGTACTTAGTCCAGTTGTGTTCCACTTCGTGTGATCAGCAAGAACCACCAACGATCGAGTGCTTCGGATAAGAGCTTTATTGGTTTCAGCCTCAGTCAAGTTTGGCGTAGTAAAACCCGCTTCAACGTTCATGCCGTAGACCCCCATGAACAGGAGATCTACATGAAGTGAACTCATCGTATTGACGACAACAGAGCCAACTAATGCATCTGAATTTGTGCGCATGCCGCCTGTGAGCACAACAGTCTGATCGTCTCTTCCAAATGTATGTAACGTGTCTGCTGCTGGAATTGAATTTGTAACGACTGTGATTCCCGGAACGTCAACGAGTAGGCGAGCTAAAGCGTGTGTGGTAGTTCCGCCGGATAGCGCGATGGCCATGCCGGGTTCAACAAATTGCACAGCGCGTTTAGCAATGGCATCCTTCGTATCACTTTCTCGAAGTGCCTTGCTCGAAAAGGTGGGTTCAGTACTACTACTGCTCGCCAAACTTGTAGCGCCGCCATGTACTTTGTCGATCAATCCTTGTTCAGCCAGAATTTCAATATCGCGTCGCACAGTCATTTCTGAGACGTTTAGCAAATTTGCAAGTTCACGAACTTTCGCGGCACCTTGCTTATTGACCGTAAAGAGAATTTCGGCTTGTCGAATTTGTGCGAGCATTTTTAACTTCCTCGAAGGTTTCTCAATTAGAGCATATTCGCACATTTTCAACCAGAGATTTCGATGGATTTGGGAGAAAAACTAAGAATTCAAGGCCAAATTCAAATATTTTGCAAGATATCCTATAAATCTGTCCGTTTTTGTGCTGGAATGTGCGTAATCACCGTTGTGTGAACTGAAAGAGGGACAAACATGTTCGGCAAAAAAGTTATTATCGGCGCAGCTTCATTGGCTTTGGCTCTGACTGCTTGCGGATCAAACAGTGCGTCGACGGCGCCAAATGCGCTTGAACCATCTGGCGCTCCGTCTGGAGCAATCACAGTATGGAGTTGGGACGTTGCAGCTACTGCGCTAAAACGACTAGCGACTGATTATCAAACCGCAAATCCTGGCACAACTATCAATGTTGTTGACGTCGGCTATGACAATGCTTACGACAAGATTTCAGTAGGGCTGAAGTCAGGAAGCGGTTTGCCAGATCTCCTCACCGTTGAAACTGATCACATGCCTGGTTATATCTCGAACTTCCCTAAAGGCTTCGTGGATATCTCTTCTGTAGCAAAATCCATGAAGGCTGATTTCGATCCTTCAAAGTGGGATGCCTCAACGGGTGCAGATGGCGGTCTTTACAGTTTGCCTTGGGATTCAGGAACTGTTGCTATGTACTATCGCTCGGATTACTGGGCAGCCGCTGGTATCGACCCCAATTCTGTGAAGACGTGGGATGATTTCGTAACCGCAAGTGAAACGATAAAGGCCAAGACCGGACATACAGCTCTATCCTTCGATGTTTCGAGCGGAGCACTTTTCCAGATGCTGTTGCAGCAACAAGGTGCCAGTTACTTTGATGCCGATGGAAAAATCAACCTTCATACACCAGAAGCAATCCGTGCATTGACGCTCATGAAGACAATGCAGGACAAGGGTCTAGTTGACAACGTACAAGGTTGGGACGGAAGAGTTGCTGCCAATAAGCAGGGGCATTCAGCCTCGCATGTTGAAGCAGTGTGGTGGATTGGAACTTTGACAGGCGAAATGCCAGAACTCAAGGGCAAGTTTGGAGTCCGTCCACTTCCAGTATTTGCTGATGGAGGCGCCCAGACATCAAACAATGGTGGTTCAACTTTGGCGATTCCAGCTCAAGCTGCGAATCCTTCACTTGCTTGGTCATTTGAAAAATTCGTTTTGGCAAATTCAAAGAATCAGGTTTCTATGATGCAAAACGAAGGTTTGTACCCTGCTTACCTTCCTGCACTTACCGATCCTTACTTCCAAAGCGCTGATCCATACTTCGGTGGACAAAAGGTGTACCAAACGTTCGCTGACCTCACAGGCAAGATTCCTACTCTCTTGTACACAAGTGATTTTGGTAAGGCTTCCGAAATTGTGGCAACTGCAGTTGTAGCAGCTGTACTCAACGGGACTGATCCAGCGGCAGCATTGAAGGATGCTGAAACTCAGATTGCCAGTGCCACTGGGCGAACAATCGCTCCATAAGCACTGAAAAGCACGAGAATCACATGAGTCGACGAAACCCGCGCCGCAGAAATGCGGTTGCGGGTTTCGTCGCGCCTGCAGGAATTCTTCTTGTTCTCTTTTTCGCATACCCACTGATACGTTCATTGCTGGAAAGTTTTCAAAGCACACAAAGTGGTACTGAATCATTTACTGGTTTTTCACAGTACGGCAAGTTATTCCATGACCCGCTTATCCGAAAATCTTTCACGAATGTTGGAATCCTTTTAGTCGTTCAAGTACCCATCATGATCGGCCTAGCAATCTTCTTGGCTTATTCCGTACATCAGTCGTGGCTAAAGTTTCATCGCACTTTCCGATACATATATTTTCTCCCAGCCATTACGACATTGGTTGCATACGCACTGGTCTTTCGTGTTCTGCTCGCGACAAACGGTGGATTGGCGAATCAATTCCTTGTTGCACTGGGCCATCAACCGATTGACTGGCTTAACTCGCCTTTCTGGGCTCGTGTTTCAGTGATCTCAGCGCTCACTTGGCGTTGGACCGGCTATAACATGATGATCATTCTGGCTGGCCTTCAAGCAATTCCCCTTGAGCAATTCGATTCAGCTGCTATTGACGGAGCAAAATGGTGGCGCACATTTCGGTCTATTGTTGTCCCACAGTTGCGTCCGGTAATCCTCTTCACGACAGTCACATCAACTATTGGAACCTTGCAACTATTTGATGAAAACTACATTCTGACCGGCGGCGGACCTAACAACGCAACGTTAACTCCAATTTTGTATTTATATAAAACTGCTTTTCGAGATTTTGATTTCAACTACGCATCTGCGATTGCATGGATCGTTGTTGTTGTTATTGGCCTATTTTCTTTTATTCAATTCAAACTCTTTAAGGATGATGAATCCTGATGAGTGACATACGAATTGAACCTCCAAGGCGGGCATTTAGGTGGTTGCTCTATCTAGGAATTACTATCGGCGCCGTCGTGAGTTTAGTTCCGTTTTATTGGATGTTAGTTACGTCAACGAACAAGACTTCTGACCTCTTCAAATCTCCGCCTCCATTGTGGTTTGGCTCTGAACTGTCCAATACCTGGCATCGACTGATTACAGATCATGAATTTCTGCGGGCGATGTTAAATAGTTTGTTCATTGCCATTGTGTACACCATCCTGAGTTCAATAGTGAGTGCAATGTGCGGATACGCACTGGCGAAATTTCAATTCAAGGGTCGAGGTTTTCTGTTATCAACCATTTTGATTACGATGATGGTTCCTTTCCAAGTCCTTCTCGTTCCGCTGTTCCAAATGATGGCATCGTTTCATTGGGTTAATACTTATCAGGCAGTGATTGTTCCTTTCCTGGCGAACGCCTTTGGAATCTTTATGATGAGGCAAGGTTTTCTTTCGTTTCCCAATGAAATTCTTGAGGCTGCCCGTATTGATGGATCAAGCGAAATGCGAACCTTTTATCGAATAGTTCTACCGGTTGCTCGCCCTCAGATCGCTGCTGTTGTCATCTTTACTTTTATCAGCCAATGGAATGCTTTTATTTGGCCGCTTCTGATGCTCAATAGCCCTGAGAAGTTAACAGTTCCTCTTGTATTGAGTTCAATGATTGGACTCACACATGTCGACTATTCTGCAATTATGCTAGGAGCGTTTATAGCTACATTGCCGATCCTGATTTTCTTCATTTTGTTTCAGCGTCAATTGGTTTCAGGACTCTTGGGGGGATCTATTAAGTGACAAAACACATGATCACGCGAATCCCAGACATGCTATTTGGAGCAGACTATAACCCTGAACAATGGGATGCTGAAACTATTTCTCAAGATATTGCGTTGATGGTTGAAGCTGGCGTGAATATTGTGACGCTACCTGTTTTCTCTTGGTCGCGCATTGAGCCTGAATTTAATTCGTTTGACTTTCAGTGGTTAGACGATGTCATAGAAAAATTGTGGGAAGCCAATATTTCTATTGATCTTGCGACAGCCACTGCGACACCACCCGCATGGTTGGTGCGAGAGCATCCCGAAATGCTGCCCGTAAATCGTGACGGTATTCGACTCGAGTTTGGCTCTCGACAGTCATATTGTCCGAGTTCATTAATCTGGCGCGAACATTGCGCGCGAATGGCCACCAAGATGGTGGAGCGCTATGCAGAACACCCCGCCATTGTGATGTGGCATGTTTCGAATGAATACGGTGACCATATCTCACGTTGTTACTGTGAAGAGTCGAGTCGAGATTTTCGCAAATGGCTCCAGTCTCGTTACCAAACAGTAGATGCATTAAATCGAGCATGGGGCACAACGTCATGGGGCCAGATCTATTCGTCTTTCGATCAGATTAAGGCTCCGACGATCGCTCCCGGCCCAATTAATCCATCGCAGACTCTCGATTTTGACAGGTTCTCTAGTGATGCTCTTTTAGAACTGTTTCGAGTTGAAGTTGATGTAATTCGATCCCATAATTCATCGACTCCTATCACAACTAATTTCATGAGCTTCTTTAAAGATCTTGATTACTGGACTTTTGCAGACCTGGAAGATGTTGTATCGGACGATGCTTATCCAGATCCGAGCGATCCGAACGCTTATCTTGATGCGGCTTTGAACTATTCACTCATGCGTTCTCTTAAGAATCAGCCTTGGTTACTTTTAGAGCAAGCACCAAGCGCGGTGAGTTGGCGCGAATTAAATGCGCCAAAGCCTCCGGGAACTATGAGACTTTTTAGCATGCAAGCAATCGCTCATGGTTCTGATGGCGTTATGTATTTCCAGTGGCGTGCAGGTCGCTTTGGAACCGAAAAGTTTCATAGCGCAATCCTTGGCCACCGCGGAACTCAATCTCGTACCTGGCGAGAATGTAGTGCTCTCGGAAACGAATTAAAAAATCTCTCAGAATTAGTTGGAACTAAAGTTTCGACGCCGATTGCGATGCTGGCAGATTGGAATTCACGGTGGGCATTAGGAACCCCCGAAGCGATGCCTTCGGAAGCGTTTAACTGGATGGATTTAGCAAAGTCATGGAATAGCGCTTTGGCTTCTCAAGGACTCCAAGTGGATATAGTGCGGCCGCAAACCGACATGATTGCTTACAAAGTGCTGTTAGTACCGAATGCGTATTTAATTGACTCGATCACCTCCGAATTTCTCAAGTCATTTGTCAGTGCTGGGGGAATTGCAGTTGTTGGCCCATTTTCCGGTGTGGTTGATGAAAATGACCATGTTCATTTTGGGGGAGCCCCCGGTCCAATTAGCGAACTTTTAGGCATCAGCGTTGATGAATGGTGGCCGATCGTTGATGGTCAGCACGAATTGGTTGAACTCGATGGACTGCAATTCAACGTAAGTCGCTGGAGTGAGTGGGTGGAGTTGGGTACTGCCACAAATTTGGGGATTTATATTTCTGGTCATCTGAAAGGTAAACCATCGGTCACTACCAACAAATTCGGCAAGGGTATTGCAATATATGTAAGCGCGGATGTTGACGCAAACGGCTTAGACGCCATATTTCGTCACGTAGTGAAAGCAGCCAACATCCAAAGTCTCTGCGATCGAGTACCCAGTGGCCTTGACATGACAATTCGCTCAGATGGAAAACAGGACTACCTAATTGCTGTGAATTTTTCTGACGTTCCATCGCAACTGCCAACGTGGGTGACGGGGCTTGAACTTTGCACCCAACAACACCTTGGCGAGAATTCCCACGTTGGAGCGCAAGATGTCGTAATCGTTAAGTTAGAAAATAATCATCAGTGGTCTTGACATAGGTTTATTTCATGTGCACAATTCCAGATCGACCAAATACAGCTCTTGTTGTCATTGACGTTCAAAACGGCGTCGTATGGGATGCTTACGATCGCGATCACATCGTAGAAAACATCTCGTCTTTGGTAGCAAATGCTAGGTCGAAGAATGTTCCAATAGTGTGGGTTCAACATTCAGATGAAGAGATGCCAATCGGAAGTGACTATTGGCAACTTGTCCCCGAATTAATTCCAGCCGAAGGCGAAGCACGAATTGATAAGCGATTCCGTAATTCATTCGAGTCAACTGATCTTGAAACAAGTCTGGATAAATTGCAGGTGGGGCATCTCGTTATCTGCGGATCTCAAACCAACAACTGTGTTCGCCATACTATTCACGGCGCTTTAGATCGCGGCTATGACGTGACTCTTGTCGAAGACGCTCACACCACCTCAGACTTCACTTGGGATCACGGCACTATCTCTGCACTCCAGATTATTGACGAGCAGAATGCCAACTGTTCCAAGTTGGGTTTGCCAGGTCGAAGTTGCGACATTGCCGTAACAGAATCGCTATTTACCTAACCAACAGGCAAAATTCATCTTTCTCCACTACTGTGATCACAAGTTGTTTGGTCGGGGGCTCAAGCAAGTCCCCTAGACCTGGGAGCGATGACGTTGCCGACCGCCGTGAACAGCTTTGTTGTTGTAGTCCCAGTTTTCAACAACTTCACGTTAGCTACCGAGTGCATTTCACGAATTCTTGAATACACAGATAAATCTGTTGAAGTCTTTGTCATTGACGATGCGAGCACAGAAGGTGACTTTCAGTTAGTTGCTCCAAAATCAAACTCGCGAATCACTTTTGTTCGTAACGATATCAATTTGGGTTTTGTTGGTTCGGCGAATAAGGGCTTTGAGCTTGCTGGAACGAATGACGTCATTCTCGTTAATTCCGATGTCTTGGTAACTCCTCAATGGAGTGATCGACTTCAGGTCGATGCCTACCGCAGCGATGTTATTGCGACTGTGACTGCAATGGCTGATGAAGGAAGCATTACTTCAGTTCGACTTGGTGACCGAAACTTACTTCATACTTCGGTTGACGACATTGCAAAATTAAGTGATTATCTCGCCAGTCTCGAGCCTCTACCCCCAGCGACGATTCCGGTTGGTGTTGGACACTGTATTTACATCAAGCGGATCGCTTTGACTGCTGTTGGCAATTTCGACGAAATTTTTTCTCCAGGGTATGGCGAAGAAGTCGATTTCTGTATGCGTGCCCTCAAAATGGGTTTCATCCACACGATGAGTAACTCCGTGATTGTTAAACATCTATCGGGCGCGTCCTTTGGACTATCCAAGTCAAATCTGAAGCGCGATCATGAAAAAATTATTAATTCCAGATACCCAGGTTATGCACTATATATATCGACCTTCGAAAATCACAATGACGTGCAGGAGTCACTTTTCTTACGTGTACTCACGAAGACTTTTGGCATGCGAGTGTTACTTGATGGTCGACGAATGTCAAAGTCTCAATCGGGAACCAATATTGTCAGTGTTGAATTTGCTAAACATCTCGCAAGTGATCCCGAATTTCATGGCACGGTTCAGGTTCTCACTGGGCTAACAGAGGAAGAAGCTTCAAAAATCCTTCCAGGAATTGAAATTATTAATGCTGCAGAACTTGAACGAATGAGTGAAGCGGGCGAGCGGTTCGATGTGTTCGTAGCTCCATTTCAAGTTGGTGACGAGTCCTTTTTCGCAGAGAAAAAACGTTGGGCCTATAGATCATTGATTTTGCAGCTGGATTACATTGCCTTCGATAATCCTTTTTATCATCCGTCAATCGAGGCCTTTAGAAATTATCAACGCAGTGCCGTACTTGCTGGCCAAAAAATCGATACAGTGCTCTACAACTCAAACTATGTAGCAAATGAATCTGTGCGAGTAGGTCAGTCTCGCAGTGTTGTTGGGGATTCATTCATAATCTTTAATGGTCTTGACCATCTTGCTGTCAATAACGAGGCTGTAAAACAAGCCAGCACCTCTCCTCGCATCGGATTGATTGGCACATCTTTTCACCACAAAAATCGGGTGTACGCATTTGAAATTGATAAATCACTTATTCAAATATTTCCGAATGTTGAACTTCATCTCATAGGTATTGAACCAATTTGGGGAAGCTCCAATAGCGCCGAGCATGATTGGCTGATAGCAAATCCTGAAATGCAGGATCACATTATTTATCATGGACCTCTCACTGAGACGCGTAAGCAAAAGGTAGTGAGCTCTCTTGACCTGCTGATAGTTCCAACGCTTTCGGAAGGATTTGGTCTTGCCCCCTTCGATGGACTTTTCGCGGGCATCCCTTCAGTTTTTCCTCGCTTACATTCGTTGGCAGAAATTTTGCCCGATCCTCCTGTGCACTTGCAGTTACTTAATGCCGAGCATGATGCGCAAGTCGTAGCGCAGTTACTAACCGACGAAACTCTTCGTCAATCTCAACTCGACTACTTGCTCAGAGTGCAGAAGGAATTTTCTTGGTGCAAGTCAGGAAGTTTCCTAAGACAAGCTATAGAGCAGGTAGTCATTGAGCTCCCGAAGGCACCGTCTGTGATAGTTGAATGGCAACCGCAACCAATTCACTTAACGTGGCGCACTTTCGTACAAGCGCTAGGTACCACTGGACTTATGACAACGTTGTTACCAGTTAACTCAGTGAGGCGTCGTTTTTTGAATCGAGCCGTCACACCTCGTTACGTCCTTGGAAAAGTTATAGATTACTTTGCCCGCATTCGTACCCGACGATCTTTTGATACGAAGTATTACCGCCAGCAAGTAAGGCATTTGAACCTAGAGCCCGGACTTGAGTTTGAACATTTTGAGACTGTTGGCTGGCGAATGAGGCTGAATCCAAACGACTGGTTTGAGACTCATTTCTATTTAGAAAATAATCCTGATGTAGAGACACGAGGCGAAAACCCACTCCTGCACTACTTCCGATTTGGAAAGCGTGAGGGACGATTACCAAATTACATAAGCAGTGTTAAGCCGACGATTCGCAAAGGTTTCGGTACAACGATTGAAATGGATGCAATTCCACCCGAGATTGCATCTCGCATTTTCATTCAAGCTGGAAGAAATTGCTCAGTCGTACTTAAAGGAATTGACGTTCTAGAAACTTCCCTGAGCATCCACATGGCAGATAATTGCACCTTTATTATGGATGCTGGTCAACGCATCAGAGGCCCTTTAGTTGTTAACTTGAATGAAGGCAGCACGGTAATAATTGGTGCCGATTGTTTGATCGCGAATTGCCAAATTTGGACGAGTGATTCGCACTCCATAGTCGATGCTGAATCGGGAGAACGACTAAATCCAGCGCGAGATGTCACCGTAGGCGAAAGAGTCTGGATAGGGCAGGGCGCAATGATTCTCAAGGGTTCGATGATTGGTTCCGGATCAATTATCGGAGCGCAATCAGTTGTCACAAAAGAGTTTGCTAAAGAATCTTCAATCGGAGGAAATCCAGCACGCCTACTGAAAGAAGGCGTGACTTGGACCGAAGAAATTATCTAGCGACGATCATTTAAGATCGCGAGCAAACGTAAAATTTCGGTGTAGAGCCACACAAGCGTCACAGTGAGGCCAAATGCCATTCGCCATGATTCCCGTTCTTCGGCTCCTGCTGCGATCGCACGCGTTACCGTTTCAAAATCCATGAACAATGAAAACGTGGCAAGACCCACTCCAGCAACACAGAGCAAGATACCTAGTTGACCCATGCCGTAAAAACCCCAGCCGTTACCGCCGCCAAACATTGCAGAGACGAGAGACATCAGGCCAATCACGAGGTATGACACGATCGCGATCGAAAACATTTTGATAAATCGTCCGTTCACGCGGACGATTTGTGACTTGTACATAGCCAGAGTCACACCAAATGCAGTGAACGTACCAATGAGGGCTTGCTGAGCAATATTTTGCCCGTACGCGGTGTTCACCCAATAGCTCAATGCTCCGAGAAACACGCCCTCGGCCAACGCATATGCCAAAACAAGGATGGGAGATACCTGCTTCTTAAAGGCGTTCACTAAGCCAAGGATCATGGCAGTAAAAATGGAAACCGTGAACAAACTTGAGTTGGTCGGTGCAGTAATCCAGCCAAAATAAGCACCTACAACAAGTAGTCCAAAGAGTGCCAAAGTCTTCATGATGACATCGGTCAAGGTCATACGACCAGCAATCTGCGGACCATTGACGATCCGTGCAAGTTCCTCGTCTGAAACAACTGGCGCATCAACTTTTGCAAAAATCGGATTGCGTGAACTCATGAGTTTCCTTTCACAGACGTGCCTCTATGCACAACAGTATGCCCCCTATTTATGGGCTTAAACCATGTTAAATCGTTGAAGTATCAATGACGAATCGGAAACGCACATCGCTGGCAACCACTCGGTCATAGGCCTCGTTGATGTAGTTTGCGTCAATGACTTCCACTTCGGACACGATGTTGTTTGCTGCACAGAAATCAAGCATGTCCTGAGTTTCCTTAATGCCACCAATCCCAGAACCGGCAAGGCTTCGCTGCTGGTTCAGTAGGTCGCCACCGTTGATTGTGTAGGGCTTGCCAGGGGCACCGACACACACAAGTGTTCCCCACAAACCCAACGTCAAGATATAGGGACGTAGATCAATATCGGCAGACACTGTATTAATGATGATGTCGAATCGGTTCGCCAAGTCTTTTAGTGCATTGGCATCGCTAGTGCAGACAAAATCATCTGCTCCCATGTCGAGTGCATCGACACGCTTGCTTTCACTATGACTCAAGACGGTGACGTGTGCGCCCATGGCGCGAGCGATCTTGACTGCCATGTGGCCCAATCCGCCGAGTCCAAGAACTGCAACTTGCTTTCCAGGACCTGCGCCCCAATGAGTGAGCGGCGAGTAAACAGTGACTCCGGCACAGAGCAAAGGCGCTACACCTGTGATGTCTAAGGATTCGGCGACGTGTAAAACGTGATCAGCTTTGGCAACAATCGATTGGGAGTAACCACCGTAGGTAGGAGTCGAGCCATCAACTTCTGTTGAGTTGTACGTCCATGTCACGTGCTCGAGGCAGTAATTATTCTTGCCAAGTTTGCAGTTAGTGCATTGACCGCACGAATCAACGAAGCACCCGATACCGGCAAGATCGCCAACTGCAAAGTTAGTTACAGCAGATCCAACTTCAGTAATACGTCCTACGATCTCGTGCCCTGGGACCATGGGGAAAATAGCAGGTCCCCACTCTTCACGAACTTGGTGAATGTCGGAGTGGCAAATACCGGCATAGAGAATGTCAATAGCTACATCGCTGGCTCCAACTTCGCGTCGTTCGAATTCGAATGGTTGAAGGTCGCCGCCAGCCGTAAGTGCTGCGTATCCACGTGTTGTGCTCATAGTGGCATTGTGTCACGAACGCTCTTCTTGAATTGAGTTGCCGCCATCGATGACCAACACTTGGCCAGTGATGTAGGACGCTTCTCGAGACGCTAACCATCCAACGGCAGCGGCCACTTCTTGCGGAGTGGCCGATCTGCCGATTGGGGTTTTAGTGCCATGACCCGCTTCGCTTTCAAGTTGCGAGTCAGTTTGAATCCAGCCTGGAGCAACAGCATTCACCGTGATCCCGCGGATTGCTTCGTCCACGGCAAGTGCTTTTGTAAATCCGACCATGCCTGCTTTTGATGTCGCATATGCAACGTCATTCTTGATAGCCATGACTGGTCCAGTCACACTCGACATCATGATGATTCGCCCATGTGTCGATTTGCGTAAGTGGGATAGCGAAGCGTGAGTGACATAAAAGGCCGAATCTAAATTTCGTGAGAGCGAGCCGCGCCATCCAGCCACAGTCATATCCGCAGCATCTTCAGCTTCGCCAACATCGTGTTGAGGAGCAGCAACGCTAGTCATTCCTGCGTTATTTACCAGAATGTCCAAGCCGCCAAGTGCGGTGACGGCATCGTGAACCATTGCCTCAGCTTGCGCAGGATCAGTCAGATCTGCGATCGAGCCGAATGCAGTAACTCCCAAGGTGCGTAATTCTTCAACTCGATCAAGCACGCGCTCGCTGGCACCGGTGAGATAGATCGAAGCACCCATTTCGGCTAACAAGGTTGCGCTAGCAAACCCAATTCCAGTTGCGGATCCAGCGCCGGTAATCACTGCGGTTGATCCCTTAAGTTCAAAAGCCACGGAAATGTCCTTAATTTACGAGGTGAAGTGACTCCAGTATTTCGAGAAATCCCTTTGAAATGTGGATAATCGGGTGCAAAGTCACATCAAACTTGGCGGTTTGACCTAAAAACACTGGCAATATTGGACATACGTCTCCAAGGAGTAGTTATGTCTTCAAATAGTCCGGGTTATGCAATCACATTGCGCGTTGAATTGACCCCCGAGTCATCGTCCACCGCAGGATTGGCACAAGCTGTGAGCGATGCTGGCGCAGGGCTGACGGCTCTCGATGTAGTCGAGTCCAGCTATGAGCGCATGGTTGTGGATGTCACCTGCGACACTTCTGATGTTGAGCACGCTGAAAAAGTAACCGCGGCAATCGCTGCTCTTCCTGGAGCAACTGTTCGCAATGTGAGCGACCGTACCTTTTTGCTTCATCTTGGTGGAAAGATCGAAGTTCGCCCAAAGGTGCCGCTTCGTACTCGCGATGATCTATCGCGCGCATATACCCCTGGTGTAGCACGTGTGTGCATGGCTATTGCCGAAGATCCATCGGATGCTCGCCACCTGACTATTAAGCGCAATACCGTTGCAGTGGTCACTGATGGCTCTGCGGTTTTGGGTCTGGGAAATATTGGTCCTGCAGCAGCTCTTCCTGTGATGGAAGGCAAGGCCGCATTGTTTAAGCAGTTTGCAGATGTCGATGCCTGGCCAGTTTGCCTTGATACACAGGACGTCGATGAAATTGTTCGTACTGTTCAGATTCTGGCTCCGCAGTATGGCGGAATCAATCTCGAAGATATTTCTGCGCCGCGATGCTTTGAAGTAGAAGCACGATTGCGCGAACTTCTCGACATCCCTGTGTTCCACGACGACCAACATGGCACTGCAATTGTTGTATTGGCGGCGTTACAAAATGCTTTAAAGATTGTCGATAAGAAGCCTGGCGACTTGCGCATCATTTTGTCGGGTGCTGGCGCTGCAGGAACTGCAATTGCTCAGCTATTGATGGAAACTGGTGTCAAGACCATCATCGCTTTTGATTCGAAGGGTGCTGTTTACGACGATCGTCCGGGCGGAAATAGCACGAGCACCTGGATGTTGGAAAACACCAATAAGGAAAAGTTCACTGGATCTCTTGGCGAGAGTTTGGCGGGTGCCGATGTATTCATTGGCGTCAGTGCTCCGAACATCATCACCGAAGCCGACGTTGCAACGATGGCTGATAAGGCAATTGTGTTTGCGATGGCTAACCCAGATCCTGAAATTGATCCAGTACTTGCTGCAAAGCATGCAGCGATTGTTGCGACCGGTCGAAGCGACTACCCGAATCAGATCAATAACGTTCTTGCATTTCCCGGAATTTTCCGTGGACTGCTGGATGCTGGCGCGTACAAGATCACGACAAAGACCCTGATCGCTGCCGCACAAGCGATTGCAAGTTGTGTCAAGCCAGAGCAATTGAATCCAAGCTTTATTGTGCCAAGCGTGTTTGATCCCAACGTAGCCAAGAAAGTTGCTGCTGCAGTTCAACGTGTTGCCGAATCAGATAAGTAATTTAGCCTCGCATTTACTAGAACAGAAGTACGCTGATGATCTAGGACTGTCAAAGAATGGAAGACCCTATGAAACTCACCGGCCTACATGTTCCACTTGTTACGCACTTTGATGCTGATGGAAACGTTGATCTAGTAAAGGTTCAAGAATGGACCGAGATCATGCTGTCGAATGGCGTTGATGGTGTTGTCGCGGTTGGTACAACTGGCGAAGCATATGCGCTCGACCTTTCTGAGCGAGCCGAAGTTGCCAAGGCAATTGTGAAGCAGGTTGCTGGTCGCGTTCCAGTACTTGCCGGTGTTGGCGGCATGTCGACTCGTGAAGCAGTCGCGCACGCCAAGATTGGAAAAGAATTAGGTTGCGATGGCTTGATGGTTGCATCGCCTGCGTATTCAGTTCCTACGCAAGACGAAATTGCTGATCACATGAAGATCGTTGTTGATTCAGCCGGCCTTCCTGCTGTTCTCTACGATTACCCTGGTCGTATTGGTGTATCGATCGAAGCACAGGCACTGGATGCCTTGGCTGATCATCCATTGATTTTTGGAATCAAGGAAGCATCAGGTGATCTTTCGCGAATTGACATATTGGCAAAGTACAAAGGCCGCATTGATATCGTGTGTGGAGCCGACGTTGATTCAGTTACGTTCCTCGGTGCCGGTGCAACAAGTTGGATTGCAGGAGCAGGTAATGCATTGCCTAAGGCGCATCTTGGAATCATCGATCCTGCAACTCGCGATGAAGCATACGCGGCGGTTAAGCCACTGTTGGAATATGTTGAATCGGGTCGATACATTGCTCGCACAAAAGCACTCATGACAATTCTGGGTGTGCCAAGTGCACATACTCGCGGACCATTAAAGCCACTTGAGGCTGATGCATTCGAAGAACTTCATGCATTGGTCGCGAAGGCTGGCGAATGGGTGCCACAGCTCGTGTAACCCATTTTTAGTTTGAAGTGAGCCCCGTTGGTTGGATTCAGCGGGGCTCTTTCGATGAAAAGACGCAGTAATAGGTGGGTTTTTGAGTGATGCGAAGGCGATTTGCTTTCTTGTTAGTTGAAAGTTAAACTAAATTAATTGAACCTTCAACTTTCTAGGAGAAACACATGGCAGATCTAGCCGCATTGGCCGGAACTTGGGCATTCGACCCATCACACTCACGTCTTGGATTCGAAGCGCGTCACGCGGTCGTAACCAAGGTCCGTGGACACTTCGCAGACTTCACTGGCACAGTTGTTGTCGGCGCTGACCTCGCATCATCAAGCGTTGTTGTAGACGCAAAGCTTGACTCAATCGACACTGGCTCAGCAGACCGCGACGGCCACCTCAAGAGCGCTGACTTCTTCGATGTCGAAAACACCAACGCACTCTCATTCAAGTCAACCGCAATCAAGGCTGATGGCGATGACTTCGTTGTTACTGGCGATCTCACAATCAAGGACGTCACCAAGAGCGTTGACCTCAAGGTAGAAGCGACTGGCATTGCAACAGATCCATTCGGAAATGTTCGTGCAGGCTTCGAAGGCACAGCAGAAATCAACCGCAAGGACTTCGGTCTTACATGGAATGTTGCGCTAGAAGCAGGCGGCCTATTGGTTAGCGAAAAGATCAAGCTTCAGCTCGACATCTCGGCGATCAAGCAGGCATAGGTTTACGCTTCGCGTAATTGTCCCCTCGACACAGCGAAGGCCGGCTCCCACAAAAGTGGAGTCGGCCTTTGGTGTTTCCTGCCTGCTATTTAGCCAGCAAGTGCGTCACGGACACGGTCCATGACGGAGCGACGGGTTTGTACGTTTCCGTACTTATCCGCCTTGTACGAACGCACGATCGATGGAATTTGACCGATCCGGTCTTCAGCGATGGCGTTATTGATGTACATGGCGTAGCTGACCTGGAGATCGTCCTGGCTTAGCTCTTTGACCATGTTCTTGTCGTTCGCTTTGTGAGCGAGACTCATTTTTTCCTCCAAATACGCGGGTTTTGCGTACCTAAAGTATGACATAGGAAAGTTACCAAAAAGTTACCAAAGTCCATGCTCAGAGTGAACATGGCTGTGAGGCTGCCCACACATTCCCTCGATCGGCGATTGCCAGACGCAGGTAGCATTGCTGATCATGACTACTTCACGCGACAAGCTCACTCACATCGATGCCACGGGCAACGCTCACATGGTTGATGTCACTGATCGCGATGTCACTGTCCGAACAGCCCGTGCCACTGGCCGAGTCTTGCTCAGTCCTCATGTTGTCGCGATGTTGCGAGACAACACGGTTCCTAAAGGTGACGTACTAGCCACAGCACGCGTTGCTGCGATCATGGGCGCCAAGAGAACGCCAGATCTGATTCCGCTGTGCCATCCAATTGCGCTGCATGGTGTGGATGTGGATCTGGTGACCCACGATTTTGGCGTTCAAATAGATGTATTTGTTAAAACCGCCGACCGCACAGGTGTTGAAATGGAAGCACTGACTGCAGTGAGCGTTGCGGGACTCACCGTGATCGACATGGTCAAGGCCATTGATCCGGGTGCTCAAATCACTGACGTTGGCGTCACCGAAAAAGATGGTGGACGTAATGGACTGTGGACTCGGTAGATCATGAGTCGTCGTGCAACCGTCATCACTGCGAGCAATCGTGCAAGCCAAGGAATCTATGCCGATACCAGTGGTGAGATTTTGCGTGAAGGTCTCGTTGCACTTGGGTACGACGTCGTTGGCGTGACAGTCGTTCCTGATGACATCGACAAGATTCGTGAAGCACTCACGCATTCGATCTCATCGGGCATCGATCTCATTGTCACGACTGGTGGTACCGGCATTTCAGAGTACGACCTAACACCCGAAGCAACTGCTCCGCTAATTAACAAGTTGCTTCCGGGAATTCCAGAAGCATTGCGTGCTTATTCGCGCGAGAAAGTGCCGACTGCAGATCTCACCCGTGGCTACGCCGGTGTGACTGACGGATCCCTCATCATCAACTTGCCTGGATCACCTGGGGGAGCGCGCGATGGACTTGTCATTATCGAACGACTCGCGGGACATGTACTTGACCAAATTGCCGGCGTCGATCATTCACCCAGCAAATAATCGTTACTGCCCTCACACCCAAATGCGCGATGTGACAGATTAGAGACGTGAGTTTAGGACTAGCAACACGTAGCGCCGAACGACAGAAGCAGCGTGAACTTCGTCGGATGAAGGCCATCGCTACCGGTTTCTTATTGGCAGCAGCAGTTGTTTATGTCGTAGCACGACACAGTGAAACGCACGGTGGTCCGTCATGGGTCAGTTATGTGCGAGCAGCTTCCGAAGCTGGAATGGTTGGCGGCATTGCCGATTGGTTCGCAGTTACGGCACTCTTTCGGCGACCACTTGGACTACCTATCCCGCATACAGCAATCATTCCGCGCCGCAAAGATGCGATCGCAGAAGGTTTGAGTGAATTCGTCAGTGACAATTTTCTTAGCGAAGAAGTTGTTCGCGACAAACTTTCAGGCGCGCGCATTGCGGAACGGTTTGGTGCATGGATAAGCGACCCAACAAATGCTCAAACAGTTACCAACGAACTAGCTTCAGGAGTTACGTGGCTAACTGACTTAGGTGATGATGAGGCAATCGCTGAATTCATTGAAGGGCAGTTCATCCGTATCGCCAACAACTTTGATGTATCTACACCGCTTGCTGCTCTCGTTGATCGCATCATTGCTAATGAAGCATATGGCCCAGTTGTTGACCTTTTAGTTGAAACTCTTGAACATCGATTAGTCAGCGACCCTAAACGTGCACAGGATTGGTTCGACAAACAATTGCCCAAGTGGCTACCAGGGTTTGGTAAAGACCGTGTTGGCGAGTGGGTCTACGAGCACTTGATCGATTGGTCTCAATCAGTGCGAGAAGATGTAAATCACCCAATTCGTAAATGGGTCGAGCGCGGATTAGTAGAACTCGCTGACAATTTACGTAACGATGCCGGCCTGGGCTCACATGTCAATAACATCAAAATGCATCTTGTCGATCGCGGCGAGATTCGCCACACTGTCTCGGAGTTATGGATATCTGCAAAGCGCACCGTCAATGAAGATGCGCAAAATCCATCCAGTTCACTTCGAGTAAAAGTTACATCAATGCTGATGCAATTCGGCGAGAAGTTAACGAGTGACGACAACCTGCGACGTTCTATTGATGGGGCAATCGAAAATCTTGCAGGCCACCTCGTGGAAAACTATCGCTCGGAGATCGCAGGAATCATTACTGACACAATCGCACGCTGGGATGCCAACGACACATCTCGAAAGATTGAATTACATGTTGGTCGTGATCTACAGTTCATTCGCCTCAACGGAACAGTGGTCGGTGCCTTGGCAGGACTTGTGATCTACTCTGCGGGCCAGTTCATCGCAGGTTAAAACGCAGCGCGACGCAATCGATCGAGTACCGCTTCAGCAAGGCCCTCGTCCTGTGGTGGGACGACGAACACATTTGTAATCCCTTGTTCATCAGCTGCACGTAATGCTGAATACAAACTGTTTGCGAATTCATCAATCGTTGTAGGACTAGACAATCGAGTGACCCCAGACGGAGTGGCAATTTCAGCAAAAGCAATGAGTCCACCGTGATCAAGCGATTGGACAACGTCGCTTCTGACCAAAGAGACCTGAGCATCAGGTGCATAGTGTGAGTCAAGTGAGCCGGAAACTCGAGGCTGGTTGTCACCGGATTCACTTGTAGGTAATCCTGTTATTTCGGTAATCATTTTTCGTGTGATGCCACCGGGTCGAAGAATGACAGGAAAGTCTCCTGTAGCCAAGACGATCGTTGATTCAACGCCGACTCGGCAGGCACCGCCATCAAGTATCAAACCATCGTGTTTTTTCAGGTAGTCGCCGAGATCTGCTGCAACGTGCTGCGCAGAAGTCGGCGAAACATGCCCAAAGAGATTTGCGCTCGGCGCTACGACACCATGAATACCTCGATCGGCAAGACCTTGGAGAACTTGCAGTGTGAGCGAATGATCGGGAACGCGCACTGCGACTGTGTCTTGTCCACCAGTGATCTTGTCGCTGGCTAATGAGGTTCGGTTACCGACGAGTGTGAGTGGTCCTGGCCAACAAGCCTGTGCCAGCGTCCATGCCCACGAAGGCAGATCCACAACCCACAACTCAGATTCCTTCAGCGATGCAACATGCACAATTAACGGATGATCTGCTGGACGTCCTTTTGCTGCAAAGACCTGATCAACAGCGGTTGGATTTGTGGCGTCAGCAGCAAGACCGTAAACAGTTTCAGTTGGAATTGCGCACAATGCGCCACGAGCTAAAGCGTCAATGGCCAATTGTGGATCAGTGACGATCACTTATTAACCCCACCAAAACGCACAGGCTATTGCCACGTAGAGCGCTAATAATGCAGCGCCCTCGAACCAAGTCGTTTCACCATCTTCAACCACGACAACGGTGACAAGTGTTGCCAAGATTAACGAGGCAAGCAGCATCGGAGTTAACGTCAACGTGAAAGTAGCAGCACCGACTAGTGGCGCGGCAAGCGCAATCAGAGGCGCCACAATCATGGCCACTTGAACAGGGGACTGCAACACAATTTGAAGTGCGTACTCAGGCTTATTCCGTGCGCACAGTTGGATACCCACAAAGTTCTCGACTGCGTTACCTGCGATTGCAACAATGATCAAACCAGCAAAAGTTGGATTGATGTGTAACGTGTCCATCGCAGGAGACAGTGCGCTGACGAACCAATCTGACACAAGGGCCGAGGCGATTGCCGTAATAGTGAGCAGCGTCAGTCCAAGGGTAAGGGACCACGCGCCATGGTGTTCCGTTTCGCTTCGTGCTTGCATGGCTTCGACGGACGACGTAGTCGCACCTTGTCCTGTGCGCAAAATGTCTGGCAACGAGGCTGCGAAAAGTGCCAAGAGCACAATTGAGATCACGACAGTAATGACTCGTTCGTGGTCGGCTGCAGGAGTATGCAATGCCGACGTCAATGTAGGAATGGCAAGTACTGAGACGCTGAGCAATAACATCAAGCCAAGTTGACGACTTGCAGTTTCACTAAATCGTTGTCGGCCATTCTTGAGTCCACCTACGAGATATGCAAGACCTGCCACGAGTAGGACGTTGGCTAAAACAGAACCAACAATTGTTGCTTTCACGACGTCATACAGTCCGGCCTTAAGCGAAAACATGATGACGAAGATTTCTGGAAGATTAGCTAAGAACGATTGCAAGACACCTGTAGGCCCTGGCCCCAACTTGTCGCCGATTGCTTCGACGCAGCGACCGACCAAACTTGCGAGTGATGCAAGTGCAATTCCTGCCACGATGAAGGCAACAACTGGCCCGTTCGAACTATGGAAAACACCAGCTGCAATCGTTGCGGACGTAGCAATAGCCAAGAGTGTGCGGTCACTATTTGAGAACATGCCGCCGCCATGCGGTGGCTGAATTGTGGCTGGAGTTGCTCGACGGGAACCACCGGCGCTGCGACGAGATGATTCGGGCGATGGCGTTGGATCTATTCGGCGTCGAGACATGGCCCTAGCCTACCGAAATTGCATTTATTGCCTCGATCGTGCGAATGATCCCTAGGCGAATAGTCGTTGCACGATGCGCGAATGCTCTTTGGCGTTCCATGAATTCGGCGCGACCTTCAGGCGTTTCTACCGGAATCGGAATCACTCCTAATTCGCGTAAGTCATAAGGAGCAACTTGCATGTCCACTTGTCGAATTTCACGAGCAAGTGCAAATGCCTCTCGAACGACTTCGCTACCGAGGATTGGTGCAAGTGCAAATGCATGTTTGTACAAGTCCATGTTGGCGTGCAAACAACCTGGTTGCTCGAATGTGAGCTGATCATTTCGAGTCAGTTGTATTGGATTGAGCGGAGCAGCTTCGTCGGTGAAAAATCTAAAGGCATCAAAGTGTGTGCATCGAAGACCTTGTTCATCGATAGTTTGCTTAATTTCTGTTTGCGAGAGTCGCAAAGGCCACGAGTCATGTCGAACATTCTGTTGCCCTAGCACCATGGCCCACTCGTGCAGTCCAAAGCAACCATTGCGCACTGGTCGCGACTCAGTACCGCGTAGTAGGAGATAAATGTGGTTGATCTTCTCCTTGTTATTGTCGAGCCAGTCTGGCCTAAGTGAAATACATCCGTCATGAAAGAAATAATTTTTTGCATTAAATTCTTCGAGATCAGATTCGTTGGCCTCGAGTGAAATGCCGAATGCCGGATTCCATGAACGTAATTTTTTTGCACTGATGGGGTAATAATCAAACAAGAAATCATCGACTGGATGTTTTTCATTGCGTGAACGACGATCGAGCCGAGGTTGAATCCATGGATCAACAGTTTCGAAATGCTGGTCACGTAAGGCCTTCCACACAGCGGCAGGCAGCATCTCCATAGCTAAATTCTAGGTGAGCGCCTTAAGGAATTTGGTTTCCGCTGCAAACCGATGCACGATAGGGATATGGAGAAGGACGTCAGCGCTAACGGGCACATTGACTCAAAGGCAGCACTACGCGAGCAGCTTGCGAAGTTGGATCTTGCTCCCGATCAAACGCAGGATGACATTGTCCGAAACTCTCCGCGTGATCAAGAACTGTTAGACAACGTTCCCCCGCATCACCACGACTAATTACTGCGAAGTGCAACTGTGATGTCTCCGTGACTTCGAGACTGAGCTAGTGCACTTACGTTTTGTTGATTCATGCTGACAAGAAGCGGTAGGTGTTGAGCGCTTACTCCGAAGGACGTTTGGTTGCGACTTTCTGATTTCGCCAAGACAACAGAATCTTCACTGATCACAGATCCATCAGCGCTGAAAAGTTCGACATGATTCCCAATCGAAGCAACTGCTCCATCTGAAACATCCGCATTAATGGATACCGCTAATGTTCCCGTTGGTAAATGCGCCGTAGTTGATGTCAGAAGGTCGCTCGAACTCAGTGGCGTACCTGCATTAAGTGAATGAGTAATTCGTTGGCCATCGATCGCTTGCATCTCAGTGATGGCATCGGGCCAGGTTCGGTCAAGACGGAGTTCTGTGAAGTCTTGCCGAGTAACAAGTTGTCCGGCAACGAGCGAGTGTTGCGCGACGAGCACAGCCCCTGCAGGATGGGGCCGCAATAGTGAAATCGCCAAGATGGCTGCAAGCGCCGCGCAAAATGCAGAAATTTCGCGTCGATATTGAATCAGAAATAATCGGACAGATGGCTTCATAGTTCAACGAGGGTATGCAGAGTTAGCCAAATTTCGCTATTGGTTGTCCACAGGTACGATATCGGAAGTGCCTATGCGACGAAGAAAGGAATGACATGCCTACGTATCAATATGTGTGTGACTCTTGCGGTGAACCGCTTGAAATTGTGCAGTCATTCTCGGACGATGCACTGACGGTTTGCCCATCCTGTAACGAGAGCGCATTGCGCAAGGTTTATGGCTCGGTCGGCGTAGTTTTCAAGGGCTCTGGTTTTTACCGAAATGATTCGCGTGGAGCGAGTTCATCAGTGTCGACACCTGCGTCGACTTCATCGGACTCGGCAAGTGCCGCAAAGCCTGCTACTCCAGCTCCATCAACTCCAGCATCAACGACACCTTCAGCTACGAGTTAATGAAACGGCTAGCAGCCCTCGCGGCGACCGGCGCGGTCGTTGGCTCGCTGCTTCGCTATATCGTCACGCTGGTTATACCTCACTCGGATCTTCACAGTTGGCCTTGGGCAACTTTCGCAGTAAATGTAGTTGGAGCTTTCATCATCGGCGTCGTCGCTGCTATGCCTCGAGTAATGACTAATGAGCAACTTCGACATTTTCTTGTCACGGGTGTACTTGGTGGTTTTACGACATTCTCCGCACTAGCCGTCGAAACCATCCAACTCAATGGCATTGTTGCTTGGAGTTACATTGCAGCAACGTTTGTTGCGGGCGTGCTAGCAACTCACATTGGAACTAAGGTCGTGTCATCGTGATCGTGGTCGCGCTCGTTGCAGCAGCTGCTTTAGGTGCAGTTATCCGATTCTTTACCGAGTATCGATTACCACCTGTTGGATCAACTGCCTTTCCACGCGCAACATTAATCGTAAATGTGGTGGGCGCATTTATTTTGGGCTTGCTTGTTGATGCTCCGCATGATGTGCGAATCGTCCTTGGTGCAGGTTTGTGTGGAGCGCTAACAACATTTAGTGGCGTGAGTTTGCAACTTCATCGACGGATTTTCGCCGGCTCTATTCGTGCAGCTTTTTCCTATTTAACAATTTTGCTTGCCGCAGGATTGATCGCAGCTATGAGCGGAATTGATTTGAGTTCTCGACTATTTAGTTAGGCGAATTACTCGAAGTGGAGTGACGATGATGTCCATCGGCTGATCGAGTTCATCGTGTGGAACAGTGTCGTCTACTTCATCGTCAAATACGACAACAATTCGAAGTGGTCCACCCACTGAATGAGGAGGCACGGTTGCCAATGCCCTGTCGTAATAACCGGCTCCTCGTCCTAATCGACTGCCGTCAAGTCCTGCTCGTAGTGCTGGAATGATCATCGCTGTCACGCTCGAGAGTGCGAAAGTTGAATCTTCTTGTGGCTCAAGCACGCCGTAGTTGTTTTGTAGTAACTCGGCGCCATCGCGACCCCATGCGAGTTGGCGAGCTGGCTGCATGATCGGCAAGTAGGGCATACGTTCGAGTTCGATCAAGCGGTTGCGCAGGGACTGAGTTGGTGGCTCGCTATCCATACTGACGTAACAAGTGATGCGCCCGCGCCGAATGATGCTTTCCCAGTCGTGCGCTGCAAGCGCCGATTCTGCTGAAGCCAATTCATCTAGATCCCGAATGTGACGAGATTCCAACGAAGCCTCGCGCGCCATCTGTTTAGTGTCAAAGACCATAAGTCCACTCTAGGCAAGGCTCGTCCTGCGATTCCCCAGACTTCCCTCGATGTGCTCTAAAGTCGTTATATGACTTCAAAGCGACCAATCGTGAAGGCCGTCGTTCCAGTTGCTGGACTCGGAACACGATTCTTGCCAGCGACCAAGGCAACTCCGAAAGAGATGTTGCCTGTTGTCGACAAGCCTGCGATTCAGTATGTCGTTGAAGAAGCTGGCGCAGCGGGCATTACTGACCTACTCTTTGTGACGGGCCGTAACAAAGATGCCCTCGAAAATCATTTTGATCGCGTTCCGAATCTTGAGCGCACATTGCTCGACAAGGGTGCCCTCGCACTGCACGACGAATTGATGCGTATTGCAGAACTGGCTCACATTCACTATGTCCGTCAAGGCAATCCCTTAGGTCTGGGTCACGCTGTCAGCATGGCCCGCCCGCATGTTGGAGATTCTCCATTCGTCGTGATGCTTGGCGACGATTTGATCGATGCTAAGACGCCGATTCTGCCGAGCATGATTGAAGCCTTTCATAATCATGGCGGTTCAATTCTGTGTCTCATGGAAGTGCCTGACGAGGACATTCATCTCTACGGATGTGCGGCGGTTGAGCCAACGGATAATCCGAGTGTCGTACGAGTGACCGGCCTTATCGAAAAACCAAACGCTGATGAAGCACCGAGCAACCTTGCTGTCATCGGACGCTACCTCCTTCAGCCACAAGTTTTTGACATTTTGGATGCGCAAGAACCGGGTCGTGGTGGCGAAATTCAGTTGACTGATGCTCTCGCTAAACTTGCCAAGGATCCATCGATTGCTGGTGGCGTGCATGCAGTGGTATTCAAGGGTCGTCGCTATGACACAGGCGACAAACTTTCGTATCTCAAGAGTGTCGTTCAAATTGCACTTGACCGTGACGACGTCGGACCAGACTTACGTTCTTGGTTGACGAAATATTTAGCAAGTGGTCAGTAATGCGATCTGCATCGGAACATCTCGATATTGTTTTATCCAACGTGTCGGCGAGTGAGCCACTTGAAGTTGGACTACTGGGATCCGTCGGATGTGTATTAGCTGAAGACATCACCGTCAGTGATGACAATGGAACACACACATTGCTCACGCGCGGAACAACGATTGCACCTCGTCATATTGCGCTCATTGCGGCCGCGAACTTTGGTCGTGTCAGTGTGCATCCAAAACCGCGCGTAGTCGTTCTCACAGTTGGAAGTGATCTTTCAGATCCGGGGTCAAGCGATGACATTCGTCCCGACATTAACGGGATTGCATTAACGGCCGCAGCAACAGCGGCAGGAGCAATGACCTTTCGAGTCGGTCCACTTCGCAGTGATGCCGACGAGGTTCGCGCGGCACTTGAGGATCAACTTGTTCGAGCCGACATCATTGTTGCTGCCTGTGGCATGTCCTCAAGTGACTATGACTTACTGACGTCAGTGCTTCGGGAACTTGGAAAAGTTGAATTTGTTCGGGTAGGCATGCAGCCCGGCGGTGCCCAAGGCTTTGGTGTGATTGGCCCAGATTCAACGCCGATTTTCGTCTTGCCCGGTAGTCCTGTTGGCGCATTGCTGTCATTTGATATTTTTGTGCGACCTTTAATTCGGCGCCTCATGGGTCATACGACTTTGCACCACAAGACGATTGATGCAACTCTCGACACAGATGTTCAGTCCGAGTCAGAAGAAACTCGCTATGTTCGTGCACAACTCTTTACTCGTGGTGGCACAACAATGGTGCGTTCACTGGAACAAGATGAAGGCCATCCGCTCTCGGGACTAGGTACGGCAAATGCTCTTATTGTCATTCCACCGGGAACTACAAAAGTGAAAAGCGGTAGCCGAGTCAGTGTTATGCGTTTGGATGACGGTGAGGAGTGAGTACCGATCATTGGCCGGTCACACTCACGCATGGTGATGTAACACTTCGGCCATTGCGCACCTCGGATAGTCGTCGCTGGCAAGAATTGCGACGAGCTAATGAGTCATGGCTCACTGAATGGGAAGCGACTGCTCCACTTCCAAGTCAAGAACCAGCCCCGACTTTCCGTCAGGTTGCACGTCGGATGCGCAAAGATGCGCGCCGAGGTCTATGTATGCCATTCGTTGTCGAGTACAAAGGTGAATTTGTCGGGCAACTTAATGTCAACAACATTGTTTACGGTGCGCTACGCGAAGCGAACTTTGGTTATTGGATTGATGAGTCGGTTTCAGATCGCGGCATCATGACAACTGCGGCTGCACTGGTCACTGATTACTTACTCGGACCAATGCAATTGCACCGAGTTGAAATTGCAGTTCGCCCTGAGAATCTTCCGAGCAATCGTTTAGTTCAACGATTGGGATTTCATTTTGAAGGAATTCGCCCGCGATTTTTACACATTAATCACGACTGGCGCGATCACAATATCTACTCGCTGTTAAGCGAAAATCTGACCTCAACACTTGTTAGCCAGCTGCGTAGCAAGTAGTCGATTCCGCGACACGTCTTACTAGTAAGGCGTGGTTACAGGGTTTTCCATGGAATTGCCCGTACCGTAATGAGACATGACCGGTCTTCTCTATCTCATCGTGGTGGGAATGTGGGGACTGGTCTTTGTTCCGATCTATTTAAAGAATCACGATCGAGAACAACTGGAAACAGAATTGATTGCTGATGAAGGTTCGATTCAGCAGCCTAAGTGGCACTGGGCACATCGCGAAGCGCCCACAGCCAAACAAAAAGCGTTCATTCGTCGACGCAGAGTTTTCATGGTGTTGTTGACGTCTTTGATTGCAACAACAGTTGCGGGTTTGACTGGATCAATTTCACTGTTCTGGGTTGTAGTTCCCGTTGCACTTAATTTAGGCTTTGTTGGACTTGCCGCCTCGGCAGCACGCCAACAAAGTTCGCGGCAGGTTCGTCCGGTACCAACTCGTACGGCGGCACCGCAAGTTGCTCAAGTTGCATATTCGACGCAATCGGCTGTGACGAAGTCTCAGTCAGTTGTTGCAGCACGATCAACTGCACCTCGTACATGGAAACCTGTGGAGTCACCGCTTCCTTCGTATGTCACGGCAGATCGCGCGACGACCTACACCCGAGGAATCGAATCTGATAAGCCGTGGACGTCTCAAGAAATGCTTGAGCAGGCAGCAATTCTTCGTGACGAGCGAGCCGAACGAATTCGTCAGGCACAGCAACGTCTGGAAGAAGCCCGAGCATTGGCAATGGAAAAAGCGCGGCGTGCAGCGCTTGCAGCTAATGCTTCGAATGACATTGTTCGTGAAAAGCGCGCTGTCGGCGAATAGCCACCTTTCACGTACCTGACGGATACCGTTTCTCTTTCCATGATCCTTAACTGGGAATAGTGTTAAGACGTTAACTGTTCTCACAGATATGAGTTCCATAATGATTACTACTTATGCCATTGCAGGTATGACGTGTGATCATTGTGTTCGCGCCGTAACGAGTGAACTGATGGCACTTCCCTCAGTTGTTTCCGTCACGGTCAATCTTGAATCCGGCAATGCAGATGTTGACTCAACTGCCGCATTAGAACTTTCACTTGTCGAAAGTGCCGTTGAAGAAGCCGGGTACGAGTTAGTGAATCACTAGTGGCTGCTCACGAGATCGAACTCAGTGTCGGAGGTATGACTTGCGCTTCGTGCTCGAATCGTGTCCAACGAGCGCTTGAAAAGATCGATGGGATTTCTGCCAGCGTTAACTATGCAACCGGTGTCGCGTTGGTACATGCAGAAAATTCCATTGATGCCGAACAGCTGATAGCCGCTGTAGAAAAAACGGGCTATACCGCTGAAATTGGAACTTCCGAAATACATAGTGAAGACCATCATCAACTGGTTCGACGTTTGAGTATTTCTTCTGTCCTCACGATCGCTCTGATGTTCTTGGCAATGTACGAGCCGGCTCAGTTCCGCGGCTGGCAGTGGATTAGCGCTGCACTTGCTACACCCGTAGCCATTTGGGGTGCGTGGCCATTTCATCGAGCAACGTGGATCAACGCACGTCATCGCCAAATGACGATGGACACCCTTGTCAGCATGGGCGTGACAGTTGCCTATGGTTGGTCACTCTGGGCGTTGCTCTTCACAGACAGTGGCAAGCTGGGAATGTCGATGCCGATGTCTTGGATTCCACGCGCGACTGCAAACCATCCTGATCTCTACTTTGAAGTAGCTGCATCAGTGACAACACTCGTGCTGTTAGGAAAGTATCTCGAATCACGTGCGAAAGAGCAGTCGCTTGCAGCGCTGACTCAGTTGGCTGAATTGAATCCTGCAACGGCGACAGTAATTCGCGATGGAGTTCATGTTGTAACTCCGATTGAAAATGTTCAAGTGGGTGATGACGTTTTCGTCTCTAGTGGCACACAAATTCCGGTAGATGGCGAAGTGATTGCAGGAGCAGGACACGTTGATAAGGCGCTAGTAACGGGTGAAGCAACTCCTGAACAAGTTTCCATTGGTGATCGCGTTATCGGTGCAACGTTGTTGGTTGATGGCGTTTTAACTGTGCGAGCAACTGCAGTACAAGCCGATAGCGTTCTATCGGGCATTTCGCGGCTTGTTCATCAAGCTCAAGGGAGTAAGGCCAAAGTCACTCGACTTGTCGATCGCGTGTCCGCTGTATTTGTTCCTGTTGTCATCACCCTTGCGTTTCTGACAACCATTGGATGGTTTATTCATTCACACGATCTCCAGTTGGCACTGACAACTGGCATCTCGGTGCTCGTCATTGCGTGTCCATGTGCACTTGGACTTGCGACTCCAACAGCAGTATTGGTAGGTACTGGTCGCGGAGCGCAATTGGGAATCCTGATTCGCGGAGCACGTGCTCTGGAAGCAAGCGAACACGTCGACACAATTCTCATTGACAAAACTGGCACGTTAACCAACGGCCACATGTCTGTAGCCAGTGTTAAAACCACAATTGATACTGCTGAGTTATGGACAATCGTTCGCGCTCTTGAGGTTTCGGTAGAGCATCCAATTGCTCGGTCATTGGTAGACCATGCGCAATCACTGGGTATATCGAAAGTTGAAGCAACGCACGTCATCACAGTTACCGGTTCGGGCGTTCAAGGAAAAGTCTCCGGTCACCCTTGTGCGATTGGTTCTTCTGAATGGTTGGGAATCCCGGCTGGTGTGTTGAAGGATCATGCGGATGAACGCGCAAGTCACGGGGACACGATTGTCGTGGTGTATCGGGATGCTTATGCAGTTGCAGTAATTGCACTCTCTGACGAACTCGAACCATCTAGTCGCCAAGCGATTGCCCGCGTGAAAGAACTCGGTATTGAACCAGTCGTAATCTCTGGAGACCATGATTCGGCGGTTAAGTATGTGGCCGAACAGTTAGCGATCACAACGTATTTCGCAGGCACGAGTCCACAGGGCAAGCTTGAGAAAGTTGTCGATGCTCAACAGGCCGGTCACGTAGTTGCCATGGTCGGTGACGGAGTGAATGATGCAGCGGCTCTTGCGAAAGCTCATCTGAGTATTGCCATGGGTTCGGGAACGGATGTTGCTGCAAGCGCAGCAGACATTGTTGTGCTGCGTTCTTCAATGAATGCAGTGGTCGAAGCCCTCGAACTTTCTCGAGCAACGATGCGTACGATCAAGTTCAATCTGGTGTGGGCATTCGTTTACAACGCAGCGGCCATTCCGTTAGCCATGTCTGGACGACTTGGCCCAATCATTGCTGCAGGTGCCATGGCCTTTTCAAGTGTCTTCGTAGTGACTAATAGTTTGCGACTACGACGATTCGCAATTAGCGATAGCTAGATCCAACTCGGAAGCCACATGCGCAATTCCCACATGTGATACGTCAGGGATTGCCCAACAAGCACTGGATAGAAGAAGGCCGTTAATAGCGCGACCACTGCGAGAACGACGATCGTTTGCCAGTTCCACGAATCATCATTCACTCGCCTATGCGTGAGGATATGCAGCGCAAGTGCGCAAGCGATAACGGTGTATGGAATGAATACCACGCTATAAAAAGTGAATGTCGTTCGATGAATGTAAAGCAGCCAAGGTGTCCATCCAGCAAGGAAGCCAACAACGATTGGTAATGCGGCTGGATGACGTCGTCGCACAATCAGAGTGATCATGAAAAGTAACGCAAGCACGCCGCCCCACCAGATCAAAGGGTTTCCAAGAGGAATGACTTCTTGTGAACAACTTGTGCCACCGCAGGTTGGTGCGGTCTCGTAAAAAAAGCTCGTTGGTCGCAGCATGAGTGGCCACCCAAGAGGATTCGCTTTGTAATTGTGCGGAGTCGTCAAGTGCGTATGAAATTCATACATATCGTGGTGGTAGTGCAGAAGCGCTGCGAGGGCTTGTGGCAAGTGCGATTTGCTTGCCCATTCGCGGTTCCAACCACCGTCAGTGCGAAACCACCCAATCCACGATGCTAAGTAAATCGCGAGCATGGCGATTGGTACAAAAAGTGCTCGAAGTAAATCGCGAACAATCCATCTCGTCGTTGCACGCTCGTCATTGCTCTTGTGTCGCGCTTGCCAATCCCAGTACAACATCAAGGCAACAAATGCGCCAGCAAAGTACAGCCCACTCCACTTGGTTGCAACGGCACATCCCAGCAGAATCGCCATCGCTATTCGTGGCCAGCGAATGGATTTGTCGTCACTGCCGCGTTGTGCCATGTGATCACGATCAATAATCAAGCAAGCAAATGCACTTATAACAAAGAAGCTCAAGGGTGTATCGAGCAGCGCGGTTCTACTCATGGCGATGTGCAATCCGTCGAGAGCCAACAACATCCCTGCTGTAGTACCAACAACATTTGAGTGTGTTAATCGTCGTGCTACTCGAGCCGTAATCAAGATGCTGGCGATGCCCAGCATGGCAACCATGATGCGCCAGCCGAACGGATTTGCTCCAAACAAATGTTCGCCAAAAGCTATGATCCATTTTCCAAGCGGTGGATGGACAACATATTCAGCACTGGGCTTGAAGATATCGAGATTACCTGACAGCAACTTCGCATCTGCGCCTTCGATTGTTTGTCGTTCGTAACCAAACTTGAGCAGAGATAATGCATCTTTTGCGTAATACGTTTCATCGAAGACCAATGCGTGTGGTGAACCAAGATGAGGTAGACGCAGAATGGCGCCGAGCACTGTTGCGGCAAGTGGGCCGATCCAACCAGCCAATCCTCCACGAGGTGGGGATTGAATAAATAAGTCATTCTCCGTTGCAGCTGATTCGCTGGAGACTTCGTCAATCTGGGTCACGGATTAACGGTACAGGCACTCATGCGCCATGATTGTCTTTGTGAGCGGCATCATCTACCTAGCGGCGACACCAATTGGAAATATTGGGGATGCTTCGCCACGTCTTGTCGAAGTTTTGCAAAATGCCGATGTGGTTGCTGCTGAAGATTCGCGCCGTGCAGTTCGTTTATTTCGCGAATTAGGAATTCGAGCCGAGGGGTCATTGACATCCTTTTATGACGCCGTTGAGGCCGGCAAGTCCGTTGATCTAGTGAAGCGGGCGAGTCAAGGAGAAACGATTGTTGTTATTAGTGATGCCGGAATGCCTTCAGTGTCAGATCCTGGCTATCGAATTGTTCGCGAAGCAATAGAACACGGCGTTCGAGTATCCGTTATCCCAGGGCCTTCAGCCGTATTGACGGCGTTAGCCATTAGTGGATTACCGGTTGATCGATTCACCTTCGAAGGGTTTTTAGGGCGAAAGTCGGGAGAACGCCAATCTCAGTTACAAGAACTTGCTCGCGAACCACGAACAATGGTCTTTTTCGAAGCGCCCCATCGATTGAAAGATACCTTGGCAGACATGCAAACCGTCCTCGGATCTGACCGAGAAGTAGTGGTGTGCCGAGAACTAACAAAAACTTATGAAGAAGTAATTCGTGGAACCTTGTCTGAATTAGTTGCGTGGTCTGATCACGAAATTCTTGGTGAAATTTGCATTGTTGTGGCAGGCGCCAATCAGCAAGAGGCGACATCAAAGCAGGACTGGATTCAGGCAGTTGCACAGCGTGTAGCTCTCGGCGTATCCCAGCGGGATGCGATCGCTGACATCGCCCAAGAACTTCATGTCCCAAAACGCGAGGTCTATGACGCAGTCATTGAGGCCCGCGATCAACTTAAGAAATAGTGACCGTCATCATGCCTCTAGAATTGAGACATGACTGATCCAGCAAAAGCGTTTTATTTAACGACGCCGATTTATTACGTCAATGACGCGCCTCACATTGGGCACGCCTACACGACGGTTGCTGGAGATGTTATGACTCGCTGGCATCGAATGGCTGGCGAAGACGTGTGGTTCCTAACGGGCACCGATGAACATGGTCAAAAAGTTCTGCGCTCGGCCGAAGCAAATGGCTTGTCACCTCAAGAGTGGGCCGACAAACTTGTAGCCGATGCATGGATCCCAGTTCTTGAAACTATCGATGCTGCTAATGACGATTTCATTCGCACCACACAGCCGCGCCACATGGAACGTGTGCAGCGATTCTTGACGCAACTAAAAGATCAAGGGTTCATCGTCGAGGGTGCCTACGAAGGCCCATATTGCGTTGGATGTGAAGAATTTAAATTAGCGGGCGACCTCATTACCAATGATGCTGGCGAACAGTTGTGCCCAATTCACTCGAAGCCAGTTGAAACTGTGAGTGAAACAAATTGGTTCTTTGTCTTGTCGCAATTCACAGACAAACTAATTGCACATTACGAAGCAAACCCACAGGCAATTCGACCTGAATCTGCTTACAACGAAGTTATGTCGTTCTTGCGTTCAGGTTTGCAAGATTTGTCGATCTCGCGCTCGACTTTCGACTGGGGTATTGAAGTGCCTTGGGATCCTTCCCAAGTTGTTTATGTGTGGTTTGATGCGTTGCTCAACTATGCAACTGCCGTTGGACTTGGTGATGATCCAAGTTCAGAGGGTGGCAAGAAATTTGCCCACACTTGGCCAGCAGACGTTCACGTTGTTGGTAAGGACATCCTGCGATTCCATGCAGTCATTTGGCCTGCGATGTTAATGGCCGCAAACTTGCCACTTCCAGGATGCGTATTCGCGCATGGATGGTTGCTTGTTGGTGGCGAAAAGATGAGCAAGAGCAAGCTCACTGGAATTTCAGCGGACAGCATTGTCAATCTGGTTGGATCTGACGCCTTCCGTTACTACTTCATGCGTGCAATCATCTTTGGTCAAGACGGGTCGTTCTCATGGGAGGACCTTGTAGCGCGCTACACATCTGAACTCGCCAATGGTTTAGGAAATCTTGCTAGTCGATCGCAAGCCATGGTGGGTAAGTACTTCGATGGGCTACTTCCTGCGCCAAGCGAATACACAGCTGCAGATCTTTCACTTCAAGAACTTTTGGCCTCAGTGAGCGCGATCGCCGATGAGAAAATTCGTAACTTTGATTTCCAAGGCGGAATTCTTGCGGTGAAAGACTTCATCGATGCAGTGAATCTTTATGTCACTGAACAAGAACCGTGGGTTGTTGCCAAGGATGAAGCCAACACGGAACGTCTTGGCACGATTCTCTACACAATCTGTGATTCACTTCGGGCGATTAGCGTTCTGTATGCAGCCATCATGCCAAAGGCTATGGGCCAACTATGGGAACACATCGGTGCAGTTGAATCAGGTCTGACGTACACGATGTCGGGTGTAGCAACATGGGGACAATTAAAGCCTGGTGTCGCCATTACCAAGAGCGAGTCGATGTTCCCTCGAATTGAAGAACCAGAATCGATTTAAGGTTCGTTCAGCGCAGTCTTAATGAGATTTGCCATGACGGTGGCGCCTGTGAATGTTAGGTGGACGCCGTCAGCAACAAAGTAATTGCGGTGACCTTTCGACGAGTGGTACCAATCGACGAGTCGAACATTGGGGTACTGCGCAGCAAGAGAATTAATGGTTTTGTTTGAGGGGTCCATCCAGACCCGTGGCACCTGAACATTAATAACAACCACGCGTCGTCGATCGGCAAGAGAATCCAGAATTGGCTTTAAGTCATGTTGAGTGACGATTCCATTCGTGCCCATGTGAATGACAACATCTTCGCCGAGTCGGTTCTCACTTCGCCGAATGTTTATTCGTTGTGCAATGACAGATGGTTGTCGACCAACTGCAGCATCGATTGCAACTTTGCCTAACACGGCAAGAAGTTGTTCGCGACTACCTAACATGACGGAGTCGCCAAAAACGACGGTCGGCTTTGGCACGATGCTCGGAGCGGGCTTAGGTGGTTGAATCTCGGTGGATTGTGGGACTGGCGTAACAGTTGGAATAGCAACTGGCGTTGGATCCTCGTCAATCGAAGTGATTCCTCCGAAGGCCGCTGTGTTGGCCGCACTTGGCATTGGCGCCATAAATACATTCACTGATGCAACAAGAAGAATTGCAGCGCCTGCGATTGCCGAGATGGACACAAAACTTGTTGGTCGAGGAATGCCTGATATGCGCCATGAATTTAGTGTGCGTCCAATTGCGCCGGAACGAACAGGAAGTTCAAGGTAGCGGTAAGACAAATCTGCAATGACGAATACCAAAGCGAAGCGAACTATATGCGTGACAAAGTCTGGCCATTGCACATCGAGTGATGGGCGTAGCAACATAAATATGATCCAGTGCCACAAATAAATACCGTACGAACGATCTCCGAACCAACGCAGGATTGGGTGTGCAAAAATTTGACCAAATCTCAGCGCAGGATGCGCGGCGACAACAATGAGTGCGGCAATTGTGATGCTGAAGATCAAGAAGCCACCGCGATAAAGCGAAGGATCAAATTCTGCAATACGGAAGATGAAATATCCCAGGCTGGCCACAGAAATAATTCCAACGGAATTGAGAAGTGTCCGGCGATCGGGCGTTACATAAGTGTTCAGCTTGGTGCGATCCCATGCAGCTGCCAGAGCGCAGCCAATCAATAGGCCCATGGCATGCGTGTCGGTGCCGAAATAGAGGCGACTCGGATCGTTTGGAATGGGATAGCCATCAACGATGGCAAGATGACGCATCCAAAGAGTTGAGGCGACAGCTCCAGTTACTGAAAAAATAAAAACGAGAAGTCGAAGGTTCACTCGCTTCAGGCGTGAAAGTCCGATGAGAACTAATGGCCACACAACATAGAACTGCTCTTCGATCGATAGCGACCACAGATGTTGAAGCAGAGGTGGGCGTGACAAATTAACAAAGTATGACTGATTGAAAAACAAGTACGACCAGTTCAAGACAAAAGTTAAAGCCCACGGAAGATCTCGTCGCACAGCGTAGGCGGCATCGTGAGCAAACAAGCCAGCAGAAACTATCGCGGTGACAAGCACAACGATCAAGGCGGGAAATAATCGACGGATGCGGCGCAGATAAAACTGTGCCCGGTCGATGGAATGATTGTGCGATAGCTCTTCGAGCAGAAGAGAAGTAATCAGGAATCCTGACAACACGAAGAACATGTCAACGCCGAGAAATCCACCAGATACAACGCCAAGGTCTGCGTGATAAAAAACGACAGCTAACACTGCGATACCTCGTAGGCCATCAAGCCCAAGAAGTCGTTTCATCGTCCTGCCACCATTTACCTATCGTGCACATCGGCGTGCGCGATCTCGTCAAGGCTAACGCAGAGCGACTACCGTAGAGGAGTGGCACCACACATAGATTCAATTCCCAAGTTAGCCGGCAATGTTGTTGATACACATTGCCACATGGACATCACTTTCGATGATGACCATGAATTGCAAACCGTTGACGAGGCCCTGCAGCGAGCAGCTTCAGTTGGTGTCTCTCACGTGATTCAAGTTGGCTGTGATGTCGAGAGCTCTCGACGCGCGGTCAAGATAGCCCAAACGCATTCCAACGTATGGGCGACGGTTGCTCTGCATCCAAATGCGGCTGCACATGACACAAATCTCGAACAGTCACTCATTCAGATTCGAGAACTCGCGCAACTTGATGTCGTGCGTGGCCTAGGGGAGACCGGATTAGATTATTTCCGAACCGAAAAAGATCATGCAGAAAAGCAACATATCTCTTTTCGGGCTCACATCGACATGTGTCGCGAATTGGGAAAGCCGCTCATCATTCACGATCGCGATGCCCATGCTGACGTCATTTCGACATTGATGACTTATGGCTCACCAGAAACGGTCGTATTCCACTGCTTTTCTGGTGATGCTGCAATGGCACAAATTTGTGCCGAAGCTGGCTGGTACATGTCTTTTAGTGGGGTAGTGACTTTTAAGAATGCCCAAGATCTTCGAGCCGCTCTCGAGGTTGCGCCTGACCACTTGATTTTGGTCGAAACTGATTCGCCATTCCTGACGCCGACTCCGTATCGGGGTCAACCCAATTCCAGTGCTTTGATGCCTATGACGGTTCGGCAGATTTGCCAGACCAGAGGGCAATCTGAGCAAGAAATTTGTGAACTACTTTTTTCAAATGCTGCAAGGGTTTTTGGCCCCTTTTGACATATGTGAACTTGTCTGAACCCCCTAGGTACGGGTTATTTTGGTACTAACGCATTTGCCGTAATTCGGGGAGGGACTATGGCTCAGCACGGTCGTCACCGCGCGCCCGGACGTCACGTACGTCCCAAAGCGCTTGCGATGAATGCACTTGTTGCCTACGGCGTGGTCACCGCACTGGCCATCGCCGGTTTTGTGGTGCGTCCTCATGCGGCTAACGCGGACACAATTTCAGCGGCCTATGTGAATCCAACGTCTCTTGCTACCACTCAAACTACAGAGGCAAGCGCACGTCCAGAAGACGTGACAACAGCAAATGTGACTGTGACTGAAGACATCGCACCATCGAAAACGACAACTTTGGATGCAGACATTGCGCAAGGTACCGAATTCGTCATGGATCCGGGATCGCCGGGGAGCCAGAAGGTCACTTACAAGGTGACTTATGTGAATGGCAAAGAAGTGTCACGTTCAGAGGTCTCTCACGAAGTAATCACACAGCCAAAGCCTTCGGTCGTGATTCAAGGAAGTGGCGACCCGAAGAGCGTTGCAGTCCAACTTGCAAGCGCTGCGCAAGGAACTGGCGATCCAGCTGGAAATAAAAATTTTGCTGAACTTTACATTCAAACCACTTACGGCTGGGGACACGATCAATTCGTTTGCTTGTCGACATTGTGGGATCGCGAGAGTCACTGGCGACACTTAGCTCGTAACCGTTCATCCGGCGCTTATGGAATTGCGCAAGCATTGCCAGGACGCAAGATGGCTTCTGTTGCATCCGATTGGGCGACGAATCCTGTCACTCAAATCAAGTGGGGCGCTTCGTACATTGAAGGTCGCTATAACACTCCGTGTCAGGCGTTGGATCATTCATACGCGCACGGTTGGTACTAAGTACCTGTTGGCATGACCGACGTTCAGTTACTCGGCGCTCAAGATATTCGCCGTCTTGCAACGGCACTCGATGTTGCTCCAACAAAAAAATGGGGGCAAAACTTCGTTATCGATCCAAATACTGTGCGTCGAATTGTTGATCAAGCTCATGTCGATGCCAGTGATGTGGTTGTTGAAATTGGGCCAGGCCTTGGATCGTTAACTCTTGCGCTTCTTGATCAGGCTAAACAAGTTGTCGCAGTCGAAATTGATCCACGCCTAGCAACACAACTACCGATCACAATTCAAGAATTCGCACCTTCGCGAGCAAGCGATGTTGTTGTCATTACACAAGATGCGCTGACCATCACCGAGTTGCCGGTAGCACCGACCAAGCTCGTTGCGAACTTGCCGTACAACGTGTCAGTCCCAGTTGTGCTACACATGCTTGAGCATTTTCCATCCATCAGTGAAGTGCTCGTCATGGTTCAACTCGAAGTTGCCGATCGCTTGGCTGCCCAACCTGGAAGCAAGATCTATGGTGTTCCCAGCGTGAAGGCCAGCTGGTACGGGCAAGTGACTAAAGCAGGTGCGATTGGACGCAATGTTTTTTGGCCAGCACCCAACGTAGATTCTGGTTTAGTTCGAATCGTGCGACGCGAGACGCCCGGAGATGACAACCTGCGGCAAAAAATGTTCGCCATCGTTGACTCTGCTTTTGGTCAGAGACGTAAGACGTTGCGTACTGCACTTGGTGCGGCACTCGGAGCTCCAAATGTTGTCGAAGAAATTCTGCGACGCGCTGGAATTGATCCATCGTTGCGCGGAGAACAGATTTCTCTTGAAGATTTTGTTGCTATTGCTCGTGCGACAGGCGAAGTACAGTGAGACTTGTGGCAGATCCGATAACAGTGCGAGTTCCAGCCAAGGTCAATGTGTATCTTGGCGTTGGCCCTCGCGAAGAATCTGGGTACCACGGGTTAGCGACAGTGTTTCAATCACTCAGTATTTATGACGAAATCACTGTGGAGGTTTCCGAGCGCCTTGAGATTCTTGGCGCAGGAAAATGGGCCGAGCTTATTCCTACGGATGAATCGAATTTGGCGTGGAAGGCAGCAACTTTGGTTGCCAACGCATACGGAGTTGAGCCTCATGTGCGTATCACGATCAACAAGTCGATCCCTGTTGCAGCTGGACTAGCTGGAGGTAGTGCAGACGCTGCAGCCACTCTCGTTGCGTGTAACGCATTGTGGGGGTCCTCCTTGACCCACGAACAACTAGAAGAGATGGCAGCGCAACTTGGTTCGGATGTTCCATTCATGTTGCGCGGTGGTTGTGCGCTTGGGGTCAACCGTGGCGATGTGCTTTCGCCCGTTATGACGCGAGGAATTTTTCACTGGGTACTTGCAACTTTTCGCGAAGGTTTGGGAACTCCCGAGATTTATGCTCGCCTTGATGATATGCGAGGTGTTGATTTCGATGAGGCACCAAGTGTGCCAAACGAATTGCTTGCTGCTTTAGCCCAAGGCGATTCGAGCGCATTAGGCGCACATCTCTATAACGATCTTCAGGCACCTGCCATCGCAAGTCGTCCCCAACTTGGACAAGTACTTGAGTTTGGAGCCGAGCACGGAACACTTGGTGGATTGGTGTCAGGAAGTGGACCGACTGTTGCCTTCCTCGTTGACTCTGAAGTGGCTGCGATTGACTTTGTTATCGCCTTGATGGGTTCTGGATTGGTTGATGGTGCAATCCATGCACACGGACCTGTACACGGAGCTCGAGTCGTACCCACATAACTCTCGTGCGATTTCGATAACGCCTTACACTTACTGACATGGCCACCCAAGATGACGTCGATCGCTTGATTGCTGCATGGCAATTTGAACGACCCGACCTAGATGTTGCGCCATTTCATATTTTGAGTCGAGTAACGCGACTGGCACGCCACCTAGATATTGCTCGACGCGAAGCATTCGCAGCTCACGATCTCGAAACCGGTGAGTTCGATGTCCTTACAGCACTTCGTCGTTCTGGAGCTCCGTACCATTTGTCACCTTCGCAATTAATCGCGTTGACCCTTGTCACAAGTGGCACTATGACTAATCGAATTGATCGGCTCGAAGGCAAAGGGCTCGTGGAACGTTTGCCTGATCCCAACGATGGACGCGGCGTCATTGTTCACTTGACGAATGCTGGAAAAGCAACGGTTGATGAAGCGTTGACAGACTTGTTGGACCGTGAGCGTTTGCTATTGGATTCAGTCAGCATCGAACAGCAGCGAGTGCTCGCTGATTTATTGCGTCAGATTGTGTTGCCGCTTGACGATGCAAATATGCCTAGCGACGAGTGACAAGTTTTGGATCGCGCTCGAGACCGACGGCGCCGTTCCACACCAAGTTCACAAGGTGTGCAATAACTTCTTCTTTTTTGGCGCCACTAACATCAAGCCACCATTGACCGGTCAGGGCAACCATTCCTACGAACATGTGGGCGTACATCGGAGACATCGCTTGTGGGAATCCGCGCGAAGCAAATTCGGTTGCAAGACGCGCCTCTACTTGGCTGGCAACATCTGAGAGCAAACTTGCAAAGTTTCCTGATGCGGCTGAAACCGGTGAGTCACGCAGCAAAATTCGAAAACCATCGTTATGAGTTTCGATGTAATCAAAAAGCGCGAATGCGGCTTGTTCAAGCAGAACTCGTGGGTGGGCGGCAGTAAGAGTTTGAGTGATCGAGTTGAGCAAGTAATTCATTTCGCGGTCGACAACGACTGCGTAAAGGCCATCTTTAGAACCAAAATGTTCGTAGACAACTGGCTTAGAAACTCGAGCGGTTTGAGCAATTTCCTCGACGGTGACTGACTCGAATCCCTTTTCGGCAAAGAGGGCGCGACCAACTTCAATCAACTGTGCGCGACGTTCGTGACCCGTCATGCGCACACGATCGTTCGACAAAATAGGTGATTCACCCTCGTCGTGTGTGTCGTGTGCGATAGCCAAGGTGCCCGTGTCCTTAGGTCGTCGGGTTTCTGCTTTGGCACTCACCCGATAGTGTGTTTCAAGGCTACCGTACGAAATTGCCCACAAAATTGCCAAGAAATTGGTTCAAGTTTGGGGAATGGCGCTGTGAGAGCCTAAGATTTTCACGTCTTTCCCGGATCGTCTAATGGCAGGACAGCACCCTTTGGAGGTGCTTATCGTGGTTCGAATCCACGTCCGGGAGCAAGTTGATCTTCACACTTCGCTAATAGCGCGTGTGGCCTTAAGTAGGCTAGTGGTGTGCCAACACCGACCAATGCATCGCCGACAGCTGTCATTGTTCTGGCAGCAGGCCAAGGCACTCGCATGAAGTCAGACTTGCCCAAGGTGTTGCATTCTGTGGCCGGTCGTACGTTGGTGAGCCACGTCCTTGCCGCCACTGCACCTTTATCAGCCGAGCACACAGTAGTTGTTGTCGGTCACGGTCGTGAACTCGTCGAAGCTGAACTCGCCTCGCAATGGCCAAAGGCAACCACGGCAGTGCAAAGTGAACAGCTTGGAACGGGACATGCGGTGTCTGTTGCGTTGGCAACACTTCCAGAGGCACTCAGTGGCAGTGTTCTCGTACTTGCTGGGGATACGCCACTGTTAACCACGGTTGACCTCGCGAATCTTTCACAAGCGCATGCCGGTGCAAGCGCAACTATTTTGACTGCACATCTTGAGAATGCATTTGGTTACGGCCGAATTGTTCGCGACTCAGATTCCACTGTGAACTCGATCGTTGAAGAGCGCGATGCATCAGACGAGCAACGTGCATTGACTGAAGTAAATTCCGGCGTCTACATGTTTGACCTTGGTCTATTGCGTAATGCTCTAGGCAAGATCGGTTCAAGTAATGATCAAGGCGAGCAGTACCTGACTGATGTGATTTCTATTCTGCGCAGCGAAGGTCATACTGTGCGTGCAGTCGAAACACATGAGTCTCACATTCTTGGTGTCAATGACCGCCGCCAACTCGCAGTTGCCGGTGCGGTACTGCGCGATCGGATTAACGATGCTTGGATGCTTTCGGGAGTCACATTTGTTGATCCTGCAACATCTTGGATTGACAGCACAGTCACGATTGAACGTGACGCCGTGATTTTGCCAAACGTGCTGTTGACTGGTTCAACTTCGGTTGCTTCTCGTGCAACGATCGGACCAGACTGCAGTCTGCACGACACCACCATTGCTGCCGGTGCAACAGTGATTCGAACGACAGCAAACGGTGCCGTCATTGGAACTGACTCTTCAGTCGGGCCTTACACCTACCTTCGTCCAGGCACCGTACTTGGAACTGGTGCAAGAGCTGGCGGCTTCGTTGAAATGAAGAATGCGCACCTTGGCGATGGCGCAAAAGTGCCTCACTTGTCATACGTAGGTGATGCAACCATTGGCGAAGGAACCAACATCGGTGCGGCAACGGTCTTTGTGAACTATGACGGAGTTGCCAAGCATGAAACGGTTATCGGCAAGCACGTGCGCATTGGCAGCGACACCATGTTGGTCGCCCCTGTCACAGTTGGTGATGGTGCATACACGGCTGCAGGGTCAGTTATTACGGACAGCGTTCCAGCCGGTGCAATGGCCGTAGCCCGCGCTCGTCAGCGCAACATTCTTGACTGGGTGGTTCGTCGCCGACCCGGTTCCAAGTCAGCACAGGCGGCAATGGCAGACTCTACTCATACCAACAGCTCAGGCGAAGGGGCTTAATGATGACCGGGATCACTCAACACAATGCCAAGCGACTCGTGTTGTTAGCGGGTAGATCCCATCCAGAGTTAGCCGAAGCAGTAGCTGAGAATCTCGGCGTTGATCTTGTACCAACCCGTGCATACAACTTTGCCAACGGCGAGACTTTTGTTCGCTTCGAAGAATCTGTTCGTGGTTGCGATGCCTTCGTATTGCAAACTCACTCGGCTCCAGTGAATGACTGGATCATGGAACAACTATTGATGGTCGATGCTCTCAAGCGCGCATCAGCAAAGCGCATCACTGTGGTTGCTCCGTTTTACGGTTACGCGCGTCAGGATAAGAAGCACGCAGGTCGTGAACCCATCTCTGCCCGTTTGATGGCTGACCTATTCCACGCAGCTGGTGCGGACCGCATCATGAGCGTTGACCTTCACACTGCACAGATCCAAGGTTTCTTCAACGGCCCTGTCGACCACTTGTTTGCATTGCCGATTCTTGCGGCTCACGTTGGTCGCACTCTTGACCGTTCGAAAATCACTGTCGTGTCTCCAGACGCAGGTCGCGTTCGCGTTGCCGAACGTTGGACTGACATCCTTGGCGCACCACTTGCGATTATTCACAAGCGCCGCGATCCAGATGTTCCAAATGAAGCCAAGGTGCTCGAAGTTGTCGGTGACGTCAAGGGTCGCATCTGCGTTGTTGTCGACGACATGATCGATACGGGTGGCACAATCGTCAAGGCATCTGAAGCTCTGTTCGACAATGGCGCGCTCGACGTGGTTGTTACAGCAACACATGGTGTTCTGTCGGCACCTGCTGCGCAACGACTACAAGATTCGCGAATCAAAGAAGTTGTTGTGACAGACACCTTGCCAATTTCGGCAGAAAATCGATTCCCAGGATTAACTGTTCTTCCGATTGCACCACTGATTGCTCGTGCGATTCGTGAAGTCTTTGACGAAGGTTCTGTCACAAGCCTGTTTGACCACGTCGGCGTTTAATCTAGGCCGTTCTGGCTGATTTGACCCAGCTCTGGCTGGCTAGTTACCCTAGGAAGGCTCCTCGGCGAGGGCGTCGCACACCTGCGAAAGCCGTTATCGACGAAGGTCTCACGCGGAGCGTGCATTAGACCCATAAGGAGTAACACATGGCAGACCAATTACAAGCAGAAGCTCGCGCCGATTTCGGCAAGGGAGCCGCTCGATCAATGCGTCGCGCAGGAAAGACCCCAGCCGTAATCTACGGTCGCGGATCGACCCCAGTACACGTTGCAGTTGATTCACACGAACTCACACTTCTTCTTCGCCGCAAGGTGACTTCACTTGAAGTTGTTATCGATGGCAAGACTCACATCGTTGCACCTCGCGATATCCAGATTGACCCAGTTCGTCGTCATGTCGAGCACGTTGACTTGGTCATCATTACTGCTGACGAAGCTGTCACAATCGCTCGTGACGCTGCTGCTGCGTCGGCTGCTGCAGAAGCATCGGCAACAGCTGCTGCAGAAGCTGCTGCTAACAAGGCTGCTGCACGTACCGAACGCCAGGCTGCTGCTGCGGCTCCAGCTGCTGAAGCCGGCGCCGAGACTGCAAGCGAAGAGGCTCCTGCTGAGGACAGCGCAGAGTAATCTTCGTGGCAAATCAATGGCTCATAGTGGGACTCGGAAATCCGGGTCCCACTTATGCATTGACGCGCCATAACATCGGTGCACGTGTCGTCGATGAACTTGCTCGTCGTGGGAATTCAAAACTCGGTCGACATAAACGAGCACTGGCTGATGTTGCCGAAGTTCGAATTGGTGACAACAAGTTAGTTCTCGTAAAACCGTTGTCGTATATGAATGACAGTGGTGGACCGACTAGGGCACTTGCCGCGTTTTACAAAATTGATCCTGATCACATCATCGTGCTTCACGACGAGCTAGATATTCCTTTGGCAACAATTCGAGTCAAGCTTGGTGGCGGCGACAACGGTCACAATGGGTTGAAGTCAATTCGAGGTTCATTTGGAACAGGCGAGTGGTATCGCGTTCGATTAGGGATTGGCCGACCAGAGGGTCGACAGGATCCTGCTGATTTCGTGCTCAAGCCATTTGCCAGTGCGCAAGCCACTGATGTTGACTTCCTCGTCAGCAATGGTGCCGATGCGGTCGAGTCGCTTATCTCGCAAGGTCTTGTTGCTACCCAGAATGCATACAACTCGTGAATGATCACGAAGTGGCTCGTCACATCGCCAGGCGTGCCGGAGATCTACTCGTAGCAATCCGCAATGACTCGCCAGGTTTGCCATCACGCGAGCTAGCAGCCCTCGGCGATCGCGCGGCTCACGAATTGTGTCTTGAACTATTTAGAGAATTTCGACCACACGATGAAGTCCTGAGTGAAGAAGGCGAAATTGATCCTTCGCGACTTGCCCAAGATCGCTTATGGATTATCGATCCATTGGACGGCACGTCTCATTATTCGCATCGCGGCAATGATTTCGCTGTCCACATTGCCTTGTGGGAGCGCGCTAGTGCTGCGTTGGGAAACATCACCGCTGCAAGTGTGTATGTGCCAATGACCGGAACAATGTTGTCGATGGATGATGAAGTCATTCCATCCATCGCTAGAAGTGAAGCGATTCGAATTCTGGTCTCGCGCACTCGGCCACCTCGCGAAATAGACAAGATTTCATCGGAGCTAACCAGTGATACGGGTCGTCCGGTGGAAGTTTTTGCAATGGGTTCGGTAGGCGCAAAAGTAGCTCACATCATCGGCGGATTTGCTGACATGTACATCAATACCGGCGGGTTTCACGAGTGGGATATCGCTGCGCCACTAGGTGTTGCTCATCATTATGGACTCACAGTTTCGGATCGCGATGGAAACCACTTGGAGTTCAATCGGGCCGACACAATGATCGCCAATGCCGTTATTTCACGACCGGAATTTGTTCCAACCTTGACTCACTGCCTAGCGTAGAGATATGTCCTTGCAGCGCGTCATCTCAGCAGTTGCTCAGGACTCTCATATTCGCAGTGTTCAAGAGGACCTTGCGAGTGGAGTTCACGCTCGGATTGGCACGTCCCCGAGCAGTGTGCCGTACCTGGTAGCAGCACTTGCCACATCGGAACGGCCCGTACTTGTTATTACTCCGAGCGATCGTGCAGCTGATGAGTACGCCAAGTCGTTGAGTGATTTTCTCGATCCCGATTCGATTGCAGTTTTTCCTGCATGGGAAACCTTGCCTCATGAACGACTTAGCCCATCCGGTGACACAGTAGGCATTCGCATGTCAGTCTTACGACGGTTGGCACATCCCGAGGAATCGACACCAATTCGTTGTTTGGTAGCGCCGATTCGTTCCGTGATTCAACCGATCGTTCGTGGGCTCGGCGAAATCGTTCCATTGACTTTGTCCGTAGGTACGGAAATGTCGCTTGATGCCTTATCACGTCGACTTGTTGAACTTGGTTTCGAGCGAGTCGAACTTGTTGATCGTCGCGGTCAGTTTGCAGTTCGAGGTGGAATTGTCGATGTATTCCCGAGCACATTGGAACATCCAGTACGCATTGAATTTTGGGGCGACACAGTTGAAGACATCCGAGCCTTCTCCGTTGCTGACCAGAGATCGCTAGGTCTACCAACAACAACGCTGGTTGCAACCGCGTGCCGTGAGTTGCTCATCGATGAATCAGTCCAACAACGTGCCGCACAATTACTTTCGAAACATCCCGAGCTTCTCGACATTTTTGGTCCGATAAGTGAAGGCATTGCAGTTGAGGGAATGGAAAGTCTCATCCCTGTCCTAGTTGAGGACATGGAGTTGATACTCGATGTCATCGGTAATCAATGGCAAGTGATCGAGGTGGATCCAGAAAGAATTGCGGCGCGTGCCAGTGAGCTTGTCACTACTAGTGCGGAGTTCCTTGAAGCCTCGTGGAGTAATGCAACTGCTGGCAATGAGTCAACACCAATTGATCTAGGCAAGTCGGGCTATCGTGATTACGCCGAAACGAAAGACGCTTTCATGTCGATGGCGTGGTGTGAAATTTCCACCTTGATTGGTCCGCTTGATGTGATTCCGGACGTATCTCCTACAACTGAATACCGTTCTGATTTTGAAGCAGCTGTCACTGACATTCGAGCGTGGTGGGCAAGTGGCTACCGCGTAGCAATTGCGATGGCTGGTCACGGTTCAGCCCAGCGCGTAGTGCAGACCTTGTCGGAACATGACATAGCAGCGCGATTAGTTGATGAACCTGTGGGTGCGGACCGTGTTGTCGAAGTGACTGTGGCTCATCAAGAACATGGAATTATTTGTCGGGCCGGACAGTTCGTCGTCGTGACTGAAGTCGATCTCTTTGCTGCACGTGATGCCTCACGCGAACCGCGTTCTATGCCAAGTCGACGACGGTCAACGATTGATCCATTGACACTTAAGTCAGGGGACTATGTCGTTCATGATCAGCACGGTGTTGGACGTTATGTCGAAATGGCTCAACGAAATGTTCAGGGTGCAACCCGCGAGTATCTTGTTGTTGAATACGCCGCGAGTAAGCGTGGTCAGCGAGGCGATCGACTTTATGTTCCCACTGACCAGCTCGATCACGTCACGCGATATGTCGGAGGAGAAGCACCGAGCCTTAATCGTCTAGGTGGCAGTGATTGGGCAGCGACAAAGTCAAAGGCTCGAAAGGCTGTTCGACAGATCGCAGGCGAGTTGATTCGTCTTTACGCAGCTCGTCAAGCAAGCAAAGGCTTTGCCTTTAGTCCAGATACTCCGTGGCAACGTGAACTTGAAGACGCTTTTGAACACATCGAGACACCTGATCAGCTCGCAACAATTAATGATGTTAAAGCAGACATGGAACGAAGCATCCCGATGGATCGTTTGATTTGCGGTGACGTCGGATACGGAAAAACTGAAATTGCGGTGCGTGCTGCTTTCAAGGCCGTCCAAGATGGAAAGCAAGTTGTTGTGCTAGTTCCAACGACATTGCTTGTTCAGCAGCACATGCAAACATTCCAACGTCGCTATGCACAATTCCCCATCAAGCTCGCAGCTTTGTCTCGATTCCAAACTGCTGCTGAAGTGAAAGCCACTATGGAAGGAATGGCTGATGGCAGTGTCGACATAGTTATTGGAACGCACAGACTTTTCAACCCTGATGTTCGATTCAAGGATCTCGGACTCGTCATTGTCGACGAGGAACAGCGATTTGGTGTGGAGCACAAAGAGCACCTGAAAGCGCTTCGAACGAATGTCGATATGTTGACGATGTCAGCAACGCCAATTCCTCGAACTTTGGAAATGGCTGTTACAGGGCTTCGCGAAATGTCGACAATTCAAACCCCGCCAGAAGAACGACATCCTGTGCTTACGTCAGTTGGACCGTACGAAGAGAAATTCATTACGGCTGCGATTCACCGAGAGTTGTTGCGTGATGGTCAGGTCTACTTCGTTCATAACCGTGTTGAAAGTATCAATCGAGTCGCAAGCAAATTATCTGAACTTGTTCCAGAAGCTCGTATAGCAGTAGCGCACGGCCAAATGAATGAGCATCAGCTTGAACAAGTCATTGTTGATTTTTGGGAACGTAAATATGACGTTTTAGTGTCGACAACGATTATCGAAAGCGGTTTAGATATTCCGAATGCAAATACGCTGATAGTCGATCGTGCGGAGAACTATGGACTATCGCAATTGCATCAGTTACGTGGTCGCGTTGGAAGAAGTCGAGAGCGTGGTTACGCCTACTTCTTATATTCGCCGGATAAACCTCTCACCGAAACTGCCCATGATCGCTTGTCGACTATTGCTGCCCATACGGATCTCGGCTCAGGTATTGCTGTTGCAATGAAGGATCTAGAAATTCGTGGCGCAGGAAATCTCCTCGGCGGCGAACAAAGCGGCCATATCGCGGAGGTCGGCTTCGACTTGTACATCCGACTTGTTGGTGAAGCGATTTCTGAAGTGAGGGAGGGCAAAGAGCATCAAGAAGAGTTCAATGTCAAGGTTGAGCTTCCTGTCGATGCCCACATCTCTCATAACTATGTCCCTGAAGAACGATTGCGTCTCGAGGCTTACCGTCGGTTAGCTGATGCTCGCAATGAGGAGTCCATTGCTGAAGTCGTTGCTGAACTCACCGACAGATACGGTCGCATTCCACCGCCAGTTGACGAGCTCGTAGAAGTAGCCAAATTGCGAGTGTTACTGCACTCTGTTGGCGTTGAAGAGGTAATTGCGACTGGTAACACTGTGAGAATTTTTCCGGTCGAACTGCAAGAATCTCGTCAATTACGTCTATCCCGTGTCTACCCAGGTTCCAAAATCCTGCCCGCGACGCGTACGATTGTGGTGCCGCGACCAAAGCCGGCAATGCTTGGTGTTGAGCAATCGCAAGACACCAATATGATCACTTGGGTCGCACAGCTTATTAATACCGTCTTGGTCGCTAGTTAAAGAGGTTTGAACGTGAAACTCCGTTCCGTTGTTGGTCTTGCATCAGTTGCTCTAGTGCTTTCCGCTTGTTCAAACGGCCCTTCG
>CAITJH010000043.1 GCA_903892635.1 uncultured Actinomycetes bacterium | reverse complement strand
GCCATCTCCATGTACGTGGCATAAGCGACATTATTGATGTGCGCAAACACATCCATATCGCTCCACCGTAAGTGGATAGGGACGATCGTGCTTGCCATAACTAGCCGCGAGTGAGCTTGCGATAAGTCGCGCGATGCGGACGTGCAGCTTCGGCACCAAGACGATCAATCTTGTTCTTTTCGTACGACTCGAAGTTTCCTTCAAACCAGAACCATTGCGAATCGCCTTCGTACGCCAAAATGTGCGTAGCAATGCGATCAAGGAACCAGCGGTCGTGCGAGGTGATCACAGCACAACCTGGAAATTCAAGAAGTGCATTTTCTAACGAACCAAGTGTTTCCACATCAAGGTCGTTAGTTGGTTCGTCGAGGAGTAGGACGTTTCCACCTTGCTTGAGTGTGAGTGCGAGGTTCAGGCGGTTGCGCTCACCACCGGAGAGAACTCCGGATGGCTTCTGCTGGTCTGGACCCTTAAAGCCGAATGCACCGACGTAAGCACGCGATGGCATTTCGACGTTGCCTACCTTGATCCAATCAAGACCATCGGAAACAACTTCCCAGACGTTCTTCGCTGGATCCAAGCCGGCACGGCTCTGGTCAACGTAGGACAATTTCACAGTTTCGCCAACCTTGAGCGAACCTTCGGTTGGAGTGGTTTCTTCGGTCACCGAATCAGTTGCAGCGGCAACGATCATGCGGAACAGCGTGGTCTTACCAACACCGTTAGGGCCGATGACACCGACGATGCCGTTGCGTGGAAGCGTGAAAGACAAGTTATCCATCAACAGACGGTCGCCAAAGCCCTTGGTCAATCCATGAGCTTCAATAACGACGTTACCTAGACGTGGGCCAGGTGGAATCTGAATTTCTTCAAAGTCGAGCTTGCGAGTCTTTTCTGCCTCGATCGCCATTTCTTCGTAGCGTTCCAAACGCGAACGGCTCTTGGTTTGGCGGGCCTTGGCATTGGATCGAACCCATTCGAGTTCATCGCTCAAGCGCTTTTGCAGCTTGGCGTCTTTTGCACCTTCGACCTTGAGACGAGCTTGCTTTTTTTCAAGGTACGTCGAGTAGTTACCCTCATATGGATACGCACGACCGCGGTCGAGTTCCAAGATCCAAACGGCAACGTTGTCGAGGAAGTACCTATCGTGAGTAATCGCAACAACTGTTCCTGGGTACTTCTCAAGGTGCTGTTCAAGCCAGTTAACTGATTCGGCATCAAGGTGGTTAGTTGGTTCGTCTAGTAGCAATAGGTCTGGCTGTTGCAACAGCAATTTGCACAGTGCAACACGACGCTTTTCACCACCGGAAAGCACGCTGACATCAGCATCGCTTGGTGGACAACGCAAAGCATCCATTGCCTGTTCGAGTTGGCTATCGAGATCCCACGCATTGCGATGGTCGATCTGTTCTTGCAATGTACCCATTTCGGCCATCAAAGAATCGAAGTCAGCATCTGGGTTGCCCATCTCGTCCGAGATTGCATTAAAACGAGCTAGCATCTGCATGGTGTCTGCAACACCATCTTGAACATTCTCTAAAACAGTCTTGGTCTCGTCGAGTTCAGGTTCTTGAGCCAACATGCCGACGGTGTAACCAGGGCTGAGCAACGCATCACCATTCGACAGCTTTTCAGTGCCGGCCATGATCTTGAGAAGCGTGGACTTACCCGCGCCGTTGGGACCAACAACACCGATCTTTGCGCCAGGTAAGAATGACAGTGTGACGTCATCAAGAATGACCTTGTCGCCGTGTGCTTTGCGTGCTTTTGAAAGGGTGTAAATGAACTCAGCCATAGGCACTAGCCTAACGGGCGCTCGCCATTGCCTTTAAACTCCTGAAGTCTCTGTTCGGCAATCTCATAAACCTCGCCAGCAGAACGTTTCCCTACTGCTATCACAAGCACTTCCACTTGATCGTCGATGACCGTATAGACCAGACGAATGCCAATCTTCTTGAATTTCAGTCGATAGCAGCCTGCCAACTTCCCGTCCAAGCGATCAGCTTCAACGTGTGGATTCGCCAATCGTTTTTCTAACTTCTTCGCTATTTGCGGCCGTACTGAACCATCAAGCGAACGCCATTCAATTGCTGCCTTCTTCAGAAATATCAGCGAAAATGTCGCCATTTAATAGGTCCTCAATATTTACCGGAATTTTGTCGCCAGCTTTAGCCTCGGCAAGGCGCTCGAGGATCATGTCCCGGTTATCGCTCTCCCACTTTTGTTCGAGCAGGTAATCAAAGAACTCAGGTGTGAGTACGTAGAACGAAGGTTTGTTGTTGGTCATTACCGCGAAGGCCAAATTGTCCGCTTGCTTTCCTAGGCGAGCAACATATTTATTCGGGTTCTTTTTAAAGTCCGAGACACTGACGATCATCTTGGTCAGCACGTAGTCCGAATCGTCGTCATCGTCGTCAATTTCCGCTTGCGTCACTTGATCAGTCATAGATACAGATTTAGCACTAGATTTAGTGCTAGTCAAGAGACTCACGCGACTGCCTGAATGTCCGTTCGGCGGGCTCGAGAAAACGTTGCGGTGCCTCGGGTCAGGTCGTGACCGATGATGTCGGCGTTCAAGTCAAGAGTCGTTCCGTTTCGACCTTCTTGTTCCCATTCCCGAAGCGATAGTCGGCCAACGACAACTACTGGATCACCTTTGCTCAGCGAGCTGGAAACATTCTCGGCAACATGACGCCAACACACGACCGAGTACCAAGTGACTCCCCCGTCAACCCAACGATTGGTGTCTTTGTCGAACTTGCGTTCGCTCGCAGCGAGACGAAAGGTGGCAAGCGGAGTGCCATCGGCAGTGGTCGAAAACTTCACGTCTGTTGCGACGTTGCCGGTGACGATGGATGTTGATGCGTACATAAATCCCCCTAAGTATTGATGCCTAAGACTGCGGGGTTATTCGCGCTTTGCCAAGTGTTACGTACTGACTTGGGGATAAGTAGAATTGTGTACGCATCTAATGCACGCGCCCGTAGCTCAATGGATAGAGCAACAGGTTTCTACCCTGTCGGTTGAAGGTTCGAGTC
>CAITJH010000042.1 GCA_903892635.1 uncultured Actinomycetes bacterium | reverse complement strand
GTACGTCGTCACACCCTTGCGCTGGTTCAAACAAAGATTCTTGGTGTCGGAGTACCTCGTCCTCGCGACATCGGTCCGCTCTTAGCCGTTTGGGTATTCACACTTCTGGTATTGGTTCTCGAACGCGATCTTGGAACATCGTTACTTTTCTTCGGCGTCTTCATTGTGATGTTGTACGTTGCAACTGGTCGACGCTCGTGGGTCATAATTGGCACAATCTTGTTGATGCTAAGTAGCACGCTTGCCTACAAAGCTTTTGGCCACGTCCGCATTCGATTTGATGTTTGGCTCCATCCATTCGCTGATGCAAGTGGTAATGGTTTTCAAATTGTTCAATCACTTTATGGTTTTGCCAATGGTGGAATTTTCGGAACAGGTTGGGGTCAGGGCTATCCAGACCTTGTTCCATTTGCGAAAACTGACTTCATTACATCGGCTCTAGGTGAAGAACTTGGGCTAACCGGTATCACCGCATTGCTGTTGCTCTATGTCATCGTTATTGAACGCGGTGCCCGTGCAGCAGTGGCAACTCGCGATCCATTCGGTAGTTTGCTGGCGATTGGTCTTACTACAGTGCTGGCATTGCAGACGTTCATTGTGATTGGTGGAGTGACTCGATTGATTCCACTTACTGGATTGACCACACCATTTTTGTCTTACGGCGGATCATCCCTAATTTCGAACTACATCATTATTGGAGTTCTACTTCGAATTTCTAATGCAGCTCGACGCCCTGAACTGACTTCGACGATCGATGATCTGGTGGTTGCATAATGAATCGACAGATTAATCGAATTACTGGTGGTTTGATTTTTTTGATGTTGGCCCTGATTGCCAATCTCTCTTTCATTCAAGTATTTAAAGCGCAGGACTACCGTACGCAAGTTGGAAACCAGAGAGTACTTCGTGCTGAATACTCACGTGAGCGCGGTTCAATTTTGTTGGGTTCAAAGGCTGTCGCAAACTCAGTGGAAACTAGTGACACATTGAAATACTTGCGTCAGTATTCAAGTGGTGCTGAATACGCACCGATTACTGGTTACTACTCGGTCGTTTACGGCGCCAGCGCACTTGAACTGAAAGAAAATGAAGTCCTTGCTGGAAATGACAGCCGCTTCTTCGTCGACAGACTTCAACAACTCATCGCGGGTCGCAAGCCTAAGGGTGGTGCCATCCGCCTGACGATTAATGCTGCTGCGCAAAAGGCTGCTTATGCAGCATTGGCTGGACGAACTGGTGCTGTGGTTGCGATCGATCCACAGACTGGAGCGATTCTTGCACTGGCGACCTCGCCTTCATACGATCCCAACACATTGTCGAGTCACGACTCCGCGACGATTCAAAAGACATGGGACGTGCTGACAAAAGATGCTGACCAACCGATGTTGAATCGCCCGCTAGCAATGACATTGCCTCCAGGTTCTACATTCAAGTTGGTCACTGCTGCAGCGGCTCTTGAGTCTGGAAAATACACAGCATCTAGCGAGCTTCCTGGTCCTGCAACCTTAAATCTTCCTGAGACCAATAAGAAACTTGGTAACTGGACTGGTTCGGCCTGTGGAGCCAACGACAAAATCACGTTAAAGGATGCGCTTGCAATTTCTTGCAATACTGCTTTTGCATCGCTGGGGTTACAACTTGGAGCAACTGCAATTGAAGATCAAGCTAAGAAATTTGGTTTTGAAACTTCTTTTGATGTTCCAATGACAGCCGCAACAAGTCATTTTCCAACCGGTCTCAATGCACCACAAACTGCAATGAGTGCTATTGGCCAATTTGATGTTCGTGCTACCGCTCTTCAAATGGCCATGGTTGGAGCCGGTATCGCCAACGATGGCGTCGTTATGAATCCCTACTTGGTGTCACAAGTACTTGGACCAGATCTCACAGTTTTACAAAGCACAACACCAACGGCATTTGGTCGTGCACTATCCAGTGCCAACGCAGCGATCTTGCGCGACATGATGGTCAATGTTGTTGCCCATGGCACTGGTTCAAACGCAAGAATTCCAGGTGTTGATGTTGGTGGAAAGACGGGAACTGCAGAAAATACTCCCGGTGAATCAGCCCACGCATGGTTTGTCGGCATCGCACCAGCAAAGAATCCATCGATAGCTGTGGCCGTTGTATTGGAGCATGGTGGTGGTGCAACTGAAGTCAGCGGCAATGCGCTCGCTGCTCCAATTGCGCAACGCGTCATGCGTGCAGTACTCGGCAAATAGGACAGAATAGAAGTGCTGTCCTCAGCACACAATCAAGGAGAAATACGTGAGTGCAATTGCACGCTTAGGCGATCGTTACGACCTCGGCCAAATCGTTGGTCGCGGAGGCATGGCTGAAGTTCATGAAGCTACTGATACACGCCTGAATCGCCGAGTTGCAATCAAGGTATTACGTGGCGAGCTCGCCAAAGACCCACTCTTTCTTGAACGCTTTCGTCGTGAAGCCCAATCTGCCGCCGGCCTGAATCACCCCAACATTGTTGCGGTCTATGACACTGGTGAAGATGTCGTCGATGGAATAACTATTCCTTACATTGTTATGGAATTTGTTGATGGCATCACTTTGCGCCAAATGCTGACAAACGGCCCTCGCATCCTGCCGGAACGCGGATTGGAAATTGTTGCAGGTGTGTTGGCTGCACTTGATTATGCTCATCGTCACGGCATAATTCATCGCGACATCAAACCTGCAAACATCATGATCAATGCTCATGGTGACGCCAAAGTGATGGACTTTGGAATTGCCCGAGCTGTCAGCGATGCAGTGACTTCTGTTACGGCGACCTCTGCGGTGATGGGAACTGCACAGTACCTTTCGCCCGAACAAGCTCGCGGCGAAGTTGTCGATGCTCGTAGCGACATCTACTCTGCTGGATGCGTACTTTATGAATTGCTGGTTGGAACACCACCGTTTAATGGCGAGACTCCAGTCTCAATTGCCTATCAGCATGTAAATGAGGCGCCAAAGGCTCCATCGTTACTTGATCCTTCAATTCCGTTATCACTCGATTCGATCGTGCTACATGCTTTGGCAAAACATCCCAATCAGCGTTATCAAACAGCCGCTGAAATGCGAGCAGATGTTGAGCGTTCAATTGCAGGAATGCCAGTTAGTGCTCCGGCAGTACAGCCAACAATTGCAAATCCGTTGTACGAAAACACTGCAGCCATGCCAGTTGTTGGCGGCTCAGTCATTATGGGAAACGAGAATTCTCAAGGCACTACAAAAAAGAAAACTGGACGTTGGGTACTCACCTCACTTGCGGCAATTGGCGCGGCTGCGGTTCTGATTTTCCTCGGCTTACAACTTTTTGGCTCAAAGGCCGTTATCGTTCGCGTTCCAGACCTTTCGGGTAAGACAGTTGCCGAAGCCACTACTTCACTGCAGAACATGCAACTAGTTCTTGGGCAACAGGACGCCAAAGCTGACGACAACGCTCCCAAGGGAACCATCATTGCTCAGGACCCAATTGCCGGTGAAAACATTGAACAGGGCCAAGCAGTCAACATAACAATTTCGAGCGGCAAGGAACAAACGATGGTTCCTAATTTGGTTGATCTTGCACGCGTTGATGACGCAAGACTTGCACTGACAGATGCACGACTGATTCTGGGTAAGCAAACATCGGTTGATAGCGACAAGGCTGCCGGAACGATTGTCTCGCAAAGTGTTCCTGCTAACAGCACGGTTGATGTTGGAACCCGAGTTGATGTCACAGTGTCGTCAGGCAAAGTTGCTGTACCAGATGTGGTCAACGAGACCAAGACGCAGGCGCGAAACGACCTTATTAATGCGGGTTTCCAAGTCCAGATCGCATACGAGGCAAACGACACGGTTGCCCCCGGAACTGTATTGGCACAAACTCCATTGGCAAAATCGATGGCAGTCAAGGGCACCACTGTAACTATTACAGTTGCTCAGGCGACCGCTGCAACACCATTACCTACTCCTTAATTTCAAGGTTAGGCTGAGACTTGTGACTCGAATTCTTGTTGTCGATAACTACGACAGTTTTGTCTATAACTTGGTGCAATACCTTGCCCAGCTTGGGGCAAAAGTTGACGTCAAGCGCAATGATGAAGTCACAATCGAAGAGGCGCTAAGTTACGACGGAATCTTGCTATCACCCGGTCCCGGTGCGCCTGCCGATGCTGGAATCTGCATTGACATCGTTAAAGAAGTTGGCGGTCGCGTCCCAATCTTCGGAGTGTGTTTAGGTCACCAAGCCATTGCTGAAGCGTTCGGCGCTACAGTTTCACGTGCACCAGAACTGTTGCATGGAAAGACTTCTGAAGTTTTTCACCACAACGAAGGCGTTTTGGCTCCACTACATTCTCCTTTCATTGCTACTCGCTATCACTCACTTGCGGTTGAACGCGATACTTTGCCAGCTGAACTTGTTGTCACCGGCGAAACAGAATCCGGTGTTGTAATGTCGATGCGACATGTAGACAAAGACATCGAAGGTGTGCAATTTCATCC
>CAITJH010000041.1 GCA_903892635.1 uncultured Actinomycetes bacterium | reverse complement strand
TTCGTTCGCGTACCAACAGCAAAGCGTGGCATCGATGTGGCTCGAGCAGTGCTTCGCATCACTGGTGCTGGTCACTCATCAGCGATCCACAGCAACAACCCAGCCCTGGTCATGGAGTTCAGTGCTGCAGTTCCTGTGCTTCGCGTTTCTGTGAACGTGGGCAACAGTCTCGGTGCTTCGGGTTTCCATACAAATCTTCCTCCGAGCATGACGATCGGCACGGGTTACTTCGGTCGATCATCAGTCGGCGAAAACTTGCAGCCAAAGCACCTAGTGAACTACACCCGCTTGGCCTACAACTCGGATGCTCGTGAAGTCATGCCGTCGTTCGCCGGCTTGAATCCATGGGCTGCGCCAACTGGTCCAGTTCCGGTGTACCCGCGTGCATCTAATGACAATCCAACTTTCGATGCTTCGGCTGTTCGCACGCCTCTGACAAGTGATGTTGCAGAACTTCGTGACGAAATTCGTCGACTCATCGTTGAAGAACTACACACATTGATGAAGGGCTAGGGAATAGACAATGGCAGAGCTACGGTCGTTCATCTTTATTGACCAACTACAACCACAGACCATGTGCTACCTCGGCACGTGGGTCAAGGGCGCATTGCCGCGTGCGAACATGGCCGCTCAGATCATCGAAGTTGCACCTGGCATCGACATCGAACCGTTGACCGACGTTGCACTCAAGCACGCGAATGTTCAGGCCGGCATCTTGTTCGTCGAGCGCACATTCGGTTACCTCGAAATGCATGGACCGACCGAAGAAGTTCGCGCTGCAGCACAATCCGTACTGACCGCTCTTGGCACCACCGAGGCGTCCGCTGTGAAGCCACAGATTCTTGCCAGCAAGGTCATCGCCTCAATCGATCACCAGCACGCATTCCTGATCAACCGCAACAAGATCGGTTCGATGGTGTTGCCAGGCGAATCATTGTTCGTGCTCGAGGTCCAGCCTGCGTCTTACGCAATCCTGGCGACGAACGAAGCCGAAAAGGCCACAAACATCAAGGTCGTTGACTACCGCATGATCGGTGCAACCGGCCGCGTCTACTTGTCAGGCAAGGAAGCCGATGTTCGAGCAGCAGCAGAAGTTGCTGAACAGGTTCTGGGTGGTCGCTAGTGTCCACTGTCGATAGCGAGATGTTGCGTTCGCTAGTGCGTGAAGCACTACGCGATGCACTGGGTAGCACCCCCGGAGCACTCAAGCTCCCGGTTGCACCTGCCGCGCAACCTGCGGTTACCGAGATGGTGTCGCTCAACAGTGATGCTGACTTGGCTGCATTCGTGCACCGCATTCTCGACATGTCCGAAGACGCAGGAACCCGTGCGCAATTGCGTGCCGGACGCGTAGCATTCCAACTCGCAGGAAAGCCTGCATCGAGCGGAACGTCCGCTTCGGTCTCCGCTACCAGCGGCATGCGCATTGATAAGGGTGCACTGACCGAATCCATGGTTCGTAAGGCTGCTGAGTCCGGAAATGCAATCCACGTTGGTCGCAAAGTCGTGATTACTGCACTAGCACGAGACAAAGCACGTGCAATGGGCGTAGAAATTATTCGTGATACTCAAGAAAATCAGAAGGGCACGGTGAATCGCTAATGCTAAAGGCAACGGTCATCGGAAATGTATGGGCCACTCGTCGTCTCGAAGAGATTCCGAATGGTGCTTTCCTCGAGGTTGAAGTAGATGGTGGCTCACGCCTCATCGCATTCGACGTCTTGGGTAGTGGACTCGGCGAGCAGGTTCTCGTTGCAACAGGTTCTGTTGCTGCGTCCTGGTTCCCAGGCACCACACCTCCAATCGATGCGCTCATCATCGGATCAATTGATCAGCAAAAGAGCTAACAAGTTTCTGCCGGCGCCACGCGTCGACAGGGAAGTGCTGAAAGGCACAACAACCGAATGCGAACACCCGTTCGCTTTCATACGAAGGAGAAACACATGTCAAGCAATGCACTCGGCTTGATCGAAACCAAGGGTTACGTTGCCGCTGTTGCTGCAGCCGACGCCATGGTTAAGGCAGCTAACGTGACCATCGTTGCCCGCGAAGAAGTTGGCGACGGCCTTGTGTCTGTTGTCATCGTTGGTGATGTCGGCGCTGTTAAGGCTGCAACCGATGCTGCTGCTGAAGCCGTCAACCAGGTTGGCGAACTAGTTTCACAGCACGTCATTCCGCGTCCACACGCAGAACTGAACAAGTTCTTCAAGGTTTCGGGCGAGTAATTCATGGGCTCACATATTGCTGGGCCCGAGTTACGCGTCTACCTGCTCGTTGAAGAACTGCAGCGGCAGTTTGCCGCGTACATGGGCACACCGACGCGAGCCCGGGGTTACGTACCGTACGAAGGTCAGCACTCGCTGATCATCGAAGTAGCTCCGGGTCTCGCGATCGAACGCGTAATTGACTTGGCTCTTAAGTCAGTTCCTGAAGTTGAACCGGGCATTTTGTTCGTTGAACGTCAGTTCGGTGTGCTTGAACTACATGCATCAGATATCGAGTTGGTGAAGCGTGCTGGCCAAGCCATTCTCGATGGCATTAACGCACAGGCGACTGATCAGCTGCGTCCGCGCACGCTGTACAGCGACATCATCGAAAACATCACGGATCAACATGCGATCATCTTGAACCGTAACCGTCAGGCGTCCATGGTCATGCCTGGTGAATCACTGCTGGTGTATGAAATGACACCTGCATTGTTCGCCACAGTGGCTGCGAATGAAGCTGAGAAGGTTGCGCCAGATGTCACATTGGTTGATGTTCAAATGATCGGAGCTGCTGGTCGTGTTTACATGTCGGGAACAACGGAGAGTGTGACGAAGGCTCGTCTTGCAATTGACCGAGCACTCGAAGCCGTCGTTGGTCGCGAAAACTCATAGTTTCGACATTTTCTTCCCCGTGTTGCGCTTTGCGTAGCACAGTAGAACGAACGTTGTGTCAGCAATTGATTCAACGTCGGACTGTAAAGGAGAGTCATGGGCGACTATTCGAATGTTCCTGCCAAGCTGGAACAGTTTGCGCGCAGTGCAGCGCACGAGTTCGGCTTGGGTAGCGAAGTTGCCCTCAAGCTCCTCAACGTGTCCGAAAATGCAACATTTCAAGTCACGAACGGCAGTGGTGAGCGCTCGATCATGCGCATCCACCGTCCGAATTACCACACGCCGCAAGCCATCGAGAGTGAACTCGATTGGGTGACTTCGTTGCGTGAAGACAAACTTGTTTTAACACCTGCAATCCTTCCGGCCGCTGATGGCCGACGTGTTGTTACGGCTGTCGATGAATCTGGCGAAGCGCGCAATGCAGTGATGTTCGAGTTCATGAAGGGCGTTGAACCAACCGAAGATCGATTGGTCGATGATTTCAAGACTCTTGGCGCAATGACTGCTAGCTTGCACCAGCACGCCCGGCAATGGCAACGACCTGCGGGATTTTCACGAATGACGTGGAATTACGAAACAGCGCTTGGCCCCAATGGCCATTGGGGTTCATGGCGTGATGGATTAGCGATGGGTCCAAGTGAGCTCGAAATCTTGGGTCGCTTGTCAGACACACTCGGCAAACGACTGGCTGCTTTTGGTTCAGGTCCGGATCGCTTCGGCCTCGTCCATGCGGACATGCGCCTGGCGAATCTCCTGGTGGATGGCTCGGACGTCACTGTGATTGATTTTGATGACTGCGGTCTCGGTTGGTTCATGTATGACCTTGGCTCATCGGTGTCATTTATCGAAGATCACCCACTGATTCCAGCAATGGTTGATTCGTGGGTGACTGGTTACCGCACGGTTGCCGATCTGAGCACAGAAGAAGAAAACGAGCTTTCGACTTTCATCATGTTCCGACGCCTGTTGCTCGTTGCCTGGGTCGGAAGCCATCAAGACACCGAAACCGGCCAAGAAATGGGCGATAACTTCACTAAAGTTTCCTGCGAACTTGCCGAAAAGTACCTATCCGAATTCGCCTAAAAGCCATACTTACTCATAACGACAAAGGAGCAACATGTTCACCTCAATCGCTGGTTATTCCGTTCTTGTTACTGGTGGCTCAAAGGGCATTGGTAAAGGTATCGCGCGAGTCTTCGCATTGGCTGGCGCCAATGTTGTGATCACCGGTCGCGATGAAGCAAGTGCCAAGGCGGCTGCTGATGAAATCACTGCACTTGGCGGCGGCACTGTCACATATGTATTGGGCGATGTTGCATCGAAGGCTGATTGCGATCGCATGGCTGCCGTGGCAATTGAGCGCAACGGTGGCATCGACGTGTTGTGTGCCAACGCGGGCATCTTCCCGGATTCGAAGCTTGCTGTGATGACCGAAGCCGACATGGACAAAGTTTTCGGCACAAACGTCAAGGGCACAATGTTTTCCGTTCAGGCATGTATGCCAGCACTTGAGAAGTCCGGTCGCGGTCGCGTGATCTTGACGTCGTCCATCACAGGTCCAGTGACAGGTTTCCCTGGCTGGTCACATTACGGCGCAAGCAAGGCAGCACAGCTGGGCTTCATGCGCACTGCTGCAATGGAATTGGCTCCAAAGGGCATCACAGTGAACGCTGTTCTTCCGGGCAACATTGCTACCGAAGGTTTAGCTGAAATGGGACCTGAGTATCGTGCAGCTATGGAAGCAACCGTGCCACTGCATCGTCTCGGCGAAGTTGAAGACATCGGTAATGCTGCATTGTTCTTTGCGACCAAGGAAGCCGCGTACGTCACTGGTCAAGCGTTGATCATCGATGGCGGACAGATCTTGCCGGAGTCACTATCTGCACTCGAGGCTATGTAACGCGTGCCAGATTCGATCGTTCATTCCCCAGACGCTCTTGGTCCCGCGGCCGTTGAGGTACGTCGACGCATTCTCGAAATGATTGCAACAGGCGAGCTTCGTGCTGGCCAAAAGCTTGCAGCTGAACGCGAGCTTGCTGAGGAATTCCAGGTAAGTCGCTCGACTCTGCGTCAAGCGCTGACTTCACTTGAAGAAAGTGGGGCAGTGCGACGACTGCCTGGTCGTGGCGGCGGCACATTCATTTCGCCGGAGAAGATCGATCGTGATTTGTCACGAATCGTTGGCGTTCCATCTTTGTTGCGCGGTCAAGGTTTTACTGCAGGTACCCGACTTGTCAGCGCCGCAGTGTTGTTGGCAGATCCCGCAACCCGCGTTGCGCTGGGACTTGGCGAAGAGGATCACATCTTTGACGTTGTGCGTATTCGCTTGGCCGATGGTCAGCCGATTTCTCTTGAGCATGCACGTTTCCCAGCCGAAATGTTTCCCGGATTGCTCGAGCGTCCATTGGGAAGTTCGCTTTATGAATTGCTCAGCAAGCATTACGACACATTCCCAGACGAGGCACTCGAACAAATCGAAATCGTTGCGGCAACTGCGGATGAAGCTCGCATCTTGAGTGTTGAAGCTGGTTCGCCGTTGCTTTCGGTAACGCGAACCACGATGGACCTCAATGGTCGTCGCATTGAGTATTCGCATGACTTGTTCCGTGGCGACCGTACGCGAATCACGGTCCGCACCAAGGGTGAATTGCCGTCGGCCGAAAGTGTCGGTTCGCGCGGTCGCACTGTTGAAGTCCGCGAAATCTAGATCTTCGGCAATTCCAGCACTATCTATTAGTCGGATTTGATCAACCGTTTCGGAATCCCAGAACCCAAATTGGATACAATCGGGGAATGGCTGGCGCATTAGAAGGCATTGTTGCCGCGGACTTTACCCGCGTTCTGGCTGGCCCATATTCCACAATGTTGCTCGGTGACATGGGCGCCGAAGTCATCAAAGTCGAACGCCCAGGTGCCGGCGACGACACTCGCCATTGGGGACCGCCGTTCGATCCAGCAGGTCGTGCGACTTACTTCGAAGCCATCAACCGCAACAAATCTTCGGTAGCCATCGACATGACGAATGACGAGGGCTTAGCTCAGGCACATGCTCTCGCGGCTCGCGCCGACATCGTCATTCACAATTTCCCGCCAGCAACAGCCAAGAAGTTCGTCGAGTGTGTTGTGTCCGCGAACATTCGCAAACAAAGTTTCGATGCCACCAAATACTGGATGCGAATGGCCATCGCCAAACCCTGGAGCAAGAGTGCGGCCATTGAGGTCAATCACATGTGTGGCTTCAGCAATTAACGTCACTGCTTGAGAGCCATGAGCAACAATGTGCCCGTCGCGAGCTGCAAGTGCATCACTTCGTTCGTCTTTATTAATCCACACGTTGCCGTTGTGCCACACCGTGAGTTCAGACATTGGTCATCCTTTTGGTTCGTGATCAGTTTTAGGTTAGTTGTTGAATGCTGATCACAGACGAAACAGCCTTATTTTGTCCTTATAGATGGGCAGGGGTGAAAATCCCTTGAAGGCGTGCAATCGCTCAACAGGAAAACAAATTCTCAAGTGAAAATGCTTTGTTTTTAGGGGTAACCATTTTGTTATACGGAATTTACCTGACAAATCCACACATATGACCGCCTCACTCCGCTAGACAGGGACTAACTGAAAAGGTGGCACCGCCACCAAGAAAGGTGACATGCATGTCTTCCAATGGCATTCAAGATGCAGACGAACGTCGTCTTGCGGAACTTGGCTATAAGCAAGAACTAGATCGTTCGTGGTCTGCGTTCTCGAACTTCGCCATTAGTTTCTCCATCATTTCGATCCTCGCAGGATGTTTCACAACATTCGGTCAGGCGTGGAATAACGGTGGACCAGTTGCAATATCACTCGGCTGGCCATTGATCTCTGCGTTTATTCTGGTCATCGGGTTCTGCATGTCAGAACTTGCATCTGCGTATCCAACATCAGGTGGTATCTACTGGTGGGCATCCAAGCTTGGTGGAGCAAAAGCTGGTTTCTACACCGGTTGGCTTAACCTGATTGGTTTGCTCGCAGTTATTGCATCCGTCGGGTACGGCGCTGCAACATTCCTAAATGTCCTGTTGGGAACTCTGTCCGATTCGTATGCAACTGGTTTCATGGGTGGCGACTACATTCACCAGCAATTTGCTTTGTTCATCATTCTGATGATCGTTGTCACAATTGCAAACCTTTATTCAGCAAGTTTGCTTGCACTTATCAACAACATTTCGGTGTGGTGGCACGTTTTTGGTGCGGCAATCGTCATCGTCATCATGTTTGTGGTTCCAGATCAGCATCAGTCGTTGAAGTGGATCTTCACAGAGCGCATTAATAACTCAGGCTTCAGCGACAATTCGTTCTGGTTCTATGTATTGCCGCTTGGCTTCTTGTTGACGCAGTACACGATTACCGGTTTCGATGCTTCGGCTCACTTGGCTGAAGAAACTCACAATGCTGAGATGTCGACCGCTCGCGGTATTTGGCAGTCAATTTTGTATTCAGCCATTGGTGGTTGGGTACTGTTGCTGTCGTTCCT
>CAITJH010000040.1 GCA_903892635.1 uncultured Actinomycetes bacterium | reverse complement strand
CTACGAAGTTCAATTGTTGCAGGGTGGTCGGTTCGAAGTTTGTAGGTAAGTTCAACTACTTCATGAACCCAGTTCTCGAGGTCAGGCGCAGAAGGCAGTTCTGAGACTTTGTCAATAATGTAACTTGAGCGAAGATCGCGGTCAGCTTTTGAAAGCTCTAAGAGAATTGCAATTTTGTCTGGAAAGTAGTGGTACACAGTTCCAATGTTGATTCCCGCGCGTTCGGCGACAAGATTTGTATTGAGAGCGGCGATGCCTTGTTCAACAATGATTTCTTTCGCAACGCTAAGAATTCGGTCGAACGTGATGCGCGACCTTGCCTGTGATGGGCGAGTTATACGGTCTGAAACCTCAGATGTTGGCATTAGCAAGTTCTTTCATTTGTATACAGTTTAAATGACTTCTCAAGTAACGACTACATTAAATAGTGTTCTAAGGAGATTTAGTGTCAATAGTCATTTATCGTGCTCGTGAAATTTTGACACTTGACCTCAATTGCCCTACTGCAAATGCAGTTGCGGTAAGGGATGGAAGAATCCTGCATGTAGGAGAATTCAATGAAATTTGTGAATACCTTTCTGACGTCAACTTTGAAGTTGAAGAACGCTTCAAAGATGTAGTGATTGTTCCCGGCTTCATTGAGGCGCATGGACACACGTTTGGTGATGGAGCACTTGGCAGACTCGTTTGGACCGGAATTGATGATCGGCCAAGCCCTGACGGGTCTATTTCTAAAGGCTGTAAATCTATTCAGGATGTAATTGATCGGTTGGTAGAACGATCAGGTGAATTCCCTGAAGGAACTATTTCTGGATACGGATTTGACCCATCGTTCCACGATGGTCGAGCTCTTCGTCGTGAGGACTTAGACCGTGTAAGCACCTCCCAAGGCGTAGCAGTGATGAACGCGAGTGGACATCTAGCCTACGCAAACTCAAGACAAATGGAACTGAGTGGTGTTACTTCATCTACTACTGATATTGGCGTCATGAAGGATCAAGACGGAAATCCGACAGGTGAATTTCATGAAAATGCAATGGACTTGATTTTTGATCAAGTTAAGGTTCTCTCTAGTGATCCTGAGAAGTCTGTGCGTAATGGTGGAGAGTTGCTGCGTCAAGTTGGTGTAACAACTGGAAGCGACATGTCGCTTTTCGCGGCTGGCCGAGCTTTTGAAACGTACGCAAAAGTTGTACGCGAGGAAAGCTTCCCGGTTCGTATTACCTATTCGCCAAATGTTGAGGAGATGTCTCGGCTCCTTGACGAGAAAACTATTTTCCCCCTAATGCTCAAATTACGAGATGAGAGCAATGACCGATTTACATTTGGGCCAATTAAGTGGGTCTCTGATGGCTCAATTCAGGGCTTCACGGGGAAATTGAAATGGCCCGGCTACTGCGGCGGCGAAGATCACGGTCAGCTTCTGCTTGACGAAGCAACATTGGTTGAAAACCTGACTCCCTACCATGACGCTGGATTTCAATTAGAAGTTCACGCCAATGGCGATGAAGCTATCGACACCGTTGTGAATGCCTTTGAGAAGATATTTAATGCTTCGCCACGAATCAACCATCGCCATCGCTTAGAGCATTTTCAAATGGCTTCTCCAGCGGTGATGACGAAGATGGCAACTCTGGGGCTCTGCGCCAACATCTTTTCTAATCACATTTACTATTGGGGTGATACGCACCGCAGGAAAACTATGGGACCAGACAAGGCGCGCCGAATGGATGCAGCTGCATCTGCGATTCGTGCTGGTGTTGTGATTTCACTTCACTCTGATCATCCAGTAACTCCAGTTAATCCACTATTCACAATGTGGTGTGCAGTCAATCGACGCACCAGAAGCAATTTCGAACTCGGCTCAGCTGAGAAGATCACACCATTGCAAGCCCTGACCGCCATGACTCTTGGTTCTGCCTATCTGATGAACCGCGATGATGTGCTCGGTTCAATTGAGGTTGGAAAGTTTGCAGACTTCACAGTCCTTGCAGAGAACCCACTCAGCGTTGACCCAATGACTATTAAGGACATAAAAGTAATTGGAACAGTTGTTGGCGGTAAGCCAACTTCTGATTAGTTACCAAGCAATGTCGATAACAGGTCGAACGCCTTCTCGATCTTCAATTGCTTTTCCAGCTTTAATGAGCAGGTCTTCTCGGAATATTGATGCCACAAGTTGAACGCCATTTGGTTTAGCCGTGCCAACATCGATTGGTACTTGAAGCACAGGGAAACCAGTTGTTGGTAGTGAAAACTGATATCGCATTTGTTCAAAAATGTCATCAACAGCGGCTGGACCTTGCGTATCGTATGCCGCTGGCATTGTGTGATTTCCATTTGTAATCATCAACATGAGCGGGTACTCCTGCATGAACGCTGTCCATGCTCGACAAATTAAGTCACGCTCAGCCATTGCCTTGAAATACAACTCAAAGTTTGTCTCTGGCATCTTCCTCATTAGTTCGCGACCCCAAGCTACAAAGCCTGGATCTGGAATCTGTTCCACGAGTGCAGCGTTTAGAAGTAGTTCTGGTGCTGCAATGCGCTCCCACATACTGAATGTCGCTTCGAGCATTGGAGGGTTCACTTGTTCTACTTCGTAACCTGCATCGGATAAGTGCTTCGCTGCAGTCGCGAGCGCTTGCTTTGTTTCAGAGCTCATGTGGTGCCCGTCATCGCTAACAAGAGCTACTTTCTTTGAGACTTCTGGTCCATAGTTCGCAATCGGGAAAGAGATCGACCTTGGGTCGTCGGTGTTATAGGTGGACATGGCATCAAACGTCGCCCATAGATCGTCCATGTTTCGAGCCATGGGTCCATTTGTTGACATCAACAAGCTAAATGTGAATCTTGGTGATGTTGTATTTGCTTTCATGGTGGGCATTCGACCTACGGTAGGGCGAAGTGCTGTAATGCCTGAGTTGAACGCAGGCCATCGCACAGAACCACCAATGTCGTTACCTTGTGCAACGGCGCACATTCCGGTTGCAACAGCGACGCCAGCGCCACCGCTCGATCCTCCCGGAGTTATTTCTTTGTCAAATGGATTAAGGGTCGCCCCGTGAAGTGCGTTATCTGTATGAATTCGTAGGGCCATTGCGGGTGAGTTTGACCTACCAATCATGGTTCCACCCGCTTCTTCAAGACCCCGAATTACTGGGGTAGTAGCCGTTGCAAGAGCATCGGCAAGAAAAGTGAGTCCGTCATCTGTTGGATAGCCCTTATGGTCAACATTGATTTTTGAAGCAAAAATAACGCCAGCAAGCTTGCCCTGACGCTTTACTTGGTCGAATTTTTTAGCTCGCTCTACTGATTCAGTATCAACAAGCGTGAGTGCGTTGAGTCGAGGATTTACTTCAGCGATTCGAACTAAATGAGACTTCGCTACTTCTTCCGCAGATACTTCTTTCGTACTCACCATTTTTGATATTTCTACAGCACTTTTTTGCCAGAGCTCGGTCATCTGTCAACTTTCGTTTGAGTTAAGAGTATAAGAAATTCTAAAGAAAGTGCGGGCTTTTCCTCACCGCGCAGTTCCATAGTTGTTTTGACACGACAAAGAAACCCACTCGGCTTGTCTGTCACTGAGAGCAGTACTGCGCGCACTCTCATTTGGTGCTCAAGATATGCAGTTGCCGGGAATCGAAGTGAATCAACGCCGTAGTTGTATGTAACGACACCTTCTTCATAAAAAGGAAAGTTGTCGAAAAATGCAGACTGCAGCAAAGAAAGAAGCATGAAGCCGTCTATGTTTTCGCTAGCTCTTGGAAAGTCAGAATTAACCCATGTGTCAGACAACTCTGGAACGGAATCGACTGACCAGTGAAACCGATCGAGATGTTCTCTGTCAACACTTCGCCACTCAGTTAAGAAGACTTCGCTACCTAGCGAACTATGTAGTTCACTTAGTGGTCGGCGCTGAATGCTTGATTCAGGCTTCCAGTTCAGCAACAGTTCGCTCATTGACTGTCAGTAACTATTAAATTTGTCCAATCACCAACGAGCACAGGACGCTCCGATCCTTCAAGATCCATCACATTGTGCGTTGTGATGAGAGTGCCTTTTGCGTGTGTGCGAACATCGGTGAGAGTTACGGTGACCTTCACGCGTTGTTCTAGAAAAACTGGTGCAGGAAATCTGAAATTTTCGAGGGCATAGTTGAGCCCAAATGCGCCAGGAGAGTTAATTGGGTTGTTGTTGAAGTGAGCGGTGATCAAGAGCGAGACCAACATGAAACCATCAACATTTTCGTAGCCAACAGGGTTCGTGAGGCACATTTCCATGTCAGCATCGTCACCGTTTGCAAATGTGGACCATCGAAACTGCTTGACTCGGTCTTCACTTATGGTTAGCCAGTCAGTGCTGAATAGTTCTTTTCCAATGTGCAGGTGCGCTTCTTCCACAGGAATTGTGGGCTGCATTTTTCCACGCATACCGAATGCGATAGATGACATGAGGCCTCCTTACAAACTAAGTATATAGTTACTTTCAAAGATTATAAGTTGAGGAATTAATGGTCCAGCAAAAATTTGAGCAGTTTTCTGAAGCGGTTGAATACTTTGCTTCAACTACGCCAGAGGCTCCGGCAGCCTGGTTCCAAGGTTCTGAAATTACCTATAAAGAACTCAACCAGCGTGTTACAGAATTCGCTCGAGCACTAGTGGCCAGTGGCGTAAACAAAGGGGACCGCGTTGTAGTTCTCTCGACTCCACGTCCTGAGTTTTGGGTCGCAGCCTTAGGAGTAATGAGAGCTGGAGCAATTTATACAGGCATCAATCCTTCGTACACTCCACGTGAGCAAGCTCACGTAGTTACAAACTGCGAACCAGTTTTGATTTTTTCTCTAGCTAGTAATGCCGGTCGCTCATATGTTGATGAAGTTGAAGTACTTCTAAATAATTCAACGTTGCGTGAAGCAATTCGTCTCGACCTTGGTGATGGACAAGGAGTTCTCGCCAGCATGTCAGATTTCTTGTCTAGAGCAACTGATCAAATTCTTCCTGAAGTTTCATCTCATGATCCAGGTGCAATCGTCTACACCTCTGGATCAACCGGCGCGCCCAAGGGAGCCTTGATCCCTCACTTTGCACTCACGTATGGTGCGTACTGTGACGCAGATGCGATGCTCGTTTCTCAACCTCGTGTACCGTGCAACCTTCCGACGAACCACACTGGATGCATTGTTGACGTCTGTGGTGCAACCTTGGTCGAAGGTGGCATGCTCGCATTTATTGAGAAATTTGACGCGGGAGACATTCTTCGCCTCATAGAAGATCTCAAACTCACTAATCTTCAGCATGTTCCAACAGTTCTGCAATTGATTGCCCTCCACCCAGACTTTTCAAAAACTGATCTATCAAGTCTTCAGATTGTGGCGTGGGGCGGTGCTGCACTACCAATTGAATTTGTGAATATTTATAAAGCACTAGGCGTGAAGCTACTAACCACGTTTGGTCAAACCGAGACCGTTGGCAATGCTGCATGGTCTCAGTTAACTGACACAGCGGAGCAGCTGGCTAATTCTGTTGGCCATCCAAATCCTGATGCAGAAGTGTTGTTGGTTGACGAAGATGGAAATGAAGTGGAACAGGGGGCTGAAGGTGAAGTCTGGTACCGACACCCGGCCATCTTCCTTCGCTACTGGAACAATCCTGAAGCCACGAAGAAAACTATTACTGAAGATGGTTTTCTAAAGATGGGTGATGTTGCTGTGCAAAATCCTGATGGCACTCTTCGACTTGTGGGCCGACGCTCGGAGATGTTTAAGTCCGGTGGACTCAACGTGTATCCACGTGAGATCGAATTGGTACTTGAAGCGCATAATAATGTTGCACTTGCTGCAGTATTTGGACTGACGAACGAGCAATGGGGCGAAATTGGCGCTGCGTACGTGGTTCTTCATGAGAATGCGGCTGCAACCGAGGATGAATTACTTAAGTGGTGCCGATCGAATCTCGCTGGTTACAAGATTCCAAAGATCCTTCGAATAGAAAAAGATCTGCCTTTCTTGCCAATTGGAAAAGTTGACAAAAACGCATTACGTGAGCGTCTAATCCAATCCTTGCAATAAAAGACCTTATGGAAAAAGTCCTCGCAGTTGGGTCGCTTCAGCAATACGTTCTACACCAACAGCAATAGCGCCATCACGAAGCGATACATCAAGCTCTATGTGACGTTTCCACACGTATGCGAAAGCGTCAGCCATTGTCTTTTCTAGTCGTGATGTGAAGAGCTCAGGTTCCCACATG
>CAITJH010000039.1 GCA_903892635.1 uncultured Actinomycetes bacterium | reverse complement strand
TCTTCCCAGATCGCGGTGCTCTTAATGCTCATTCATTCAGGCTATGCCCGTTGCAATCCAGATTGTCCGAGCCGTGAACTAGGTTTGGCAACAAGGCGCGACACGCGGGGACACGCGGTGTTTTGGCAATGTGCTTGCGTAGGGGGCACCTAAGCCGTAGAGTCCTACATCTAGTGGTTAGTTAAGCGACGAACCCCTACAAATTGTGGTCCTAAACCACGCAAAATCCCTCGGGAAACGCGAAATTGGGCCATTTTTCACCAGTTTGTCGCCTCACCAGCCACTTGAAATAACTCGAGTCACAACCAGTAACACGAGTAACACACAGTAAGACCCCAAGATCTAGACAATCTGGACACGAAGGAAAAGGAGGCGCCAGACATGCATTGCCCATACTGCCGCCACGACGATTCCAAAGTGATCGACAGCCGCGGATCCGAAGATGGCAACTCAATCCGCCGCCGTCGCGAATGCCCAACATGTGGCAGCCGCTTCAGCACGGTCGAAGCCATCACCCTGAACGTCATCAAGCGCAATGGCGTGGCTGTTCCATTCAGCCGCGACAAGGTCATCAACGGCGTCCGCCGAGCCTGCCAAGGCCGCCCGGTCACCGAAGACGACCTCGCCATCCTGGCCTCCAAGGTCGAGGAAGCCGTCCGCCAATCGGGCCAGGCCGAAGTGCCTAGCCACGAAGTCGGCCTGGCCATCCTCGGCCCACTACGCGACCTGGATGAAGTTGCCTACCTTCGGTTTGCTAGCGTGTACAGATCGTTCGAATCACTTGCTGACTTCGAGCTCGAAATCGAGGACCTGCGTTCTAGCCGGACCTCACACACTTCCCGCAACACTTCCCAAGAGCCCTCAACCGAGCGCGCTCGAAATTTGGCAACGGCGCCAAGCTAACAGTCTTTTCCTTCCCCTAAAGCCTTCCCGCACGAAACAGCACGACCACAAAATTTAAATAAAAAGAAATCAAGTCCATGAGGAGGACGCCATGACCGACACGGTCAACGCATCACAGGGTGCAACCAAGTTAGGTAAGGGTCTAACAGTGACCCGTTTGTACACCACACCAGGTGTGCACCCATACGACGAAGTAACGTGGGAACCACGCGACGTCGTCCAGACCAACTGGAAGACTGGCGAATCAGTCTTCGAACAGCGTGGCGTCGAATTCCCTGATTTCTGGAGCGTCAACGCTTCAACAATCGTGACCACCAAGTACTTCCGTGGCCAGGTCGGCACCGAGTCCCGCGAAAACTCGCTGCGCCAACTAATCGACCGCGTCGTCCTGACTTACGTCAAGGCCGGCCGTGAACACGGTTACTTCGCAACACCACAAGATGCTGATATCTTTGAGCACGAACTCACATGGATGCTCTTGCACCAAGTGTTCTCGTTCAACAGCCCAGTGTGGTTCAACGTCGGAACAGCTTCACCACAACAGGTGAGCGCTTGCTTCATCCTCAGCGTTGACGACACCATGGACAGCATCCTGAACTGGTACCGCGAAGAAGGCATGATCTTCAAGGGTGGTTCAGGCGCTGGTCTGAACCTCTCGCGCATTCGTTCAAGCAAGGAAATCCTCAAGAACTCAGGCGGCACCGCTTCGGGTCCTGTTTCCTTCATGCGTGGCGCTGATGCATCAGCAGGAACCATCAAGTCAGGTGGCGCAACCCGTCGCGCTGCAAAGATGGTCGTGCTCGACATTGATCACCCAGACATCGAAGAATTCATCGAGACCAAGGTTCGTGAAGAAGACAAGATTCGTGCGCTTCGCGATGCAGGTTTCGACATGGATCTCGGTGGCCGCGACATCATCTCGGTTCAGTACCAGAACGCTAACAACTCAGTTCGCGTATCGGACGAATTCATGAAGGCTGTCGAAGAAGGCACCAAGTTCGGTCTGCGTGCACGCACCGATGGTCGCATCGTTGAAGAAGTAGACGCTCGCGAATTGTTCCGCAAGGTCACCGAAGCTGCATGGGCATGTGCTGATCCTGGTATCCAGTACGACGACACCATCAACGACTGGCACACCAACCCAGAAACAGGTCGCATCAACGCATCGAACCCATGTTCTGAATACATGTCACTCGACAACAGCTCATGCAACCTTGCATCGCTGAACCTCATGAAGTTCCTCAAGGACGATGACACCTTCGATGCAGCCACGTTCGCCAAGGCTGTTGAATTCATCATCACCGCTATGGACATCTCAATCTGCTTCGCAGATTTCCCAACCGAGCCAATCGGTGACACCACTCGCAAGTTCCGCCAGTTAGGTATTGGCTACGCCAACCTCGGCGCCTTGTTGATGGCAACCGGCCTTGCATACGACAGCGAAGGTGGCCGTGCACTTGCCGGCGCCATCACGTCACTCATGACCGGCACCGCATACAAGCGTTCCGCAGAACTCGCAGGCGTCGTTGGCCCATACGAAGGCTATGCACGCAACATCGATGGTCACAAGCGCGTCATGCGTAAGCACCAAGCAGCATCAGAAGCAGTCAAGAGCGTGACCAGCCTTGATGGCGACGTCTTGAAGCTTGCAACTGCCGCATGGCAAGAAGGCAACAAGATAGGCGAAAAGAACGGCTGGCGTAACGCACAGGCTTCTGTGCTTGCACCAACCGGAACCATCGGCTTCATGATGGACTGTGACACCACCGGTATCGAGCCTGACTTCTCACTCGTGAAGTTCAAGAAGCTCGTTGGCGGCGGTTCAATGCAGATCGTGAACCAGACCATTCCACGCGCACTACGCAAGCTCGGTTACACCGAAGAAACTGTCGAAGCAATCATCGAATACATCGCTAACAACGGACACGTCGTAGATGCTCCTGGCCTCAAGCAGGAGCACTACGAAATCTTCGACACAGCGATGGGCGAGCGCGCTATCAGCCCAATGGGTCACGTGCGCATGATGGCTGCTTGCCAGCCGTTCCTATCGGGTGCGATCTCAAAGACCGTCAACATGCCAGAAGATGCCACTGTTGAAGAAGTTGAAGAGATCTACTTCGAAGCATGGAAGATGGGTATCAAGGCTCTTGCTATCTACCGCGATAACTGCAAGGTTGGCCAGCCATTGTCCGATGCTCACGCAAAGACAAAGGAAGCACCTGCTGACACCACACCGTTGTCACACCCAGTTCGCAAGCGTCTGCCAAAGACACGCAACAGCCGCACCACATCGTTCTCAGTTGCTGGCGCAGAGGGTTACCTCACCGCCGGTGCCTACGACGATGGCGCGTTGGGCGAAGTATTCCTCAAGCTCGGCAAGCAGGGTTCAACTCTTGCCGGTGTGATGGATGCATTCTCAGTCGCTATCTCGATCGCATTGCAGTACGGCGTACCACTAGAGGCATTCGTCTCCAAGTTCGTCAACATGCGCTTCGAACCTGCAGGCATGACGGATGACAAGGATGTCCGAATGGCTCAGTCGATGATGGACTACATCTTCCGTCGTCTGGCATTGGATTACTTGCCATTCGAACAGCGTGAAGCAATGCAGATCTTCACTGCCGACGAGCGTGCCGCAACAGTGGCTGGCTATGACGCAGCACCTGCAGCGCCAGCCATCGAGTCAGCACCAGTTGCTGTCGCCCCGGCTGTTCCAGTAGCTGCACCAGTGCAGTTGCCAGTAGTTCAGGCGGACACCAGCGGCGCACACTCAAGCGCCGAACTGCTCGAAGCAATCACCGGCAAGACCTCGGATGCACCCCTCTGCATGACCTGCGGAATCAAGATGCGCCCAGCAGGCTCCTGCTACGTATGTGAAGGTTGCGGAAGCACCAGCGGCTGCAGCTAGTAGTTAATAAGCAACACACAAAGAGCTCTTCCGTTTCGGAGGGGCTCTTTGTGATTCAGGAAACTTTCGACAGCAGCAAGTATGAGAAACCGAGAAGGATGTAGTCTTAAAAAATGGAATTTGAGAGTCTCACAGCGGAGATAAAGGCCTTCGTGAGCGAGCGCGATTGGCATCAATTTCATACTGCAGAAAATCTTGCTAAAAGTATTTCTATAGAGTCAGCGGAACTGTTGGAGCTATTCCAATGGTCCGGAGATGCGAAAATCGAAGACCTTGCCGACGAACTTGCCGATGTGATGACATATTGCCTTTTGCTTGCCGACACTTCCAATCTTGACATTGCATCAATCGTTCGAGCGAAATTAGCGCAAACAGAACTCAAATATCCGGTGGCAAAATCAAAAGGTAAGAGCACTAAATATGACCGATTATGAGTTGTTCGATTTTGCCTTTAACCAGAAGATGTTGGACGCCTGGTCTGACTCCCATGGGTCGTTTGCTGACAACTGGCCGATCGTTTACTTGTTAAGCAATGCCAAAGAGATTTACGTTGGCGAAACGATTAACACGAGATCAAGAATGTATCAACATTTGGCGAGCGCAAGTAAGGAAACACTTTCTCGCGTAACTGTTGTCATGAGCGAGAGTTTCAATAAATCGGCCTGCTTGGATCTTGAGTCTAAGCTGATTCAATATTTTTCAGCGGACGAGAAATACAAAGTATTGAACGCGAATGCTGGAATTATCAACGCGGATTACTTTCAACGTGAAAGATACACAGAATCTTTTAGGGTCCTTTTTGACAAGTTTGTTGAACGGGGTACATTTTCACGTTCCGTCCCCGAGCTTATTAATTCAAACCTTTTCAAGTATTCGCCTTTTAAAGCACTTACGAGTGAACAAGCGGTAGCTGTTTCTGGGATTATTGATCAGATATTGAAGTCTAAAAGGAGCGGCGAGAAGGCAAGGATTGTTGTTGACGGCGATCCAGGAACAGGCAAAACAATCGTTGCCATTTACCTGATGAAGCTACTCAAGGACATCGCAAATCTCTCGGTTGATTTACCAATTGATGACGATTCAATGTTTTCTGAGTATATGACGCAGGCTAATAAGGACCTGCTCGCTGAATACAGGGTAGGTCTAGTTATTCCACAGCAATCTTTGAGAAACACACTTGAAAAAGTTTTTTCCAAAACACCTGGACTTACACGCAAGATGATTCTCAAGCCATTCCAAGTTGGTGGTTCTAAGGATAAATGGGATTTGCTAATCGTCGATGAAGCGCATCGCTTAAGCATGAGGGCAAATCAGGCGTTTCCTACGTTAAATACACAGTACGTTGATATCAACAAGGCATTGTTCGGTCAAGACGATTTGCAGTTCACTCAGCTGGACTGGATGGAGGCGCAGAGCGAAAGCCAGGTATTGCTACTAGATCCAGCACAATCAATAAAGCCAGCCGATCTTCCGCGAGAACTAATCGACCGCGTTGTATTGGAAGCCAAAGATAATTCTTTGTACTTCAAGTTGAATTCCCAGCTACGTGTAAGTGCGGGCGACGATTACGTTGGTTTCGTTCAAGCCTTACTCTCCAACGCGCCCACAGTTCAGCCAAATTTCGAAAATTATGATTTCAGATATTTTGAGAGTTTTAAGGACATGCGAGCAGCGATTATTGAACGCGATGAGGAAGCTGGTCTATCTCGTGTACTTGCTGGCTATGCCTGGAAATGGGTAAGTAAGAACGATGCAGATGCGGCAGACATACATATTGATGGCTTAGAACTCTTTTGGAACCGAACTGATAAGGATTGGGTTAATTCGAATGGATCGTTATACGAAGTAGGAAGTATTCACACTATCCAGGGTTACGATTTAAATTATGCGGGCGTAATCATCGGAAAAGATATTGGCTTCGATCCCGTCGCTAAGAAATTATTCTTTAGGAGAGAGAATTATTTCGATTCAAAGGGAATTTTGAATAATCACATGCTGGGTATCAAGTACTCGGATGATGACATCTTGCAGTGGGTTATCAACATCTATCGAGTGCTTCTAACTCGAGGTATCAAGGGCACCTATATTTACGTTTGTGACGATGAGTTGCGCAAACATCTCAAGCAGTTCCTTAAATAGCAAGCTTTCTCAATGAGAACTAATTACTAGATCTGGTGAGTATTGCTAGCTGAAGTCTGGAGTCATGTAAATTGATCGAGTAACCACCAACAAAGGCACCACATGAATCGCTCGGCATCACGCATCCCGATTGCATCCGTATTTACTCTCGTCACACTTGCCAACAGCATCGGTGCATGTTCGATAAAGATGACCATCAAGCCCAAGAAAGTCGGTCGTATGCAACCTGCGTCGATCATAAAGACTTTTGACGTGATGGTGCGCCGATAGTTTGTGTCTTGCTTGGACTGTCCGTGGTTCGATGCATAATTAAAACATGGGTTTTCGTTTTCGCAAGAGTTTTAAGATCGCACCGGGCATTCGGTTGAACATGAGCAAATCAGGTATTGGCATGTCTGCAGGCGTCAAAGGGTTTCGAATCACAAAACGTGCCGATGGGCGAGTGCAACGAACGACGTCAATTCCCGGCACGGGCATTTCTTATGTTGAATCACATGCTGCTGGTGGGAGCTTCGGTGATAACCAAGCGACCGAAGCAACTGAAACACCTACGCATAAGACTGCTACCTGTGACAAGTGTGGCCACCGGTATACAATTGGTAAGGCCAATTTCTGCTCCCAATGTGGCAAGCAACTGTTTTAGTAGAGTCAACGTATGAATAAGTGTTCCTGCGGTGCCACGTTAGATGGAACCTCGTTACGCTGCGCAGCGTGTGGCAAAAAGTTCACGATTGACGCCCACCAGTCGGGGACGGCCGATTCATCGCGTGCCGTTGACTGGGATGCTGAATTCGAGAAACTTGCGGCTGGCGAATTGCGTCCAGCTCGTATCGAAGTGACTCTGACGAAACCTACATTTTGGCAGCGACTATTTCGTCGTCGTTAAGGTTTTTCGGCTACAGGTAACTGAATCTCGTTGCGACGCATGAACCACGGTGTCCATGGTGGATCAAAACGAGCAAAACGTGCTGAACCAATTGATTCATAGCCGTTCATTGCAACTTGTGAGCGAAGTGAAGTTTGACGGTCTGCATAGATCGACTCCGACCAGCGGCCCGAGAATCGATCAACGGCAACCAACTGTGCAGGAATCGCTCGAAGGACAACTTGCAAATCATTAGGAACCGGCAATTCAGCCACTGAAGAGTACTGAGCGGGCATAACAAAGCTGATCACATGGCTATTGCCATGCGTGGTTTCAAGCGCTGGTTCATCAACACGAATCTTGCGCGAAGCCTCTTGAATCACAGGAGCAGTCATTGCCACTTTGCCGGAGGAATGATTAGCGCCGCTGATGTAGTTGATCAGTGGTCGAAAGCCAGCGTTGCCGGCTTTCTCAAAAGGGCCATCGACGGTTACGTCAGCAACGACGCAAGGGTGGTAACTGCGAAGTTCATAGGAACCGATAGTTCCGACGGTGTCATAGCGTTGCTGTTAAGTCATGTTTTAACCGTAACTCTCTTTCAGTCAAGGCGACGACATAAAGGATGTTGCGAATGTACCCAATTCGGACATTTGGTACATGTTGATTCAAGTGATAAGAGTTGTGAAAACTTTCAACTACTATTGAAACGTGAATAGACGATATGGCGCTCGGTCCCTTAGGTTCCTCGTTTCTCTAGTTTTGGCTTCACTCGTTACGACTTCACTCGTCGAAACAAGCCACGCGACCACACAAGGTGCATCCAGAGTAGTCACAGTCCATTTCTCTTCAAATTCAAGCGCTTTGTCGAGTTCCGCAAGGGTCGCTATCCGAAAGCTGGCCAAGAAATCTGCGACGGTGGATTACTACGTTGTGACTGGATATGTCCAAAATTCAGGTTCGGATCTTAATAACACTGGGTTATCGCTGCGCCGAGCCAAAATGGTACGAGGGTTCATGCGCAAAAGTGGAATCACCGCACCAATCAAAGTTCGGTCGGGTGGTGTACCAAAGCGACACGGAAAGTTTGCGAACGCACGACGAGTAACAATTGTGGCTTTTGCATCAACACATACGCCTAGACCTACCAATCCATCAACGGCTACAGATGTCACTGTGAATACTCAGCAAAGCATGGTCGACATAGCTAACCAAAATCCATCTAGTCCGCTACTGCAAGCCATTTGGAATGTACATGGGATTCCCTCGTGTGGAATGGGCGGCTGCGAACACAGTATGTATTTGGACTCCAACAGTAAGTCACTGACCTTGCCAGGTACTGATTGGGATGTTTCAATTCAGAACGATACAAACTATCTGTCGATCGTGACTCTAAATGGAGCGACAAATTGTCCACGTGACAGTAATAGTACAAATATGTATGTGTGTGAACACGTCAACAATGGCGATGTAATCACTGTGACCCAAGGTGCACTCAAGACGTTCACGATTTCAGGTTCACTGTTTATCAATGTTACGGATACTGCAAGTTGTTCTAATTATGGGGTTACAAAGCTAGTTCTTGGCGGCGATAATTTTGCGGTGAACAGATCTACTCAAGTAGAAAATCTTCGATGCAGACTAGATTGGTCTTTTAGCGGTTTTCCATCGACTAACTACTCGGCTCAGCTGTTTCTCACATGTTCCGCGCCTTCTGATTGTTTCGCAGTCATTAATGATTCATCGCCGTGGGCGATTTCAAATCTGTTGCAGACTTCACTGACGTTAACGGCAAATATCGATATTCCGGTAGCAGGTGGGGACTCTTCCGGAAACGAAATTAGCCTAAACACTCTTGCGCCAGCGCCGTAGCCGACCTTGCAATTAACGATTGATACGCCTAAATCATCCTTATGAAATAACGAAGTGAGTATCAACGATTTCGCAGTTAGGTCCATTGATCGGCACGATGTCCTGAGGGCATGACGAGAACGCAACGACACAATCAATCTCAGCACGCATCAGGATGTATTCGCCGGCGCTGGCCTGGCATGGCTGCCACGAAATTGAGTTGTTGTCGACATCGCTGACAGGAATGTTCATAAAGAGGTTAAACGGAGCTGGGTGGACCGGACGCTTCAGATCAATGTCATCCAAGGCCATTTCAAGATTGTCTTTGCAGTTCAGGTGGTATTCCTCGCAACCAAGCTGCTGGTAGCGGTATCGGTCACATGATGGCATCACGGTGTCGTGAATGCCTGGCGTTGTGTCTTCCAGAATTGTCATGATGCCACGGCGCTTGGTTGTAACCAGTGTGTCGCCGACCGCAGGAATGATTTTGAGCAGCGCAGCGTGAGTGTGATGCATCGACATGTACTCGGTCATGTCTGTATCTGCAAACGCCCAAAAGTCGATGACTTGCTGACCGTACGTGTTAATGACCTTGAGGGTCTGGCCCTTCTTCATGCGTGCTGCCGCGTAACCTCGTGCTGGAATTAGCTGCTGTGTCATCAAGAACTCCTCATAAACAGTGACTTTGAGCGGTGTCGTCCAACGTCAGCATAGTGCAGGTAACTAGGCTGAGAGGGTGACTTCAACTACCTCGCATCTTGTTATTCATCCAGACGTTTCAGCCGCATTGTTATCCGGCAAGGCTGTAGTGGCTCTTGAATCCACCATCATTAGCCACGGATTGCCCAGCCCACGCAATGTGGTTGTCGCCAAAGAAATCGAAGACAATGTGCGTGCAGGTGGGGCTGTCCCAGCAACGATCGCAATTCTCGATGGCAAGGTTCACGTAGGTCTCAATGATTCACAGCTAGAGCAACTAGGTGATCCTGCGAGCAACGTCGTCAAGGTCTCAACACGCGATCTAGGTCCAGTCATCGCTTCCCGTGCAAACGGCGCCACAACAGTGTCGGCGACGTCTCACATCGCACATTTAGCTGGTATTAAATACTTTGCAACTGGGGGACTAGGTGGAGTCCATCGCGGTGCTCGCGAGACATGGGACGAGTCTGCAGACCTCGTAACGCTTGCACGAACACCCATCACAGTTGTCTGTGCTGGCGTGAAGTCCATTCTGGACGTCGGTGCAACTGTCGAACGGTTAGAGACTCTTGGGATCACAGTTGTTGGATTTGGAACAGATCGATTCCCTGGTTTTTACCGCGCAGACTCAGGCTATGACGTCACATGGCGTGTCGACACAGTAGAGCAAGCGGCGGCAATCGCGACAGAACGTGATGCAATTAAGGCTCCAGGCGCAATCGTGCTCGCACAACCAGTTAGTGCCGAGGATGAACTTGATCTAGCACTTCATGATGCAACGTTAGCCTCTGGTTTAGAGGCTGCCACAAAGGCCAACATCAGCGGTAAGGATGTCACTCCATTCCTACTCGATTGGTTCCACACCAAGACCAACAACGCATCACTTGAAGTTAACGTTACGTTGATTAACGCCAATGCCCGGCTCGCTGCACAAGTTGCCGTTGCTGCTGCGCGTCCATAATTATGTCCTCGATCGTTGTCCTCGGTGATGTCAACGTTGACATTCTCAGCCTGATTTCAGGTGAGATCAACTATGCCTCCGACACCAGCGCCATCAATCGTCTTGCCGTAGGTGGATCGCCCTGCAACATGGCAGCTTGGGCTGCACACAGCAAAGCACAGGTTACCTTGATCGCTGATGTTGGAAACGATTTCCTTGGGCAATGGTTAATTGACCAACTACACACAGGTTCGATTGCAACTGAACTCATTAGTCGCACTCCTGAGCGCACAGGTACGTGTGTGATCATCGTTGACGACAAAGGCCAGCGCACAATGTTTCCGGATTTCGGTGCAAATCTTGACATGACTCTTGACGACATTCGTACCAACGCCATCCGAGATGCTCGATATCTCGTTATGAGCGCCTACACATTCCTACGACCCGAAACTCAATCGCTTGCACTTCAGGCGCTGGAGATTGCCAAGGCTGCTAACACTCGAGTTGTTGTGGATGCGGCATCAAGTGCTCCTATTCGAGCCTGTGGTGCCGTTACGGTACGCACTTATCTCGAACAAGCCGACATTGTTTTGGCTAATGATGATGAAATTGAGGCCCTCATCGAGGACGGCTTTAGCAATTGGCTACAGACATTACCGAACGTGATCATTAAGCATGGTAGCGAAGGAGCTTCTTGGCTTTCGCGCGGGCGATTACGAGTTGAACTCCCTGCAAATGACATCTCGGTAGTCGATACAACCGGCGCTGGCGATGCTTTATGCGGTGGTCTCGTTGCTGCTTTAGTTGCTCTTCCTGAGCTCGAAGCACTAACCAGCGAACAGCAACAAGGCGCTTTGCAAAGTGCAATTGATATCGCAAGTGTGTGCTGCCAACACATTGGCGCTTGGCCAACAAGCGGCTCGTGATGCGACTTATCATCATGCGCCACGCGCAGGCTTTGCCGCATGGCTATGCGGGAGATCACTCTCGATCGTTAACGCCCATTGGAATTGAGCAAGCTACTGCCGCAGGAGTGTTCCTGACAGATAGCAACTTTATGCCAACGCAAGCGATCGTGAGTTCATCGGCTCGAACCCAAGAGACGTTTAAACTACTTGGTATTGACGTTCCGTGCGAGGTGTCCGACAAGGCGTATAACGCCAGCGTTTCGTCGTTGACTCAAATAATTCGCGAGACACCCGCAACTGAATGCCTACTTGTCATCGCGCACAATCCCGGAGTCACTGAACTGGTGAACAATTGTGGTTACGAGTCAGTCATGTCGCCGGCAACTGTGGTTGTCATTGACTGCGAAGGCAATCCTGACGACTTTGATCCAGCACTTGCGAAGATCGTCGCAGATTTTCGGCCTTAATTTTTAGTTAGGTGTGAATTCCCATTTCGGATCGTTGTTTTCAGTCGAGATAATGAGTGAACCGGGGACCGTTGAATCGTCTTCGGACCAAATAGACGCGGGGCATGCAACTGTTGTTTCATTAGCCGTGCATTCACCGGTGACTGTAAAAGCGACATCAGGACCTGCTACTAATCCATTTGATGCCCATGCGTCAGTCGCCGCGACAAATGATTCAACAAACTCAGAAGAGTCAGCGTCGCATTGAATAATTGCAATGCGCAAAGTTGGCTTCGAGTTCGGTAAATCAAACTGCGAGACAATATGTGGTGCGGTCACAGTCGTCGACAAAGAGCAATCAACTGCTGAGTCAGCATCTGTGACATTTGCTGCGCGTGTTGCGGTTGCACTCGAACTTGCCATAGGGGATTGTGACGCTACTTGCGCGGATCCACACGCAGTTAAAACAAGGACCGACGTGCAAGCGCTAGCCAGCGCATAAAGCTTCATGCCTTAAGGCTACGTCAGCCGAGTGATTCCGCCACTCATCCACGCTTATGTGGCTAGCATTCCGAAAAGTCTGACAAGCCAGATAGATTCATTGCTATGGCAAAGAGTCGACTTTTCGCAGAACCTGGAATGGTGCGAAATCATGCCCACTACGGTGCATTTGATGCTCCATTTGAATTGGACTGCGATTACGTCGTTATTGACGTTGAAACCACTGGATTTGAACCAAGCAAAGGTGCTCGAGTTATCGAGTTTGCAGCCCACCGTACACGAGGCGATGGCAAGATCCTCGAGTCGTATTCAACCTTGATTAATCATGGCTCACAAGACACCGGCGCCGTTTTCATCCACGGGATTACGCCCGATTTATTGAACGATGCGCCAACTTTTGAACAGGCGTGGCCGGCTATCGAATCGATAATGTCGAATGCGATTGTTGTGGCCCATAACGCCACTTTTGATATGGCTTTCGTCGACAATGAGGTCGATATCATTGGTCGCGAGTTTCCAACCATGCCGGCCATATGCACGTATTGGTTATCGCGCGAATCGTTAAAGGATCTGCCTAACTACAAATTGACGACTATTGCCGAACATCTGGGTGTTCTCAACGATCGTGAACATGACGCTAGTGCAGATGCAAAAGTTGTGGTCGAGGCAATGCCTCACATGTTGAAGAACATTGATACGGTCCGACATTTTGTCGGTGCAACACCTCGAATTGTGATGCCTGAATTTGTAGTTAGCGCATCGCGTTAGTTACTCGATGGTGACTGGGCCATTACTTGTCTGGAACGTGACCGAAGTAAGTCCGCCGTCTTCGTCGTCAACCCACTTGAGGTTGACAGAGTCAATCAATTCTTCGCCTTGAACTCCGAGCCACGAGACAAGCTTGTCGCGATCGCCACTAATAGCGATTTCACTGACCTGAATTCCCGATGTCGCACCTACCGAAGGATGTAGCGATAGATCGTTCCAGTTAATGAAGTACGGCAATGAAGGGTCGGCCATCAAATCAATCAACCCGATCTGTTTCCAACTCACATCGACGCCATCTGGACGAACACGGTGACCGTCGCCTGCAGGACGACCAATTCGTGCTTCTACGGGTGCCAAATCATTTACTTGAACTACCCAACCCATCCAGCCGCCGCCAGCTTCTGCACGTTGGCGAACTGCCTGACCGAATGGTGCGGATTCCGCAGCGGGATGCTCAAGTGGTGCAACAACTTCGATGTAAGTTCCGCCAGCTAGAGGCAACACGAAGTTGCGTGTGCCGAAACGAGGATGCTTGCCGCCGTCAATAAAGGCAGCTCCTAAATCAGCGCCGAGACGCTGCACAGTGTCGGCTAATTCTGCCGAGGTGACTGCGTAGGAAACGTGGTCAAGTTGCATAGGAAAACTGTGTCACAACTGTCACAGTGGCCTCACACCGGGGTATCGGTTTAGGACGACACGCGCAGGGCGTGTTTTGCAGGGATATTTGTGTCGATATGTTCTAGTTTTGCACTAACACCCAGAGTGACGTCGGAGGGGAAGCCGCCCGAACTCTGGGTGTTCCTATGTCCGCCACTTGCCGTATGAGGCTCGTGCACTCAAATCGCTTTTTACGAACTGTAAACCTGCAGCGAGAAAACTTGTGGACAGGTTTGAGTTATCCCCAAAAGAATCAGTCTTTCTTGATGCCAAGAAATTTCTTGCTCATTCTTTTTCTATGCACATTTCATCGCCGCGCGAACTTATCGCAGCAATCCCTCATCTATTAGGGTTTCATCCCGCAAACAGCATTGTTCTTGTTGCCTTTGACGACACTGAAATTGTCGGCGCTATTCGCGCAGACTTGGACGTTGTTCGTGAAGCCATGGTTAGTCCACTAGTGAATGTGGTTAACGAGTGTGACGATCCGTATCTGGCCATCGTTTACTACTGCGACAAGCCAACAGAAACCACGGACTGGCAAGAGGCCCTCGACGGCACTTTTGCCGTCCCAGTACTTGATGTTCTCCAAGTGACTGAGTCAGCGTGGCGATCGCTATTGTGCTCAGATGCTTCGTGTTGCCCTGCGGAGGGAAACGCAATCGATCGCAACATCACAGCACTTGATACTGCATTTGTCGCTAATGGCAGTGCGCCTCTAGATTCTCGAGAAGAGCTTGTCTCTACATTCCAGACACGCCCACTAAACGATGACGACATCACCGAACGCGCTATCGCCTTTAGTAAGACACGAACAAGTGAGTGCGCAGCTGAACTCGCATGGACGATTAACGCTCTTATTCACGACGACTTCGCAGAATGGAACAACGTCGCTCGTGTTAGCCAAGCGCTTTGCGATTTTCGAATTCGCGATGGACTCTTGCGTGCAAGTTATGACACCCCTTCACTGCGATGGTTCGTGAAATCACGATTACGTGAAGTTCTTCAAAAGGTAGACGATTCATTTGTGCCCGCACTTGCCACCGTCGTTGCCGGCTGCGCATGGCTCGATGGAAATGGCGTATTGGCAAATGTCGCAATCACACGAGCGTTGGAATGTGACCCCACATACTCACTGGCCCAGTTGCTCGATCGTGCACTGACCCATGGGGTACCACCTCACGTGTGGGCCGAATCATTAGCAGCTGTCAGCCCCGAGAAATGTCTTGCTGGTGCGGCATAGAACCCTATTGGCCGTTGTGCTGGCGCTGTTCTCGGTCAATGTCATAATCTCGCCAGTCCAAGCTTCGACAAACATTCACTCCACGAGCGTTGTCGGCAATGATCAGAACGATACATACATCGGCACTGGCGGCTTGCTGTTGCCAAATTCGTTTACCGGTGGAGCAACGCAGAAAAAGAATGTTGCAGCCTGCATGGAGTGCACATGGAAGTACACGGTCTATTGCGCAGCAGACAGCAGTTCCATGTGTGCTCACGCTGTAGTCACTTGTCCGTCAGGTCAGATTCGTTATCGTGTGTGGTTTGGCCAAACTCCGCAAACCATCGCAGTCGTGGGATCGGTGTGTTGGGGATCAGGCACACCACCAACTCGACGACAAACCGAAAGCCGAGTTAACGATCTAGTTATCAGAGGTGTGCCCAATCTGGCATTGTCGTGTAATCCCGATTCAGACACCTTTACGGTGATCCCAGTGATTTGTTGGGTCAATCAGCCAACGCAATTTTCGCCAGCGCCATTCACTCTTTCGGGAAGAAATATTCGAATCAATGCGACCGCAAAGTGGCATTGGAAATGGGGCGATGGCCAAAGCGAATGGCGTTCGCTGCCCGGCAAGCCCTATCCCAGCACTCAAATTGACCATACGTATCGCCAACAGGGGCATTACGCCATTTCAGTGGATACAACATGGACCGCTACCTACACAGTTGCAGGTATTGGGACTTTCGACGTCAGCGGCGATCTGCTACACCAGCACGATCAAGGCTCAATGTTGGTCCACAGCGCACGAAGTGTCCTGACGTCATGGTCATGATGCCCTCGGGTTGGGTGTGTCGCTAACACGAGGTACACTAAGAGTGCGTCCTTCGGGGCGTAGCCCGGTCAGGTTTGCTCTTGACACGGGCCCTTGTTATTGCATCGCAGGATGAAAGAGGCACACGTGGCACCAGCGAAGTCGACCGCTAAAGCACCAGCAAAGAAGGCATCTGCCAAAAAAGTTGCTGCTAAGCCTGTGAAGAAGGCAGCAGCCGTTAAGGCTCCTGCAAAGAAGGCTGCGCCAGCCAAGAAGGTTGCCGTTAAGACACCTGCGAAGGCTCCTGCAAAAAAGGTGACAGCAAAAGCTCCAGCAAAGAAAGCAACTTCAGCTGTTGAGACTAAAAAGGCTGTTGCTAAAAAAGTTGCGAAGGCTCCTGCCAATAAAGGCCCTGCGAAAGAGTCAAAAAAATCAGCAGTTGAAAAGTCAACCGCAAAGTCAATCAAGGCAAGCAAAGTCATCGGTGATGACGAAGAATTGGAACTTGATGAAGATCTCGAAATTGATGACGTCATTGTTGTTGATGATGTAGTCGATCTCGTCGCGGCTGCCGCAGTTGAGGCCGAGGCGGAAGTTATCATCGCCGAGGATTTGTCTGATGTTGAAACTGCTGCAGCAGAGATTGCTGATGCTGATGCACTAGTTATCTCCGACGTCGATGACACTGATGAACCGGTACAACAAGTTATTACGGCCGGAGCAACGGCTGATCCAGTGAAGGATTATCTCAAGCAGATCGGTAAAGTCCCTTTGCTTAATGCCGAGGAAGAAGTTGAACTCGCCAAGCGCATCGAGGCCGGTTTGTTCGCCGAAGAGCTACTTGCTACTCGTGGACCATTCAAGGATCGTCGACAAGGCGACTACGAGTGGATTGCCGAGGATGGTCAGCGCGCAAAGAATCACTTGCTCGAGGCAAACCTTCGTCTCGTTGTTTCCCTTGCTAAGCGCTATACGGGGCGCGGAATGTTGTTCTTGGATTTGATTCAAGAAGGAAACCTTGGCTTGATCCGCGCCGTTGAAAAGTTTGACTACACCAAGGGCTACAAGTTCTCGACGTACGCAACATGGTGGATTCGTCAAGCAATCACGCGTGCGATGGCAGACCAGGCTCGTACGATTCGTATTCCGGTCCACATGGTCGAAGTCATCAACAAGCTCGCACGTGTTCAACGTCAGATGCTTCAGGATCTAGGTCGCGAACCTACCCCAGAAGAATTGGCGCGCGAACTCGACATGACTCCTGAAAAGGTCGTTGAGGTCCAAAAGTACGGTCGCGAACCAATTTCGCTTCACACCCCACTGGGTGAAGACGGAGATAGTGAATTCGGCGATCTCATCGAAGACTCCGAAGCGATTGTGCCGGCGGACGCGGTCTCGTTCACATTGCTTCAAGAACAGCTGGATTCGGTTTTGGATACCCTCAGCGATCGCGAATCTGGTGTTGTCAAGATGCGCTTTGGTCTGACCGATGGCCAGCCAAAAACTCTTGACGAAATTGGCAAGGTATACGGCGTGACCCGCGAGCGTATTCGACAGATCGAAAGCAAGACAATGTCGAAACTGCGTCACCCGTCTCGCTCACAGGTTTTGCGCGATTACCTCGATTAATTAGCCATTTAACTGTTGTTCATTTGCGTGTCGGATCTAAATCAGACATCGATAGTGAGGCAAAGTTAAGGGGACAGTTACAACTTCCTCGAGGTGGTCTTTCGTGAAATTCAAACCATTAGCAGTCGGTCTTGCCGTAACACTGGCTCTCACTGCATGTGGCGGTTCTGCTAGTTCACAAAACGGATCTGCAGCTGCGAGCCCGACACCAAGTGTGCCTCCGACCTGGTCTCTCACAGGCCTACCCGCAAGTGATGGCGACAGCGCTAAGCCGATCTTGATGGTGAAAATCGAAAACGATCCAACAGTGCGACCACAAACAGGTCTTGACCATGCCGACATGGTGTTCGAGGAGCTCGTAGAAGGTGGCATCACACGCTTTGGTGCGGTATTCCAATCAGACATTCCACCACTCATCGGACCGGTTCGCAGTATTCGCCACGTAGATGCTTCACTTGCTTCGCCGATTGCAGATATTTTCGTTTTCTCCGGTGGTGCACCAAAGACTATGCGCTTCGTTGAACAGCATGTGCCTTCGAGTATCAGCGTTGTCACCGAAGGTGGCGTCGGAATGTTCCGAAGCACGGCTCATCCGGCACCACATAACGTATTTCTCAAACCAGCGGCTTTGATCGCCTCAATTGCACCGAACAATTCGCCTTCAGACGGCTTCTTTGTGCGAGTGCCAGCTCCTTCAAGCGCAAGCACATCGTCATCTCCATCAGGATCGGCAAGCCCCTCAACAACACCAAATCCTGATCTCACGCCGATTGCAACAAGCAAGGTCAGCATCGCTTTTAGTCAGTTTGAAAATCCAGTATGGAAATGGGATGCCACAAAGAGTGAGTGGATGCGATTCGAACGCACAGCACCATTTACCAATCCGCAAGGACAACAGCTTGGCTTCACGAACATGGTGATCTTATACGTCAAGACAATAGATGCTGGTTATAAAGATCCTGCTGGCAACTACGTTCCACGTTCAGTACTGACTGGTACAGGTCCTGGATTCTTGATCACGAATGGACAGCGTCAGAAGATTACGTGGGCTAAGGCCGGCGTGAAAGATCCAGTGACATTAACGGATGCCGACGGTAAGCCGATAGGCGTGCCTACAGGACGTACTTGGGTCTCACTTGTTCCAGTTACAGACGGCAAAGTCACATTCTCTGCGCCAACGACACCGTAGTAAGACATGAGTAAGGCCCCACACGAATTTTGTATGAGGCCTTACTCATGAAGAAAATTAGTTAAGACAGAGCTGTCGATTCGTCTTGAACATCAATCGCAACTTCACGAAGGCGAACTTCGTTTTCGCGGAAATGATGTGCACAGAACTGCAACGACTTTCCACCGTCAAGGTACACGCGCACAAAGGCTTGGGCTGCGCAGCGATCACAGCGGTCAGCTACTGTCAAAGGAGTACGGCTGATTGTTGTGGTCATGTGACACCATCCTTATGCGCATCGTCAAAGTTCACATCGATTGGAACTATTCTTCAATTGTCGTGGTTGACACTGTCGTAAACACGCCGACAAGGCCATAGTTCACTCGTGGCGTACTTCTTTTCACATGTGCACATACGACTCGCGTACCGGTTCTCCTCCCACAGTTTCCCCTGAAATTTGCCTATTCTTAAGGGGTTATGGCTGCGAAAAACACTGAGACCACGGCTCGAACTAAAAAAGCTGCATCGTCAGATAGCTATTCTGCTTCTGATCTCTCAGTACTCGAGGGACTCGATGCAGTTCGTAAACGTCCCGGCATGTACATCGGTTCAACCGACTCCCGAGGCCTGATGCATTGCCTCTGGGAAATCATAGATAACTCAGTAGACGAAGCCCTAGCTGGACACTGTAACGACATTCAAGTTGTGTTGCATTCAGACTCCAGCGCAACAGTGCGCGATAACGGCCGAGGAATTCCTGTTGACGTCGAACCTAAAACCAAACTCACAGGCGTTGAAGTAGTCATGACTAAACTTCACGCGGGTGGAAAGTTCGGCGGCGGCTCATACACAGCCTCGGGTGGATTGCACGGTGTTGGTGCCTCAGTTGTCAATGCTTTGTCATCACGTTTAGACGTTGAAGTCGATCGAGGTAGCAATACTTACGGGATGTCGTTTCGACGTGGAACACCGGGTGCGTTCGCAGGCACAGATGAAACGTCTTCGTTCACAAAGCAAGGCGGGCTTAAAAAGATCGGTAAGCCCGCAAAAAAGACTGCAACAGGTACTCGCGTTCGCTTTTGGGCAGATCAACAAATTTTCACTCCGGGCGCTACATTTGATCGGACCGAAATTCACAATCGGGCTCGACAAACATCGTTTTTAGTGCCCGGCTTGAAGATTACAGTTACCGATGAGCGCTTGCCATCAGATCAAACGGTTGAATTCCTTCATGCTGGCGGAATCTCCGAGTTTTGCGAATTTCTTTCAACAGGACAGTCCATCACTCCAGTGATTCGACTGACTGGGCAAGGGCACTTCAAAGAGACCGTTCCAGTTCTTGATGACAATGGCCACATGCATCCACAAGAGGTGGAACGTGATCTCGGTGTTGACATCTCATTGATGTGGAATGACGGGTACGACGCAAAAACTCAGTCATTCGTGAACATCATTGCCACTCCAAAGGGTGGAACTCACGTTTCAGGTTTCGAACGCGCTCTAGTGAAAACTGTCAACGAACAACTCAAAGCAGCTCGTTTACTGAAAGCTGGCGACGAACCTGTAACAAAGGAAGATGTCCAAGAGGGCATGGTTGCGGTAGTCACTGTTCGAGTGGCCGAACCACAGTTCGAAGGACAGACCAAGGAAGTACTTGGAACACCAGCAGCAACAGCAATCGTCAACAAGGTCGTCACTAAAGAATTGGCATCGTGGTTCACAAATCCGCCTCGTGGCGCAAAGCCTGCAACGCGAGCAGTGCTTGAAAAGATTGCCAATGCTTCGCGCGCTCGTGTTGCTGCCCGCCAACATCGAGATACTCAACGCCGAAAAACCGCGTTGGAAAGTTCGTCTCTACCAGCCAAGCTCAAAGATTGCCGCAGCGAAGACGTCACTAAGACTGAGTTGTTCATCGTCGAAGGTGACTCAGCATTAGGTACAGCAAAGACCGCACGCAATAGTGAGTTCCAAGCACTACTTCCTATCCGCGGCAAGATTCTTAATGTCCAAAAGGCATCGCTTGCTGACATGCTCAAGAATTCAGAATGTGCATCAATAATTCAAGTCATTGGTGGCGGATCCGGACGAACATTTGATTTAGAACAAGTTCGATACGGCAAGATCATTATTCTCGCCGACGCCGATGTCGATGGTGCCCATATTCGAACGCTGTTGCTGACGTTGTTCCATCGCTACTTACATCCATTGCTAGCCAATGGCATGGTCTACGCAGCTGTGCCACCGCTACATCGAATTGAAGTTGTTGGTTCGGGTAAGAAGGCTGGGGAAGTCATCTACACCTACAGCGACGCCGAAATGAAACAAACCCTTGCAGATTTAACCAAGGCTGGTCGCCGATGGAAAGAACCGGTTCAGCGATACAAGGGCCTTGGCGAAATGGATGCCTCACAATTGCGCGAGACCACCATGGATGTTGATAAGCGAGCATTACGCCGAGTGACTCTTGGTGACGCTGCTGGTGCAGAAGCTGTATTCGATTTATTGATGGGTTCTGAGGTTGCACCTCGTAAAGAATTTATTGTTGAAGGCGCAGCCCAATTAGATCGATCGAGAATCGACGCTTAGTTTCCTGCTCGCATCTGGGTGACGGTGCTGCCACCAACACCCCATTCGTCTGCTGTGACTTCGTAAATCACTACACGGGTGTTATCAGCAGTTGCACCAACGGTACGCATCGCTGCTTCGCTCACTTCCTTGATGAGCGCAGCCTTTTCCTCAACTGTGCGACCCTCGATCAAACTAATTTGAATAAATGGCATGTGTATTCCTTAAATGTCGATGGGTGTTAGTTTGCCAGTGTGCACGTCATAAAGTGCGCCACCAACTGTTACGCCAGGAGCCAACAGGGGATACGTACGGATTCGAGTTACGTCAGTTGCCAAAGCATCCAACGTGTTCTTGACGGTACGTATTTCTACTGAGCGAGTATCCACACCATGATCACGTAAAATTTCTTCATGAATTTCAGATTCTGTGGCTGAGGCCATTTTGCATTCGGTATGAGGCATGACCAGAACGCGATTCACTCCAAGTAAGAATGTTGCAAGAACTAAAGTACGCAATACGTCATCAGTCACGCGGGCTCCAGCATTGCGCAGAATCTTGACATCTCCAGGACCCATTCCGACTGTTGCAAGCGGACTAATTCGCGAATCCATGCACGTGATAATCGCCAGACCCTCGCGAGCGAATCCTGTGAGATGATCATCTGAAAATTCGGCCGCGAATGTCACGTTGTTAGCTAAAACATCAGCGAACGCGTCTTTGGGAAATATTGAGTAACTCACGCTTCTATTCTGCCGTATTTTCTATTCGGAGCCGCCGCTTGAATGGCCAGGGAATGTACCATGTGTTGGGTCAATGAATGGTGCTGCGTTATTGACCGCCGTAGCCGCTTCGCCAAAACCAACACTGATCAGTGGCACTTTACCTTCGTAAGTTGTGATGTCTCCGGCTGCATACACTCTAGGAAGATTGGTCCGCATTGCGGAATCAACCACGATGTGTCGCTTCTCGACAGTGATGCCCCATTCAGAAATTGGACCGATGTTAGCAACGAAACCGAGTGCTGCAACTAGCGTTTGGCACGGCAACGTACGAACAGCACCATCTTTAGTTGTTATCGAAATCTCATTAATTGTTTCAGTGCCACTGACGTTTGTGACTTCTGCATTAACGATGATTTCTATTCCGAGACTTCGAACTTGCTCGACCGTTGTTGCATGTGCGCGAAATGTGTCACGCCGATGAACAATTTTTATCGACCGAGCAATTGATGCAAGCGACAGCGCCCAGTCAAAAGCAGAATCACCACCACCGACGATCACGACATCGTGGTCACGAAGTGCCTCAAGACGTGGAACAAAGAAAACTAAACCCTTATCAATGTAATTTTCTGCCGCCGGTAGAGGTCGCGGGGTGAAGGACCCAATTCCTCCTGTGATCACACAAGCCTTCGCTTGAATAACCCGACCGGTATCAGTTGTAACAACCACTGGTCCGTCGATTGACGTCACCAGTTGTGTAGCCATTTCTCCAGCGAACACAGTAGGGAAGTGCGCCATCATCTGAGTAACAAGGCCATCAACCAATTCGCGTCCTTTTATCGCTGGGAAGCCAGCGATGTCAAAGATTTGCTTTTCGGGATACATGGCTGTGATTTGCCCACCAAGTTCTGGGAGCACGTCCAACAACACGGTGCGAAATCCTCTAAAGCCTGAGTAGTAGCTGGCATAAAGTCCAGCAGGACCGGCTCCAATAATTAGTAGGTCGCATTCGGTCATAACTCACGGTAACGTGCCAAGAGCGTCGCTAACTAGTGATTGGTCGAAGATTTACACGAATCCTAGGGCAGCATGTCGGGAGCACAGCAAACTGAATCAACAGGCTTTCTCAGCGTCGATCCTGAACCATCACGCTTTCCAAATTTTTCGGGAACTTCGACAAACGCTCCAGTTGAACCACAAGCATGGACCGGAGCAGTTCCAGCCGCTGCCGTTACAAGCGTGTTTTCGCCCGAAAGGAATTTGTGGCAACGAACGCCGCCAGTACCACGGCCCTTCGCAGGAAATTCAGAAAGTGGTGTGATCTTCATGCTGTGTGCCGCGGTGCCCTTGAGAGCTCCGTAGTCGCCAGCAACAGTAGCAACGACACATTCGTCATGTGGCTTCACAACAGTGCCGTAGATCAACACCGCCTCGTCCGATAGGCGCATTCCTGCAACACCACCAGCCGCTCGACCGGCGGCTCGTAGAACGCTGAAATCAAAGCGCAGTAACTGAGCATCATCACTGACGAGAACGACTTCACCATCATCGCCTGCGACCTGCATCGCACCGACAATCCAATCGCCGTCATCCACTCGCATGACATTCCAGTCGCCTGCGCTAGTCGGTACATCATGAACCACACGCTTGACAATGCCACCAGCGGTTGCCAAAAACAATGTCGATTCCGAATCGTTGAGCGTCATAAGAGCAAGAGGACGCTCGTCCTTCTCTAACGTGACGAGTTCCTTGAGTGCGACACCGCCTGCAACGCTTAGGGCGGCATTCTCAGGCAAAGCTGGAAGGCCAACGACGGACAATCGAATCACTCGACCAGCAGAGGTGACAACACCTATGTCAGCACGGGCTGTCGTTGTGATGACGCTTCGAATCGTGTCGTGATTAACTCGCTTCTTGCCAAATTCACTAGCCACGGCACCGGATGTCCGCGCCAATAACCCAGTAGCCGACATCAGAACCTGACATGGATCGTCTTCTACTTCCAATGGAACTGCTAGTGCTGCCGACACGATGCCTTCATCAGATTCCAACGTGGTTCGACGATCGTCACCGAATACCTTCGCTGCTTCGGTGAGTTCATCACTGACGACTTTGCGTAGTCGTTTGTCGTTATCCAAGATGTCGTTCAGATCAGCTATGACAAGTTGAAGTTCACTCTGCTCTCTTTCCAACTCAATTCGCGAGAATTTAGTTAAACGTCGTAGTGGCATTTCCAAGATGTAATTAGTTTGAATCTCAGAAAGGTCGAACGCTGTCATCAAACGCTCTTTTGCCTGCGCGGTATCTTCACTTGATCGAATGACAGCAATGACTTCGTCAATGTCGAGAATTGCCACAAGTAAACCATCGACAAGATGAAGACGGTCAGCTGCCTTGTTTCGACGGTAAAGCGAGCGACGACGTACAACGTCCAAGCGGTGTTTCAGGAATACCTCTAAAAGAGGCTTGAGACCGAGAGTGACTGGTTGACCTTCAACAAGAGCCACGTTATTGATGTGAAATGCTTCTTCGAGCGGTGTCATCTTGTAGAGCTGTTCAAGAACTGCGGCTGGATTGAAACCGTTCTTGATTTCAATCACAAGCTGCAAACCTGATTCGTAATCAGTCAGATCAGTAACATCGGAAATCCCTTGAAGTTTCTTACTGGTTACTAAGTCCTTAATACGCTCAATGACTCGTTCGGTACCAACCTGATAGGGAAGTTCACGAACAACAATTCCTTGTCGACGAGCAGAGATCTGTTCAATTTCAACACGCGCACGAATACGGAAACTTCCTTTACCTGATTCGTAAGCTTCGCGAATTCCATCGAGCCCCACAACGATTCCGCCAGTTGGCAAATCAGGACCTGGAACGAATTTCATCAAGTCATCAAGATCGGCTTTGGGATGCGACAGCAAGTGCTGTGCAGCAGCAGTAACCTCGCGCAAATTGTGTGGCGCCATGTTGGTCGCCATACCTACGGCAATACCTGATGCTCCGTTGACGAGCAGATTAGGAATCGCTGCTGGTAAGACTGACGGTTCTAATTCGCGACCGTCGTAGTTAGGAGTGAAATCGACGACATCTTCATCTAACGACTCGACCATCAATGCCGCGGCGGCTGCCAAACGAGCCTCGGTGTATCGGTATGCAGCTGGCCCCTCGTCGATTGAACCGAAGTTTCCGTGTCCATCCACAAACGGAATTCGTAAAGACCAGTCTTGAGCCATTCGCACGAGTGCGTCATAGATTGCAGAGTCACCGTGAGGGTGTAGCTTGCCCATGACTTCGCCGACAACACGCGCACACTTCACATGGCCCTTGTCATTACGCAGGCCCATGTTGCTCATTGTGTGCAAAATGCGCCGCTGTACGGGCTTGAGTCCGTCACGAGCATCAGGAAGGGCACGCGAATAAATTACGGAGTAGGCATATTCAAGGAAAGACCCTTGCATCTCTGATGCAACGTCAATGTCTACTACGCGCTGCGCAGCATCGTTCTTAGCCATGCGTTATGAAGCCCTTAGAAATGTCAACAGCGGTTTAATTGAAGTCGTTTGGTCGGGAGCCAAACAAGATGTCATCCCAAGAAGGTGACTCTTCGTTCGCCGAAGGTGCCACCACGGGAACTGGCATGGTTGGCTGTCCAGGGCCTGCCCATGCAGGCGAATCCAACTCATCGAGATTGTTGTTGGCTTGCACAATTTCAGGTTCAACGGCTGGCAATCCAACTAGACGAGGACGAACTTCTGCAACAGGCTCGGGGGCAGCCGCTGCGGCAGCCTCATCAAATAACCAACGTGCTTCATCGTCGGCAGCAAGGATGCTCTGGCTAGCTGGATCGTAAATCCAGGTAGCTACTCCTGCGCCACTTCCACTGGCCCACGTGACCGTAATGTTCCAACGACCATCGTCTCGTCGGTAGCTATCCCACTCGAGATTGAGAATGTCGATGCCTCGCTGGATGAGCTGGCTATGAGCAATGTCTTCCAGAATTACATCGCCGTGGCTACGTCGTACAAAAGTTTCACGAGCCTTCACCGACATGTGATGACGTTCGGCAAGTACAGGGCCGGCATAACGTTCAATGCGATCAACAGATTCACCAGATTCAGCAGCGATACTTTCAATAGTTTCACCACGGCGAATCCGCATTTGAATCTCCCGCGGCGATAACGTGTCGCTAACTGCAGGAGTTGATTGAGTGAAGCGCGAAGGGGCAGTAACGTCACGCAAAAGGTGCTCGTCAATGGTCACACTAAATTCGTTGCCGTCGTCATCGAGAAAGATCAAACTCAAGTTGTCGTCGCTACGACCCATGTAGACCAATTCAGACACGGCAATTCCTTTCATTCGGCATCTCTAGTGTGTCCTGAAAGCCAACAAAATCGGGGAATATCGGGCGTGTGTCGCCAAACAATCGTATCTCGACCCACCACAATGGTTAGGTGAGTAACCCAAGTCTGTTGATGAATCCCGATGTGACGTTCGCCCTTGAGATTGCTCAAGCGGCAGGTGACTTGCTGGCTAATCGGCCGGACTCGCTCGAACTCGACACCAAAAGCACACCGACAGATGTAGTTACTCACATGGACAAGTTGTCGGAGCAATTGCTGGTGAACAAGATCACCGAGCAACGACCGAACGACGGAATCCTAGGCGAAGAGGGCACAGACGTTGCCTCAACTTCGGGACGCATGTGGGTGATTGACCCGCTGGACGGAACTGTCAACTACCTTTACAAACTTCCCTTCTGGGCAGTGTCTATCGGCTTGATCGACGCTGTGACTGGCGACGGACTTGTCGGTGTAGTTGCCGCACCGCAACTTGGTAAGACGTGGGTCGGCCACAAAGGACATGGCTCATTTGTGATCTCAGAGGGAAACATCGAACCACTAGCAGTGTCTGCTTGCGCGACGATTGACCGAGCACTCATAGGTACTGGTTTCGGCTATTCCGACGTGCGCCGAGCTTCACAAGGTCGTGTGTTATCGGCGTTGCTTCCTGGCTTACGCGACATTCGCCGAATGGGTAGCTGCGCCATTGATTTATGCATGGTCGCAGAAGGCAACCTCGATGCCTACTTTGAACGCGGAGTAAATCCTTGGGATCACGCTGGTGGCGGTGTGATCGCTCGCGAGGCTGGCGCAGCTGTCAGCGGTCTATGGGGTGCAACAGAAGGCTCTGAAATGCTTGTTGCTGCAAATCCCACTCTGGCTCAACTGCTGGTTTCTGAACTCGAATCCCTCAACGCTGATACCGACTAGGAGAAGTTATGCCTCTTTATGCATTAGGTGACAAGCAGCCAACGATTCACCCACAAGCCTTTGTTCATCCAGACGCCGTGCTGATCGGGGATGTGACTGTAGGTGAATTCGCTTCGATTTGGCCAACAGCCGTGCTTCGAGCGGATTCCAATCGAATCGTGGTTGGCGCCCGAACTTCTGTCCAAGATGGCGCAATAATTCACTGCACGTCAGAGTTGCCAACTCTCATCGGAAACGACTGCACAATCGGGCATAACGCCCACCTTGAAGGATGCACTGTCAAAGATGGCGCTCTAATTGGCTCGGGAAGTCTGGTTCTGCATGAAGTTGTGGTGGAATCTCATGCACTAGTCGCGGCAGGGGCTGTTTGTACAACGGGATTGCATGTACCTGAATTCGCATTAGCGGTAGGAATTCCTGCCCGAATTAAAGAAGGTGCGGCAGATCAGACGACGATTGCCTACTCGCAGGCAACTTATCTGGCCAACGCCCAGAATTACCCCCATTTAATGCGCCGAATTGACTAGGGGTCGGTGTAACGTACATCGCGGGCATAAAGTAGCCTGCCGAATCGTTAGAACAATTACACATAACGTTTGAGGAATAGAGACCACATAACATGGCAACTGATTACGACGCACCACGCAAGACTGACGAGGAACTCAATGAAGAGAGCCTTGAAGAGTTAAAGGCTCAGTCGTCGAAAGCATCGTCCAGCGGCGTTGATATGGACGAAGCGGATCTCAACGAGTCACTTGAGCTTCCTGGCGCCGATTTGTCTGACGAATCCATCACAGTCATGGTCATTCCAAAGAAGGCTGACGAATTTACTTGTTCGCGATGCTTCCTAGTCAACCACCGAAGCCAACTAGCGAAAGAAGTAAAGGGCGAACCAGTCTGTAACGACTGCGCTTAATCTTTTCGGTCTTCAAGAATCTGAGTCACTGTAAATTCAGTGAGCGCCAGAGCAGCAGTGAGTCCGAGAGTCCATAGAACATTTCGGTTCGCATTTTTTTCTGAACCTTTTGCAGGTGCTGGCTTGCCAGTTGCCTTTTCATAAACAGCTTCGGCAGCTTTTGTCACGACCCATGTTGCGCCAAGAATCATGATGGGCGTTAAAGGATTGTTGTGCTGAGATTTTTTACCCCGTGCCATAACGCCCTCGTTAACTAGTCTCTTGATGCTTATGCCATTGTATTGCGTTTACGAGAGCCTGCGGTTGACGAGTTGATAAGTGCCAGTACGGATGCGGGTCATTGACATCATCGACTTGAATGATGACGGATTGCGGTATCCACGAACGCACAGCGAAATAGGCTGATGGATGCGCTTCTGTTGAGCGTGCACGAATCGTTGCTGCTTTATCTAGCAAATGGACGTCACCGACAAATTCCCATGGCAACAAAGCTGGCCCAACTTTTAGTCCACTGTCCTCGGTCGAGATGTCGACTGTATACAACACGGTTCCAATTGCAGCCGCAACCGTGAGCCCTACTGCCAGTTGAACGCCGCGTTGAAAACCCCACATATAGCCAAAGGCAATTCCAACTGAGTCGATCATCAAGAGGCTAAACAGAACCACACCAACGCTTGGCCACAAACGTTCCCGATAGTGGGGCTGTTGTGTCGGGCTCATTAATTCACTCACTAATCTGTTGTTATGGAAACCAGTGGCAAACCGCATCCGCTGACAATTCCGTCTGATGCGAACTTACCGCAACGCGACCCTGCGGCCCCTGCACCAGGTGCATCGATCGCTAGCCATTATCGCTACTGCTTTGGTTGCGGCGTGGATCATCCCAGTGGGCTACACATTTCATTCACCGCCCTTGAGGGTCTGGCGGTCAGTGCAATCTTTGAACTTACTGGCGATCACCAAGGTGCGCCGGGAATTGCCCACGGGGGATTACTGGGGCTGGCGATGGATGAAGCGTTGGGTGCAACAAACGCACTTATTCGTGTTCCTGCGGTCACTGCCCATCTAGAGGTGTCGTACCGACTACCAGTACCAATCGGCTCAACAGTTTTTATTACCGCTGAAATTCAAGCACAACGCGGCCGTAAAGTGTGGGCGACAGCAACAGGCCGACTCAACGCACCCGATGGACCTGTCGCTGTCGTAGGAGGCTCTTTGTTTATGCAAGTGCCTATCGAACACTTCACAACTCACGGTCGCAGTGAATACATTGAGGCAGCTGCGCGCGATCCTCAAGTGCGTGATCATGTAGCGAGTATGGATGTGGCACCTTGAGCAATTTTCAGATTGACGTTGTACTGCTGCATCCTTTGGCACAGCTTCCTGCGTTTGCACACGATACCGATGCAGGTGCGGATTTAACGAGCATCGAAGACATCTCGCTAGCACCAGGTGAGCGAATGCTTGTGCGTACAGGACTTTCGATAGCGCTTCCAACAGGCTACGTCGGACTCGTACATCCACGTTCTGGACTTGCTGCAAAGAGTGGATTGAGCATTGTCAACGCACCAGGAACCATTGATGCGGGTTACCGTGGCGAGATTCTCGTGAACCTTATTAACTTGGATCGTTCCGAGACCGTTGAGTTACCAGCAGGCTCGCGAATCGCTCAGTTAGTAATTCAACAGTGTGAAACGCCTACTTTCACGCAAACACATCAACATGACGAAACAGATCGCGGCTTGAACGGCCACGGTTCCACAGGTGTCTGACATGGCAAGCGGTCCTTACGACAGCACATCCACGCCGAATGATGGTACGCGCCTCGATCTCGGTTCGCTGAGAATTCCAAGCGCACCAGAATTGGAAGTACGCGTCGAATTTGAACAGCCAACGATGACACCAGCGTCGGTTTCACTCGTATTGCCACACAGCATCATTTCTGTCCAAGCATTCGCAAGCGCGAGATACGAAGACACATGGCCAGAAGTGCGTGACGATGTAGTTGCGGAATTATCAAAACATGACATCGAGACCACTGTTGAACTAGGTCGATTCGGAACAGAGATTCGAACGGTTATGCCATCGACCGAGACCGATGGCGAAGTGATCATCACACCAGTCCGTTTCATTGGCATCGACGGCGACCGTTGGTTTCTTCGTGTCGTGGTCTCAGGAGCCGGTGCAGTCGACGAATTGGCTCATCAAGAAGTAGATGAACTGATCGCTGACATCGTGGTTCACCGTGGTGATGAACCGATGGCACCAGGTGACGCGCTTCCAATAGTCTTGCCCGAGTCGATTGATTCTGCCGATGAATGAGAATGACGATTTCATTGATGAAGTCAGTGTTGATACCAAACTCATAAGTTCAGCAATTGGTGGGTGGCAGGGGGTCCTTGACACCTCGTTAGCCACGACCGTATTCCTCGTCGTATTCGTTGCAACCGGAAATTCAGTGAAACCTGCCGTAGTTTCGGCGGTTGGAGCTGGCCTTGTTCTTGCGATCATTCGACTCATTCAACGCCGCTCGCTTCAACAAGTATTGTCAGGTTTCGTTGGAGTTGGCTTATCTGCGTTTCTCGCTTCACGCACTGGACATTCTCAAAATTTTTTCCTCTTGGGGATCATTCAAAATGCTGTGTATTTTGCCCTTTGTTTAGTGAGCTTGCTTGTCAAGAGGCCGCTAGTGGGATACATGATTGAAAGATTCAAAGGAACCAAGGCTGATTGGCGTTCAGCTCATCTCAATGCACATAAGTATTCTGCAGCCACATGGATTTGGGTTGCTATTTTTGCCCTTCGCCTACTTGTGACTGTGCCGCTTTATTTATCGACGCATACCGCTTGGCTCGCTACCGCAAAGTTGATCTTGGGTACACCACTGTACGCATTCGGTGTCTACCTAACGTTCCTTGTTATCAAGGCGCAAGCACCTCAGGAGACCGAATCATGACAGTGGAGATTGGTGACGTCATTGAAGTTGATGTGACAAAGGTAGCCAATGGGGGATTCTGCATTGCTCGACATGAAGGTCAAGTAGTTTTTGTGCGTCATGCCTTACCTGGTGAGCGAGTGCGCGCGGAAATTACAGATATCACAAAGAAATTCTTGCGAGCTGACACTGTCGAAGTTCTGGCATCACACCAATCGCGGATACAGACGGCGTGCGAATACGCGGGGATCTGCGGTGGCTGTGATTGGCAACACGTCCAGTTGGACTATCAACGTGAACTAAAGAGCATGATCGTTCGAGAACAAATGAGTCATCTCGCCAAAATTGAAACTGTGAATGGTCATGCAATCAATGACTTCACTGTCGAACCACTGAGTAGTGACGAGACTGGACTTCATTGGCGTACTAGAAATCGATTCCAACGTATCGGCGACATAGGTGTTGGCCTTCAAATGGCACGTTCCCATTCTGTAGTTGAGATTGATGACTGCTTGATCGCAGCGCGCGGCAGTGTTGATTTGGCTCGCACAGCACTTGGTATCGGAGACGGCGACATTTCAACAGTCGCCACGAGCGAAGGTAAACAAGTTGTCGTTGATCCCCGAAATGGGCCAATTGTTGACGAAGTTGTTGGTAATCGACGGTGGCATATTCATGCTGGTTCGTTTTGGCAGGTACATCCGCTGGCACCTTCAGTGTTCGTCAATACTGTTCGGGAAATGGCAGCATTAACGCCTGATGAAACTCTGCTCGATCTCTATTCTGGGGCGGGACTCTTCGCAGCCAGTTTGGCATCGGATGTCGGCGAAGATGGCGAAGTAATTGCCGTCGAGTCCAGTATCGATGCCGTACGCGACGCTCGTCGATCCTGCAGTGATTTGCCGCAACTCAACCTGATTACAGCAGATGTCACTAAATGGCTGGCGGCTAATAGTTCCGAAATGTTTGACGTTGTCGTACTCGATCCACCACGTGCGGGAGCCGGTCAACAAAACATAGCGACCATTGCAAAGATGGCAGATCGCGCAATTGTTTATGTGGCATGTGAACCAAGTGCATTGGCAAGAGATACTGCGATCTTGCAAGATCATGGATGGATCCTCCATGAATTGCGAGGCTTCGATGCATTTCCGATGACGTCGCATGTTGAGTGCATCGCCTTATTTCAGCGGGCATCTGCTAAAGTATCTTGATATCAAGATACTTTTGGTAGGAGCTTGCAGTGACCAGTTTGAATTCATTTAACGCCCGAACAACATTGACTGTTGGTGGCGAAACTTTTGAGGTGTTCGACCTCAACGTGCTGCCTGGAAGCAAGTCGTTGCCCTATACACACAAAGTTCTTCTTGAAAATTTGTTGCGTACCGAAGACGGCGCAAACGTCACTGCATCACAAATCGATGCACTTGCTAACTGGGATGCTTCCGCTGAACCGACTGAAGAAATTCAATTCACACCTGCCCGCGTGATCATGCAGGATTTCACTGGCGTTCCGTGTGTCGTGGATCTTGCAACGATGCGCGAAGCGTTCACAGAACTCGGTGGCGATCCCCAGCGGATTAACCCACTCGCTCCCGCCGAACTAGTCATTGACCACTCTGTCATCGCCGATTTCTTTGGCAACAATTTAGCTGCTGAAAAGAATGTTGACCTTGAATACGAACGCAACGGTGAAAGGTACCAGTTCCTTCGCTGGGGACAAACCGCTTTCGAAGATTTCAAAGTTGTCCCTCCGGGCACTGGAATTGTGCACCAAGTAAACATCGAGGCTCTAGCTCGCGTGGTGATGGTTCGTAACGGACAGGCCTACCCCGACACGTGCGTCGGCACTGACTCACACACGACAATGGTTAACGGCCTTGGCGTGCTGGGTTGGGGAGTAGGTGGCATCGAGGCCGAAGCAGCAATGCTTGGACAGCCAGTGTCAATGTTGATTCCTCGCGTAGTTGGTTTCAAACTGCATGGCGTCATGCCTGCAGGAACAACTGCAACAGATCTTGTTCTAACCATTACTGAAATGCTCCGTAAGCATGGTGTGGTTGGAAAGTTCGTCGAATTTTATGGTGCCGGTGTTAGCGCGGTATCACTTGCCAATCGCGCAACGATAGGCAACATGAGCCCTGAATACGGCTCAACTGCCGCAGTCTTCCCAATTGATGACGAAACCTTAAACTACATGCGCCTTACGGGACGCACAGAGGATCACATCACTCTTGTGAAGGCGTACGCTCAAAGCCAAGGACTCTGGCACAACGCTAACCACGAGCCAACGTATTCGGAATATCTTGAACTTGATCTTGGCACCATCACACCGTCAATTGCTGGTCCAAAGCGTCCACAAGACCGAATTGCATTGAAAGATGCCGCCTCTTCATTTGAACAGGCCTTACCAACATATTCGAACGACGCTTCAGCCCATGGTGTAGCTGTTGTCAACGGCCACAATGTTCCCGTTGAAAATGGCTCTGTTGTTATTGCTGCAATCACTTCGTGCACCAACACATCTAATCCAAGCGTCATGTTGGCAGCAGGATTACTTGCAAAGAAGGCAGTCGAAAAAGGTCTGACGACAAAGCCATGGGTTAAGACAACCTTGGCTCCAGGATCACAGGTAGTCACGGACTACTACAACAAAGCAGGTCTCACTTCATACCTAGATCAACTCGGATTCAATCTTGTTGGATACGGTTGCACCACGTGCATTGGTAATTCGGGACCACTGGATCCAGCGATCAGCAACACCATTAGTGAGCACAACATCGCAGCAGCTGCAGTGCTATCGGGTAACCGCAACTTTGAAGGTCGCATTAATCCCGACGTCAAGATGAACTACTTGGCTTCACCGCCACTAGTTGTTGCCTATGCAATCGCAGGTTCGATGTCAATTGACTTTGATACTGATGCCTTAGGAAACGATCACGACGGAAAACCAGTTTTCCTCAAGGACATCTGGCCAACGACAGAAGAAGTCGCTGCGACTATTGATAGTTCTATCGATGCCGAGATGTTCACCTCACGTTACAAGGATGTATTTGCAGGCGACGAGCGTTGGCAGAATCTGAATACCCCAACTGGTGCGACATTTACTTGGGACACGAACAGCACATACGTTCGCAAACCTCCGTACTTCGAGAACATGCCGCGCACACCACAACCAGTGACAGACATCTCGGATGCTCGAGTGCTTGCAAAACTTGGAGATTCGGTAACAACTGACCACATCTCACCGGCAGGTTCAATCCGCGCAGATAGTCCTGCAGGTAAATACTTGGCTGCCAATGGCATTGATCGAGCTGATTTCAATTCATACGGCTCTCGTCGAGGAAACCATGAAGTGATGATTCGTGGCACTTTCGCCAACATTCGCCTGCGCAACCATCTTCTTGATGATGTCGAAGGCGGATTCACTCGAGACTTCACCATCGATGGCGCACCACAAAGCACGATTTATGATGCGTCAGTTAACGCCATCGCTGCAGGAACACCTCTCGTGATTTTGGCTGGCAAAGAATACGGTTCGGGCTCTTCACGTGACTGGGCTGCAAAGGGCACAGCATTGCTTGGTGTGCGAGCCGTGATTGCAGAATCCTACGAAAGAATTCACCGTTCAAATCTCATCGGTATGGGCGTTCTCCCACTTCAGTACCCAACAGGTGCTACAGCGGAATCACTTGGGCTGACTGGACATGAAACATTCAGCATTTCAGGCGTGACAGAGCTCAACGAGGGAAGCACACCACGAACAGTCACAGTCACTGCACGTGATGGTGATCGAGTAGTCACATTTGAAGCTGTGCTTCGTATAGATACCCCTGGCGAAGCCGAATACTACCGACATGGTGGCATTTTGCAGTACGTCCTACGTTCATTACTTGAGAAGTAGAGGCACTTGGCCTGACAGGCGTCAGGTAGATAGGTGTTCTAGACTCGAGTAAGTAGTAGAGGAGCATCATGTCGATTCTGGAACGTATCAAGTCCCCACAGGACTTGCGCGCCCTCAGTGTCGACGAACTCAATGTGCTTGCGACTGAAATCCGAGATTTTCTCGTTGACCGCGTCACCAAAACAGGTGGACATCTTGGCCCCAATTTGGGCGTTGTTGAGCTCACCTTGGCGTTGCATCGTGTATTCAATTCACCAACTGATCCAATTTTGTGGGACACGGGCCATCAGTCATACGTCCACAAGATGGTCACAGGCCGTTCTGATCAATTTGATAAGCTGCGTCAAGAAGGCGGACTTTCGGGTTATCCAAGCCGCGATGAAAGTATTCACGACGTTATCGAAAATAGCCATGCTTCAACCGCGCTGTCATATGCCGATGGGATAGCCAAAGCATTTGAGATTAATGGCGAAAGCGATCGACATGTAGTCGCTGTTGTTGGCGATGGCGCACTCACTGGCGGTATGACATGGGAAGCCATTAACAACATCGCCGATGGTTCGAACCGATCAATCGTGATCGTCGTTAACGACAACACGCGCTCCTATTCACCAACTATTGGTGGCATGGCACATCACCTAGCCACCTTGCGAACAACTCGTGGCTACGAAAAATTCCTTGACTGGGGTAAGTCCGTACTCGAACGCACACCAGTGGTTGGTACGCCGATGTACGAGGCACTTCACGGTATGAAAAAAGGCATTAAGGACTTTGTTGCGCCACAAGGAATGTTCGAAGATCTTGGCTTGAAGTACATCGGCCCAGTTGATGGACACGACATCAACGAACTTGAATTTGCTCTAGAACGCGCGCGCGATTTCGGTGGACCGGTCATTGTCCACGTCATCACCGAAAAAGGTCGGGGATACGCACCGGCGGTTCAAGACGAGGCCGAGAAATTTCATGCCGTGGGAATTGTGGATCCTGAAACCGGTCTTCCATTAACCACCACAAAGCGGAATTGGACATCGGTCTTTAGCGAGCAACTTGTAGACATCGGCGATCGCCGCAGTGATGTGGTTGCGATTACGGCAGCAATGCTTGGACCAACTGGCCTTGAAGCTTTCTCTAAGGCTTATCCCAACAGAACTTTTGATGTTGGCATCGCTGAACAACACGCGGTAACAAGCGCAGTTGGTATGGCCCACGCAGGACTTCATCCTGTCGTGGCCGTGTATGCCACTTTCTTAAATCGCGCTATTGATCAAGTCATTATGGATTGCGCGATGCATAAAGCAGGCGTCACCTTCGTTCTTGATCGCTCTGGCATTACTGGAGACGATGGTGCTAGCCACAACGGCATGTGGGACATGTCGCTCTTACGAGTTGTTCCCAACTTGGAACTCGCAGCTCCTCGCGATGAAACGCGACTTCGTCAGGCACTGGATCGCGCCGTGACTATCAATGACCGTCCGACTGTGGTTCGTTTCCCTAAAGGCGCCTTGCCTGCCGACATGCCTGCTGTTCGCTCATCACCTGCAGGCGACATACTTCTTGATTGCGACACGCCTGATGTCGTTATAGTCGCTCTCGGCTCGATGGCTGGATCGGCTCTCGAGGCAGCAGCAGTACTTAATGGCGAAGGCATCAGCACAAGTGTGATTGATCCCATTTGGGCTCTACCAGTCTCTGATTCGTTGCTGTCGTTTCTCAGTGACGTTCCACTAGTGGTGACGATAGAAGATGGGCTGCGTGCAGGTGGCGTAGGCGAGGGAATTACTGCTGGTCTTAAATACATCAGCAGTCGAGCCGAGGTAATTAATCTTGGCGTGCCAAAGAAATTCTTGCATCATGCCACACGTGCCAATCTCTTGATTCAACTTGGTCTCGATGCCAATGGCATTGCCATGACTATTCGCGAACGAATTCGCCAAGGCGTGCTCTAACTAATACTCAGTGGCTAATTGCTCTTGGAGTAATGGCACAACAATCTCGCGTTGCCATGTTCGAACGTGATGAGAATCCAAAATCTCAACGATTCCTTCATCAGTTGTCGGATGATCCCACAAGACTCGGCGAACCACATCCGGCGTCATGAGGTGCTCAACGGGGATGTTCAACTCACTCGCTACTGCCGTTAGCTTCACTTTGATGGCTTCCAGTCGAGCAAATGCTGCTGGATTGCGTTGCGCCCATGATTTTGGTTGTGGTGGTCCTGAGGCCTTCATACGCGCTTCAGGGAGCTCATCAACTGGCAATGCGTGTGCGCGTGCTATCGCGTCTGGCCATAAATGCGTATAACGCTTAGCTGAACGATTCTTTACTTCAGGTAAATTCGAAATCTGCTCTTTGGTGACAACACCCGCTAAAGCAATTGCGACAATGGCAGCATCTGGCAATAAGCGACCTGGCGCTACATCCATAGAACTTGCAACTGAATCGCGCTCGATCCACAGTTCACGCACAATTGCTAAATCCCGAGGCTTGTGCAGTCTATGCAGCCCTGAAGTACGTCGCCAAGGATCCTGTCGTTCAATGGCATTTGTGTGGTCACGAACGTGTGAGAATTCCTGCAGAGCAATCTCAAATTTTTTTGCTGCAACGAGCTGGTCTCGCATCTTTTCCCAAAGCGGTATCAAGAACTCAACATCCAAGGCCGCATAGTTCAACCATGATTCAGGCAATGGGCGAGTGGACCAATCCGCCGCGCTGTGTTCCTTTGCTAACGATATTCCCAGAATGCTTTCGGTCAACGTTCCCAAGGCAACTCGAGGTAGACCAAGTAATCGACCTGCCAATTCGGTATCAAAAAGTTCACGTTGAGGAACAAGACCTGTCATTGCCAAGCACACGAGATCTTGGGACGCAGCATGAAGCAACCAATCAACATCTGCAAGTGCCTCATTGAGCTCAGATAAATCATCGAAGGCAGTTGGATCAATTAAATGTGTTCCAGATCCCGTTCGACGAATTTGAATCAAATAAGCCCGTTGACTGTAACGAAATCCACTTGCACGTTCTGCATCCAAGGCCACTGGGCCGGTACCAGCGCGTAAAGCTGAAATCGTTTCGCGAAGGGCAGCATCTGTGGCAACAACATCAGGCAATCCTTCAGCGGGAGCCGTGACCAACAGATAATCAGCTTCGTGATCATCGACAACTTCATCACTCACTTTTACCTCGACCGCGCAATCGCAGTAATTCCTTGAGGTAGCGGCGTGAGCCCGGCACACATTTCAACGAGTTGAAGCCATCCTCGAAGATGTGATGCGAGGTCACTATTTGTCGCCGTCCACGATGCGCGTATTTCTAGATCTGACTCGTCTTTTCGATCTTGTAAGTCAGCAAACGAACGAGAAACTGTTCGTGTGACAGTTCCTGAGAGGTGATGGAAATCAACTTCATTATCCGTAAGACACTCAGTTAGCCAACTCCACGCCACTTCATCAAAGATGTCATCCGTGACAACGTCTGACTCGATGGGAGCCTTAATGAAGGTAACGATGCGAAACTCGCCATCCCATGTTGGTTGCCCGTCAGGATCGTGGAGAACAACGAATCGACCATTGGCTAGGTCCTCATCATCGGCATTTACCGCGTCGACTGCTAAAGCTGCGCTAAACGGGGCTAAACGAGCAGGAGCGGGCACTTCTTCGATCAAAATCTCGGGCCGTAATCCTGAGATTTGCAGGCTCGCAACGGCCTCTTGCCATTGCTCGTTTGCCACGTTGGACTCCACAGGAATTTGGTTTACATCTCAACAATAAGTCGCAAGTGTCACAAGTGACCGAATGGCGCGCCGCTAGGCTGAAGTGGTGGCGTCGATTTATGCACTGGTCTCGAGCATTATTTGGGGAACAGCCGATTATCTTGGCGGCCGACTGACTCGAACACGTTCAAGCCTGGCCGTCACCGGTGGATCACAGCCGTTTGGCCTCATTGCTGCACTGATCTCGGTGGCTCTGTTTGGTTCATGGACTTATTCGTCACAAGTTGCAATAAGCGGCATTGCTGCAGGCGCACTTGGTCTCACAGGTTTGCTGGCCTTTTATACCGCTCTAGCAACAGGTCGAATGGGAATTGTGAGCCCTATTTCGTCAACTGGAGTCATCATTCCTTTTGGAATTGGGATCCTCAGCGGTGACAGTCCGCACCCTATTCAGCTCGTGGGCGTGATCGTTACGATCGCTGGAGTCATTCTGGCAAGTGGCCCTGAGGTAAGTGGCGGTGCACCAATTCGTCCCGTCTTACTCGCGGTTTATGCCTCGTTCTCCTTCGGTATCTGTGTCTATTTCATGAGCACCGGTGGTGCAGTCAATGCCGGCATGACCGTAGTCACGATGCGCATTACGCAAGTGACCATCATGCTGACTGTGGCCCTCATTCTTAGATCGCGTGGGGGATTGCAGCGTAGCGACATTCCTATGTTGGTCGCCATTGGTGCGACAGATGCCATCGCGAACGTCATTTACGCTGTGGCAGCGGGCATGGGCATGCTCTCTATTGTTTCGGTACTCGGCTCGCTGTTTCCAGTAGTTACTGTTTTGCTCGCTTGGATTTTCGACAAAGAACGCTTACTTGCAGTTCAATACGTCGGCATTGGCATTGCAATTTGCGGCGTTGCTGCAATTACTGCTGGCTAGGCTGCAACGTCAAGCTGACCGAATTGATGCAGTACCTCAAATCTGTGGGGGTTGCGTAACCTTCACCCGCAAAAACATGGCCCAAGTGGGAATCGCAAGCAGCGCATCGAACCTCAGTGCGTTTCATGCCGAGTGCGTAATCATCAATCTCAATGATTCGATCTCCGCTCAATGCTGAAAAAAATGATGGCCATCCGCATCCAGAATGAAATTTCTCGGTTGATCGGAATAACTCGGTACCACAGGCGCGGCAGGCATAAACACCTTCAGTTTCAGTATCGGTGTATTCGCCGGTAAACGGCGCTTCCGTTCCGGCTTCGCGCAAAACTCGAAACTCTTCGTCGCTTAGTTCTTCGCGCCACTGCTCTTCGGTTTTAACAATTTTCTCGACCATGACGCCACTCTAACTTGAGATCAAATATCTCGCGAAAAGAAAACTGTTTGCTGTACCCAAGGCCATAAGTTCGCAAGCATCTCTTGCTGAACCAAAAGGTAGCTCAATCGAAGCTGCCCCATGGATTACTGGAGCAATTGTTACATCTAGTTCGTTTAGTACTCCGTCTTGTCGCAACAGCTGCTGCAGAAATGGACCACCTTCGCTGACTATGGAGTTCAACTCCATTGAACGCAATGCAGTCACGAGTGCAGTGCCTGTCACTTCCGGCAGCACAACTACGTCGGAGACATCGCGTAGCGCATCAACTCGGGACCTTATGTCTAAGTCGTCACTTGCTGGAACAATCACAATTGGTCGAGAATGATTCTGCTGGAACAGTGCATCAGCAGGATCAAAATTGACTGATTGAGTCACGACGCAAAGTCGTGGACCAGTTGGATTCAGATGAGCAAACTCTTGACGTGGAAACTTAGGAAAATAGTTCTCTTGACGCGCAGTTCGTCCACCGACAACCACAACATCACTTAATGCACGAAGCAATAGCAAGATACGCAGATCCAATTCGCTGCTGAAACTCTGCGAAGTTTGATTGTCATCTGCAAAGTGGCCATCAATCGAAATAGCCATGTTTGAGCGCACCCACATTTTTTGTGGCGCCAGGTACTGTTCTGCGAGTTGGTCGATAGTGAATTCAGAGAGGTTTGCAATGTGCGCCATGGGCATAGCCTCAATCGGTATCGTTCGTGGTGGTCGATACAGGACTCGAACCTGTGACCTCTTCCATGTCAAGGAAGCGCGCTAACCAACTGCGC
>CAITJH010000038.1 GCA_903892635.1 uncultured Actinomycetes bacterium | reverse complement strand
GTGGAGACAACATCGGCTCTCGTGGTTTGGACATGCACATTGAGGGCCTCGAGCGAATGGGATGCACGGTTACAAGTGAACATGGATATCTAGTAGTTCATGCTCCTGCAGGTGGGCTTGAAGGTACTCATGTGTATTTGGACTTCCCAAGTGTTGGTGCAACCGAGACTTTGTTGATGGCTGGAGTGCTAGCCCGTGGCGTTACGGTTATTGATAATGCTGCGCGCGAACCCGAGATTGTTGATATTTGCATGATGTTGCAAGAAATGGGTGCGCAGATTGATGGCGTTGGATCGTCAATGCTGACCATCACCGGAGTAGATCGCCTTCAGTCAGTTGAATTTACAACAGTGCCAGATCGTATTGTGGCTGGAACATGGGCAGTGGCTGCTGCAATTACTCGCGGACAAATAGATATTCACAATGCTCGCCCTGAACATTTAACGATTGCTTTAGAAAAGCTCACAGCTGCTGGCGCGACCGTCGAGAACATCGATGATGGCATTCGGGTCACTATGGATCGACGACCAAGCTCCGTCGACATTGTCACGTTGCCGTATCCAGGATTTCCGACTGATTTGCAGCCGCAGTTTATTGCGATGAATGCCATTGCTGATGGCTCTGCGCTTGTGACAGAAAACTTGTTCGAAGCCCGCTTCCGATTTGTGCAAGAACTTAGTCGGCTTGGTGCTGAAGTGCGAACGGATGGTCATCATGCCTTAGTGCGAGGTCGTACCGCGCTTTCGAGTGCGCCTGTGGAATCTACGGACATTCGCGCTGGTGCTGGACTTGTGTTGGCAGCACTTGTCGCCGAAGGCGAGACGATCGTTCATGGAGTCGATCACATTGATCGCGGTTATGTGAAGTTCGAAGAACAGTTGCGCAGACTTGGCGCGGAAATCGTTCGCGAAAAAATTAGCGACCTTGTTTAAGTAATTCCTTTGCACGATCGGCATCTTCAGGGAATACCATCACGCGCGGACCAAGATTTGTGACCGCCAGATTCGAACGGATTCCTTCAGCCTCAAGTGTGCGACGCAGCAATTCACCTTCGACAAAATTTGTCGGGTGTGCGATAGGGACCAATAGTCCGTATTCGTTCGGGTTTCCGCGCTTTGGCGCCGGAGGCATCAAAAGCTGACCGCGTCCAAAAGTCCACCGGAGCAACAGAATGATCAGGCCCATAGCGAAAAATGCGATGGTCGGACCATACGCATAAGAGAACGAACCCCAAGATGGCATGTCTTAAGTCTCTTGCTATCGACTCGGTCTCGCCAGTTGAAAGTGTTTAAAAGAGTCGCAAACTTGGGTCTTCAATGCCCCGTAGTACGTCATAATCCACAACGACGCACTCAATTCCACGATCTTGCGCAAGAGTTCGAGCCTGTGGCTTGATTTCTTGGGCAGCATAGATGCCTCGAACTGGGGCAATAAGTGGATCCCGATTCAATAAATCTAAATAGCGAGTGAGTTGCTCAACTCCATCTATTTCGCCACGCCTTTTTATTTCGATGGCGATGGTTTTGCCCTCGGCGTCTCGACATACGATGTCGACTGGTCCGATTGGTGTTGGATATTCCCGTCTAACCAATGTCAGATCAGGACCGAATGTGTCAAGGTGTAAAGCGAGTAGCTCTTGTAGGTGCGCTTCGACGCCATCTTTTTGTAGCCCGGGATCAATGCCTAGTTCGTGTGATGAATCATGGTGAACTTCATGCATCGTGATGATGAGTTTCTCACCTGCCTTATTCGTCACAGTCCACACAAGTTGGTCATCGTGAGATTCAGTGAGGGTGCAAGGGGGACTCATCCAATTGAGTGGCTTATAGGCGCGATCATCAGCATGTATTGACACGCTTCCATCAGCCTTGACAAGCAAAAGCCGCATTGCCGATGGCAAGTGTGAACTAAGTCGACCAGCGTAGTCGACCGAACACGTGGCAATCACAAGGCGCATCACCCAAACGTATCGGCCATACTGTGTCTGCCAAACTAGAGGTATGACGTTTGAGCGCATTGGTGTAGTTGGTCTTGGAATCATGGGAGCCGGCATTGTTGAAGTGTTTGCTAAGGCGGGGTTGCAGGTTGTAGGTGTTGCTGAAAGCGAGGCCGCAGTTGAACAAGGTAAAAAGAATCTTGCTACCTCTTTGGGGCGTGCCGTGTCTCGAGAGAAAATCACGCAAGATCAAGCGGACGAAATCACCGCGCGCGTAACTTGGGGAACAGACTTTGAGTTGTTCGCTGAATGTGATCTTGTCGTTGAAGCTGCGCCAGAAATCATCACGCTAAAGCAATCTATATTTAGCGAGCTTGATCGAGTAGTAAAGCCAGAGGGTATTTTGGCGAGCAATACTTCTTCGCTATCAG
>CAITJH010000037.1 GCA_903892635.1 uncultured Actinomycetes bacterium | reverse complement strand
GGACACGGTTCGAATTGAGGGTGCAACCGTGTTGATTGTTGCTGACGTGGCCGGACACGGTCCATCAGCAGCTGTCATGGGACTGCAGATGAAAGCCGTATTGACTGCAGGACTGAACGCTGGATTTTCAGTACCCGAGGTACTCCGCCGAGTGTCCGAGGACCTCGCAGGTGTTGAGTCATTAGCGGCATCAGCTGCTGTCATTACATTTCCGGATGATGTTTCAGCACCCATTCAAGTGGTAAACGCTGGACACCCCGACGTGATGATTGCTTTCGAGGATGGATTTGTCGAGCGCATTAGTGCGACGGGACCCTTGCTCATTGGTTTAGGTCATGAATGGAATGTGCGTGAAGTTGTTTGCCCACCACAGGCTACGGTCGTCGTTGTGTCCGATGGGTTATTGGAAACTCAAGATGCACAAGGGGCTGAGTTCTCGATCGATGGAGTCGTTGACATTGTGCGTTCGGTGAATCCTCAACATGAAGTCTCCGCTGTCGGTCAAACTCTCCTGTCAGCCGCTCGATCAACATCGGTTACGTGGAATCGAGATGACGTCACTGTTGTTGTTAGCCGTAGGCTGGGTTCGTGAGTAAACCCATCAGGATTCGACCAGAAATCGCCAAGCTTCCAACGTACAAAGCTGGACAAAAAGCGGCTCCTGTTGCAGGACTTGAATCATTCAAACTGTCGAGCAACGAAAATCCTATGGATCCGTTACCCAGTGTTCTTGAAGTTATAGCTCAAGCAGCCAATAGCATTCATCGCTATCCCGATCCTTTCGCTACACAACTGACGCAGGCACTTGCGCAACGCCATGGCGTTACTCCAGAAATGATTGCTACCGGTACGGGTTCTGTTGGAGTGTGTCAACAGATTGTGCAAGCAGTAGCAGGTGCTGGTGATGAAATTATTTTTGCTTGGCGATCATTTGAGGCTTACCCAATAATTGCTGCCATTGCAGGCGCAAAGGCTATCCAAGTTCCACTAAGGCCCGACGATGGTCACGATTTGCCAGCAATGGCAGAGGCAATTACAGATGCCACGCGTTTGATTTTTGTGTGCACACCAAATAACCCAACAGGAACTGTCGTAAGTCAACAAGAATTTGATGACTTTATGACAAAGGTTCCAACAGATGTTTTGGTAGTCGTAGACGAAGCGTACGTTGAGTTCAATCGTGATCCGCAGGCACTGGATGGACTTGCGAGCATGAATAAATACTCGAATGTTGCAGTGCTGCGTACTTTCTCCAAGGCTTATGGACTGGCTGCCTTGCGTGTTGGTTTTTTGATCGGACCCGAAGAAGTTGCTGAAGCGGTTCGAAAGACGGCAGTGCCTTTTGGAGTCTCAAACATCGCACAAGATGCTGCCGTAGCATCCCTTGAACACGAAGATGAATTGCTCAAGCGAGTAAACGACATCGTATTAACTCGCGAATGGTTCGAAGCGGAACTTCGTCAGCGCGGATATGACATTGAGGATAGCCAGGCGAACTTTGTATGGCTGAAATTCGGCGATCGCACAGGCGATTTTGTTGCGGAATGTGCCAAACAAGCAGTAGCCGCTAGACCGTTTCCTGGTGAAGGTGTTCGCATCACAATCGGTGAAGAAGAAGCACTCAAGCGCATCCTGAACATACTGTCTACGTTTGAGAAGTAACAGCTTTCTTTGCGTTCGCATTTTCCGAAGTAATAACTAGGGCAACACTCGCTAAAACGACTAGTCCACCGACGACAATGTTACGTGTAAGTTTTTCATCAAAAATGATGAGACCTAACACGGTTGCAACAATTGGATTGACGTAGGAATAGGTTGACACCAAACTGATCGGCGCATTGCTCAACAAAAAGTTATATGTGCTGTAGCCAACGACAGATCCAATGACAACTAAGTATGCCCAGCCCGCCCATGATTGAGCAGTCGCATCAAAAAAGTCAGAAAACTTTTGTCCAGTCCCAAGACCAACCAGAGTCAAGGTGATGGCTGCGAAAAACATTTCGAACGTTGTCAGAACCATAGTGTTTTTTGGAGTATCGAGTCGTTGTGTGATGAATGAACCAATTGACCACGACAAGTTGCCTAACAAGATGATGAACATCCACACAGTCACATGTGACTGATTGCCACCAGCGCGTGCGATCGTTTGGCCGGGCTGCAAAATAATCAGGATTCCAATAAAGCCAGCGAAGATACCTAGCACGCTCGCACGCGAGGGTCGATCACCATCAAGCATGCGAAAAATGCCGGTCCAAATTGGCATCGATGCCACAATCAACGATGCGGCGCTTAGAGGTACGACATGCTCTGCGGCGGACATTGTGCCCAGTCCAGCAGCGAGCATCATTGTGCCAAGCACCGCAGTATTTGTTAATTGCTTTTTAGTGACAGAGAACTGCGAAAATCCAGATCGGAATCCAACGAGTAAAAATTGTAAAAAAGCTGCGGCAAAGAATCGCATTCCCATAGAAAGAATGTCGGGCATCGATTGAATGGCAAATGCAATTCCGACGTATGTAGTGCCCCATGCAATGTACATAGTCAGAAGGGCAAAACCGACCTGAGTTTTCTTAGAAGCCACAAACTCCACACTATTGGTTTGGGTAAATGTATAGAGGTAAGTGCCTATTGCGTAAGTGCAGCTTTAACGGCAGAAGCGATTTCGCCACCGTCTGCTCGACCTGCAACCTGAGGTGTGACTAGTTTCATCACAGCACCCATGGCACTAGGTCCTGATTGTCCTGCTGCGGTTACTTCGGCAACGGCAGCAGCGATGATGGCATTGACCTCTTCCGCCGACAGAGCCGCGGGAAGATAATTCGAAATGATGGCTAATTCTTCACGTTCTTTAGCTGCAAGTTCTGGACGTTGTGCATCGTCAAACGCAGTAGCTGCCTCTTTGCGTTTTTTTGCTTCACGAGTCAGGACGGTAATTACATCTTGGTCAGAAAGTTCACGAGCAACTTTTCCTGAGACTTCCTCATTTGTGATTGCCGAGAGCACCATGCGAAGTGTTGCAGTAACTGAGGTGTTTTTGTCTCGAATGCCCTGAGTGAGATCGGCTTGGAGTTGTTCTTTAAGAGTTGTCATGAGCTGTCCTTGCTGTTGTTCACGAGTCTAAGGGGTAGATGTTGGTGCAGGCTGACTTGAAGCAGCAGCCGATGCAGAAGGCTTGGTCTTTTTCGACGCCGCCTTACACGTGGCTAATTCAGTGCCAGTCAGTCCCGCACATTTTCCTTTATGAATGCCCGTGTCGTTGCCTACGCCACCAGGATTTAATCCATTGAGAGTAGTTAAGTTCCATGCGGTTGGTGGCGTATCTGCCAACGCGCCCTTCATCGCTTCGCGCCACACAGGCCCGGGCATTAATGAACCAAATACGTTCGAATAGAACTGTCCATTGATCGTGACATTCTGCATCGGATATTGCTGTCCACCTCGTGGGTCTCCAACCCACACTGCTGCGGCTAGATCGGGCGTGTAACCAACAAACCACACTGCAGCCGAGTTATCCGTTGTTCCAGTCTTGCCCGCAGCCGGACGACCGAAGTACATCTTTTGACCAGTTCGACCTGGAATTGGTCCGTCAATAACTCCAGCAAGCACCGCCGTGACACTATCGGCGACTTGAAGGTCAATTGTGCGAGTGCAGTTACTCAGTGGGACTTTGAGCGAATCGTTATTTCGATCAGTTATTGATGCAATGGAAATCGGATTGCAGTGAATTCCATGTGCAGAAAATGTGGCTACGGCATTTGCCATACCAAGAGTCGTCACGTCGAAACAACCGAGAGTAAAACATGGGTATGCCTTGAGATCTTCACCATTACCTTGTTTGAGTCCGGCTGCTTTTGCCATTGCAGGTGGACCGCACAAACCAATTTTTTCTTCAAGTCCTACGAAGTATGTGTTCACCGAATATGCGGCGCCGCTTAACATATTGAAAGCACCCGAACTTGTCGAGTTATGAACTGTATATGGCGGGTAAGCCGCACCCGATTCACACTCAATGAAATCTTTAAATGTTTTTGTTGCAGGAGCTGGCAACACTTCAAAAGGATTCCAACCCTGTTTAAACGCAGCAGCCATGGTGAAGATTTTGAACGTTGATCCCGCTTGAAAACCAACTGTGCCGTGATCGGCTACAGGGACGTTGTAATTTACTGTGGTTTGTCCGGCACCACTTCGACCCCATGTGCGATTTTCAGCCATGGCAACAATCTCGCCTGTTCCAGGGCGAACCATTGTTATTCCTACAGCTTTTTGACTGGCATCCGTTGGCGGAATTTGATTGTTAGCAGCTTTTTGAGCTGCATCTTGTGCTTTGAAATCTAGCGTGGTCTTAATTGTGAGGCCACCAATGTTGAGCAATTGTTCGCGCTCGTCAGCTGTTGCGCCGAATGTTGGATCAGTCAAGATTGTGTTGATTACGTAGTCGCAAAAATACGGCGCTACTGATGTTGTACATCCATTGGGAATTGTTGATGGTTTGAGATCGTCCTTCATCAACACTTGTTTTGAGGCATCAGCCTGCGACTGAGTGATGTAGCCAGCATGTGCCATAGCGTCAAGCACTTGGTTTCGACGTGATGTCGCAATGTCAGGAAAGCGAGTTGGGTCATACCGCGAAGGGTTTTGAACGAGTCCTGCAAGTGTTGCGGCTTGAGTAAGTGACAATTCATTTGCATGAACGCTGAAGTAGCGACGTGCTGCCACTTCAACGCCATATGAACCGGCCCCAAAATAAGCAATGTTGAGATAGCCCTGAAGAATTTGTTTTTTCGACAACTTATTTTCAAGACCTATTGCATATCGTGCTTCACGAATTTTTCGTGCGATTGATACCGCGGTCGCAGCTTGCTGTTCGGCCTTCGTTGTCGCCGCTGTTAACAGAATTTGTTTTACGTATTGTTGCGTGATTGTCGAGCCACCTTGTACCTGTGAACCCGACGATGTCGAAATTAGCGCGCGTAGTGTGCCTCGAATATCGATTCCGGAGTGCTGAAGAAAGCGCTGATCCTCAATCGAGATAAGTGCTTGTTGCATGATGGGTGAGATCTGATCAAGTGGTACTTCAATTCGATCTTGGGCATACAAAACAGCAATTTGAGTTCCATGAATGTCAGTCATGACACTTTGCTGTGGCAACGGTACCTGTGTGAGATCTGCCGGAAGATTTTGAAACTCCTGAACACTATTTCGCATAGCAAGTCCAGTTGTTCCAACAAGTGGGAGTAACGCTAGCGAGGCAACAAGGCCAGCGAGCGTAATAAAAATAGTCATTTTGCTCAGCAACTGGAACCGATTGAGGGGTTTGTCCGATCTGCTGTTGTTTTCCATGACATCTATATCGTAACTGTGAATTTTCTTAGTCTTGTCGCGACATTAAATGTAAGAAATTCGATGCGAATTAGGTATTGACACGGTGCCTAGTTAGCCCCAATAGTTAGTGCAAGCAAGAAATGAATACATGAATAAGGGGAAGTTAGTGGCAACGAACTGGGACACCGAGTGGAGTCGCAATGCGGCATGTAAGAACACCGATCCAGATTTACTTTTCGTCCAAGGCGCGGCTCAGAATCGAGTGAAGATCATCTGCGCAGGTTGCTCGGTACGCACGGAATGTCTAGCTGATGCTTTAGATAACCAAATTGAATTTGGCGTCTGGGGCGGCATGACAGAACGCGAACGTCGTGCGTTGCTTCGCCGTCGTTCCAATGTCACATCTTGGCGAGAACTGTTGATGACCGCTCGCACTCAGTACGATCGACTCGATCCTGTGGCATTCGTTAGTGGCCGTCAGTAGGTTGCCACTCCAGTTGCTCGTTTTGATAAATACGGGCTACTGACCATTCCGTACCGAGCGAGGATCCGAGTTTCACCAATCCTCGAGAGTGTCGTAGAGTCACAGTTATGACCAAATGGGAATACTTGACTGCACCGCTCTTGGTACACAACACCAAAGCCATCCTCGACACTTTTGGCGAAGACGGCTGGGAATTAATTGCTGTAGTCCCTGGTCTTAATCCCGAAAATCTTGTCGCTTATTTCAAGCGCCCGAAGAATTGAGACACGCATGAGTACCGTTGAAGCCCGTCTAGCTGAACATGGACTAACAGTTCCAGAAGTTGCCGTTCCAGTTGCTGCTTACATTCCTGCAGTGCGTACGGGCAACTTGGTATACACCTCGGGCCAGTTGCCAATGCAAAGTGGCGAATTAATCGCGACAGGAATTGTTGGAACAGATCTTGACGAAGTTGCAGCAGCAGCTGGAGCGCAACAGTGTGCACTTAATGCGATTGCGGCTGTTAAGTCCGTTATCGGCGATCTTGACAAAGTCGTTCGCGTAGTCAAAGTTGTTGGATTTGTGGCAAGTGCACCAACCTTCACAAAGCAACCAGTTGTCATCAACGGAGCAAGTGAACTTTTTGCCAAGGCATTTGGCGATGCTGGCGTTCACTCACGTTCGGCAGTCGGTGTTTCAGCGCTTCCACTGAATGCTGCAGTTGAAGTCGAAGTGATTGTCGAAGTCCGCGACTAACTAATTAGTCACGCCCGCAATTCCGCAATAGATTATGAACTAGACAACGTGCCGAAGGAGTCACTCAGTGGATACAGATTTCAACCGTATTCCGCTGTTCTCGGCATTAGATGACGATGCGGCTTTGGCGTTGCGCCAAACGATGGTTCCGCAATCGCTGAAAAAGGGAAAGCACCTTTTTCAAGAGGGCGAACCTGGCGATCGGCTATACGTCGTTCTCACCGGAAAGATTAAGTTAACTCATGCTTCCGGCGACGGACGTGAATCATTATTAATGGTTCTTGGTCCTGGCGACATGTTTGGTGAGTTGTCACTTTTCGATCCAGGACCACGCACCGCAACTGCAGTTGCAGTGACCGATGCCCAAGTTCTCGGTTTGGGAAACACAGACTTGCGCCCATGGCTCAATGGCCGACCAGAAGTTGCTCAAGCGTTGCTTCAAGCCTTAGCTCATCGTCTGCGTCGCACAAACGAAATTATGTCTGACCTCGTTTTTGCAGATGTTCCCGGACGTGTGGCTAAGGCCCTCATTGAACTCGGTGAAAAGTTTGGTACTCGCTCGCCGTCTGGCTTAATTGTGAACCACGATCTGACTCAAGAGGAATTGGCACAGTTAGTTGGTGCATCTCGCGAAACGGTCAACAAGGCTTTAGCTGATTTTGCAAGTCGTGGCTGGATCCGACTTGAAACTCGTTGTGTCGAAATCTTTGATATTGAGCGCTTGGCTCGTCGCGCCAAGTAACTCATAAAATTCACACGGTCTGCCAATTTCCTAATTCGCTTTAGGCTTGTGCTGTGGCACGGGCAGAATCTCTGAAGGCTAAGCGGGAACGCGCGCAGAAGATTAATGCCATTTTGGCCGACACTTTCCCGAATGCTCGATGCGAATTAGATTTCGAGAACCCTCTTCAACTGCTGGTTGCCACAGTGTTATCAGCGCAATGTACGGATAAGCGAGTCAACATGGTGACGCCGCAGTTATTCGCGAAGTATCCAGATGTTCACAGTTTGGCTAGTGCACCACGGATAAAGATTGAAGACCTAATAAAGTCAACTGGGTTTTACCGAAATAAGGCAGCGTCGATTCAAGGGTTGGCAGCAGCAATTTTGGAAAAGCATCACGGGGAAGTTCCCGGAACGCTTGATGAGCTTGTGAAACTTCCAGGAGTTGGTCGCAAGACGGCCAATGTTGTTCTTGGAAATGCATTTGGTGTACCCGGAATTACTGTTGACACCCATGTTGGACGAATCACGCGTCGATTAGGTTTAACGAAAAATACTGATCCAGTAAAAGTTGAATTTGATCTAATGAAAATATTTGATGATTCAGAATGGGTATTACTCAATCATCGTTTAATTTTTTTGGGACGACGCATCTGCCATTCACGTAAGCCCGCATGTGGTGTGTGCCCACTAGCTGCCTTGTGTCCTTCGTTTGGCGAGGGGCCAACAGATCCTCACGAAGCAGCCAAGTTGGCAAAGATGGATGATGACTAATGAAAAAATTAGTGAGTATCTTTGCAACGTGCGTGTTGTTATCTGCGTGTGCCCAACAACCGCAATCATCTGACTCGGCCGGAACGCCGTTAGCAACCGTCACAACGATTTCACACGCTTGGCCGGTATCAACATTTCCTGAAGTGACATTGCAGGAATGGAATAGTGACACGACAATCCAGACACGTTCATTGAAGAGAGCGGTTGTTGTCAATCTCTGGGCATCGTGGTGCACTGCGTGTTCTCACGAGATGCCGCTTATTGCTGAATCGCCTTTTGCATCGGATGTCATCGCAATCAATGTCAACGATGTCACCGAGTCATCATCAAGCAAAGCAGCAGCACAAAAGCTTGTTGACATGACACATGGATCGATGTCGATCTATGTTGATAAGAACAACGCCTTGTTATCAGCATTAAAAGTCACAGGTTTACCAGTAACTTTTGCAGTAGATAGTTCTGGCCACATTGTTGATTACGAACTTGGTGAACTGAGCAATGAATCTCTGTCCCGACTCGTGAAAGCCAGTAAGTCATCATGATGCCGTCATGGTTTGCTGGTTTAGCAAATGTTGCTCCGCATCTCACGAGTGAGCAACTGAAATGGCATCCAGTTCCAGAAACTCCCGAACGTGAAGCAGCGGTACTAGTACTTTTCAGTGAGGTTGATCAGGCTCCCCATGTCACCTTGATCGAGCGTCCATCACACATGCGTACGCATGGGGGACAACCTGCATTTCCCGGTGGAGCAATCGAGCCGTCGGACACAAACGCAACCGATGCCGCAATTCGTGAAGCTCATGAAGAGATCGGACTTCATGCAGATTCGATTGATGTAATCGCTGAACTTCCGCAACTATGGTTGCCACCATCACGATTCAAAGTCACTCCAGTTCTAGCGTGGTGGCGTGCTCCACATGAATTGCAAGGACACGATCGTGATGAAGTCTCTGCGGTTCACCACGTTCCAATTAGTGAACTTGTTGATCCCAGTAATCGCGCGCGAGTAAAGACTCGAAGTGGGTTCCTTGGCCCAGCCTTTCTCGTAAAAGATATGGTGGTGTGGGGCTTTACTGGTGGAGTGCTCTCGCAACTGTTGGACTTAGCCGAACTATCACAGCCTTGGGATGCATCACGAATTATCGATGTACCTGAATCCCATCAAGTGTCATGGACTATTTGATGACAGGGCACAACATTGATCTTGCACTCGCAGCTTTCTTTATCTTCATGGGATTCGCTGGTTGGCGACGCGGATTGATCGTAAGCGTTTTTTCATTTGCTGGAATGATCGTTGGTGCGCTTGTAGCCAGATCGATGGTCCAAAAATTAGTAGATGCAAATCAAGCAGCACCATTGCAGCCAGTCGCGTTTGCCCTTATTGCCTTAGTTCTCATTGGATTTGGCAGTTCGGTTGGTTCCTTTGTCGGATCAAGGATCAGACGAGTTACGTCGTGGAAGCCGGCCCGATTCTTAGATAGTGTCGCGGGTTCGGGCATCACTTTAGCTTTTTGGGCAGTTATGACGTGGATGGCTGCAAGCTTGCTGTTATCAATACCTGTGTCTTCCACGACAGCTGCAGTTGGTGATTCTCAAATAGTTACGCAACTGGATGCGAAGATGCCACAAATTGTTCGGCGCGATGTTGAAGATATCCGCACCAACATGTTGGGAGGGCACTTTCCGCCAAATTTAGTTGAGTCGTTACTCATTCATAAAGTCGATGTTCCCGATCAGGCACTTGCGAAAGCCACAGCAATTCAGGCCACGTTGGATTCCGTTGTCCGTGTCGAAGGCGATGCTCTTGTGTGCTCAACGCGACTAAGTGGTAGCGGTTTTGTGTTTCGCGCAGGTTACGTTTTGACTAATGCTCACGTTGTTGCTGGCGTGACATCAGTTGGTGTGCGTCTTAAAGGCAAAGGCGCTTTGCATAATGGAAAAGTTGTGTACTGGAATGACAGTAAAGACGTGGCTGTCATCTATGTTCCAGATTTAGATACGAAAGTTGCAGTACTGGGAAATGAACTGCAACGAAATGATGCCGCAGTTGTAGCAGGTTTTCCTGGCGGAGGACCGTTGTCTCTGGTTCCATCTCGAGTAAGCGGAGTCGTCGAAGCCAAAGGTGACAACATCTACGGACAAGTAACACTTACTCGTCGCATCTATTCATTGGTATCAGGGATTCGTCAAGGTGACTCAGGAGCGCCACTGATTGACGCCAATGGCGAAGTTTCTGGAATGATCTTCGCCGCATCAACCACAGATAGCACTGTTGGATACGCATTGACTCCAAGTGAGTATGCCGCTGCAATAAAAACAACTAGTACGACATCAGTTTCTACTGGTTCCTGTATCAATAATTAACTAAATGGCTGGTCACACAGCAAACTACTTTCGTTAAATGCTTGACCAAGAATGATTTTACTAGAACGATCGTAGGTACACCCCCTTGTGAAAGAGACGGTTCCACGTGAGTCACGAAGCACTTGAAAATTTATTGACTGAAAATCGTCATTTCCCGCCGTCTCCGGAATTTGCAGCGCAAGCAAACGCCAAACCAGAAATCTATGGCGAAGCAAAGGCCGATCGACTGGCATTTTGGGACAAGCAAGCAGGAATGTTGCAGTGGGAAAAACCGTGGACGAACACATTGGATTGGTCGCAAGCTCCAGTCGCAAAGTGGTTTGTGGATGGAAAGATCAACGTCGCTGTTAACTGCGTTGATCGACACGTTGAACAGGGCAATGGCGATCGCATAGCTTTTCATTTCGAAGGCGAACCTGGTGACAACCGCGACATCACCTACGCTCAAATGAAAGATGAAGTCTCACAGGCAGCAAATGCGTTGATTGAACTTGGCGTAAAAGCTGGCGATCGTGTAGCTATCTACTTGCCAATGATTCCTGAGGCTGTTATCTCGATGCTCGCATGTGCTCGAATTGGCGCGGTTCATTCAGTTGTATTCGGAGGATTTTCAGCCGAAGCATTACGCAGTCGAATTGAAGATGCCAGCGCAACTCTTGTGATTACTGCTGATGGTGGTTTTCGTCGTGGTTCTGGTTTTGCATTAAAGCCAGCCGTTGACGAAGCTGTTGATGCTTCGCCAACAGTACAAAAAGTGCTTGTCGTTAAGCGCACCGGTCAGGATGTCGCGTGGAATGACAGTCGTGATGTGTGGTGGAGCGATATTGTTTCGCGTCAATCTACACACCACAACGCTCAAGGCTTTGATGCTGAACATCCACTCTTCATTCTTTACACTTCGGGAACAACGGGTAAGCCGAAAGGCATCTTGCACACAACCGGCGGATACCTCACTCAGGTTGCTTACACACACCGCAATGTTTTCGACATCAAACCCGATTCAGATGTCTACTGGTGTACTGCCGACGTTGGCTGGATTACTGGCCATTCATATATTGCCTATGGACCAATGGCTAACGGTGCAACACAAGTGATGTACGAGGGCACACCTGATACACCGCATAAAGGTCGACTGTGGGAGATCGTTGCAAAGTATGGTGTGACAATTCTTTACACAGCACCAACTGCCATTCGCACCTTTATGAAATGGGGAGACGAATTCCCCAAAGCCCACGATCTATCAAGCTTGCGTTTGCTCGGCAGCGTCGGTGAGCCTATTAACCCAGAAGCATGGATGTGGTACCGCGAAGTAATTGGTGGAAATCGCTGTCCCATTGTTGATACTTGGTGGCAAACAGAAACTGGTGGAATCATGATCAGCCCGTTGCCGGGAGTTACTGCCTGCAAGCCCGGTTCAGCAATGGGTCCGCTTCCAGGTATTGGCGCAGAAATCTTTGATGATGAGGCCACACCCGTAGGAATTGGTGGCGGTGGTTACCTCGTCCTTACAGAACCATGGCCATCAATGTTACGTGGAATTTGGGGTGACTTAGAAAGGTTTAAAGAAACGTACTGGTCGCGTTTTCCTGGCTTCTACTTTGCAGGCGATGGCGCCAAGTGGGATGACGAAGGTGCTATCTGGTTGTTAGGCCGTGTCGATGACGTTATGAATGTTTCTGGTCATCGGATTTCTACAACTGAAGTTGAATCAGCATTGGTATCACATCACATGGTTGCTGAAGCTGCAGTCGTTGGTGCAAGTGATGAAATGACTGGCCAAGGAATTGTTGCGTTTGTTATTTTGCGAGCGCATGAAAATGATGGTCCTGACGTTGCAAAGATGCTTCGCGATCATGTGGCCAAGGAAATCGGAGCTATTGCAAAGCCACGACAGATTTTGATTGTCTCGGAGCTACCGAAAACTCGTTCTGGAAAGATTATGCGTCGACTTCTTCGAGACGTTGCAGAAAATCGCACACTTGGAGACGTGACAACCTTGGCTGATCCAACAGTGATGAACATGATCAGTAGTGGACTGTCAGCAAGTAGCGGGGAAGATTAATCGCATTGTTTGGGTGCGTTAGATTCATCTTGTGAGTACAAACGAGCAAGAAGAAGTTTTAGTCGCTTCGCGACGTCGGTTAAGCGAACGTTTACGCGATGAAACAACTGGCGGCGTGCTCCTAATCATCTCAGCAATCTTTGCAATCGCATGGGCAAACTCGCCATGGTCTGACTCTTATCAGAATCTCATTTCTGTGAAATGTGGAATTCATAATTTTCAGTTGCCACTTAGTATCTGGGCTGCTGATTTTCTCTTAGCAATATTTTTCTTGGTTGTAGGTATTGAACTTAAGCACGAATTTGTTGCCGGAAGTTTGTCCAGTGTAAAAAAAGCAGTCGTCCCGTTTTTAGCTGCCTTTGGTGGCATGGCGATGTCGGCAATAATTTTTCTCTTGTTTAATCATGGATTGGTCACCGCAAGCGCTTGGGGAATTCCGATATCGACTGACATTGCATTTGCTTTGGCAATACTTGCAATTGCTGGCCGTCAACTTCCAGCACCGTTACGAATCTTCTTATTGACACTAGCTGTTGTTAATGATCTTGGTGCAATCGTTGTCATTGCAATCTTCTACGGCCATGGGTTTCATCTCCGAGCTTTCGTTATCGCACTCGTTCTTATTGCAGTTTTTGCCGCACTTCAGAAGTTCGGTGTGCAATCAGTAGCCGCCTACATCCCATTGGCACTTGCCAGCTGGTACTTCATGTATGAAAGTGGAATCCACGCTACGGTCGCCGGTGTGCTTCTTGGACTATCGATGCGAGTGGCCAAGAATGATGGTGAACTGCAGTCACCAGCTCATCGCACTGAGCACGTGCTACGCCCAATTTCGGCGGGACTATGTGTTCCATTGTTTGCCTTAATGTCAGCAGGTGTCGATCTGGATGGCGTGAAATTTCACGATGTGATTACAAGTTCACTCACCTTAGGAATAGTTTTCGGTCTAGTAATCGGGCAGCCAGTTGGTGTTCTTGCTGGAACTTTTATCGGTACTCGATTTACCGGGAAAAGACTGCCTTCAGGTTTGAAGTGGGCCGACGTCATTGTGGTTGGAACTTTAGCCAGTATCGGTTTTACTGTTGCTCTGCTTGTCAGCGAAGTCAGTTTTGGAAGTGATCCACAACTACTCGTAATTTCCAAGTGTGCACTTGTGCTAACAAACCTTGTGGCCGTAGCAAGTTCGGTAACTGCAATGAAGATCCGCGCACGTAATTTGGCCTAGTTTTTCAACACACGCTTGCGCACTAGGCTTAAAGGACTAGGAGGCGGTTATGGAAGAGAACTCAAGCCCGAAACTTTCATCAATGATTGACTCATTGACTGAAGACGTCAACGAACTCGTTCGTGAGCATGTTGAACTTGCTAAAACAGAACTGCTGGAAAACGTTAAACGTATTACGCGTTCAATGTGGGGATTTTTATTCGCCGGACTTTTTGTCAGCATGGCTACAGTATTTACACTTTTCGCGTTGGCCTATGGAATCAGCACACGTGGTGTTCCAGTGTGGGTTGGGTTTTTGATCGTCTCTGGAATCATGCTTGTTCTTGGCATTGTTTTCTATGCAGTAGCCAAGAATCAGATTCGACGTATTGGGCGGCGCAATCGCACTGGTGAAGAATTGAAGTCAACAGTGGAAGCATTCTCTGATCTTGCCGGCAAGACAACAGATATTTAATCGTGCCTGATAACGCAGCAATCTTGGTTCCAGGACCATGGGAACATCGTTCGGTATACGCCCATGGTTCGCGATTCCACGTGGCAATTCAAGGCGAAGGTCCACTCGTACTTTTTCTACACGGCTTTCCAACTTATTGGTGGCTGTGGCGTAAATTCCTCGGACCAATTAGCGCAGCTGGGTATACCGCTGCTGCTATGGATCTTCGTGGCTATGGTGCAAGTGATCATCCGCCACGAGGATACGATCCACGCACTTTAGCTGCAGATGTTGCCGGAGTCATCCGCGCTCTTGGTTATGAATCCGCAATTGTTGTAGGCCATGGTGTTGGAGGTTTGGTTGGGTGGACTGCTGCAACTCTGCAAGAGTCATCCATCTCGGGTTTGGTTTCAGTGAGTTCAGCGCATCCGAACGCATTGCGAACGGCAATGTTGTCGAATGCTGCACAAGCTAAGGCACTAAGTTATGTGTTGAGTTACCAGCGACCGTGGTTTGCTGAACGTAGTTTAGTTAAGGACGGCGCGGCCGCCATCGAAGAGTTGCTACGTGAATGGGCCGCACCCGATGTGCTCAGTGATGAAGTTGTTTCGCAGTATCGAACTGCTTTCTTGCTGGGAAATACTTCACACTGTGCAATTGAATTTCATCGTTGGGCTATGCGTTCGATTCCACGGCCAGATGGTCGTCGTTTTGCGATAGATATGCAGGGTGGTGTCAATGTTCCTGTACTTCAAATTCATGGAAAACGAGACACAAGTATTTTGGTTGACACTGCAATTGATTCTGCACAGTTTGTGAATGGACCGTGGAGTCCAGTCACGCTAGATGAAGGGCACTTGCTCCCAGAACAAGCTACAGATGAAGTCATCGCTGCGATCGTGCAGTGGTTACCTGAAACATTTTCAGCGTAAGAGATTGACATGACTGACTTCATGCAGCAGATTGCTGATGTTCCAGAGATTGCATCTTTGTGCTCAGATACTTTAAAGCGCATCGACGAATTGGCGTGGAACCGTGAAATCCGAAAGCAAGATGACACCTTCACTACTTATGTTCGTCGTATGTCTGGTTATGCAACAGCGGCTCTTGACGGTGCGGTTATGGCGGATGATCCACTGCGCGAACCGGATACTTCTGCAATGGGTGATGTAGCCAATCAAGGACTAACCATTACTGCAGCTGCTGACTTACAAGCATCGACGTTCATGCATTCACCGATGCAGGTGTGGGCGTTCCTGCATTCATTAATCGATCAAAGCGACGAACGCGGCCGTCCGCGCACTACCGAAGGTGTGCAAGATCCACTTCATTTGGGTGCAGCTATTCCAGTCGAGCAGATGCATGAGCGGCTTGGCCTGCTCACTCAAGCGATCACAACAACGACCGCGCCAGCTTTAGTTGTAAGCGCTATTGCCCATGCCGAAGTTGCTGCGATTCGACCGTTTTCTCATGGGTCCTATTTAGTAGCACGTTCTTCGGTTCGATTGGTACTCGCTGGAAAACATGTGGATGACAAAGTGTTGTGTGCTCCTGAATTTGGTATGTACTCCCTTGGACGAACGGCCTACGTCAAGGCATTACGCGACTACGGTTCGGGAACCATTGAAGGGATGATTGCGCTAATGCGTTGGCATACTTCTGCCATTTCATTGGGAATTGATGGAACACTCGCAGCATTAGCCGGCCGATAGTCCCCTCGAATCTGCATTTTCACAGCACAACTTTCTCCACAGTGCGATAACTGGCACTTTCATCACTGAGCGGTTTGCACAAACCTGTGACGTGGAGGTCCACATGACAAGTGCATTACTAATTACAAATAACGCTTACATGCGAGCAGAATTCGACAAGATTATTGCGGTAACCGGATTCTCATTAGAGGTCACTGCGCAACCAGATGTCGTTCAGATAAATAATGCTCAGCACATATTTCTTGATCCTGAATGCAGCGATTTCGAGATGAATCACCGAATGGTGTGGATTGTCACGAGTGGTCCGGCTGGCCCAACGGCTTGGCAATGCGCCGCACGCGTTAATGCTCAACGAATCGTAAGCCTTCCGCAAGATCGTTCAGAAATTACTCAAGCGTTGACAAAAGTATCGAGTCGTCGTGCCCGCGTAACAGCTTTCATTCCGCTTGTTGGTGGTGCGGGCGCCTCGACGCTTGCTGCCTGTGTTGCCGGCGAACTTTCTCGAATCTCACCGTCTGTCGTTTTGATTGATTGTCAGTCGCGGGGCGGAGGAATGGCAGTGATGCTCGGAACTGAGCGCGCCACTCCAACAACTTGGCACGACCTTATTACCGCGGATCCGCATAGTTTTTCAATGGAGCGGCTCTCCTCTTGGAACTCGCTGCACTATCTTCCTGCACCCATTGGAATCAAGAACACGTTAGGGGATGAGCACATCGAGATCATTAAAGCGATCGCAATGGAATCTACCCAACTAGTCCTTGACTGTTCATCTCTGGATCAAATGCGCACATTGGAAGGTCTCGTGGATGATGTGTGTCTTGTTGTGCCTAATACGTTGCGTGCGGTTGCACTCGCACGAGCCAGTATTGAAGAGTTTGATTCGAGTATGTTGACCATGGGCGTCGTTGTTCGCAGCGTTCCCGGTAGTGCGTTAGCCGAACCGTTAGTTGCCCAGACGCTAGAGCTTCCGCTGTGGGCATCAATTCCGACTGATACGCGGTTAGTTGAAGTTATCGAACAAGGTCTTGGCCCTGTTGCACTTCGAAATGGTAGCCATAGTCGAGCCATATCTCGATTAGCAAATTACTTTATGGATCAGGAAGTACAGCTTCGTGCTGCCTAATGTCATAAGTGACGTGCGAGCACAATTAAAAGAAAGAAACGACACCTTTTCAGCAAGTGACATCATTGATGTCGCACGTGAAATGCTGCCACGGATTTCTGAAGTCGAACTTGTGGAACTAGTCGGTTTACTCAGTAGTGAACATTCTCGGCTAGGCGTATTAAATGATGTAGTTCGTATTCCTGACGTAACTGATGTCATTGTCAATGGCCATTGCGATGTCTGGATTGATCGTGGTTTTGGACTTGAACGAATTTCATCTCCATGGAAAAACGAGACGGAGCTCTATCGCTTTGCAGTTCGACTCGCGATGGAATGCGATAAGAGATTAGACGAGCTCAATCCTTATGTGGATGCTCAATTAGATTCCAGAATACGAATACACATAATTGCAGCGCCGCTGAGCACCACGGGCACGCAAATAGCTCTTCGAATTGCCCAACCAAAACCGCCAGTACTTCACGACTTAGTTCAGCACCAGTCACCGATTGTGGAACGAGTGTTGCGCAACATTGTTCTCACTCAAAAAGCATTCTTATTATGTGGTGGCACTGGTACGGGAAAAACAACCTTGCTGGCAGGGATGCTCGCCGATGTTCCGTCGTCGCAACGCATTGTGATTGTGGAAGATGCTTCGGAGTTGTCGATCGCGCACGACCATTGCGCAAAATTACAAAGTCGATTGCCGAATGCCGAAGGTATTGGTGAAGTAACGATGCGTACTTTGGTACGTCAAGCCTTACGCATGCGTCCCGATCGAATCATCGTTGGAGAGGTCAGAGGTGCGGAAATTCTGGAACTTTTCGCAGCACTCAATACTGGGCATCAGGGTTGTGCAGCAACAATTCACGCTAATAGCGGCAAAGATGTCATTTCACGGGTTCAACTTCTCGGAGTGACTAATGGTTTATCCGACAGTGCTACACATGCGCAACTTGCTACGGCAATTGATCTTGTGATTGATATGCAGCGCATTGATGGTGTTCGGCAAGTTCACGAGATTGGTGCATTGAAATTGGTTAATGATCGATGCGAGTATTTCCCGATCATTACCTTTACTCCGGAAGTAAAAGTCCATTCACACTTTGACGAGTATTTAGATTCAGATGCAATTCAGGATTTGTCGTGTTAGCAATATCCATACTGGTTGCCGTTGCTGTCTATTTAGCGTTTCCACTTCGCAAATTCTCAGTTATGCGTACGAATGGCTTTGCACCGAGGCGAAAGCGACTAACAGATAAACAGCAGCTTGATCTGATTATGGCTTTTCGAATCGAACTTGAATCCGGAGCAACACCACATGTTGCGCTGAGCCAAGCCCTGAACTGCATTCCGGAAAATGAATTAAGACATACCCGTGAGTCGCTGCGAGATGAACTTAATCCTGTAATAGGGCTACGCCACGATGCCGCTCAGTATCCAATACTTGGGCACCTCAGTGTCGCGATGACTATTTCTCGAACTCAAGGTTCGCAACTGAGCAGCTCACTCGATGTAATGACTAAATCAATTCAAGAGAGTATTGCGATGCATCAATCGCTACGAAGTGAACTTGCAAGCGTTCGAGCAACTATCTATGTCCTTGCTGCACTTCCAGTTATGGGCTTAATGTTTGGCACTGTGCTCAATGCACAACCACTTGCTTGGTTGAGTGGTACTGGATTTGGTCGACTGTGTTTGGTACTCGCGACTATCTTTGAGCTAACTGGATTTTGGTGGACGCACGTATTAGTTAAGCGAGCATTGGCGACGCAGTCATGATGTTTGCTCTATCTGTTTTGGTAGGAATCTCGTACTATTTCGGCAAACCATTTCAGCGAAAGTCTCACAATACGGGTCGAGACCAAAAGCATCACTTGGCTCATGCACAACAACTAGCCGGCAGCGATAAGAAAATTTCGTTATTGCAAGCTAGTGCGTCACTTGATCACCTGCGCATGTGTTTGTCGGCAGGCTTGTCGGTAGCGCGCGCATTATCAATCGTCGCCGAACTCGAATCTACCCATCCGGCAATTGAACAATGGGCGAGTGACATGCGAGCTGATCCAATTCAAGCATGTCGAAGTGTTCAGGCAAATCAACCTTCTTTGGCAACTGCAGCTCACTTACTGGAACGAAGTTTCATCACAGGTGCACCGTTGCATGCAGCCTTAGGTACATTGAGCGAACAAATGCGCAATGAAGCAAGTAGCTACATCACACAACGAGTACGTTCGGTTGCAGTGAAGTCAGTTCTTCCTTTGGGCCTGTGCTTCTTGCCAGCCTTTGTATTGATTGGTGTTGTACCAATAGCAGTCGGCTTGTTTTCTCACTTAGCGTGGTAGCAACTCCACAGCCTTTGACTTTCCACAAATAGTGAATGCATCTATCTCAATGTCAACACGAGTCGCACGATAGTTTCAGCGCAAAACGCGCCTCATCTCATACCAAGGAGTCCACGTGATTACTCGAGCTTTAACAATTCTTAAACGTGAAGATGGAATGACAACCGCAGAATATGCAGTCGGCACGGTAGCTGCTGCAAGCCTCGGTGGAATCCTCATCAAATTGCTAACTAGTCAAGGAATTCAAGACCTCATCATGAACTTGCTACAACGAGCATTCGGATCAATTTTCGGTGCTTAGGAAATTGGACTTGCGGGGATGTAGGTCACTCCTAGATCCCCGCAAGTCGCAAGGTTATGCGATTGCTGAGCTTGCGGTCGTGCTACCAGCGATCGTGATGGTTGCATTCATTGGACTGTGGGGCATGAGCGTGGGAGCGACAAACATCAAATTGCGCGATATGACCATGACGATTGCTCGAAGTGCGGCCCGAGGCGATGCAGTAAGTGATCAGATTGATTCTGCCCACAAGCAAGGCATTGACATTCACATGACAACGGACAGTGAACTCGTGCACGTTGATGCAATGAAGACTGTGTCGCTACGCATCCCGATCTTTAATCGGGCGATTGATGTCAGTGCTTCGTCAACTGCGTTACTCGAATCTCTATCGACTGGAGCTTGAGTTGGCGGCGCATGATGAAGGCAGTGCAAGCCTTGTAACGATTGTTGTGGCACTAATGCTCTTTATGGTTCTTATGCTCAGTGGCGGTGCAATGCAATACATATCTATTCATCACCAAGTAGCAAATGCGGCTGATCTAAGTGCGCTTGCTGGAGCGCAGAATATGGTTTTGGGACAAGATGCTGCATGCCAATCTGCTGATGTCATTGCTGCGGCAAACAATGCCACTCTTAGCGCATGCGAAATAAGTGATCCGGTGAGCGCTGTGGAAGTAGAGCGCTGGATAACAGTGTGGGGTCGTTTGTTTCGAATTTCTGCAACATCGCGAGCAGGAGCGACTTAATGAGTATTTAGCAGGTAACTCAACAGGACTGTTGCAGCATCCTTATCCAGCGGATGATTATTGTTTCCGCACTTTGGAGACTGAACGCATGCGGGACAACCGTCGTTGCACGAACATTCAGAGATTGTGTCACGAGTCGCGCCAAGCCAATCGGTCGCAATTTCATAACCGTGATACGAAAATCCCGCGCCACCGGCGTAGCCGTCATAAATGAATACTGTTGCCATGCCTGTATCAGGATGAGCGGCAAACGACACTCCTCCGATGTCCCATCGATCACAAAGCGTGAATAGTGGCAACAGGCCGATAGCTGCATGTTCAGCGGCATGCATGCATCCGGCGACATCAAGAATCTCCAATTGGTTTAGCACGTCGATCGGAGTTGTCCACCACATTGCTTGAGTTGTCAATGTTGTAGGAGGCAACTCCAATGCAACGTCAGCAATAATCTGACCAGAGATATTGCGTCGCTTTTGAAAAGCGACGACTTGCTCGGTAACTTCCACGATCCCTCGGGACATCGTTATGTTGCCAAAGGACTTGTGATCTACCTCAGACACAACATCAACAGTTGTGACGTCTCGGGCGTAAGTTGAATAGTCAACAAGCTCCGAGTGTACGAGCGATACGCGATCATCAAGATCCAATCGGTCTACAACATATGTCTCGCCCAAGTGTGTGTACACCGCACCTTCATGGACTTGGCGAAGAGCCGCGTCACAATCGATCGTTCCCAATAAGCGTCCAGTATCGCTCTCAACAATCTGAAACGGACCGTCGCCAGAACCGCGCAAATCCACAAGATCATGTGGCCGTCCTTCACCAGCCCAAAACCAACCCTGAGGACGTTTACGAATTAGTCCATTTGCTTGAAGCGTGTTCAAGATCATTTCAACTTGCGAGCGCGAGCCAAAGAGTTCAATGTCGTCATCAGTTAAGTAACGCTCCGCACATGCGCAGGCTAAATGTCCGTAGAGCACATTCGAATTAGTCGGATCACAGACTGCAGCTTCAATAGGAGTGTCATAAATACTTTCGGGATGCCGGACTAAATATTGATCGAGCGGATTATCACTCGCGATCAAAAGCGCCATCGCCTCTTGTTGATCTCGTCCAGCACGACCGACTTGTTGCCAGAAACTTGCTCGCGTTCCGGGCCACCCAGCCATTACGGTTGCATCAAGTCCGCTGATGTCGACTCCAAGTTCGAGCGCATTAGTGGTTGAAACTCCAAGTAGATCGCCAGAACGTAATCGAGATTCAATGTCGCGTCGTTCTTCAGGTAAGTAACCTGCGCGATAACTGGCGATTGTGCTGGTCAATTCAGGTGCCACCTGCTCGACGTGATTGCGAGCGAGAATTGCAACAGTTTCCGCTGCTTTACGTGACTTCACGAAAGTTAATGTGCGAACTCGATCAAGCACTAAGTCGGCGAGCACATCTGCAGCAGTTGCTAAAGCAGTGCGACGTGGGCTGTCGTCGCTATCAATAAGTTTTGGCGGTAGCGCAAGACCAATTGTCAGTGCACCTCGTGGTGACGTGTCATTACTTACTTCAAAAAAATTTTGGCCGGTGAGCATGCCTGCGTGGGTAGCTGGTTCAGAGACTGTTGCAGATGCCATCACAATTTGCGGGAACGAGCCATAGTAGTTCGCTACTCGCAAGAATCTTCGCAGCACATTTGATACTTGTGCGCCGAACATACCTCGGTAAAGGTGGCATTCATCAACCGCAATCAATTCCAGATTGCGAAAAAAGTGCTGCCATTTTTCATGCTGCGACAGAAGGGTTTGATGCACCATGTCCGGATTAGTAACTAATACGTTCGCGTGCTCTCGAGCCCAACGACGTTCTTGTTGATCTGAATCGCCATCGAATGTGCAGACATAAGTTCCCGGCACATTGAAATCTATGAGAGAGCGAGCCTGATCGTGAGCCAATGCTTTTGTTGGTGCAAAGTACAGGGTCTTTGCTTTTGGATTACTGACTACCGATTGCACAATTGGAATTTGGTAGCACAAAGATTTTCCACTTGCTGTACCAGTCGACACGATGACGTTACATCCCGAATGCCACTGGTTGAGCGCGTCAACTTGATGTTGCCACAGTTGCGAAATGCCATCGCGTGTCAACGCCTGTACTACTTCAGCAGTTATCCAGTCGGGTAAGTGTGCTGTTGTTGCCGAGCGGGCAGAGATGTGTCGTGTGTCTAGATCGTCGGCAAAGCGCTCGCGCAGCATTGATTCCCACGAAACATCCATGTATTGATTGTGCCTGTTACCTCTGACTTCGGCTCGGATGTCATAGATTAGGACAAGTAGAAGCGCTGGGAGGCAGAACGTGAAAATCTCAACATCAACCATTGGTGATGCGATTGTCGTTGCTGCTGAAGGCGAACTTGATATTGTTTCGGCACCTAATCTAGACACCGCTGTGATCGCAGCGATTAGCGAGCCACATAACAAGGTTGTTCTCGACCTTGGTGGAGTGACCTTCATGGATTCAACAGGCTTGGGAATTGTGGTTCGAGCCTTGAAACGGTGTCGTGAAATTGAACGAAAATTCCTCGTGGTTGTCACAAATGATCGCGTACTTAAGGTATTTGAAATTACCGGCCTAAATACGTTGATCCCGATTTCAGAGTCACTCGAAGCTGCACTTAGCGCCTAAACTTGGGTATTTTTTGCCAAGCCCATACCGTCAGGGTTAGAGTAGGTGCTTGTTGCGCCCGTAGCTCAACGGATAGAGCATTTGACTACGGATCAAAAGGTTAGGGGTTCGAATCCCTTCGGGCGCGCCAAACAAAGTCCTGAGAAATCAGGACTTTTTGTTTTTCCCAAATGTCTGCTGAACTGTTTGAGTTCAGCAAGTTAAAGAGTTGAGATGTAAATTCATTTGTGGGGCGACCCACGTCACCTAAAAGAAACAGATTAATTGAATGTTCAACTATTATGTTGAGTTTTTGCGCTCTGCGTGTCGCTTGCCTTAAAAAGCCAATGCCGGCGCGGGAAATCCCACACCACCATTAGATAAAAGGGTTTAGGCGTTTACGAGATCGCGAGTGTTTTTCGCAATTCGGGCAACGTTCTCTGAGGTGAAGTCAGAAATCGCGCGCACACTCTGCCAAACGACAAAGGCCTCGACGAACAGCGAAATCATGCCAAGTGGCTCGAGCCAATTACCGATGTCATCCATTGCGCCTGGCATTCCGACAGTTCGGTTAACAACGAAGCCGGCAATCACACTGGCGGCTAGGCCGGCGGATGCGAAGTAGTCGATGCGTTCGGCGCGCACAATGATGCGTTCCATCAAATACAAGCTGGCGGCAATAATAGCGATGTAACCCCATGCAAGGTAACGAGTTTCTGCCCACTTGCTTGGCAAATCGAGAATGTGGACGATAGCAATTCCAGCAAGTCCGAGTGCGACGGCTCCGCGTCTGATGAGTGAAGCGTGTGACATGTTTGTGTCTCCTAAGTGTTGAGTACAACGCTACGGAGGGATTTTCTAACCCACAGCAAAGCGTTTGTAAGGTGTGTGTAAATAGCGGCTGTGAATGCGACTTGGTACACCCACAGAATTTCTACTTACTAACTGCCTAGTTCCTCATGGTCAGAACCGTATCGAGTAGCACGAGGCAACAATTCGATTGGATCAACTGGATCAATCGGGTCCCGGAAGTCTCCGAGCGCTTCCACTCGACGAGCAGATGGCATGACGCGATCCTCAAATGATCCGATAGCCGAGTTGTAGTTCTTGACTGCTTTTTCGAGGCTTTCACCAACACCACTAACGTGCTTGATAAAAACCTTGAGTCGTGAATGCAACTCTTGCGATGCCTTAGCCATTTCTGCAGCATTTTCAACTTGCTTTTCGGCTTGCCACAATCGCGCAATGTTACTGAGTACAGCAATAAGTGAAGTAGGCGACGTTAATGCCACATTGCGTTTCGCCGCCTCTTCAATGAGTTCGGGCATCGCTTGGCAAGCATCTGCGAGTGACGATTCAGTTGGAACGAACATGACTACGTAATTCATTGCCTGAATGTCATCAACGTACTTGCGGCTTTCGAGTGCCTTCACATGACCAAGAAGCACATTAGCGTGCTGTTTCATTAATTCTTCGCGGCGTTTAGGATCAGTCTCGGCCACAGCAGTGAGATAAATATCGATTGGCGCCTTGCTATCTATATAGAGGACACGTTCGCCAGGAAGTTGTACCGTCACATCGGGCTTGCCAATGCCTTCACCAACTTGCTGCTTTTGTTCCACGAACGATACGTGCTCGCTCATGCCAATCATTTCAATGAGCTTGATGAGTTGAAGTTCGCCCCACCGTCCACGTGTGTCACTTCGACGAAGTGCACCAGACAAAGTGGTTGTCTCGTTGCGTAGTGCATCAAGCACAGTGTTGGTGTTGATGACTTGCTCATTAAGGCGGGTGTATGCCTCGGTCCGATTCTTTTCCAGATCGTTAACTTTGTTATCAAGTTGCGCCAAGGTGTCGCGAAGTGGCTTGATGATCTCGTTGAGTGTGTTGCTCGCCGCACGATTTTGAGACTCGACACTTGTCGTTGCCGTTTGAAGTTGAGCCTGTGTTGCCTCAGTCAACATTTGTTGTGCCGCAACCATGCTCTCGCGCGTTGCATCTGCAACTTGGCGTCGCAATTCTTCAGGTGTGATGGATGCCTGTTGACCGGTGTTGCGTGGTCCACGAAATGCAATAAAGGAAACCAAGACGAGAGCTACTGCAAGAACAATGACAGCGAGATTTGTAGTCGACATAAGGGAAAGTGTGCCATTTGTTACTGACAATTCAGGGAAATGGTCGGGGCGAAGATGTCCGTGGTTATTGGCCCACAAAAACTAGGTAATAATGGAGGAAGTGGCTTCTTACGTGTCGATCCATATCTACGGAATCGAACTTAATGGTTAGGCGTCACGCGATACCCGAGAGGTATCAGGTGAACGTCACCATTTTTATAGCGAAGCTATAAAAGCAGTAATGAATTAAGGGTTTCCCCATGTCTTCAACTTCCCCTACAAAAAAGCCGCGCGCGCGAAAACTTGAACGTGATCGTGCTGATAACAAGGCTGGCGCTAAAAAGGGCTCGGCTCGTCACACTGCCGCCAAAAAAGCAGCCTCGGACAAACGTAAAGCGACAGCTAAGAAGGCTGCGAAGTCGGCCAAGGCCACTCGCGACCTCACTTTAGCCTCACGCGCAAAGGGCGAAACCGACGACCGCAAGCCACGTTCCAAGCGTTCGGATGCTCCTTCTTCAACGAGTGCCCCATCGCGTAGGCGCTCAGAATCGTCGGATAGTCGTGACCGCGATTCGTATAGTGATGCACCAAAGCGTGGATCGCGCTCAACGTCTTACCGTGATGAACGTTCCTCACGCGATGATCGTCCAACTCGATCCTCACGACCTGCACGCGATGATCGTCCTACCCGTGGATCACGTGATGACCGACCTGCTCGTGACTCACGTGAAGATCGTCCAGCGCGCGATAATCGTTCTACATGGGACGAACGACCAGCCCGTGGTTCACGTGATGATCGTCCGGCGCGTGGCACACGTGAAGACCGACCTGCTCGTAATTCACGCGATGATCGTCCAGCGCGCACACCGCGTCGTGATTATGACGAAGCACCAACACGTGCAGCTCGTCCAGCGCGCGCACCACGCAAAGAATTTAACGATGACTTTTCTGCACAACGTCCAACGCGTTCGCATGTTGAACCTGAGTTAACTCAGGACGATTTGGAAGACATCAAACAGAGTGAATGGAGCGAAGTTGGTGTTAGTCCTGAACTAATCGCCGTTCTCAAGCGAACTGGTTTGAACGCGCCATTTGCAATTCAGTCAAAGGCATTACCAACTGCAATTGCTGGCCAAGACGTTCTTGGTCGCGCGGCAACTGGTTCTGGTAAAACATTGGCATTTGGTCTGGCGATGCTCACTCGTTTGGCGCACCGCAAAGCGACACCTTATTCACCACTTGGTTTGGTAATGGTTCCAACACGTGAACTTGCTGCTCAGGTATGCGACGCGCTGATGCCGCTTGCCCAATCCGTTGGTCTAGACATTCGTTTGATTGCTGGCGGCATGCCATATGCAAAACAAATTGATGCACTTCGTCGATCCGTTCCTATTCTTGTTGCTACTCCAGGTCGCTTGAATGATCTTGTTGAACAAGGTCACGTTATTTTGAACAAAGTTGAAATTTCGATTCTTGATGAAGCAGACCAAATGTGTGACATGGGATTCATGCCACAAATTGTTGAAGTTCTCAGTTTGATTCCAAAGTCGAGCCAACACTTATTGTTCAGCGCCACGCTTGATGGTGACGTAGACAAGATTGTTCGCAAGTACTTGCATGAACCTGTCACTTTCTCGACAGCTTCGTCGAAGGCATCAGTATCAACAATGGAACACCACGTTCTTGTAACCTTCCCCGAAGACAAGACAACGATCATTAGCCAAATTGCCGCGCGTGAAGGCAAAACTATTTTGTTCGCGCGAACTCAAGCGGGTGTCGATCGCATTGCCAAGGATCTCGCTTTCGAAGGCATTCCAACAAGCGGTCTTCACGGCGGTAAGTCACAAGCAGTTCGTACTCGCACACTTGCTGAGTTCAAAGAAGGAATTACGAACGTTCTTGTCGCTACTGACGTAGCAGCTCGTGGCATTCACGTTGACGGAGTGTCACTCGTAGTCCACATCGATCCACCAAATGATCCGAAAGATTATTTGCACCGCGCGGGACGAACAGCTCGCGCCGGAGAAGATGGTGCGGTTGTCACGATGGTAACCCCCCGTCAACAGAAGTCTGTTTTGTCCATGATGAGCCGCGCTGGAGTTAACCCAGAAGTATCTAAGGTCAAGCCAATGTCGCGAGAGCTCATCGAGATAACTGGTGCGCAAGAGCCTTCAGGTGAGCCATGGCATGCACCAAAATCCGCGAAATCTCAGGGTAATCGTGGTGGCCAACGTCGCTCTGGCGGCGGCGGCCGATCAGGTGGTGGATACCGTGGATCATCCGAGCGTTCAGGTAGCCGTTCCGGCGGTGGGTCACGACGACGTTACGACTCGTAAATTTGGTTAACTACCCCCTAGATTAAGGCTTATCCTTAAGGTTCACGCTGTGGGAGAAATTGAATTATGAGCGATCAAAACGCCAAGGGCTTGGGCCGTTTCTTTAAGGGCCCAGAAGACGAAGGTTTCGTTGCTGGAAACTCTGATGCAACTATCAGTAATCTGCAACAAACTATTGCGACTCTTCAGGGACGCATTGCTGAACTTGAAAATTCAAGTGGCCGTGCAAGTTTTGTTGACCTTGACGAAGATCAATTGACGCAGCTTGCTGCCGAAGATGCTGCTGTCATTATTCGTGCAGCTCGCGCGCGCGCATCAAAGCTTGTCGAACAGGCGACTGAAACTCTTCAGAGTGCTGAAGCAGATCGTGAAGCAATTCGAAATAGTGCGGAGAACGATGCGCGTAGCATTCGTGATGCGGCAAACATCGATGCTCGAAAACTTCGCGGCGAAGCCACAACAACGCTTGAAACTGCACAAGAGCAGTCGAGCCAGTTGCTTGCAGCAGCACAAGAAGATGCAGACCTCGAACTTCGCAATGCGCAAACAAACGCTGCTCGAATTCTCGACGATGCAGCTCGTAGTTCAAAAGACACTCTAGATGCAGCGAATAATTTCCGAACTGTTGCCGAGCAAGAAATTGCGAATGCTCGCGCTGCGTTGGAATCCGAACTCGCGTCATATCGCGCCAACGTTGAGCAAGAAATTGCAGAGCTGATCGCAAGCAAGCGCGCAGAAGCCGATGCCTTAGTAGCAAGTGCAACCGCCGAAGCACAACGCCTTGTAAGTGAAGCAACTGTTGCATCACAGGCTATGAACGAACGCGCAAGTGCAGACACGCGAGCAGCAATTGAAGAAGCAAGTCGTCGAAATCAAGAAGTTGTTGCCGCTGGCCAAGCACGTGCTGACGAAATCATTCGCGAAGCACAAAAGACCATCGATGCTCGTAAGGGCGAATCTGATGCCAGGGTTGCAGCAGCGCTTCGCGATGCCGAAGACATTCGCGCCAATGCAAGTGCTTACCGCGAACGTATTCTTGCCAGCGTTGACCATAACCGCGATGTAGTCACGAGCTTGTTGAATATGTTCAATAGTGTTCGCGAAACTATTGGCAAGTCTGAAATTACGATGCATGCGCTCAATGAGGAATTGAACGATCGTCGTCAGACCCTTGCTGGTGCGTTCACCAACGAACCGATTCCACAGTCTGTAGCAAAGGCCGAGGCTTTGATTGCTGAACTTCTTGAAGAAGATGGAACCGACGACAACTAAGTCATAGGTCAGGCAAGCTGTGCGACAACTTGCCGAGCAACTGCAAGACTGGAAGTCCACGCTGGTGACACAGCATTCAAAATATGTGTGCTGAATTCGTTGTGCTTAATAACAAAGTCCATTTCGAGTTTCTTATTTACGGTGTCGAAAAGTTGTGCTCGAATTCCGGGCCGCAATTGATGAGTGAACATTTGTGGTGTGAGTTCAGGAACGAGATGCGCAGCTTGTGCAACTAATTGTGACTTGAGATATTTAGGAACTTCACTAGCAATAAGTTGTCCACCACTGTGGTGTGAACTTGTGAGGAATTTGGGGACGTTGATAAAAACTTCAGCGACTTCGTTCCATTGCAATCCCGATAAGCGTGAATAGTTTTCGCGCGACAATGCTGGAATAGCTGTCGGGCCAATCTTGACTGAACCATCAATAGTCACGGTTGCGTGAACACCTAAGAATGGATTTCGAGGATCGGGCACAGGATAAACATGTCTGGTAAGAAATCCCGCCGGTAAGTTTGCTTTCCAATACAGGCCTTTGAATGGAAGTACGACGTATGGGTGGACAACCCCAGACATCGTTGCGATTCGATCGGCATACATCCCAGCGCAGTTAATAATGTGGCTCGCCGTTACAACTCGCTGGCTAGTCGTAACTGTGTTCTCGTCGACTCGAAGTACCTGTTCATTAAGACTGACATTCACACCGCGGTTTGTAACATCACGCATCATCGCATCTGCAACAGCTGTGGTATCCGCCACGGCCGTAGTCGGAGACCATAAAGCACGGTCGACTGTACGCGCGCGAGGTTCTAGAGTCGCTAGTTCTGCCGCCTCGATCATCGAAACATTCACACCATTGAGTTGCGCACGTCGGGCCAGTTCGTCTAATGCGGGAAGTTGCTCCGAGTCAGACGTAACGACCACTTTGCCGCATTCTCGAACTGGAACATTGTGCTCGATAAGAAAATTGCGTAAGAGACTGTTGCCATCTCGAGTCAATCGTGCTTTGAGCGAATCTGGAGCGTAATAAAAGCCCGCGTGAAGAACTCCTGAGTTGCGACCCGATGCATGCGTAGCAACAGCAGACTCCTTTTCAAGAACGAGTATTCGAGCCTCGGGATAATTCAGTGAAAGTTCGCGGGCAATGGCTAAGCCGACAATTCCTGCACCAATAACAAGAAAGTCACAGGTTGCGGATTCAGACATACCTTAATAGTAGGGATTCACGTTAGTGTGAACTATGCGCGTTGAAGTAATAAATCTTGATAAGCATTTCAAGAAAGTCCATGCAGTCGATTCTTTAGGTTTCACAATTGAACCGGGTCGTGTTACTGGGTTTCTAGGGCCCAATGGCTCGGGTAAGTCCACAACAATGCGACTGATGCTTGGTCTTGATTCTGGAAGTGGAACGACACTTTTTGATGGCAAACCATTACGTGATCACGATTCCGTGACTCGTGTCGTAGGCGCGCATCTTGATGCGAAGTTTTTCCATCCAAAACGTACGGCGTACTCACACTTGCGCATGCTTGGCGCTGAAGCTGGTGTTTCGAAAGAGCGGGTTTATGAAGTACTTGAACTCGTTGGTCTCGATTCAGTAGCGAAAAAACGACCTGGCGGTTTCTCACTGGGAATGGGTCAACGACTTGGACTTGCTGGCGCGATGTTGGCAGATCCTCAGGTGCTCATGCTTGATGAACCAGCGAACGGACTCGATCCGCAATCGATTCAATGGATGCGCGATTTTCTCAAACACTACGCCTCGCTTGGACGAAGCGTTTTAGTAAGTAGTCACTTGCTTAGTGAAATGCAATTGCTGGCTGACGATTTAGTAGTCATCGCCAAGGGCAAACTAATCGCTGCAGAACCGATGAATGAATTTCTTGCACGAGCAACTGGTGGCGCAGTCCGAGTCCGCACAACAGATGCTCGCAAACTCGCTGAGGCATTGCAGGCGCAAGGACTCACGCTTGTGGCAACAGGAGAAGACGAGATGCGTGTACCGAATGTCACTACAGATCGCGTCGGTCACATCGCCTTTGCTAGTGGTGTTCCAATACTTGAGTTGAGTTCTGAAACAGCGAGCCTCGAAAGTGTTTTCCTTCAACTCACCGAAGGCCAAGAGCAATACAAGATCGGAGGTGCAGAATGATTTCCGCACTGACATATGAATGGCGTCGTCTCTGGTCCGTACGTTCCACGTGGGTTGTGAGTGGACTCTATCTATTGATCACCGGTTTACTCGGCGCACTTCCAATTTATTTAGTTGGCGAAAACTTTAAGCAATCGTGGAATGGTCTCTATTCGACAAATGCAAACTTCCTCTGTTTAGTGATGCTCGGAATTGTCGCCTCGCAATCATGGGGACATGAATATCGATACGGAATGATCCGAATCACTTTTAGTGAGTTCCCGGCACGCGAGAAGGTAGTCGTCGCCAAGACACTTGTTCTTTTTGTTTATGTCACACTCATGGTGGTGCTTGCTTGGAGTCTTTTGGGGTTGATCGGTGCAACAGCTCCGGCGGGAAGAATCAGCAAGGCCAATCCGGGAATGTCCTTAGCAACGGGTAGCGACCATGTTCCAGATTTGTGGAAAGTGTTTGTTTTCTCGCTTGCATATGCACTTTTCTCCTCGAGTTTGGTCATGATTGCGCGCAACCTTGCACTGGGAATTGTGTTGCCGCTTCTCCTTGCGACAACAATCGAGTCACTCATCATTTTGCTTGCAAATTTGGCAAAGGGCCGAATGGACTGGTTTGCACACTCACTTCCATTCACGAATGGTCAGGCGTGGCTCGCAGGCACGAGTGACTTGCGTCAACCCGGACTTGTATTTGCAGCATGGGTAGTTGGGTTATTTTTACTTGCGAATATTCGTATCGCTAAAAGTGACGCCTAGTGCCAGTGGCTAATTCACTACGCTCTAACATCAAGCCAATTTGTGTTGGCTTAATCGCGGGGTTGCTGTCGGGAGCACTTGGAGTTGGTGGCGGCTTTATCATCGTCCCGCTTTATGTGTTGTGGATGGGCGTTGATCAAAAGAAGTCGCATGCAACTTCACTTGCAGCAATCATGCCAATCGCATTCATCAGCGCATTGGGTTACGCAGTTCAAGGCAAGGTTGATTGGTCGGCTTGGATCCTTGTCCTAGCTGGCTCGGTAGTCGGTGCAAATTATGGTGTTCGACTTCTAGCTAAAATCCCGGTGCGTGAACTAAAAATAATTTTTGCTGTGCTTTTAATTATTTCCGCATTACGTTTACTGTGGTCGACACAACCACATCAATTAGTCAGCGGTACTGCATCCCACCTCTTGTTAGTTCTCATAGGTTTCATTGCTGGCGTAGCCGCAGGTCTACTCGGAGTTGGTGGTGGAATCATTATTGTTCCGGCATTGATTCTTAGTGCGGGGCTCGATTCAATTGTGGCGCGAGGTACAAGTCTTGCGGTAATTGTCGGTACTGCAATTTCAGGATCGATCGCCCATCATCGTCGTGGAAACATCGAGTGGTCAATTGCGATTCCTACTGGATTGGCTGGAATTCCAGCGTCGTTTCTCGGAACATATTTGGGAACGACTTTGCCCGAGCGGATCACAATGACAGCGTTTTCAATAGTTTTGATACTTACAGCCCTCCGTATGGCACGTAGCGCAGAGTAATAGCAACTTTCCCATTGCGGGTCTCTCACTGTGGTCTTAGAGTGCAGTGAAGGACTCCGTTAGGGAGGTATTGATGAAAATCTTCGTACCCGCTGAGCATCACGATGGTGAAAAGCGCGTGGGACTCGTCCCCGAAGCTGTCGCAAAGTTAATCAAGCTTGATCACTCTGTCGAAGTTCAAAGCGGAGCAGGAGTGTCGACTAATCACTCGGATGCTTCATACGTCTCTGCAGGTGCAACAATTTCAACAAATGTTGAGAATTCGCTTGCTACAGCAAATGTTGTTGTGAGTGTGCGCCCACTAAAAATCGAAAATATCTCTCGACTTAAATCCGGTGCAGTAACTTTGTCGTTTCTATCACCAGCTCACAACAGTGATGAAATTCGAGCACTTAGTGAAGTCAAGGTGACAGCACTGTCGTTTGATTTAGTCCCACGTATCTCGCGTGCACAATCGATGGATGCCTTAACTTCGCAAGCATTATGTTCTGGATACCGCACAGTACTTATTGCGGCAGAACACATGCCAACTTTCTTTCCAATGTTGATGACTGCTGCAGGCACAATTCCGCCAGCAAAAGTACTTGTTCTAGGCGCAGGTGTCGCAGGCTTGCAAGCTATGGCTACCGCACGACGATTAGGTGCAGTTGTGAGTGCCTACGATGTTCGTTCCTCGAGTGCTGACGAAGTGAAGTCAATGGGTGCGACATTCATTGATCTTGGTCTAGATGCACTTGAAGGTGCTGGTGGCTATGCGCGCGAGATGAATGAGGATCGCGCAAAGGCTCAGCAAGATGCGCTCAAGCCGTTCATCTCAGAATCAGATGTCGTGATCACGACTGCCGCAGTACCTGGTCGTAAGGCACCACTTCTTGTGACACGTGACATGGTCACTGGAATGAAGCCAGGTTCAGTACTTGTCGATCTTGCAGCTGAAACCGGCGGAAACGTCGAAGGTTCGGTTGCAGGCGAAAATGTTGTGATTGCTGTGAATGGCGGTGATGTCACACTAATTGGCTGCAAGGATGTGCCAAGTCAGTTGGCAGTGCACGCTAGCAAGTTATACGCACAAAACGCAGTGTCACTTCTAACTTTGATGTCGAGTGACGGTCAGATTGTTCCTGATGACAGTGATGAAGTCATTGCAGAAAGTGCTGTTGTATTTAATGGCGAAGTTCGTAATGCCATGGCTCGAGAACATCTTGGATTAACCCCACTTCCAGAAAGGAGTGAGTAACCATGGATCCGATTTCGCTTTTAACAATCTTTATTTTAAGTATTTTCGTCGGCATCGAGGTTGTCTCAAAGGTATCTGCAGTCCTTCACACGCCATTGATGTCGGGTGCAAATGCGATTCACGGCGTTGTCCTTGTCGGTGCAATCTTGGTCACGGGTAAAGCAAGCGGCGGTATCGAATTATGGCTTGGACTTGCAGCCATCGTTCTTGCATCAATCAACATGGTCGGCGGTTTTGTCGTCACGGACCGCATGCTTGAAATGTTTAAACCGAAGCCACGTGATACAGACGAGGTGAAGAAATGACGCCGACATGGGTTCGCCTTGCGGAACTTGCAGCTGCTGTTCTCTTCATTCTCGCGCTTAAGGGCCTGTCATCACCAAAGTCTGCTCGTCGAGGAAACCTTCTTGGCGCTGCTGGCGCCGCAGTCGCCACGGCCGTTGCATTCTTTTACGGACAAGATTTCTTTGGTGGACCTGTTAAGCACTTGCCATTAATCATTGGCGCAATAGCAATTGGTTCCATCATCGGATGGGTCGCTGCCAAGCGCGTTCAAATGACTCAAATGCCTCAGATGGTTGCGCTATTTAATGGTGTTGGCGGTGGCGCGGCGGCTGTCGTTTCAGTTATCGAATACTTGTCCGCTGGAAGCGATGAGTCGACTGCATCACTTGCCGCCACGGTCTTTACGGTGGTCGTAGGCTCGGTATCTTTCTCGGGTTCGATTCTGACCTTTATGAAGTTGCAAGAGTTAATGACCTCGCGTCCAGTTGTTATTCCAGCAGGTCGCTACATCACATCTCTTGCAGCGATTGCCACATTAGGTAGCGCTGTAATGCTCGTCGTGAATCCAAGTGATGCGTTGCTATATGCGTTGTTAGGTCTGTCGCTGCTAATGGGTGTACTTCTTGTACTGCCCGTTGGTGGCGCTGACGTTCCGATCGTAATTTCGTTGTTGAACGCATTCACTGGTTTGTCGGTTGCTGCATCAGGTTATGTCTTGGGCAATGTTCTATTAATCGTTGCTGGAACTTTAGTTGGTGCATCAGGTACGTTGCTCACGCGCATGATGGCTCAAGCGATGGGACGACCGTTAACTAATACTTTGTTCGGCGCCTTCACAGCAAAAGCGACCGTCGCAAGCGGCACCTCTGAAGATCGACCAGTGAAGTCAGCATCACCAGAAGATGTTGCGATCATGCTCGGATATGCCCGCAAGGTCATTATCGTTCCGGGTTATGGTCTTGCAGTTGCACAAGCGCAAAACACAATCCGAGAACTCGTTGAATTGCTCAGCGCAAAAGGTATTCATGTTGACTACGCAATTCACCCGGTTGCTGGTCGCATGCCTGGACATATGAATGTGTTGTTGGCAGAGGCTAATGTGCCGTATGAACAACTCAAGGAAATGGATGAAATTAATCCAGAGTTCGCTGAAACTGATGTAGCACTTGTAGTTGGCGCAAATGACGTTGTTAACCCCGCCGCACGCAATGACCCATCAGCACCGATTTATGGAATGCCAATTCTGAATGTGGATCAGGCAGCGCAAGTGGTGTTCTTGAAACGTTCGATGCGTCCGGGATTCGCAGGAATTGAAAACGAAGTTCTCTTCGATCCAAAGACTTCACTGTTATTTGGCGATGCAAAGGAATCGTTGACCAAAGTAGTGGCAGCAGTCAAGGGGTTGTAGCTCATTGAAATTAATTTGCTGAACGCAAATTTCAAATGGCGGTGCCGGTGGGATTTGAACCCACGGAGGGCTTGCACCCTCACACGCTTTCGAGGCGTGCTCCTTTGGCCGCTCGGACACGACACCGTTGACAACTTTACCGACATTTAAAGGTCCTGCGAAATGCAGGAAGAACTAGCGTTGATTCTTAAAGAAATCACTCAATACAGTTGCGCATTCATCTGCGCGAACTCCACTGACAACCTGTGGTCGGTGGGGAAGTCTGCGATCTCGAACGACATCCCATAGCGATCCAACAGCACCAGCCTTTTCGTCAAAGGCTCCAAAAACGATTGTTGCAACGCGAGCCTGTACTGCAGTGCCAGCACACATGGTGCACGGTTCAAGTGTGACAACGAGTGTGTAATTATCGAGCCGCCAAGAGCCCAGCGCTCTGGCCGCCTCGCGCATTGCAACAACTTCAGCGTGCGACATCGGATCACCGTCAACCTCGCGGGTGTTGTATCCAGTGCCAATAACCGCACCATCAGAATCCAACACGAGCGCGCCAACTGGGACATCGCCAGCGTTTTGGGCGTGACGGGCTAGGTCCAGGGCCTGCCCCATGACCTCGTCATATTGATGAGTGTTCACTGCATAAGTCTTGCACTTACTGTTGGCCGATTTTCCAACACCTGTGCCAATTGCTAGGCTGTCCATCAGGTCAAGAGCGATAGCTTCAAGTCCCGGCTAGCTATCCGGCAACCCTTGCAAACCGCGATGGGGTGCCCCCGGAGAAGACCAGGCCACAACAGTGGCAAGCGCGGGTCCACACTGGGCCCACATGGGCCAACCATGTTGGAACATGCACGATGTAATACAAGGAGATGAACGTGAAGTTCACCAAAACACACAAGGCAGCCTTCGCAATTGCTGCAACCGCTGCGCTATTGGCTGCATGTGGATCAACAACCGCATCAACAACTGCAAGCGCATCAGCTGCTAGCGACTGCACCAAGGCAAGTCTTACGACTTTGACCGCAGGAAAACTTACTGTTGCTACTGGTCAGCCTGCATATTCACCATGGGTAGAAGATGACAAGCCAGAATCAGGTAACGGATTCGAATCAGCAGTTGCTTATGCTGTTGCGACCAAGCTTGGTTACGCCAATGCCGATGTCACATGGGTACGCACCACATTCGATGGTGCAATCACACCAGGTCCAAAGACTTTCGATTTCAACTTGCAGCAGTACACAATCACTGACGATCGCAAAAAGGCTGTTGACTTCTCAAGCCCTTACTACACAACTCCACAAGCAGTTGTAAGTATCAAGGGCAGCAAGATTGCTAGCGCAACCACACTTGCCGAACTCAAGGGCGCAAAGCTTGGTGCTGGCGTTGGAACTACTGCTGTTGACATCATCACCAGCCAAATCGGTGCGACACCATCAGTATTTAACGACAATGCCGCTGCTGTTGCTGCGCTAAAGAACGGTCAGATTGATGGAATCGTTGTCGACCTTCCGACAGCGTTTTACCTAACAGCCGCAGAAATTGATAACGGCGTTATCGTCGGTCAACTTCCTGCAACCAGCACAGGTGACAACTTCGGTCTCTTGCTAGCCAAGGACAGCCCATTGACCGCTTGTGTATCAAAGGCAGTTGACGCTCTCAAGGCTGACGGAACCCTTGCTGCACTTGCTGATAAGTGGCTAGGTGCATCCGCAGGTGCGCCTGTACTGAAGTAACTGGTGTAATTAACACCATGAATACCAACGACGGCCCGATCCACGCTTCTGTGGGTCGGGCTTTGTCGTGGTCTCCGAGTCAACGCGAGATCGAGCGCATTGCTCAACGCAAATCACTAGCTCGTAAACGTATTGCGATCGCAACACTGTCATCAGTTGTTGTTCTTGGAGCTCTCGTTATTGCTGTAGTGACATCACCTGGATTCACAGTCGTTAAAGAAACGTTCTTTGACTTGTCCTATGGTCGCAAAGTTTTACATCTCGTAGCTCGCGGAATTTTGACCAACATCATGTTGACGATAATTGCTTCGATTGCAATTGGAATTATTGCCATGACATTGGCATTACTTCGAACTTCGCGATCCGCAGCTCTGACACCTTTTCGAATTTTGGCAACGGTCTACGTAGATATTTTTCGCGGTGTCCCGCTGCTGCTTGTCATTTTGCTGATCGGTTTCGGTGTTCCAGCACTTCGTATTCATGGCCTAACATCAAGCGTTCTTGTCTTGGGAACGATTGCTGTTGTCTTGACCTATTCTGCGTACGTTGCCGAAGTTTTGCGAAGTGGCATTCTGTCTGTTCACCCGAGTCAGCGCGCCGCCGCTCGATCACTTGGTTTGAGTCAGTCTCAAACTCTGCGTTATGTAGTTTTGCCGCAAGCAGTCAAGCGTGTGATCCCGCCACTACTCAATGACTTAGTTGCATTATTGAAGGACACAGGATTGGTATCAATCTTGGGCGTGATTGACGCGGTTCGCGCTGCGCAAATTGAAGCATCGCGAACCTTCAACTACACGCCGTACGTTGTTGCTTCAGTTCTATTTCTCTGCATCACGATTCCACTAACGCGATACACAGATCGCACTTTGCTTCGCTCAATTGCGCGACAGAATGCTCAAGGTGCGGCATGAACGTTCTAGAAGTAAATAATGTTCGTAAATGTTTTGGTTCCGAAGTTGTTCTCGAAGATTTATCGCTTTCAGTTCCAGAACATACCGCGACGGTTCTCATCGGTGCCTCGGGTTCTGGAAAATCGACGTTGTTGCGATGCATAAATTTGCTCGATGAAATCGACGATGGTTCCATCCATTTGGACGGTGAAGAAATTTCTGATCCTCACATCGATGTAGATGTTGTTCGTCGCCGACTTGGAATGGTGTTCCAGTCCTTTAATCTTTTTCCACACATGACAGTGCTCGATAACATCACTTTGTCACCGATTAAAGTTCACGGTCTTGAAAAAGATGAAGCTCGGCACAAGGCAATCGAACTATTGACGCGTTTTGGATTAGCAGACAAGGCCAATCAGTTTCCTGATCGCCTTTCGGGTGGGCAACAACAACGTGTTGCAATTATTCGATCCATCGCAGTTCGACCTCGAGTATTGCTTCTTGATGAAGTGACATCAGCGCTCGACCCTGTTTTAGTTAATGAAGTCTTGTCTATCGTTCGGGACTTGAAGCAAGACGGAATGACAATGGTTTTAGCAACTCATGAAATGGGATTTGCTACGCAAGTTGCTGATGAAGTGTGTTTCTTGGAATCAGGTCGCATCGTTGAACGCGGCTCAGCAACACAAGTAATTTCTGATCCGCAGTTACCGCAAACAAAAGAGTTTCTTAAGCGCGTGCACGAAGCCGGACGACTTTAGAGAATTTCGTGAACCCGCGCATGCAATGAGGTACGGCCTTGCAGCGCCGCTCGAACTGCACGATGCAACCCATCCTCTAAATACAGCTGTCCGTTGTAGCGAACAACGTGTGCGAAGAGGTCGCCAAAGAAGGTGGAGTCGCTCGCCAAGAGCAAGTTCAAATCCAAGGTGCTTCGGATAGTGGATAAATCCGAGAGTCGGATCTGGCGTGGAGCTAGTTCACCCCATTGCTCGCTGGTCAGCGTTGGTTCGGGGTAGGGACGAGCGTCCAAAACTGCCTTGAAGATCACCCTTACACAATAGGCAAAAAACCCTTATGAATAGGTGATTTCCGCTCTAAGTGCATTTTGTGCCGTTCACCAGCAACGAAATGGTTTCGCGCTTGTTGGTGATGGGTAGTACCGTAATAATTCGTACTCGTTTGGGAGTTATTTCACTACTTATGAAAATCAAGAACTTGTTCCGCTCTCCACTGATGTGGATCGGCATCGCAATCGGCGTCATGCTCGTTGGCAGCAATGTGCTGACTGGTTCCAATTCGGTCAAAAAGATCGATACATGGCAAACCATTCAGCATCTTCAGGCTGGCGAAGCAAAGTCTGCGATCTTGGTTGATAAGGATCAGACACTTCAACTCACCTTGAAAGACAACACAAAGGTCATTTCGGACTACGTTGATGGTCAGGGCCCTGAACTTGTCACGATGCTAGACAAGCAGCACGCAAGCGGCGGTCTAACTGGTGGCTACAACGTTGTTGTGCCGCACGAGTCTCTTCTGACGAGCTTGCTGATGTCGTTCCTTCCAGTAGTTTTCCTACTCGGACTTTTATTCTTCTTCATGGGCCAAATGCAAGGCGGCGGCCGCATCATGTCCTTTGGTAAATCCAAAGCCAAGATGATTACTAAAGATATGCCCCAGACAACTTTTGCTGATGTTGCTGGCGCGGACGAGGCCGTTGAAGAACTTCATGAAATCAAAGACTTCCTGAAGGAACCTGCGCGATTCCAAGCACTTGGTGCGAAAATTCCAAAGGGTGTCCTTCTTTATGGACCTCCTGGAACTGGAAAGACTCTGCTTGCTCGTGCGGTTGCTGGCGAAGCAGGTGTTCCATTTTTTTCAATCTCTGGTTCTGACTTCGTAGAAATGTTTGTTGGTGTTGGTGCTAGTCGCGTACGCGATTTGTTCGAACAAGCCAAAACAAATGCTCCAGCCATTATCTTTATCGACGAAATTGATGCTGTTGGTCGTCATCGTGGCGCCGGTCTCGGTGGCGGTCACGACGAACGTGAACAGACTCTTAACCAGATGTTGGTCGAGATGGATGGCTTTGACGTCAACGCTGGTGTCATTCTGATTGCAGCAACCAACCGTCCTGACATTCTTGATCCAGCATTGTTGCGTCCTGGTCGCTTCGATCGTCAAATCGCGGTTGATGTTCCAGATCTCGTGGGACGTAAAAATGTGCTCGAGGTTCATGCAAAGGGCAAGCCAATTGCTGACGACGTGGACTTGATGGCCGTAGCTCGTCGTACACCTGGCTTCACTGGCGCAGATCTAGCAAACGTTTTGAACGAAGCAGCATTGTTGACTGCGCGTAATGGCGAGAAGCTCATCACGAATGCAATTCTTGATGAATCTATTGATCGTGTTATCGCTGGCCCACAAAAGCGCACTCGAGTGATGAGTGATCATGAACGATTGATTACTGCGTATCACGAAGGTGGCCATGCTCTTGTTGCTGCTGCATTGCCAAATACTGATCCAGTGCACAAGATTACGATTTTGCCTCGCGGACGCGCTCTCGGCTACACCATGGTTCTTCCGGAATCAGATAAGTATTCAAACACTCGAAGCGAGATGCTCGACCAACTCGCGTACATGCTGGGTGGACGCGCCGCCGAGGAAATGGTTTTCCATGATCCAACAACTGGTGCAAGTAACGACATTGAAAAGGCAACATCCGTAGCGCGCAAGATGGTTATGCAATACGGCATGACCGAGCGCCTTGGCGCTATTCGTTACGGCAAGGCTGATGGAGAAGTATTCCTTGGTCGCGACATGGGTCACCAGCGCGATTACTCGGAAGAAGTTGCTGCAGCAATCGATGAAGAAGTTCGCGGCTTCATCGATGTTGCTCACCATGAAGCGTACGAAATCCTTGCGGAAAATCGTGACGTACTCGATGCATTGGTACTTGAGCTTCTTGACAAAGAAACCTTGGATCGTGAACAGGTGGCTACAATTTTCGAGCCACTAAAGCGTCGCGGAAATCGTCCGGCGTGGACTGGCTCAACCCGACGCACACCAAGTGATCGTCCACCGGTTGAAGTTCCTGCCTCAGTTGCAAGTGTTGAGTCGACCCAAGGCGTTGACATCACACCTGAAACTCAGGATGAAGCGTGAGCATAAACCCCATCGAGGAAATGAACGAACCTCCTGCAATTGCAGCATTTGATGCTGCACGAATTGAAGCAGCCGTTCGTGAAATCCTTATCGGTATTGGCGATGACCCAGATCGTGAAGGTTTGCAGGATACCCCGAAGCGCGTGGCCAAGGCATACGCTGAAATCTTCAGTGGCTTGCATATGACAGCCGAAGAAGTTCTGACCACAACGTTTTCTTTAGGTCACGACGAAATGGTTGTCGTTAAAGATATTGAAGTTCATTCAACATGCGAACATCACCTCGTTCCATTCCATGGTGTTGCGCATGTTGGATACATCCCTAGTGAGACCGGACAGATCACAGGGCTTTCAAAGCTTGCGCGTCTAGTGGATTTGTATGCGAAGCGTCCACAAGTTCAAGAGCGCTTAACAACACAGATCGCTGATGCGATGGTCAAGATTTTGAATCCACGCGGTGTCATTGTTGTCATTGAATGCGAACACATGTGCATGTCAATGCGTGGCGTTCGCAAGCCTGGTGCAACTACTGTCACATCTGCAGTTCGTGGACAACTTCGCGATGCTGCAACTCGCAGCGAAGCAATGGCACTGATCAACAATAAGTAGTCGGAATGTTTCACCCGCAAGGCTTACCGAGCCACTTAAGCGCTCTAGATCGCACTTTGGTTATGGGTGTTCTCAATGTCACTCCTGATTCTTTCAGTGATGGTGGACTTTTCCACGACACATCGATAGCAATCGAGCACGGTCGAGCAATGGCCAATCATGGTGCGGACATTGTTGACATTGGTGGTGAGTCAACTCGACCAGGATCAGATCGAATTTCACTTGATGAAGAACTTGCTCGAGTATTGCCAGTAGTAGAAGCATTAGTGGCTGATGACATTGTTGTCAGCATCGACACAATGCGTGCCGAAGTTGCCAAGGCATGTGTTGACTGCGGTGCAGCAATCGTTAACGACATTAGTGGTGGCAAAGCTGATCCTGCGATGCTTCCGTATGTTGCGAGTATTGAAAAGCCTTTTGTTCTTATGCATTGGCGTGGCCATTCAAACGTCATGGCACAACTCACGGAGTACGACGATGTAGCTCGGGATGTTGCTGCCGAAATTAGTGAACAAGTGAGCCAAGCTGTTCATGCGGGTATCGCACGCGATCGTATTGTGATTGATCCAGGTATTGGGTTTGCGAAAACTACACAACAAAATTGGCCAATCATTCAAGAACTTGAAATTCTGGATGAACTCGAACTTCCCGTGCTGTGGGGTGTTTCGCGCAAGAAATTCCTTGGTGAACTACTAGCCAATGATTCAGGTGAACTTCGTGACATGGCTGGTCGCGAAGCAGCAACGACAGCACTATCGACTTATTTCGCATTAGCGGGTGCATGGGCAGTACGCGTTCATGATGTCCGAGCATCCAGAGATGCCATTGAAGTTGTTGAACGGTTAGGACGCCACCATGCCTGATGTTATTCATCTCGACGGAGTGCGAGCTTTTGGCTATCACGGTGTGCTTGAGCATGAAAAAGTTAATGGCCAAGAATTTATTATTGATGTTGTCGTTGAAACCAATTTCGATAAAGCGGTCAAGAGTGACGATGTTGCGGACACAATCAACTACGCGTTAATTGCTGAAGATGTCGTCACGTCGGTGACACAAGAACGATTTGACCTGATAGAAAAACTTGCGGATCACATCGGCCAGAAAGTATTGGCTCGTGAGGGAGTTCAGCGCGTCTTAGTCACAGTCAATAAGCCGCATGCTCCGATCGATGCAGATTTCACAAATGTGAGTGTTACTCGAGAGCTACCATGACCCACGTAGTCTTTGCACTCGGCTCAAATCTCGGAGATCGTCGAGCACACATTGAAGAAGCGATCCAAGCCTTGCGCGCAAGTGCTGGAATTGAAATTGAAAATGTCTCAGCACTTTATGAAACCGAACCTGTGGGTGGACCTGAGCAAGATAATTATCTCAACGCAGTTGTCACTGCTGAATCACATCTTGATCCACATGAACTGCTTCGCTATGCACACGACATTGAGAATGCGCATAATCGAACAAGAGAGGTGCGTTGGGGCGCACGGACACTTGATATTGATTTGATCGTAGTTGGTGATCAGGTTATTGACGATGAGACTTTGACGCTTCCACATCCACGCGCCTACGAACGAGCATTTGTTCTTGTGCCTTGGTCAACAATTGATCCCGATTGCCAGATACCTGGGCACGGAACAGTGAGCGAGTGTCTTTCTCAACTTGAAACCGACGGAGTGTGGTTAAGCCAAACCCAAATGTCCGGAGGTAAAGAATGAATCTTGCGCCGACTAAGTGGTCATTGTTAGTTGCACTTGGCGTATTGACCACGGTATTTGGTTGGTCACTAGCTCGCTTATGGGTGAACTGGTATGGAATGGAACTCAACATATCGTGGCTTGTTCCATTAACGATGGTGTTGCTCGCACTCACATTAGTTGTGTGGACTCTGATGGTTCGACAGCGAATGAAACCTGAAAATATTGCGCATAGATTGCATCCATTAGTTGCTGCACGCACTGCTGCGCTTGCGATGGCTGCTTCACGAGTCGGCTCTTTAACTTCCGGCTTTTACTTGGGTGTTCTGTTTGTGAACATCGTGAATTATGCATCGCCTGCGGCCGCTGATCGAGTTGTCATATGTGGCGCCACTGTTGTGGCGAGCCTAGTCACTTCCGTCGTTGCCTTATGGCTGGAACGAATGTGTCAGTTGCCGCAACCACCTGCAGAGTCTTAAGGTAAAAATCAAAAACAATTAGGCGTTTTTGAGCAGAAAATCGGCCTGTGCATCAAGCCCATGCGGCTGTCGATTCGATAATTGAACGTGACCGCCACCAAGTGTGACAAGGCGTTCAACGATTGCGAGGCCGAGTCCGCTACCATGCGAATCGCTGGTGGCTCGCCAAAATCTATTGAAGGCTTTGGAAATTTCAAGCTCCGACATTCCTGGACCTTCATCAAGAACATGAACCGACCCGTGCGTATGAGTTGATGAGATCAGAACCGTAATTTCTGTATTTGGTTCAACCTGTGAAAGAGCGTTGTCAATATAGTTATCAATGACTTGTTCGACAGCACCGAGTATAGCCATGATATCAAGTTTTTGCGGTGCAATGCATTTGATGTATCCATGTGTTTCAAAGAGTAAATCTGCAAAACTCGTCCTTGATATTTAGTTCTCCAATACGCTTAATCTCATGACCCGTGTTGCTCTCATTCAAGTTGACGTATCAGACAGCGAGCCTGTCAATGATCGCGTCTCGCGCGTCCTCTCAATGGTGCGAGCCCAGCAAGGAAAAGCGGATTTAGTTGTTCTGCCTGAATTGTGGAATGTTGGGGCCTTTAACAACGAAGCGCTTCGGCCTTACGCCCAGTCGCGTGACGGTGAATTAGTGCAGGCGCTGTGCGCCACAGCTCGTGAAACAAATGTTTGGTTACATGGCGGATCGTTCGTTGAGTTGCAAGACAACGACAAATTGTCCAACACATCGCTTTTGATTCGTCCGGACGGTACAGTCGCGACGTTCTATCGCAAGATTCACCTTTTTGGTTTCGATACTGGTGAAGCAATCATGTTGGTTCGTGGCAACGACATCATTGTTGAAAGTGATACTCCAGTTGGTAAAGCTGGAATTGCAACCTGTTACGACTTACGGTTCCCGGAGCTTTTCCGTGCGCAATGTGCGAATGGTGCTCAAAGTTTTGTGTTGTGTTCCGGTTGGCCTACTCCTCGCATTAATCATTGGCGTGTGTTAATTCAGGCTCGTGCAATCGAAAATCAAGCGTGGTTTATTGCGTGCAATGAAGTCGGTCGCAATGGTGACTACATTCTTGGTGGGCACTCAATGATCGTTGATCCCAAGGGAGAAATTATCGCTGAGGCTGGCAACGATGAAGAGATCTTGTATGCGGATGTTGATGTAAATCTTGCCGACCAATGGCGTAAAGATTTTCCAATCTTGCGTGATCGAGTTCTTTAGCTACACCTAATCTCGTTGCGTCAGCTTAGAGAGACGCTCGTTATAGGCCTTGAGCTCTTGATCGCCATCGCGATCGGCTTGTCGGTCCGAACGATTGGCAGCACGATCTTCACTACGTGCCCATTGGACTGCCACAATCATCATGAGCAGCAAGGACGGAACTTCACCGATTGCCCAAGCAACACCGCCACCGGCGTATGTGTCTGACAATGGGTTTGAAATCCATGGTGGACGAACTTGTGAATACCAAGCATTTCCAATCGGAGTTGTCATTTGCATGAGCGCAACTGCAAAGAATGAGTGGATCGAAATCGCAATCAATACAAGGACAAGTCGAACGAGGTGAGGAACTTGTCGCGGTGACGGATCAACACCAATAACGATGAATGAAAATAGAAATCCTGTAAGCAGGAAGTGGATCTCCATGAATAGATGACCGACATGGCTAGCCATCAACGTGCTAAAAAGTGGAGTGAAGTACATTCCGTACAAGCCGAATGTGAAAACTAATAAAACGAATAGCGGCTGAGTAATAAATCGTCCGTACGTACTGTGAAGTACAGCAAGTACCCATTCGCGTGAACTGCGATGAGAATCGACATGATTCGCTGGCAGTGCACGCAAAGCGAGCGTGAACGGCATTCCGAGCACAATAAAAATTGGTGCAATCATTGACAGACACATGTGCGCAACCATGTGCCATTCGAAAGAAACCATTGCATATTTGGCGACGCCGGCACACGTTGACCAAATCACAATGCTGATGCCAATGAAGTACGAGACTGTTCGACCCGTGGACCATTCAATGGCTTGTTTGTGTAGCCGAGTAACTCCAATTGCATAGAGTGCAGCTGCAATGAGTGATCCGGTCAAAATAATCCACTCGGGGTGCCAGCCCAAAGCGATGGAAGAAAAACTAGGTGATGGTGGAAAAGCAAAGCCAAGAATCTCTTCTGCTGCACTTGGCAGTGCAACAGCTGCGCGACTTAGCGGTGTTGAATGGAGTGCAACACCAACTCCGATTGCAAGACTGAGAAAGCTAATTTCAAATGCGCCAAATTTTGCAGCACTCTGTGATTGCGCAATTGCATTGCGAGCTTTAAGACCAAAAAATCCAGCACAGCTAAACAGAACTACTTTGATCACAACGAGTCGACCAAAACCAGAAGTCCAAAGATCCGAAATAGCATCCATTCGGGTGTAAGAAGCAGCAACACCAGATGCGACCAATGCACCAACAGCCCACGTCGCAAGCACTGAATAACGGCGAACAATTTCGGCATTACCAGTTCGGACGTATTTCAAAATTGCCCAAAAGGTGCCAGTCCATAACGCCATTGAGATTCCGTGAATCACTGATGAGGCAATTCCGAGTGAGTGATCACCAACTGATGCAGAGTGACTGTTCAACAGTGGCGAAATGATTCCTGCAAGAGCGAGTGCCACAAGAACGGCAACCGAATTCAGGCTGACAGAAACAAGTGCAATGAGAGAAATGCCTATCGCGAATATCGCTGTATATAAGTAGCTGCGTGATGGTGGCAGAGACCAAAGGTAAGTACGTAATACCGATGGCGTAAACGCCTGTCGCGCAGGCAAACCCAGGACAGTCGCGAGCGTAAGTCCAGCGAGTAATAAATTGACGATTGCCCAAAGAGTGCTCAATCGACCAACTCGCATAATCGTGTTACGGCCCTCATGAGTCACAGTGTCTTGCGCAACAGGTTCAAGAAATCCGATTGTGACGAGCAAACCTAAGATGCGAATGCCAAGCAATGTGCTGACAAGTAGAAAAAGTTGTTGTGACCAAGCGACGGCTCTACCTGCATCCGGCAGGTCGCCTGTTGGGGCATGCCATTGTCCGCCTCCAACTACTAATCCAACGACAAGCGCGATGCTGGCAATAATTGCGACGAGTAATCGGTGAATTAGTTTTGGCATTAGTTACCTGACTTCTTTCGAGTCACCGCCCAAGCTCCACCAATGAGTACGAGAACGCCCAGTGAAATCGGAATTATTTTTGACGATGACGTTGCTGGCTTTGCGGCAAGTGGCTCGGCAATCGCGATTGGCGTCGCAATAGCAAGTGGAGTTGCAACTGCCGAAACAGAGTCAGTCGCACCGGCGGAGTAGGTGAACGACAAAGTTCCATCTTCAACGTGACCATCATCAGCAACAGCTCGCCAGTTGATCGTTATTAGTCCAGGTGTAATTGAATCTGGCCATGGAACATAAAGCGTTGATCCTTCAAGACCGGTATCACCAGTTGGGATTATTGCGCCAGATGAATCTGACAAGGAAATTTTGCTTCCGTCAATGAGTGGTGGCTCGCTGAACGTAAGTTCAATGCGCGACAATGGTGCATTGACCGAAGCTCCATCGGTTGGATTAGATTTCTCGAGCTGAGTATGAGCTAGGGCAGCGGGACTGAGTCCCAAGACTAATGCGACAGCTAACGAGATTCCCGAGAAAAATTTGCTCATAACACCAGCGTACCGCTTTTATTTCAAGATTTCTTGTTGCAGCAAGCCTTCGAAATAAGGTCAATCGCTAGAACAAGTAGAGATCGTGTGCAGCATTCAATAATTCATCGCGAGCATTTGGATGAGCCGCAAAGTTGATGATGTTGCGTGCCTGAATGTGCTGTGGTGCACCAGCACAATGTGCAGCCCCATGTTCGGTTACAACATAACTGTGTTGAAAACTGGTTACTGGCTCAACAAGTTTGGGAACAATTGTTGAAGTGTTTGTCTTCTCATGCCAAGAGGGCAGTGCCATGAATGCTAACCCACCTTGTGAGTTCAAAGCTCCAATGATGAAATCAGTTGCTCCGCCAAAACCAGAATAGATTCGATTGTTTACTCTGCTGGAGTTTGCTTGATCGAAAAGGTCTACTTGAAGAGCCGCATTGATACTCACCATTTGTGGCTGCTGCGCAATTTTGCCAGAACTATTAGTGATTTCAGTTCGCCGCATACGTACTTGAGGGTTCAAGTTAATCCACTCGTAAAGTTCTTCAGATCCGAAGACAAAAGAGGCAACAAGATGAGATTGATCATCAAGGGCGCCTGCATCGCGTAGTGCAAGCACACCATCACTAAACATTTCGGTCCAGATCCTCAAGTTTTGTCGATCGAGCAGTTGTGTGAGTACAGCATCTGGAACTGCACCGATACCTAGTTGCAGGGTTGAACCATCTTTGATCTTTTCAGCTATTCGGGATCCAATTTGTGAATAAACATCTGTGGATTGATTCTGCGGTTTAGTGCGAAGAGTCTCTTCGACTTCAATGATGTAGTCGATATCATCAACTGAAATTTCAGAGTCGCCAAACGTGTATGGCATATTGCGGTTTGCTTGAGCGATGACAAGCGCTCCGTGTTTCTTCGCAGATTCGATGGCGGCGGGCAGGATGTTTACTTCACTTCCCAAGCTCACTGATCCGGCTCGTGGAAGTGACGTATGAATCACTACAAGATCTGGCGGTGTGTGAGTACGAATCAATCGGGGAAGCAAACTTAAGCGAGCAGGGTAGTACGACAGTGACTCACTGTTTCGCATTCCCGGACCGACGAAAGCGGTTTCATGAGTGACCCCCTCGCGTGTTGGAATTCCGGCTTGTGCATTCAACATGTTGATGCGATAAGTCGGAATCGATTCATCCAGCGCTTTGAGTAGGGTCATGGGCGTGGCAAAGTTGCCTGAAACGATCAGTCTGGGATTTTCGGGCAATTGTGAAGTAATTGCGTGGATCTTGCTGATATCGAGATTTTTCATGACTACCCACGCTCAATTTGGAGATGTCCTCATTATATGGAGAGCGAAATTGATCGACTCACGGGCATTTGAAAGTTCACAGGGGTAACCCGCTATTTGGCTGACACTGGGGACAGATCGCGAGAGGCTTGGGTAAAGAAAAAGTAAAGGTGCTTTCGAATGAACTCGAGATATGTGCTCGTCGTGGAAGACGATGCATTGCTTCGTGAGTTACTCGCAAATGCTTTAGAAGGCCAAGGTTTTCGAGTTCAAACTGCGAGTAATGCTGCTGATGCCAAGCGCACTTTTCGCAACAGCGACCCTGATGGCATAGTCCTCGATATCGATCTTGGCGCGGGTCCAAATGGATTTGATCTCGCGCAAAGCATTTTGAACGAAGCGCCTGAAACGGGCATTGTTTTTCTCACGCAATTTCCCGATGCGCGGTTTGCCTCATTGGATACCCAAGAAGTTCCCGCTGGCGTTGCGTATTTGCGTAAGTCAGCTCTTTCAGATCTGACGCGACTCTATGAAGCACTTGACATTGCAATGCGTGGAAATGTTGGTAGCGAATTTCGCGATGATCTAGATAAGCATCGCCCACTAGCGCACCTCACTCGTAAACAAATTCAAATTCTGAAATTGATGTCTATGGGCCAATCAAATGCTCAAATTGCAGCAAGTCGTGGAACAACAATCAAGGCTGTCGAAGATGCAATTCGTAGGGCCTATATTGCTATTGGTGTAAATGCTGACACCGAGAACAACACACGTACTGCTGCAGTTGCAAAATTCTTGTCGTTATCTGCAGTAACCGATAGCACGCCAACAAGCACGTCTCCTGAATAGGCTCGTTATGGCAATTGGTAGTCGCATCAGAGATGACAACTCGATGTGGGAGCTCATTGGTAGAAAATCAACGCTTGACTTTCGAGCTATTCTTATCTATCTCATACCAGCTGCAATGAATCCGCTATTTGTGGATCGAATTCTTCTAGGTGGAACAAACACTTTCTGGTTTTCTATTATTTTTCAAGCCCATGTCCTTTATGCGTTAACACTTGTAACTTGTCGCCTTGTGTTCTTTTCCCAAAAAACTTCATCTTCGCGCCCATTTGCTGTTTTGTTTGCCCTCATCTTGGGCCAGTCTCTTCGAGGGATATTTATCGGAAGTGCCACGGTAAATGCCGGTCTCACTTCTGATCCAAAGTACCTTTACAGAATTGTTTTCGGTTCAGTAGTTCTTGTTCCGATGGCACTTCTCATTGGCCTTGTCATTGCGATCTTTGATCAGCACCAACAACTCATTGATTCACTTTCACAGAAGTCAGTACTGCTGTTTGATCTAAAGCAAAACATGCAGACTCGGCTCGATGAAATCACAGCAGATTTGCAATCTTTCGTAAAGAAAAATATTACGTTCCAAATTTCTGAACTGAATGCCACTCTCACGCAAATAAAATTTGGTGGCAATGTTATTGAAGCCATTGCTGGCCTGCGATCTTTTATCGATAACTCACTAAGGCCCATGAGTAAGGACCTTGCTCAATCACCAGAAGTTGAAAGCGAAAGCGTAGTTATTGAACGCCCGAAGATACTTCGCGTTCAGACACCGCGTCGAATCACTGTACGAGCAGCGATACATCCAATTACATCGATTGGCATCTTGATCGCTCTGGAAATTGCGCCAGCAACACGTTTCCTCAGTGGCATAGATTTGATAGCTTTCCTAGTTTTCCTCGCATTCGCAGTCCCAACAGTGATCTATCTTGCGATTGCCTTACTAGGGCAAAGAACGCTTAGCACCGTCACTGCAGGTGTATTTGTGTGCGTCTTTTACGCATCTATTGGACCTGTAGTTATTGTGAGTTCTCGAATTCTTAATTTGAATGGCCTAATAGATATTTCGGGGCTGAACTCGGTGCTCTTTGCTGAGGCGATTGTCGGTCTTCTTTTGGGCCTCGGAAATTTTGGCTACACGGTACTTACGGCCAATCGGATTGAGACTATCAATCAGCTACAGATCACAACGGAAGATCTCGAAAAGACGCTATCAATTTTGCGTCAGCATGCTTGGAGCCGACGTCGACGATTGGCGTATGCACTTCATGGAAATCTGCAAAGTGCCCTTATTGTCGCGAACATCAAACTTTCGCAATCGAATGAATTAACTGCAAACGATATCGACAAAATGCGAAACGACATTGAACTTGCCATGCGGAGTCTCTCGGAACAGCCCATTAGTGGCATTCGATTCGCGGAGGTGATCGAGCAGTTGAATGATGTATGGGAAAACACGATGACCATCACTTGGAATGTTGATTTCTCAGCCACTACATTGATGGACGATTCTGAGCACCTTGTTGAGTGTGTCACCGAAGTTATTCGTGAAGGTCTGTCGAATGCAGCGAAGCACGGAAATGCCAAGAATGTTGCAGTTGTACTAACGAAGGTTTCTCAAGGTATTGAAGTATGCGTTCTTGATGATGGTCGTGGTCTTACGTCACGTACCGGGACCGGGTTAGGAAGCGACATCATGAATGAACTTTGTCTCGAATGGAAACTTGAAAATCGCGATACAGGTGGTACAAAACTGGTCGCTACTGTAGCCGTTTCCTAGGACTGTTGCTCGTTTTGTTCTCTCGAGTGCAAGGGATGTTCGCCAGACTTTATTCCCACTCAACTTGCGCGGGGATACCCCCGTGAACTTAGAACTCCATCATTAGTTCGCCCTTACATTTAAAGAGAATACAAACGCTGGGCAATTTTATTGCCACGGGGGAGAGCGGATTTCAATGGTCAGTCGCGCTGTGGTGCGAAAACGGCAACGTCCGTCTCGTAGTCGCGCGCTGAGCATGATTCTGTCCATATCTTTACTCAGTGCAACATTCGTTTTCGTCGATCAAACATCGAACTTAAAATTTGCGAGGGCTTCTGCAACCATTAATGCATCAGCTGCAACACTTGATGCTGCTGGTACAAAAATTTCAGTTACATACACGGCAACAACTGCAACCCTAGGTACAACAACCGCCCTTCCAACCGCCTTCACAATCGCGGGCGCTGGCTCACCGACCGCAGTCAGTAGCGTTTCAATTTCTGGTCTCACAGTCGTGCTGACGTTGGATAAGCCCATTGAAAAAGGCAAGACCGTAACAGTCTCGTACGTTGCTCCAACTTCTGACCCCGCCACGACCAATAATGCAATTCAAGATTTAAATGGTGTGGACGCAATTTCATTTACGAATAAGACCGTCACAAACAGTTCGGCAATTCCGGCATTGTCAACCATTTCCGTTCCACCGGCCGGTACAACAGTTGTCTTAACTTACACATCTGGGACCTCGCCTGTTTTGTTATCGACCGGTGGCTATACAGCGCCGGCATCAGCATTCAAGGTACTTAATGGTGGTGTGGAAATCGCCGTCAGTTCAGTCGCAACTT
>CAITJH010000036.1 GCA_903892635.1 uncultured Actinomycetes bacterium | reverse complement strand
TTTGGTCAGTTGCTGACTCGCAATTGAAATCTGTTCTTGGCAGCGCACTTCGGTCTGTCAGTGCACCATAATCTGCGCGCTAGTGAGGGCTCTGCAGTTGTTGGCTTCGCCTTTGTCGCACCGCTGCTTGTTATGGCATTCGTTGCTGTCTTAACAATTAGCAACATTGTGCGTCAAGAAACGGTGCTGAGCGCGGCTTGCGCCGCGGCAGTACGTGCCGCATCAGTGGCTGATGGAAATACGTCTCAGGGAATGACAGCCGCACACACAGTGCTTCGAGATCAAGGCGAGCCTGTTAACGCGGTTCGTATCTCTTGGGGGTTTCCAGTAGTCAACGGCGTCTCTGAGATTCACGTTCTGGCGCAACGCGATGTCTCAATTCCATGGTTGCGCAAAACGTTCACGGTTTCTCGTACTGCACGCGCAGTGGATGAAAAGAGTCTTTCGTGAAATCGGATAAAGGGAATGCCTTAGTGGAGTTCATAGGAGTTGTGGTAGCTCTCATGATTCCTGCAATGTATATCGCCACTTCATGTTGGACCTTTGTGAATTCAACTTTGACATTGCGAAATACCGCAGAGGCAATGGCTAGAGCGTATGTTGTGGCGCCAAGTGATGCAGTTGCGCGCAAGCAAGTTCGGGCGCTTTTAGTGTCCTCACTGAGCGATAGCGGAATCCCCTCAAACCAAGTGACTATGCGAAGCTCATGTTCAGCAAACCCGTGCTTGACCGCAGGTGAGTTTATTTCGATAACACTCATACGAAATGTCGCCATTTCGATTCCACTATTAGGTACTCACTCAATGGCGATATCACAAACCCAAACAGCAGTTGTAGATGAGTTGCGATGAAACGACAGAACGATGAAGGATCCGTTTTGGTTTTAGGCATAGGACTATCTCTTGTATGCATCATGCTTGCAACTGTTGTGATTAATGTTGCGACTTTATGGATGGCTCGGAGTGCTCTCAATAGCATTGCGGATGGAGCAGCACTTGCCGGAGTCCAGTCGTTAGATAAAGCCGCTGTTTATAAGAGTCATTCGACTTCAATAATTCACTTGAATTCTGGTGATTCGAAAACCAAGGTTCGCTCGTACATTTCTCGGTCTCAAGTCAAGTCTCAAGTTCATGGTTTGACGTTGACTTCGGTCGATGTATCAGGGCAATCTGTGCAGGTATCGCTGTCAGCGACACCTGCAGTGCCATTTCGCTATCTCTGGGGCAACACTGTGATCGTTGCTCGAGCAAAAGCGCGAGCAACGATGATTCTGCGATGAGGTTTGGTCGCCATCAAGTCCACACGGTAACCTAAGGCTCGTGGCTACCGGTGATTTTCAAGTGGATCTTTCCGCGTTGAATAACACCCTCCAGAGCATCGAAAAGGTCCTCAATATTGAGGACATGTCAGCCAAGATCGCCGAACTTAAAGTAGCAGCAAGCGCTCCGGACTTGTGGGATGACCAAGCTAACGCTCAAAAAGTCACCAGCCAACTTTCTATTTTGCAAGCTGACGTTGCGCGAATTAAGAGCCTGCGTTCACGTATTGATGATGTAGCCGTGCTCCATGAACTTGGCACGATGGAAAGCGATGCTGGAATTATCGCTGAAGCAGTTAACGAGTTATCGAGTTTAGAAAAAGCTATCGGCGAGTTAGAAGTGCGCACGCTCCTTTCAGGGGAGTACGACCATCGCGAGGCACTCGTGTCGATTCGTTCTGGTGCTGGTGGTGTTGATGCGGCGGACTGGGCAGAAATGCTCTTGCGCATGTACCTGCGTTACTGCGAGCGTCATAATTGGCCAACCGAGATTTACGACACTTCCTATGCCGAAGAAGCTGGCATCAAGTCAGTGACCTTTGCGGTCAAGGCGCCATACGCCTACGGAACGCTGTCAGTCGAGCAAGGCACACATCGTCTTGTGCGAATTTCACCATTTGATAATCAGAGTCGCCGCCAGACTTCGTTTGCTGAAGTTGAGGTAATCCCAGTTGTTGAACAAACCGATTCGGTTGATATTCCTGACGATGAATTGCGCGTTGATGTTTATCGATCCTCTGGCCCTGGGGGACAAGGCGTCAACACGACTGATTCGGCGGTTCGATTGACTCACATTCCGACGGGAATTGTTGTGTCTTGCCAAAACGAACGGTCACAACTCCAAAACAAAGCCACTGCCATGGCTGTGCTTCAAGCGAAATTGCTCGAGCGTACTCGCCAAGAAGAGCAGGCGAAGATCAACCAGCTCAAGGGTGATGCCGCCGGTTCTTGGGGCAATCAGATGCGTTCGTATGTATTGCATCCGTACCAGATGGTCAAAGATATTCGCACTGAAGTTGAAACTGGAAATACCTCAGCAGTACTTGATGGCGAGATTGATGCCTTCGTCGAGGCTGGTATTCGATGGCGTCGTGAGCAAGCCAATAGTTAATTGCTTCTTTAACATCGTGTAAATCTTGAGGTGCCATGCGCGCCAATCACGAGCCAATCAGGCATCACGTTTTAGGCTCTAGGAAAGCCGAAAGTGCTGGCAACTTATTAATGTCCGAATTAGGAGATTCTAGTGATCAGCTTTGACAATGTCTCAAAGCAATACAAGAACTCGAATCGTCCTGCCCTGACGGATATCAATCTTGATGTTGAACAAGGTGAATTTGTATTCCTTGTTGGTTCTTCTGGGTCTGGAAAATCATCGCTATTGCGATTGCTACTCAAGGAAGAAACGCCAACAACTGGTCTTGTTACGATCGATGGCATCAACATTGGCAAATTGGCTAACCGAAAAGTTCCAAAGTTGCGTCGAACAATGGGAATTGTGTTCCAAGATTTCCGATTGTTGCCGAGTAAAAGTGTCTTTGACAATGTCGCTTTCGGCATGGAAGTTATCGGAAAGAATCGCAAGGAAATTCGCCAGCGAGTGCCTGAAGTTATTGAACTTGTCGGCCTCGAAGGTAAAGAAGATCGTTTGCCGTCGGAACTGTCAGGTGGTGAACAACAGCGCGTTGCTCTTGCGCGAGCTTTCATTAACCAGCCAAAAATTTTGTTAGCCGACGAGCCAACCGGCAACTTAGATCCGTCAACCAGCGTTGGCATCATGAAACTTCTTGATCGCATCAATCGCACCGGAACAACAATTTTGATGGCAACGCACGATGTGGCAATCGTTGACCAGATGCGTAAGCGAATTGTTCAACTTGATCATGGAACAATCGTGCGCGATCAAGCTCGCGGTATGTACGGACACGCAGGTCACTGATATGCGTACATCATTCTTGGCTCGTGAAGTGCGCGGTGGATTACGCCGAAACTTCACTATGACTGTTGCATTAATCGTTTCGGTTGCCGTATCGCTGACATTATTTGGATCTGCTTTGCTGATGCGCTCGCAAGTTGATCGCATGAAGGGTTATTGGTACGACAAAGTTCAGGTTTCTGTGTTCTTGTGTGGGGCGAACTCTTTGGCAGTTACCTGCTCATCGGGTGCAGTAACTGATGCGCAGCGACAGGACATTCGTACAACTCTTCAGGGTTTGCAGCCAACAGTCCAAAGCGTGTACTACGAATCGGCTGACGAAGCGTACGCGCGATTCAAGGAGCAGTTCAAAGGTTCACCACTTGTGGCAAATGTGACTGCAACTGCATTACCTGAATCGTTTCGCGTAAAGCTTGACGATCCAAAGAATTATGACGTAGTAGCGAACGCCCTCAATGGCAAAGCTGGCGTTGAATCGATTCAGGATCAACGCAAATTGCTCGAACGTTTCTTCCGGATTCTTCACGGACTTCAAACCTTTGCTATGGCAATTGCAGTTGCCATGTTGTTGGTCACGGTGTTTTTAGTGATGAATACGGTGCGAGTAGCCGCATTCGCGCGCCGTCGCGAAACATCCATCATGCGATCAGTCGGAGCAAGCAATGCTTCGATCCGGTTGCCGTTCATCCTCGAAGCTGTGACTGCTTCGGTTCTAGGTGCTGGACTTGCCGCTGGAACATTGGTTGCCGTCAAGCAGTTCGTCATTGATGCTCGATTGCAGCCGAGTCTGACTTTTATCGCGTGGGTGACGTGGCAAGATGTCATCACCATCTTGCCGTGGCTTTTCGTCGTAGGAATTGGCACTGCGATTGTGGCCTCGGGATTGACGCTTCGCCGCTACTTGCGTGGCTAAAGCCTGAAAATACCGTCAAAATCAGGGCGACACGGGCATTTCACTTCAGTAACATCCGTCACTTGAGTTACGATGAAGGTATCTTCCCCGATGAACGGCAGGTCCCCTGTGCGCGTGTTTTCCTCACGTATTGTGCGTGTAGCCGCGGTTGCAACCGTGATCTTTGCCGGTGTAACCGTTCCGTCGCAGGGCGATAACCTCAATCAACAAATCGCAGACGTATCTGTTACGTTGGAGCAGGCCTCAAAAGATGTGGCAGAAACTGCCAAAACTCTGGCGGCAACCCAAGCAAAACTTCCTGCCATTCGCGCCAAGCTTGCTGACGCTCAAGCTAAAGAAGCAACAGCACAGGCGGTGTATCAAACGGCAAAGGCAAAATCTGACGAAGCACGCGCTGTATACACCGCAGCGATGGACAAGTTAAATGCCAAGAAACTTGAAATTGAAGCACTTCAGATCAAAGTAGATCAGTTCGCGCGCTCGGTCTATCAGCAAGGTCAAACCTCACAGTGGGAAATCATTCTCGAATCAGAATCACCATCTGATCTGACATCACGAATTCAAACTATTAAGTCGGTGTCGCAAGCAAGCGCAAAGAGTTTGAGTGATCTTGAAGCTGCAAAGCTACAACTGAAGACCGAAGCAGATGCTGCGCAAGTCATTAAAGAACAGATGGATCAACTCACGGCCGCAGCAAACGATGATCTAGTAACTGCACAAAATGCCACGGATGCAGCGGCATCGGCAAAGGCTGAATTAGACCATCTTGTTGCGCAAGAATCGAAAGATCTTGCAAAGTCCAAGGCATCAATGGCCGCAGAACAAGCTGAACTCGACAAATTGATCGCCGAACAAGAGGCAGTTAACAAGATTTCTAGTAGTGGTAGCCACGGAAACGGCGATCCTCAGGCGACAGGGTCACTTCTTACTCAGTGGCCAGTGCCTGGTTATGCAGCAGGCTCAGATCCAGCTCAGCACGTCGGACCTCGCATTCTTAGCGATGGTCGTCATAGTTGCCACACTGGCCAAGACATCCCAGCTCCGACTGGTGCGCACATTGTGGCCGCCGGTGCAGGAGTGGTGTTGTTTGCAGCATGGACGACTGGATACGGACATCTGACAATCATTGACCACGGAGACGGTCTTGTGACGGCCTATGCCCATCAGTCGGTCAGTCTTGTGGTTAAAGGTGAACACGTTGCTGCTGGTGAATACATCGGCAACGTCGGCAACACGGGTACATTTTCTCGCGGATCTCATTTACACTTTGAAGTCCACGTGAACGGCTACAACTACGATCCAATGGGTTGGTACGGCGGATCAAAGACGCTCGTAGCCTGTGCACCTACTCGATCGATTGGATAGTCATGGCTAAAGAGCGCGGTCGCAAGATCATCGCGCAGAACCGAAAAGCCAGGCACGATTACTCGATCGAAGTTACTTATGAAGCTGGCATGGTTCTTGTCGGTACTGAAGTCAAATCATTGCGTGCAGGGCGTGCCAGTTTGGTGGATGGATTCGCCATGGTCGAAGATGGCGAAATCTGGTTGCATAACGTTCATATTCCGGAATACAACGAAGGCTCGTGGACTAACCACATGCCAACCCGCCGTCGCAAACTTCTGTTGAATCGAAACGAAATTAACAAGATTACGGTCAAACTCAAAGAGTCAGGCCTGACGTTGATTCCATTGAGCATGTACTTTCTGGATGGCCGTGCCAAGGTCGAACTCGGTATCGGTCGGGGCCGCAAGAACTACGACAAGCGCCACGCTATTGCAGAAAAAGATGCTAAACGCGAAGCCTCCAAGGCAATCGGCCGCAGGGCAAAAGGCATTACAGATTAGGCAGTTTGAACTGCTAGTTCACAGGGCATACTGAGACTCATGACCGCACAACCTCCAGTCGAAGACCTTTATGGGGCCTTCGAGATTGTGCTTGGTGCATGGGATTTCCCCGGTCTCGTTGAAGCAGTTCGTTCAACGCGAACTCACATAGATCAAGTGTGTGCAGAGGCCGACATTGAATTAGACGTCGTAGAGCATGTGTCTTTAGTTGCCAGCGAACTCGTGACTAATGCAGTGACACATGCAGCTTCGCATGTGAGAGTCACACTCGAAAAATGGCAGAACTCGCTGAGGCTGATTGTTGAAGATGCGAGTCAGGAAGAGCCTTCGGTTCAGGCCATCGACGACAGTGCCGAAAATGGCCGAGGTCTGCATATCGTGAATGAATTGTCGCAAGAGTGGGGTTACGAATTAACTCATGACGGCAAAAAAGTGTGGGCAGCATTTAGTCGCCCACACAATCTCGCTAGTCCTTAGTAGCGTTCAAAACCGCGAATACGTTCCCAATCGGTGATCGTACGGTTGAACTGATCCAATTCGACATCTGCCGCGTGTAGATAGTGCTTGTGCACCTCTTCGCCAAAGGCTTGCTTTGCCCACGCGCTGTTGGCCCAAAGCTCGCGAGCCATCGCCAAGGTATGAGGAACGCGGTCGCTTTCAAGAGCGTATGCATTGCCATCAAAGCGTGGCTCAAGGGTCATCTTCTTTTCGATGCCATCGATACCAGCAGCGATCATGCCGGCAACGGCCAAGTACGGATTGACGTCGCCACCAGGTACTCGGTTCTCAACGCGTAGCGATGGACCATGTCCAACCAAGCGGTACGAGCATGTTCGGTTGTCGCGTCCCCACTTGATAGCTGTCGGAGCAAAGCTACCTGGCTGGTAGCGCTTGTAGCTGTTAATCGTTGGTGCGTACATAAAGGAAAGTTCGCGCATGTGAGCAAGCTGACCTGCGATGTACTGCTTGCCGATTTCGCTCAGACCATCTGGATCATTGTCATCGGCAAGAACGAGTTCGCCATTCAAGCCACGGAACGACAAGTGAATGTGGCACGAATTGCCTTCGCGCTCGTTGAACTTAGCCATAAAGGTCAATGCGTAACCGTCTTGAGCAGCAATCTCTTTTGCAGCTGTCTTATAGATCACGTGGTTGTCGCATGTGCCAAGAGCGTCTGTGTACTTGAAAGCGATCTCGTGCTGACCGAGGTTGCATTCACCCTTGACAGACTCGACAACAAGTCCAGCCTTAGTCATTGCCAAACGAATGCGACGCAACAGCGGTTCAACGCGGCTCGTTCCTGTGATGCTGTAGTCAACGTTGTACTGGTTAGCAGGGGTCAAGTCGTTGTAACGCATGTCCCAGGCATCTTCGTATGTGTTGTTGAACAGAATGAATTCAAGTTCGGTTCCGACAAGTGCCATCATGCCCATGTCTTCGAGCTTCTTGAGTTGTGTCTGCAAAATCGAACGTGGGGACTGTGGAATCAACGTGCCGTGGTGGTCCTTGAGATCGGCAAGCACGATTGCTGTTGCTTCATGCCAATCGACGTAACGTAATGTGCCTAGGTCAATGTCCATCACCATGTCGCCGTAGCCGGTGTCCCACGACGAGATGTCATAACCCTGGACAGTGTTCATATCCACATCGACGGCAACGAGGTAGTTGCAACCCTCTGTGCCATTGGCAAGGACATCTGAAAGGAAGTAATCGGCATCCAGGCGCTTGCCTTGAAGGCGACCTTGCATGTCGGTAATCGCGACGATGACAGTGTCGATCTTGCCTGCGTGAATATCTGCGGTCAGTTGGTCAAGTGAAAGCGGCGCCTTTGCCGTGGCCATGGGTGACTCCTCGAAGTGTGACGTACCTTGAACTTACTCTGAAAATACCCTTTTTCGGGCGGTTTTTAGGTGTTCACCTGTTGTTCAATGTGGAGTGCATCTCAACAGCAGGTCTCGTCATCCACTATCAAATCCTTTCAAGTACGCTTCAAACAGCGACAATGCACCGTTCCTGCAAAGAGGCATGATGACTGACACATTTGACGTGTTAAACCCTTCGACCGAAGAGGTCGTTCAAGCGATTCACATGGCCTCGGCTGATGAAATCGACCAAGCCGTAGCCAAAGCAAAGGCCGCATTTCCTGCATGGCGCGACACTGCGCCTGGCACAAAGGCAACATTGCTGCGACGCTTCGCAACGATTGTCGAAGAACACAACGAAGAACTCGCTCAGCTTGAAGTTCTTGAGGCAGGTCACACGATTGGCAATGCTCGTTGGGAAGCTCAAAATGTTTCCAACGTATTGAATTACTTTGCTGGCGGCGTTGAGCGACTGCTCGGTCACCAGATCCCAGTTCCTGGGGGCATCGACATCACATTCCACGAACCATTTGGTGTCGTTGGAATCATCGTGCCGTGGAACTTCCCGATGCCAGTTGCGGGTTGGGGTTTTGCACCAGCGCTAGCCGCCGGAAACACCGTTGTTCTTAAGCCAGCTGAAACGACACCACTTACTGCGTTGCGTTTGGCAGAACTTGCTCTCGAAGCTGGAATCCCTGAAGGCGTATTCAATGTCATCCCAGGTTTCGGCAAGGTTGCCGGTCAGCGTTTGGTTGACCATCCAGAAGTTCGCAAGATCGTTTTCACGGGCTCAACAGCTGTCGGTATCAACATCATGCAGTCTGCTGCACCACAGCTAAAGCGCATCACGCTTGAACTCGGTGGTAAGTCACCAACGATCATTTTCGCTGATTCAGATATCGAGGCCGCAGCCAAAGCCGCACCGCTTGCTGTGTTCGACAACTCAGGTCAAGACTGCTGCGCCCGTTCGCGCATCTTGGTTGAGCGCTCGATCTATGACGACGTACTTGCACATATGGAATCGGTCGTTAAGGGTATGCGCGTTGATAACCCAGCGCTTGACACCACCGACATGGGTCCACTGATTAGCCAGACGCAACTTGATCGAGTGAAGTCGTTCGTTCCTGACAACGCTCCGATTATGTTCCAGGGCGATGCACCAACAGGCAAGGGTTTTTGGTTCCCACCAACGATCCTTGCTCCGGTGTCTCAGAGTGATCGCTTGTACTCAGACGAAATTTTTGGTCCTGTAGCTGTTGTTGTGCCATTCGATGACGAAGCTGATGCAATCCGTCAAGCAAACGCTACTGATTACGGCTTGGCAGCCTCGATCTTCACCAATGATGTTGGTCGTGCGATCCGCGTTTCACGTGGCGTTGAATCGGGTGTCATCTCGGTGAACTCGCATTCAGCAGTTCGCTACTGGACACCGTTTGGCGGTTTCAAGAAGTCGGGTATTGGCCGCGAACTTGGTCCAAATGCGATTGAACACTTCACCGAAACAAAGAACGTCTTCATTTCCACCGAAAGTTAAGTCAAGAAAACTAAGATGGGTGAACTGCCTTAGAGGCAGACACCTCCAACCGAAAGCGAGTCGCTGTGAAGCGTTTGCAAGATCGAGTAGCAGTAATCACTGGTGCTGGTAGCGGTATTGGCGCAGCGAC
>CAITJH010000035.1 GCA_903892635.1 uncultured Actinomycetes bacterium | reverse complement strand
GAACTACTGACACATCCACTCCAGCCACTTCAGTCCAATCGGGTTGAACACTTCTTTTCGGATCTTGAAGTTGAGAAACAAGCGGAGCTACTCAAATGGCTCGTCGAAATCGGAGATTTTCTTGCCGAGAAATTTAGTATTCATGCTTCCATTAACATTCATAACTCTTTCATCGAGCCGAACACGGGTCGCGAAACTTTCATAAAAATTATTTCACAGGCAAAAACGCCGATGACTTTTGAATTTACTGAAACATTTAAAATGCCTCCGGCTGACGTATCGAATGCAATACTTCGTAAAGTACGCGAACTTGGTCATAGGTCAGGACTCGATGATTTTGGTACAGGACTCAACGGCATGTCACTTCTAATCAGCTATGACTTTGACGTGATCAAACTTGATCGAAGTTTGACGCTAAATGTTGAAACGTCAGAAAAGAAGGCAAAAGTACTGTCGCTAATTTTTGAAATGCTGACAGTCTTGGACAAACAACATGTTGTTGAAGGCGTTGAAACTGAAGAGGTTTTTAAAAAATTGAAACAAATTGGCTTCACGACGTTTCAAGGGTTCTATTTCAGCAAACCAATTCCAGTTTCTGAATTTGTCAAGGCTAAGGAATCGGAGAAGACACATGAAATTTCCAATTAGTGAGAACGATCCACAACGGGTTGAATTCGTTAAAAGTCTTTCCATTTTGGATACTTCGCCCGGTGAGAACTTAACCCGTGTCGTGAAGTTGTGCCACAGTATCTTCGACGTCCCTATTGCTGACATTTCTATCCTTGCGGATGATCGCGAGTGGTTTATGTCCGCGGTTGGGCTTGAGACTGCAGAAGAAAAGCGTGAGCATTCAATTTGTAACTTCGCCATCGCTGGTGACGATCTCTTTGAAGTGCCAAATACACTTGAGCATCCTGAAATTTCGAAAAGCCATTTAGTCACAAATGAACCCGGTATTCGCTATTACATCGGTGCGCCTCTCAAATACGACAACTTCAATCTTGGCGCGTTGTGTCTCAGCGATACGAAACCTCGTCCACCTTTAGATGAGCGGGGCCGTGAAATTCTCAATCAGTTGGCCCAAATGGTAGTTCGCGAAATTCGCATTCAACGAGTTTTGCGCGAATCGCTGGCACTTTTAGCTGAGCAAATTAGAGCCTAGAGCCTCTTTGGTTATGTGATGAATTCTTTACCTGAGTTTCATTCTGGTTCCCAAGAAGTGAAGCCATCAAAAGTTGTCGCTGCCGCTAACACGGGATTTATTCCTACTGATTGGCTGCTGCCGCTTGTCATTATCGCTTTAGTGGTCTCATTTGAAGTATTCCGAACTTCTCAAGAATCGATTCTTGGACTATTAGCAACGGTGCCACTGATCTCAGCAATTTTTGGAAATGCACGCAAAGTTTCACTGATTTCAATGGTGACACTTCTTGTCACGGGATGGATGTGTGTTCGAAAGGGCTCGTCTATCAAACCAGAAGACAACATTCTATTTCTCGCTGTTCTCGTAATTTCAGTATTGTCAATCTTGTCTGCAAACAGACGAGAGAATAAAGAAGAACAACTACGTGAAGCATTTCGCGAAGTGGCTCGCCTTGAAGTTATCGAAAGTGTTGCAGATACAGACTGGCTCACAGGCACAAGAAACCGACGTGGGGTGGCCCAGGCGATTGAAGAGTCAAGACGAGAACTTTCTTCAGTAGTGATGTTTGACATTGATGGCCTCAAAAAAGTAAACGATTCTTTTGGGCATTTAGTTGGCGACGAATATGTCAAAGGTGTCACGAGCCGAATTGCTGGAAACTTCAAAACAGATGACATTTTTGGACGGTGGGGCGGCGACGAATTCATCGCAGTTCTTCCGCTCAGTGAAGTTGATGCAGCCAGTGTTGTTGCTCGAGTTATTGAGGCAGTGCACAAAGATCCAATTTTGGCTAAGGGCCTTCAGATTGACGCGCGAGTATCCGCCGGTGTTGCTCCGTGGACAAGAGGAAGAAGCCTTGATCAAGTACTCACCCACGCTGATCAGGCGCTCTACAGTGCCAAGGCACATGGCGGTCTTCAAGTAATGACTTATTCAGAATTCTTGAAAACGCCCGCTACCTAGGGTGTAACTAATTTGTAGGGATATTAAACGGCGCATTAAATAGATAGATTTCCGACCTCGCGCATGGTTTTGAGCCACCATATCGGTAATCTTGAGACGTGCTACTTTCTGACCGCGACATCAAAGCTGAAATCGAATCGGGCCGCGTAGGCATCGATCCTTATGAACCGTCAATGGTGCAGCCATCGAGTATCGATGTGCGCTTGGACCGTTTCTTTCGGGTTTTCGAGAATCATCGTTACCCACACATTGATCCATCGGTTGAGCAGATTGATTTGACCCGCGAAGTTTCAACCGAATCAGGTGAGCCGTTTGTGCTGCATCCTGGTGAATTTGTTTTGGGTAGCACCTATGAAGTCGTGTCGCTTCCAACGGACGTTGCCGCTCGCCTTGAAGGAAAATCAAGCCTCGGTCGACTTGGTTTGCTCACGCACTCAACTGCCGGCTTTATTGATCCGGGATTCTCTGGTCACGTAACACTTGAATTAGCAAACGTTGCAACACTGCCAATTTTGTTGTGGCCTGGAATGAAGATCGGACAGGTCTGCTTCTTCCGTATGACTTCTGAGGCAGAACATCCCTACGGTTCAAGTATTTACGGCTCTCGTTACCAAGGTCAGCGTGGTCCAACGCCAAGTCGTTCGCACGCGAACTTTCATCGCACTAACATCACGGACTAAATGACGTTAACTCGATTTTCTAATCGAGTAATGCCTTGTACTCTGATGCAATGAGTCAAAGCGAATCTCGCAAGCAACGTGTTTTAGCTTTGCGCGATCTTTACCTCGATCTTGCTCGTAGTTCCCAGGCCGAGCAAGACAACGTCACCATTCGCGAACTTCGACAATTAATTGAGTTTGCATCTGCAAGTTCTTTGTGGTGGAACAATTACTTTTTGCACGCCGATCGAGGAACTGACTCACTGAGTGTTCTTCTGGAGTCACTTCCAATCATGACCCGCAGTTTTGTGCAAGACAATCTTGCGGCTATGCAACTGCAAGTTCCCGGCGCTTCGCAAAATGATTACATCGTGCACAAGACGTCTGGATCAACTGGTCAGCCAGTCCAAGTGCGTAAGCACGCAACAAGTTACTTTATGGAATATGACGCAATCACTCTGTTGGATTGGGCATGGCACAAACGTGATATTGCAAAAGTGGTCGGTGGATTTCGAATTGATGCTGAAGAGCAGCAAGATGCCGTGACTTCGGCGCCTTTGTCGTATTTGGGAAAAGCGCCTAATCAATTCTCGCTGTCAGCCCTTGCGCGTTCGCCGAAAGAATTAGTTGCAGGTTTAGCAAAGCACAAAGCGGCGTATGTGTATTCAAATGGAGTGACGATTCGACTAGCGGCCTTGGAGCAATTAGAGAATCCGCAAGCGGGATTGAAACTTGAGCAGTTTCTGTCTGTTAGCGACCCAGTCTCGCCTGGCCTGCGTGAATTAGTGCGTGATGCGTTCGGTGCGAAGATTTGCAATCGATATTCATCAGAAGAGTTCGGGTACATCGCGTTGCAATGCCCCGTGCACGATCACATGCATGTAATTGCACCGAGTGTTCACGTCGAAGTTGTTGACGAGCACGGTCGAGCATGTTCCGAAGGTGAAGTAGGTCGAGTTCTCGTGACGGCGCTACATAGTTTTGCGATGCCACTTGTGCGTTATGCGATTGGTGATTTCGCAATGTGGGGATCGCCTTGCGATGCCGGAATAACTTGGCCTGTGATTGAGAACGTTATGGGACGTGAACGAAATACGATTGTGGGCAGCGATGGGCAATCTCGAATAGTCAGCCTCATCGGCATGTCAATTTTGTCCAATAAAAAATTGCGAGACTATCAAGTTGTTGTACTCAGCGAAAGTATTCTTTTCGTTGCTAATGTTCGCGAGCCATTTGATTCCTTTGAAATTTCGGATCTCGAGTCGGAACTACAGAACATATTTCGTCGAAAAGTTCCGGTCCATGTCTTGCTTACCGATCACATTAAGTGGCGATCGGCAGTGAAACGTAGTGAATTTGATGTCTTAAATGTCCGTTTCGATGAAATTCAGAACCTAACGCATCTTGAAAAACTGCTTTCCTCAAGTGATTTGATCCCGTAGGGGTTGGGTTCTCATCTAGTCTCGTTGCATGAGTCAAAATCGCCGACAACGTCGTAGCAGTACATCATCGAATAAACGCAATCGCGGGATCATGATTGGTGTATCAGCAATGGGAGTCCTTGCTTCGCAAATGGGACTAATTTCGGCAGCTCATGCGAGCGACCCAATTACTGTTACATCGTGTAACGATTTCTCGGAAGGTAGCCCTCACAACTTACGCTGGGCAGTAGGTCAAGCGAATAGCAATCCAGGTTTGGACACAATCAATTTCAATGTGAATTGTGTTGTCCAAATTGATGGTGAACGCAATGCGCAGGGGCCAATTGTGGTTACGGATGCTTTAACCATTGATGGTGGTGGAACTACAGTCATCACACCTACCTCGGCTGATTCGTTTATCCAAGTCGAATCAGGAAGTGGGTACAGAGATTTAACCATCAATGGAGTCACATTTCTTGGCCAAGGCGCGAATACCTCAATTGAGTCTTTTGCGATTATGGATGGACAGCAAGATTCGTTGCTTACCATTAATGACTCAACATTTAAGGACATTAATTCTGGTGGCTATCCATTCTTGATCTACACAGCGTCAAATCTGCAGGTGAATCGGAACACATTTACAAATAATTTCACCGAAGGCGGGGGCGGCACTTTAATCTACGTCTCCGTACCTTCGCCATCAGATGGACCCCAAGTATCAGTTAATGATTCTCAATTCACAAATAATCAAGCGGGAGGTATTTATGCATACTCAGTCGATTCCGCGAACTCTGTATTGTCAGTGACGAACACCACGTTTGATAACGACTCATCGTTTGGATATAACGCAGGAATAGATTCCTACTTTGAAAACACAAATGTCACCGGTTCAACATTCTCGAACTTAACTTCAGCCACTAATTGGGGTGGAGCAATCGCGACACCATGGGTTAACACAACCCTCACGGTTTCGAATTCAACGTTTGCCAATAATTCAGTCACAGCTGATGGTGGACAGGGCGGCGCAATTTATGCCGAAGGCGGAGCCCGAATTCAATCCAGCACTTTTGTTGATAACTCGGCAACGGTTGCAAATGGACAGGCACTTGCTCTCTTTGCAGCGGGCTCTTTAGGCCTATCGGGCAATATATTTGCGGGATCAACAGCCGACGGTAAAACTCAATGTGGCGTGAATGGCGAAGTCCCGTCAATAATCGACCCTTCGGTGGCCAATCTTTCGGTAGATACCTCCTGTTCAAATGGTGTCAATTTGCCAAACGTTTCGGCCGCAACGAATGGTGAAAGTGCCTTGGTCACTCGTGATCAGCTCGATCTTCAACCACTTGCACTGAACACGACGAATCCAACTAATACCGGCGCTACGAAAACCATTGCTCTAGGCGCAAATAGCGTTGCTCGCGATTACTACACCGCAGCATCGTTCCCAGCAAATGGACTTCGCACCTCGCCAGTGGCCGGAAATCTTTTACCGACGACTGATCAACGCGGTGTTGCTCGTCCTATTAATGGCAAGTACGACGTAGGTGCATTTGAAGCAGGAACTGGATGTGTCACAACGACTCTGGGCAAGATTCATTTCGCACCAAATTCGTCACAGCTGACCAAGGCTTCAAAGAAAAAGATTCGTACTTACGTCTCGCAACTTGCAAGCTCAGGTTGTCACACTGTGGTTCTGAATGGATATACGGCTACATCTACTGGTGCTAGCAAAGAAACGCATGCAATCCGTGTGAAGTTGTCTAAGGCACGCAACAAGTCCGTAAAGAACTATTTTGCCAAGCAAGCGAAAGCTAACGCTCTAACAGTGACATTCGACGAACATGTGTTCGGTGCATTAAAGCCTGTTGCAAGCAACGCGACATCAGCAGGACGTGCAAAGAACCGTCGAGTCGAGATCATCCTCAAAGCACTTCGCGGTGGAATGTAACTAGTTCTTCGCTAGTCGATCCAAAAGCAGGGTAGCGACGTCAACCACTTCGGTAGTGGCGTCCTGCCCCGCTTCTTGCGCACGCACAGTCACTGCATCGTTCAACATCACAGAGCAGAACGGACAAGCAACAGCAATCTTGGTTGCGCCGGTTGCGATAGCTTCGTCGCCACGATTCTGATTAATTCGTGTGCCGATCCGCTCTTCCATCCACATGCGACCGCCACCGGCGCCACAGCAGAATGATTTGTCTTTGTTGCGATCCATTTCAACCAGATCGACGCCCGGCATGTTTGTGAGTAGCTCACGAGGCGGCATGTAGATCTTGTTGTGACGGCCAAGGTAGCAAGGATCGTGATAGGTCACGGTCTCGTCTTCTGGCTTGAGCAGCGTCAAACGATTTTCACTGACTAACTGATTCAACAGAACGGTGTGGTGCACAACTTCGTAGTTTCCACCGAGTTGTGGGTATTCGCGGCTTATTGTGTTCAAGCAGTGAGGGCATGTCACAACAATTCGCTTGGCACCAAGTTCATTAAGGACTTCAACGTTTTGCTGTGCCTGCATTTGATAGAGGAATTCATTTCCTGCGCGACGAGCAGGATCTCCCGTACATGTTTCGCCTTCGCCAAGAACCATGAAATTGATTCCTGCCGTATGAAGCAACTCGGCTACCGCCTTTGTGGTTCGCTTGGCACGATCATCGTATGCGCCGGCACAGCCGACCCAGAAAAGATATTCCACATCATCTGGAATCTTGTCTTCACCGTCCATGCCAAAGACACGTACTGGAAATTCAACTTCCTCGATCCACGCAGTGCGACCGCTAGCGTTCATACCCCAAGGGTTGCCCTTAGTTTCGAGGTTCTTGAAAAGACCAGCAAGCTCTGAAGGGAATTCACTTTCGATCATCACTTGATTGCGACGCATGTCGACAAAATGATCGATGTGTTCAATATCGACAGGGCACTGTTGAACACATGCGCCACATGTTGTACATGCCCACAATGCTTCGTAGTCAATGACTGCACCCTCGTTCGAACGATGGCCCTGTGCGTCGTAACCGTCAGTATCGGCATTCGGCAATCCAGAGCGATCGCCAACTAATGGCCGGCCAGCCTCATCGAGCACATCTTGTGAATGCGAAGCTTCTTCACCGGCCAATATGTACGGCGCCTTCGCGAACAAGTGATCGCGCATATCCATGATCATGAGCTTTGGACTTAGTGGCTTTCCGGTATTCCATGCAGGGCATTGGCTTTGGCAGCGACCACACTCCGTGCAACTTAATAGATCGAGGTTGCCCTTCCATGTCAGATCTTCAATCTTGCTGCGACCGAACAGAGCATCGTCTTGAGGATCTTCGAAGTTCACTTCTTCAAGACCGGCATACATCGGCAAAAGTGGACCAAGCGCATTAGGTCGTCGACTGAAAAAGATGTTGAGCGGGGCCGCACCGATGTGAAGGTGCTTGCTGTTCAAAACAAAAACTGAGAAGCCAAGAATCACACCAATGTTGAGCCACAACCCAATCATCTCGAGCCACTCGTTCGCAGTAGTGCCAAGTGGATGCATCCAACCAGCAACCGTTTCGGACGCGAAGGCGCCACCATTCATAAATGGAAAATTGTTTGTGCCGTTATCGATGCTGACGTTGTACTGCGCGCCACGATAGAGCAACAACGTCCAGATCACATTGAAAATCATGAAGAGAACAAACCACGCTGCACCGGTATGTGAACCAAAGAATCGTGACTCGCGTCCAAGCTGTTCAGGATTCTTGCGAATGCGAATGACGGCAAACATTGCAATGCCGACAAGAACTAAGAGCGAGAACAAATCTTCAAAGAAACCAACAGCCGCCCAATGTCCGATGACGGGTACAGCGAATTCGTTATTGAATAATGCGCCAAACGCCTCAAGGATTGTTAGGGATAGTACGAGAAAGCCCCAGAATGCAAAAACGTGTGCGATGCCCGGAATCGTCCAAGCAAGAAGCTTGCGTTGGCCGATGACTTCTGTGGCCTGAGTCTTTACGCGTTCACCGCGATCGCCAGTGCGATTCGGTGCGGGCTGACCTGAGCGAACAAGCTTGAGCAAGAACATGAAACGTCGTGCTGACAAAGCAAGTAAAACAAAGGTGATTAGCAGACCTACGGTGAGGCGTAGTGTCATCGAATCGCTCATGGTCATCGTCGTCCGTTCGCGTGAGAAAAGGCTTAAAAGCACCTTATCGCAGAGAATCTTTACGTAATTCTGAATAATCTCGTGGGTTTAAACACGTTTGTTTTGGCGTAGATTAAATGAGGGCTATTCAGAGAGTGCATGGGCGTGAAATCTTTTAAAACTGGTGCGGTATTCGTGGTCTTTGCCACGATTATTTCGCTATCCAGCACCGCACCCGCTTTTGCCGATCCCGTGATGGCCCCGATAAATACTTCGGTGTCTTTTCCTGAGCCGTTGCAGTTACCTGAAGCAACTTCCAATGCACGGCAGGCAGTAGAGGCGCATCTTCAATCACACGCCGCAACGTGGGGTATTAATCCAGCACAGCTTTTGCCCGCCAATGTATTGCCTGCACAATCCGGCCTAACGACTGTTCGATACCAACAAGCAATAAATTCCGTCCCTGTTTTGGGCTCGCTTGTTGCGTTGACGGTGAATCGCAAAGGTTCCCTAGAGTCATTAACTATCAAGACTGGATCAACCCCGGGTGGTTCGGCTGTATCGACAAAAGATGATGTTGTTGGAATTGCCAAGAGTGCATTAGCCAAGGAACAGCGAGTCGATGTCTCGACCCTTAAGGAAATTTCAAGCACACTCAACATTGCTGCACCAGGACTTGCACCATATTCAGTGCAATCGCCAAGTTTTGTGTGGGCTGTTCGACTATCGTCCCCATCGAGCCTAAATGTCATGACGGAATATGTTGACGACGCAACGCAGAAAGTTGTGTATGAAACGTCGAGCATCCGGCCTGTGGCTGACGTATCGCCGTTGGTATGCGATTTGCAAACGTCATACGACTTCAGAATTCAAGAATCTGGCATTGGAGCCCAACGCTACATTGATATGAATAATCCCAATCTGCCATTACCTATTTGCAGTAAGAGTAATGCGGACATTGCAGTCGTGGGGGATCCTTCACAAAACATTCCAGCGGATACCGATCCGATTGCTGCCACCGATGTTCGTTTCGCACAAGCTGGCATCAATGAAACGTTAAATTATTATTCGCAAGTTATCGGCATTGACATTAATGATGAACAGTTTTTAGGAAACATCAGTCCTGCATTAAATTACAACTCCAATACTTCAATTGAAACGTGTACGGCAGAACCGTTGCGCGATGTATGTCAGCCACGTACGAGTGCTTTCACTAGCATGTGCCCTGCTTACGTTGCCCAAACGTACTGTAACTACGGAAATGCATTCTGGACCGCATGGCAATCTGATGAATGTCGATCAGGGTTTTGTAGTGGAATTTATTTCGGTCGCGGTTTTGCAGCCGATGATGTTGTTGGTCATGAATTGACACATGGCGTTACTGGCGCACTCGCATTCAACAGCGACGCTCTTTCCCAAGAAGCAAGTGCTCTCAGTGAAGCCTTCTCTGATTTCTTTGGAGAAGCGATTGATCAAGTTAACGTGCGCCCTGGTGAAAAGGCAGATCGCTCGTGGGCTATGGGCGAAGACGTTGGATACACAGGCTATGCAGGCCCAGTAGATTCGACTTACCCAGGTGCTGTAGTTCCAAGCTTTGATACGCGAAACAACGGGCCATTTCGCACGATGAGTGGAACAGAAGCGGGTGCAATCTCGCAGATCACGGCATCGTATAAGGATTGCGCGAATTGTTCGCATGACAATAATGGACCGGCGAATCGATTCGCATGGCTAATTGCAAACGGTGGTACTCAAGCTGGAATTACCGTAAGTCCAATCGGCACAGTTCCTGCTGATGGCCTTTGCGAAATGACAGATTTATCACGATGCACAGGTATTACTAAGATGACCAAACTTGCTTATGCCGCAGTTCAGCACCTGACATCTTCAGCAACGTATTTAGATTTCTCACGCGAAATGCGATCGGCCTGTGTTGCACTTACTAGTGATCCGACTTCGGGCTTCACCCCAAATGACTGCACCCAAGTAAAACTTGCGTTAGATGCAACCGGCATTTCAGATGGAACATTGAGTTACACAGCTCATCCCACAAAGGTAAAGAAGAATAAGAACGCTATCGTCAGCGTCGCATTGATCTCATCAACTGGTGTACCAATCAATGGAGTAAAAGCGCAGCTTCAAATCTACTCAAAGAAAAAGTGGGTAATGAAATCTTTAGCAACTACAGATTCGCTGGGTCGCGCAACGTTTAAGCGGAAATGGTCTTCGACGTCAAGGTATCGAGTCATCACAGCCGCGTCAGTTGCAGTCCCCAGCTTTAAAGCTGCAACATACACAATGCGCGTTCGATAATTATTTGTGAAGGTGTTGCATTGCCCACGCATAAATTGCGATGGCACCAGCGGCACTAGCATTCATGCTGCGAGTAGAACCGCGCTGTTCGATCCCGAGAATTTGTGTGCAAGCAGCCAAACCTTCAGGTGACATTCCCGGACCCTCTTGACCGAAATACAGCACACACTTTTCAGGCATGACCGATGATTCGATCCAGCCACACCCCGGCACGTTGTCGATACCAACAATTGGAGTGTCGTTCTCGATTGACCATTGCTTGAAGTCATCAACAGTTGGATGATGAAACAAATGTAAGTAGCGATCCGTCACCATAGCTCCGCGACGGTTCCAACCCTTTTTACCGACAATGTGTACACCAGCAACATTGAACGCATTAGCTGTTCGAACAATTGAACCGATGTTCAAATCGTGCTGCCAGTTTTCAATTGCAACATGAAGCGGGCTTCGCTGGGTATCAAGATCGGCCACAATTGCTTCAACCGTCATGTAACGATATTTGTCGACAACATTGCGACGATCACCAAGTGCTAGAAGTTCAGGATCATATTGATCGCCCTCAGGCCAAGGCTGCGGATGCGCATCGACTCCAATAACCGGATAGAACTCTCCGGGACCAAGGTTGCTTCGATCTGGACCGTCTTCGTTAATTTCAGTCATGAGAACTTATGCAGAAAGAGTATGTGCAATAGCAGCGATGTGTGCCGGCTCTGAACCACAGCAAGCACCGAATGCATTGATACCAAGAGCATGCATATCGCTCACGAACGTTGCATATTCCTCGGGTGACCCTGTGTAAACGAATTCACCGTCAACTAGTTGAGGCAATCCAGCATTTGATGTCAACAAAATATGGACACCTTCTGGCTTCGCATCGACGAACTCTTGCGCAATGATCCGCATTTCGTCAGTACCGCGACCACAGTTCGCACCAATAACCTTCACGCCCATTTTTGCAATCTCTTGAATCGCCGTTGACGGCTTAACACCCATCATGGTGCGAAGATTCGTATCAAAACTCATTGTGGCAACTACTGGCATTCCGGGTGCGACTTCATGAGTGGCTTCGACCACAGCGCGCACCTCGTCCAGATCACTCATTGTTTCGATCAAGATTGCATCTACACCGCCATCAACAAGTCCACGAATCTGTTCAGCGAAAATTTCTTTTGCTGATTCCAGAGTCAAAGTGCCCATAGGTTCCATGAGTTCACCTGAAGGACCAACATCGCCAAAAACAAAAAGCGCATTTGGGTCACTATCGACAACCTTGCGTGCGACTTCAGCAGCTGCCTTGTTTAGTTCATGAACTCGATCTTCGAGTCCGTGCATAGCAAGACGAGGGCGTGTGCCTCCGAAAGAATTTGTTGTTACGTATTGTGCACCGGCATCGGTATACGACTTGAGAACGGCTGCTACTCGATCTGGATGTTCTACGTTCCACAGTTCTGGAGCACCACCGTCAGTAAGTCCTGCCGCTTGCAATGCAGTACCCATTGCTCCATCGCCCACGAGAGTGTTGCCGGCATCGAGGTATTCGTAAACGTTTGTCATGATTAACCTTCTGAGTTGAGTGCGTCTAGCAAAGCGTTGAGCTGGTCTTCGTTGAGGTTCTCTTCTAGTTCGTGACTGATTCGTTCTGCGATGTCCACGACAGTACCTTCAGCTGATGTCCATTCGGAGCGATTCCAACCATCCATGTATGCATCTGCATCGGATGCACCGAGACGCATGGCAGCTTCATCGATGGCTTCCTGAAAACGTGCAGCGAGTGCGACCTTAAATGTGTCAGTGTCATCGCGCGCCACAACCATCGAAGGAATCTCACGCCAGTAGGTAATTTGATACTCAGCCATGTTTCAATGCTACTCGCCTGACTTAGCATTCTCGTGTGGCTTATCTATGCATCTGGCGCTCTATGCGCAAGGATTGAGCAAGAGGAGTGTCCAACATGTCTGAAGCATCACAGCGTGAAATGCCTTTTTGGCATCGCGTGTACCAAGGTGAGCCCCGTTGGCCAGTAAGTCTGGTTGTTCTCACAGTCATTGGTTTGCAGTGGACACTGCCAAGTGAATTGAATGTGGCAAATGCAAGACTCATTTGCGGAGTTGAGGCGTTGCTATTAATCGTCGTTAATGTCCTTAACCCATCGCACATTAGTTCTCGCGAGGTCTGGCCTCGTCGATTGAACTTGCTCCAATTGGTCATCATGACCGCAGCGAACTTTGTGTCGATCGTGCATCTGATTAATGAGCTCGTGAATCGTCATGTGAATGACGCACGCGAACTTCTCATTACCGGCGGGTCTATCTGGTTAACCAATGTTGTCGTCTACGCACTCTGGTACTGGGAATTTGATCGCGGTGGCCCAGGAGCTCGGGCCGAAGCGCGTTACCACGTGCCTGACTTTATGTTCCCTCAAATGAGTGACCCAGATCTGGCCGCACCACATTGGGCCGCATCGTTCTTTGACTATCTTTATTTATCGTTCACAAACTCCAGTGCCTTTAGTCCAACAGATGTTATGCCGCTGACTCTGTGGGCGAAGGGCCTGATGTTGATTCAGTCGCTTACATCGCTACTCGTAGTGGCACTCGTCATCGCGCGTGCCGTCAATATTTTGCATTAGGCGCATTGTTCTCGCCTAGAGTGAGTATCTATGAAGCGCGTACTCATTATTCATGGTTGGGGAAATCGACGACAACCAGATCACTGGCAACGAAATCTCGCGACAGCACTTCGACGCGCAGGTCATGCTGTTGCCTACCCGCAGTTACCAAACACTGATACCCCAGTGCTGTCCGAGTGGCTTGAAGTTGTTGACAACGAATTAGCGATGCTCAGTGAAGTTTCAGACGATGAACTCATTGTTTTTGGCCACTCACTTGGGTGTCTTACGTGGCTGAATGCTGTCTCTCAAGGAATCGTGAAGACTCCAGTGAATCGAGTCTTATTAGTCGCACCAGCTGATCCCGCGCTGTGTGACGATGCTGCAACTTTTCAAATCGATCTTGGTGATCCCGCGCTCAAACAAAGAGTTCATGATGTCGCGAAATCAACACTCCTCGTAGGAAGTGACGGTGACGATTGGATTCCACAAGGAGTTGAAAAAACTTTCGCGCAACCTCTTGATCTTCCGTTTGTGGTCATTGACGGTGGTTCGCATTTTGCAGGCGAAGAAGGCTGGGGACCTTGGCAAGGCATTATCAATTGGGTGACGGATCCAGAAGCTGACCTTTCAGTTCGCTAACCATAATGAAACAAGAAACTTCAGAGCTCCTGAGTGTGCCCGCATTCCGCACACTTTTAACTGCGCGAACTATTTCGAATTTTGGAAATGGGTTGAGCCCCGTTGCCATCGCATTTGGAGTTTTAAGTCTGCCGGGTGCTACTGCGAAATCACTAAGCCTTGTGATGTTTTCCCAGATGCTGCCAATTGTCGTTTTCATGCTTATTGGTGGAGTGATTGCCGATCGTTTTCCCCGCGCGATGCTCATGGGTGTGACAGATATTTTGCTGAGCTTTCTTGTTATCGGTAACGGCATAGCGCTTGCAACACATCACGCAACGCTGCACACGATGATGATCGTCGGATTGCTCAGTGGAACCTTAAATGCGATTTGGTGGCCGGCGATGTCTGGGCTTGTCCCCGATCTTGTTGATGATGAACACTTACAGGCGGCTAACTCGTTTGTTGCCTTGGTGTGCAATTTCGCCAACATCATCGGCGCAGTTACAGCTGGAATTATCGTTGCGGCAATTGGCTCGGGACCTGCAATCGTCATCGATGGCATTACTTTTTTTATTGCGGGAAGCTTGGTCTTCACATTGCGAGACTTTGGTAAACGTCGCGAGGTCAATGAACACTCACCCTCAGTTATAGATGACTTGGTACATGGCTGGCGTGAATTTACGGCCTTGAAGTGGGTCGTAACGATTGTTGCCGGATATTCGATCATCGTGATGTTGTTTGAGAGCGCATTGACTGTTGTGGGACCAGTTCTTGCCAAGCAATCACTGGGTGGTGCAAAGCCATGGTCGTGGATTTTGGCTTCACTGTCGATAGGAATGGTAGTTGGCGTAACGACAACCGTGCGGGTTCGTCCAAAGTATCCGCTGTTCATAGGTCTGGTAGTTCAAGCTGGGATGGTGGCTTGGTTACTGGCGATGGGACGGTCAACCTCAATTGCACTAGCCATGATCTGTGCGTTTCTATGTGGCTTTGCAATGGATTTTTTCATGGTGTTGTGGCAGACAGCGTTACAGGCAAAAGTCCCGCGCGACTCTTTGTCCCGAGTGGCATCGTATGACGCTTTCGGTTCGCTCTTCTTCACGCCTTTAGGACTTGTAATCTCGGGACCGATCGTGGCACGCATCGGCACTCGCACAACCTTTACGGCTTATGCGGTAGTTACGGCCATAGTCATCATTGCGATGTTGTCTGTAAAAGAAGTCAGGCAGCTGAAAAATTCAACTGCCTGACGTGAGAGTTATTTACAAACTCAATGGCGAACTAGTGACCTGCTGCACCCTTGCGATGTGCGATAAACCAATCGTGTCCAAGTTTCTTTATTTGACCGTTGGTCATTGCAGGTAGGTCTGCGGTAAGTTCTGTCAAAATCTTTGCTGCAACTTGTGCGTTATGAGATTTCACATGCTCGTGGAAAACATGCATCGAATTAGCTTTACCAGTGCCGTGTCCAACAAGAAGGATCTCTCGTGCGTGCGCAATAGCTTCGGCAATTGCTTTGAAAAATTCTGGATCAGACTTACTTGTTTCATGTCCGCCGTGGTGTTGCGCTTCACGAACGTGTCGGTTTTCGCCCTCGGTCATTGAAACTACGACTGGCTCTTTGTGGTCTTGATCATCAACGTTCCATACTCGGGCTTCGTTGTGAAATACGGCTACAAGAATGCTGTGATTATCGATTAGTGGATCACTCATGGTGTCACTCCTTTTTCTTTACCTTCAATCTATTCCTGAAATTATCGAAATGTATAGAGAACTTCACGCCATACTTGTCACATGATCAAAGTGTGTTTATCGGGTGCAACTGGATGGACTGGTCAGGCTTTGGCTCTGGCGTTGCATGAAAGTAGCGACTTCACGTTAGTAAGTGCTGTTGCTCGAAGCACTGCTGGACAAGATCTCGGTGAAGTCTTAACTGGTTCATCATGGGATGTACCTATTTATGGTGAGGTAGCACAGGCACTTTCAGGCGTCGATGTACTCATTGACTACACCTCGCACGCTGTTGTGAAAGAGCACATTCTGTTCGGCATTGACAAAGGTGTTCACGGAATCGTGGGTAGTTCAGGATTGACTGCTCAAGACTTTGCCGAGATTGACAGTGCCGCTAAATCAAAAAATGTTGGCGTCGTTGCTGCGGGCAACTTTGCGATCACAGCTGCTATTGCACAAGCTGCAGCCTTGATGGCGGCAAAGTATCTTCCTCGATGGGAAGTTATTGACTACGCCAGTGCAACCAAACCTGATGTCCCGAGTGGAACTGCACGCGAGCTAGCAGAACGACTCAGCGCTGTTCATCGTCCGGAATTCGATATCGCTCCAAAAGACATTGCAGGACCGCAAGAAGCACGCGGTGCCGACATTGATGGAACTCAAGTTCATTCGGTGAGACTCCCCGGCTTCGTGGTTGCTACCGAGACAGTTTTCGGGCTTCCTGATGAGCGCCTGACGATCAAATTCGACGCAGGTAGCTCGCCAGACCCGTATGTCAGTGGCACTTTGATTGCGGCCAAAGAAGTCGTTAATCGAGTGGGTTTGGTGCGCGGATTAGATACTCTATTGCTGGGATAACGACAATTAACCCTGTATTTGAGAGTCTTTTCTAAATTTGTTGCAAACCTACGCTAACGTAGGTTACG
>CAITJH010000034.1 GCA_903892635.1 uncultured Actinomycetes bacterium | reverse complement strand
TAAGATCCCACGAGGGAACAACATGCTGTGGTTCCTTACCGACTTTGACTGTTTGAATCACTTTGTATGTCGCTGGATCGATAACACTCACAGTGTTGGACAGCGTATTTGGAACATAAACTCGCGCAGGCATATTTGCTACGACGGGACTAAAAGCATTCGGACGATCTGCTGAATAAATATCAGTTGGGTCAAGTACGGCTGGCATGCCTGGAATTGTTTCCAAGGCGCTCACTGTCGCAGTAGGACTTGGAGAAACCAAAGCCGAGTCAGTAGGCATCGGAGACGACGAACTCATAGACGTTGACGGCTGTGCACTCGGAGACTTCACCACAGAAGTTGATCCACAGGCCGCCAGGCCCAGAATCGCAAGTGCTCCAATGGTTCGCACAATTCTCTTATGCACTAGGCCCCCAATAAATCTGAAACAGTCACCATGGTTAGTGACTTCGCCGAAATACCTTCAATAATTTTAGGAAGTGCCTTTGTGGTAACTGCATGACCTAAGTGCAACGAAACAATGTCACCTGATTTGATCACATCAAGAACAGAGTTGACTACAACAGAAGTTGCTGGGTCTGTGTAATCCATACTGTCTACGTTGTATGTGATGCACTGCGCGAATCCGTGCGCTTGTGCTGCGCGTCGAATCGTTGCATTAGAAACCGGCGTTCCGCTGGGACGAAACCACTTCGGATCTTGGCCGACAGCATCGTGGATCGCTGTTGAGCACTGTGCTATCTCGCGGCTAGCCTGCGCCGCAGACAAATGCATCATGGCTTGATGAGTCATCGTGTGATTTCCCAAATCATGACCCTCTGCGACTATTCGCTTCACCCATTGGGGCTGATCGACAACCCATGATCCAACTGCCATGACTGTTATGCCAATGCCAGCACTCTTGACTTCATCGAGAATTGCTTGAGCCAGCTTGGCATCACCGGCGCCATGAAAAGTTAAAGCCACTTTGCCTGAATCCGTTGGGCCATGACTGATGTCCGCATCTGACATCGGTGTTGCAGTAACCGATGGTGTTTGAATTGGAGACAAAGTTGGAGTCGGGCGGCTAGTCACAGTTGTTGACGAACTTGGCGCTGACGTTGGAGCGGATTGATTCGAGTTACTTCCGACTAGACCTTTAACAAACAGACCGATTCCACCGATCAAACTGGTTGCTAGTCCTGCTTTGAGAAAAGTTCGTCGATTTGAAGCCACAACGTTCAGCCTACGATGCCTCGGCACCTGCAATGCGCGCTAATCCCGTGTCGTTGATGCAGCAGAAAAGGCGGCTTTCGCCGCCAATCTGTGTTGTGGAGCTTCAGTGGGAAGTTGCTTGCAACATCCCACCATAAATACAGAGATGTGTCCCCTTTGCGTCACAACAGAAAAGGCGGCTTTCGCCGCCCATCTGTGTTGTGGAGCTAAGGGGACTCGAACCCCTGACCCCCTGCATGCCATGCAGGTGCGCTACCAGCTGCGCTATAGCCCCGAACGTGAATACCTTACCTCACAAGCAATTGCCTCGGCGAACCGCCTAACGGTCGTCACCCATTGCAGGTTCGGGTAACGACCCTGCGTTGTATTCCTGCAAGCGCCATTTCAGTCCCGCTGGTCGTGGCATCTTTTCATCAAGCTCTATGAGCATCGACCATTGCGCATTTGCCAGCACACCTAACGCAGTCCATTGTGTTGGGTCGAGTGCAAGCAACTGGCCGAGTGCAGCGCGCAGTGCACCGCCGTGAGAGGCAACAACTAACGTTCCTCCGGCAGGTACGTCGACAAGCGCTGCTTCAATCGCGGCTGTTACGCGATCAGAAACTTCTTTTGCAGTTTCGCCACCACCCGGACGAATTGTGGGATCTCCACCCCATGCCGCAAAATCGTCCGGATACTTTTCAATGATTTCGCTTCGAGTTAACCCTTGCCACTCACCGGCATAGGTCTCACGCAATGCGGGATTTGTAACAACGTCGATACCAGCTAGCTCGGCCAACGCAAGCGCCGTGTTATGAGCGCGTTCAAGGTCGCTTGCAATGATGTGGGTCGGTTTCAGTCCGATCAGAGTCTGCGCCGCGCGGCGAACTTGATCGATACCTACTTCATCGAGTGGTACATCTTCTTGACCTTGGAATCGGTTGATCGAATTCCACGAGGTTCGACCGTGCCGCCACAGTACGAGTCGACGTGCGGTCACTCGATGTCCAATGGAATTTGTGGGCAGTCTGCCCAAAGGCGTTCTAGGTCATACAGACTTCGCTCTTCAGATTGCTGAACGTGAATGACGACATCGAAGTAATCAAGCAGAACCCATTTGCCTTCGCGATGTCCCTCGCGGCGGATTGCTTTAATTCCTTCGGCGAGTAATGCCTCGTCGATTCCATCAACAATCGCATTGACCTGCCGGTCACTACTTCCCGAGGCGATCAGAAAGGCATCGGTAATAACAAGGTGGTCGCTGACGTCAAGGGCAACAATGTTGTCGGCTTTTTTGTCTGCGGCTGCTTGTGCGGCAATAGCGAGAATATTGAGCGCGTGCTCTGATGCGGCCACGAGACCTCTTTCTAAGGATTTGGCGTAAAAACGTCTGTTCCTAGAGTAACAACTGCATCTGCCTGCAAATTCGCCGTAATCTGTGGTGCAGCGGCAACAGCTGCCGGCAATGCAAGTGCTTGGGCCACGTGATCTATTTGCTCTTTCGTCAATCGGGTACTGACTTGGAAAATCGTGACTGGGCGTGCTTTAGCTGGCCCACCATCAGCAAACGGTAACTGCGCAGCCACCAATTTATCCCGTTGTGCAAGGCGCTGCGCAGGAGTGCCGCCTGTCACCATGACCACAATCGGCGCACCAGCACCTGTTGAACTCGATGTCTCGCCAGTGAGCGCCTGAGCCAAGGCAAGGCTGGCTTTGCGATTAACTCGGCGCCAACCAAGGGTCGGATCAGAGCCTAAGTCACTCTTCACGGTCGGCACTCGAACAGTGTTGACGGCAGCAAAGCCTTGCGTGGCATTAATGTGCAACATCATCTGAGCAACTTGATCGCTCGGGACTGTTGAACGAGCCAATGCACCAAGAGCTGTGATGACCTCACCCAAACGGTTGTCAGTATGCGGCAACTTGGCAAATGCCGCCGAAAGGACCTGAGAGAGATGTTGAGATCGTGACGATTCGGTTTGCCCGAATTGTAAAAACGTCGCGTAATACGATGCTTGAGTTCCATCAAGATGTTGCTGACCTTTATAGACGTACACGGGTGTCACCCCGTCAGGGCTGACGACATAGTCGCCATCCGAAACAATATCGATACCACCAACTCCGTCAATCAATCCAGCCAGTGACAAACGCTGAAGCACCAGCGTGCCGTCTATTGGAAACCCAGTGGCAGCAGTAATCGAATCTTGCACAAGATTCGCAGAAGTCTCACTGGTTGATGAATCCAAACTGGCCATGCCAAGAGTGTCCAAGTCAACAACGGTGCGTGAATCAATGTTGACGAAATCAACTGCTGTTGAGTTTGATCGTCTGTTAATGATCGTGGCCGTCAATGTGTGGCCTGACTTATCAGTAACAGTGACTAACAATCGCTGAAGCTGTAACGCAGGTACCGCGGTTGATGTCGGACTGGCAGTTGCCGTGATGCTTGCGGGAAGCGGCGCCTTTTGTCCTTGACCCTTGAGCACAAGTAATCCAGTGACTACAGCAACACCAATTAAGCCACCTGCGAGCCATCGCAAGAATGAAGGGACTCGATTCACAACGAATACAACCCGTTCGTAATCGCGTACTTGGCAACATCACGCGGCACAAGATAAAGGCACTCATCAGCGCTTGCGAGCCTTTGACGTAACAACGTTGCCGATACGGCCACATCGGGCATCTCGACTCGCTGATAATCGAAGTTCACACTCACATGAGGCGCACCAACACGATTGACAGCAACAACTGTTACGGAATCAACAAACTCTTCCCAGCGATGCCACGTGGGAATTCGAGCAAGCACATCGTCGCCAACAATCCAAAAGAATTCATCATCGGGACTTACTTTCTGGAGCGAATGAACGGTATCGATGGCATAGGTGTCACCAGGTCGAGCGATTTCCATGTCACTGACATCAAAACGATCATCATCCGCAATGGCAAGCGACACCATGGCTAAACGATCAGATGCTGGACTTACCAGTTGCTCAGATTTTTGCCACGGTTGGCCAGCCGGGATGAACAAAACTCGATCCAGATTCAAGGCGCGATGGACCTCACTCGCGGCAATTAAATGCCCGATGTGAATGGGGTCAAAAGTTCCCCCCAAGATGCCAATGCGCATGCGCGATCGGTTAACGCTCTTGGTTATAACGAGTTACAACGTAAAGCGCGAGTGAAAGTACTGCAAATGCTGCGAGGCCAAAGCCCCACCATGGAATGTTAGGCATACCTCAACCTTAGTAACTAGATTGGGAAGTGACCGAATGCGAGGGGCACATCGTGGAAACCTTTGATCACATTGTCGTAGGTGGCGGTGCCATGGGCGCGGCAACAGCGTGGCAACTTGCTAGCCGTGGACATAGCGTGGCCCTGATCGAACAGTTCGGGATCGCTCACGACAAAGGTAGCTCGCACGGAGCCGTCAGAATTTTCCGCTACGCATATCGCAACCCCATGTATTCCGAGTTAGCTGTCGAGACACTGCCACTTTGGCGAGAACTCGAAGCAGAATCTGGCGTCCAACTTCTTGAGCAAATCGGAAACGTCGATCACGGTGTCGAACGCTCTATTCGTGAAATTGCTGAATCGCTGGAACACCTCAATCGCCCCTATCAGTTGCTCAACCGTGACCAAGCCGAAGAGCGTTGGCCAGGCATGAAGTTTGCTGAGCACGCAATCTTTAGCCCCGATGGTGGACGAGTTGCTGCAGACGAGACGGTACGAGTGCTCTATCGCCGCGTTGAAGAACTCGGTGGCACAATCTTTCTGAATCTTCGCGTTGAAGACATTGAAATTCTTGGTGACATCGCAACCGTAGTCACCGCTGAAGGTACGTTTCGCACCAAATCCGTTGTCGTGGCTGCCGGTGCGTGGGTAGAAAAACTTGTTGGAGGCACAGTTGACCTGCCGCCGCTGACAGTGGACTTGGGTCAACCAACACATTTCACACCGCTGCCAGAATTTGCCGATGAAAACTTATGGCCAAGCTTCATACATCATGCAGTTGAAGAAGATGTGAAGTCAGTTGTGTCTGGCGGAGCTTACGGAATGTTTACGCCAGGGCTAGGCGTGAAAATTGGCAAAGAACAGACTGGACATTTTGTTGATCCTGATAATCGAGATTTCTCATTGATCGAGTCATGGTTGCAAGACACAAAAGAATACGCACGTGAATGGTTTCCTGGCGTTGATGTCGAGTCCGCGACTGCTGTCACATGCCTCTTCACAAATACTCCGAATACGGATTTCATTCTCGATCGCCAAGGTCCACTGACAGTGGCGTCACCTTGCTCTGGACATGGCTTTAAATTCGTGCCAAAGATTGGCCAGATAGTTGCTGATCTTGCCAGCGGTAGTGAACAAACAAACCCCGCATGGAAATTCAGAAAGAATTAATTACTCGTCGTCACTGAGGTATTCATTACTGAAATCGATGACCTCAGTCTCGCCTTCGAGCGATTCGTCAGCAACTTCATCTTCGCCAGTTCCCCATTGACGGCGGCGATGCATCTCAAGGCGTTCGTCAGCATTTGGACGACTCATGTCATAAAGACGCTGGTCAGTTCCTCGAGGTCCTTGATGCAATTCTCCGATTGTCGGTTGCCAATCGAATACAACGGCATTTGTGCCTTCACCAATGAGTACTTCACTGCCTGCAACTGCGCCGGCTTTAGCAAGTTCGATTTCGATACCTGCTCGCGCCAAGCGATCAGATAAGTAACCAACAGCTTCGTCATTTGAAAAATCAGTTTGACGAATCCAACGGTCGGTCTTTTCACCAATCACTCGGTAGCGATAGGAATCTTCACCTGTGCGCTCGACCTTGATCGAGAAACCGCTGTCGTCAACACTCTTGGGACGAACGATAACTCGCGGACGCGCTGCAGCGGCTACGACAGCAGCGGCACGTGCATCCTTAACAATCTCTGCGAGCGCAAATCCAAGCTCACGAAGTCCCTCGTGTGAGACCGCCGACACCAAAAAGACGCGATAGCCGCGCTCGTGCAAATCAGGAAGCACAATTTCGGCAAGGTCACGGCCTTCCGGAATATCGATCTTGTTTAATACAACAATGCGAGGTCGATCTTGAAGGCCGCCATATTCTGCAAGCTCGTGCTCGATAGCATCAAGATCGCGCAATGGATCGCGATTTGATTCCAATGTTGCACAGTCCAAGACGTGCACAAGTGCAGCACAGCGTTCAACGTGACGTAAGAACTCAAGGCCAAGACCCTTGCCTTGGCTAGCTCCTGGAATCAACCCCGGAACATCTGCCATTGTGAAAATTGTGTCGCCAGCTTGAACCACACCAAGGTTTGGCTCAAGTGTCGTGAATGGATAATCAGCAATCTTTGGTCGCGCCGCCGACATCGCTGCAATCAACGATGACTTTCCGGCGCTTGGATAACCAACTAGTCCGACATCTGCAACGGTCTTGAGTTCCATGACGATGTCACGCTCAACGCCGCCTTCGCCCAATAGAGCAAAACCTGGAGCCTTACGACGAGTCGATGCGAGCGAAGCATTACCAAGACCACCACGGCCACCGGCTGCAACGATGAACTGCGTGCCAGCGCCAGTGAGGTCTGCGAGAACTTCGCCACTTTGTGTAGACACAACTGTGCCATCTGGAACAAGAAGTTCTAGGTCAGCGCCGTTTGCACCGTTGCGATGATCGCCTGCGCCTGGCTTGCCATTTCCCGCAGCACGATGTGGTGCACGGTGAAAATCGAGCAACGTTGTTACTGACGGATCGACTGTGAGAATGACGCTGCCACCATTGCCACCGTTACCGCCATCAGGTCCACCAAGTGGCTTGAACTTTTCACGATGAACAGAGGCGCACCCATGACCACCATTTCCTCCTCGCACGTTTAACACGACGCGATCCACGAAACTTGTCATTGATGTACCTCCTTTCAAAAACTCTCACAAAAGAAAAGCGGGCCCAAGTAGGACCCGCTTAACTCAAGAAAAACGCGTTAGCGGATTATTCCGCCGGAACGATGTTGACTACTCGACGGCCACGACGGCTGCCGAACTCGACTGCGCCTGCAGCAAGTGCGAACAATGTGTCGTCGCCACCGCGACCAACGTTGTTGCCTGGGTGGAAGTGTGTGCCGCGCTGACGAACCAGGATTTCACCTGCGTTGACGAGCTGGCCACCGAAACGCTTTACGCCAAGGCGCTGTGCGTTTGAGTCGCGACCGTTACGTGTGCTGGACGCACCCTTTTTATGTGCCATGACTTATGCCTCTTCCTTCTTCGCTGCTGCCTTCTTGGCCGGAGCCTTCTTTGCAGCAGTTGCATCAGTTGCCTTCTTGGCCGGAGCCTTCTTTGCAGCAGTTGCATCAGTTGCCTTCTTGGCAGGAGCCTTCTTCGCTGCAGCTGGCTTTTCAGCAGCCTCGGCAGCAGGTGCTTCAGCAACAGGAGCGCTAGCAGCCTTAGGTGCAGCAGCTTTCTTTGCAGCCTTAGGAGCAGCAGCCTTGTTCACCTTGTCGCCAGCAGCAATCTTTGAATCGCCAATAGCAATGACCTGAAGATCAGTGAGATCAGCGCGGTGACCTTGACGGCGGCGGTAGCCGGTCTTGTTCTTGTAGCGCAAGATTTCAATCTTCTTGCCACGGTTGTGTTCAACAACCTCGGCGGTGACGGTGACGCTAGCAAGAGCTTTGGCATCAGAAGTGATGGTTTCGCCATCAACAACGAGCAAAGTCTTGAGGGTCAGCGTTTCGCCTGGCTTTGCGCTGACACGGTCAACGCTAATCAGGTCACCAACGGACACTTTCTCCTGGCGGCCACCAGCACGAACAATCGCGTACACAGTCATCTCCTTGAAATTTGGGGGCTTTCGCGGGAAAAATCCCTAAAGCGCAAGCCTCATAAGGTTACGGACACTTGGGGGGTCTGGTCAAATGCGAGGACTACTCGGATTCGACAAGCTCCTCGTGTTCGTGGTCTACGGATGCCTCAATTGCCTCTGTTTCAGGGGCATTTTTGGCGCTTAGATCAGGGGCTGGAGGGCCTTGACGTCCCTTTTTCCCTTGATTCTTGGGGGAATTCTGGCCATGCGTACCATCCATATGGATTGTCACGCCGCGTCCAGCACAGTGGTCACATTGCTGGCCGAAAACCTCGAGCAGCCCAGCTCCGATGCGCTTGCGAGTCATTTGGACCAATCCAAGTGAAGTCACTTCGGCAACCTGATGCTTGGTGCGGTCACGGCCGAGGCACTCGATCAGGCGACGGATCACTTGATCGCGGTTGCTCTCGAGCACCATGTCGATGAAGTCGATCACGATGATGCCGCCGATGTCGCGCAGACGTAGTTGTCGCACGATCTCTTCTGCAGCCTCGAGGTTGTTCTTGGTCACCGTCTGTTCAAGGTTGCCACCCTGACCAATGAACTTGCCGGTGTTAACGTCAACCACGGTCATCGCTTCGGTGCGGTCAATCACGAGTGAACCACCCGATGGCAAGTAGACCTTGCGGTCAAGTGCCTTCGCGATTTGTTCGTCTACTCGGTACTCAGTGAATACGTCAGTTGAGCCAACGTGCTTCTCCAAACGGTCAGCAAGATCTGGCGCAACATAGGTGACGTAGTTTTCAACGATGTCCCATGCGTCAGCACCGGACACAACAAGCTTCTTCACGTCTTCATTGAAGATGTCACGAACAACCTTGATTGAAATATCTGGTTCGCCGTACAACATCGTCGGAGGCGATGCAGTCTTTGACTTCGCTTCGATGTCTGTCCATTGCGCAGTCAGACGAGCAACGTCGCGCTGTAGCTCTTCCTCGCTCGCACCTTCGGCAGCAGTGCGCACAATGACGCCTGCATCTTCAGGAACTACAGCACGAAGAATTGATTTCAAACGTGAACGTTCGCGGTCTGGAAGTTTGCGCGAGATTCCAGTCATTGGATTGTTGGGTACATAGACCAAGAATCGACCTGGCAACGAAATCTGCGACGTCAGACGCGCACCCTTTTGTCCAACAGGATCTTTAGTGACTTGAACCAAAACTGGATCGCCGGACTTTAATGCGGTCTCAATCTTCTTTGGTTGGCCTTCCATACCGGCTGCATCCCAGTTCACTTCGCCGGCATAAAGCACAGCGTTGCGTCCCTTGCCGATGTCAACGAAAGCTGCTTCCATACCTGGCAAAACGTTTTGGACACGGCCAAGGTACACGTTGCCAACGAGTGAACCACTTGATGACTGATTGATGTAATGCTCAACAAGCACGCCATCTTCGAGTACAGCAATTTGAGTCTTGGGTCCGTCTTGACGAACAACCATCACGCGCTCGACGTTTTCGCGACGAGCCAGGAATTCAGATTCGGTCAGAATTGGCGCGCGGCGACGGCCGGCATCGCGACCTTCGCGGCGACGTTGACGTTTTGCATCAACGCGTGTTGAACCAGATTCTTCATCGCCATTGCGATCACGTGAACGCTTGCGACTGCGCTTGCGCGAAGCTGCAGATTCGACGTCTTCGCCAGACTCAGTTGTTGCTTCATCAGACTCTGTGTCGTCGCCTGACTCATTCGACTCGTCACCATCGACCGCTGCGCGATTCTTGTTCTTATTGCGGTTACGGTTTCGATTGCGATTACGGTTACGGTTCGAGCGCTGTTCTGCAGTCTCTTCCCCACCTTCGGAAACTTCCGAGGCCGCTTCAATCGCTATTTCAGTTGGCGCATCGCTTGACGAAGTTGCCTTCTTCTTTGCAGGCGCCTTCTTCTTCTGGCCCTTGACCGGCAATTTTTCGGCCGGAGCCTCGTCGCTACTGACATCAGGTGCTGAGGCTGGTCGAGTTGCCGAGCGCTTCTTCGCCGGAGCAAGTGGAACTTCAGGAGCTGCCTGAAAAACTGGGATCGCGATCGGCGCTTTTTTCGCAGCCGACTTCTTGGCGGGCTTTTCTGCTGAATCAGTGGCTTTCTCGACCTTGTCGGCCTTGGCAGGCTTTGTGGCTTCTGAAGCTCCTTCGACAGGTGGACCTGCAGGACGTTGAGCAGCGCGACGCTTTGGTTTAGTTGTTTCTTCTTCCGACATGACGTCGATTCCTTTCACCCCACCTCACGCAATGCGCGATGGTGAGTGATCACCCACGTCCCGAAGGACGCATAAGCCTGTGTAAGCGACGGTGTCGCGCTCTAACTTGCTGCGGCGCGGTCTGCGGCGAATGGATCGCCGACCGACCAACCGTCTTCAAGTAAGGGACCTTGTGCCAACCGAGTCACCCGAGCGGGTGCTGGAGGTACGAGGCCTGCAATCTTTGACAGAGCTGCTAGTACATCGTCTGGTCGTACGGTCGGGGTTCCGAGCCGAACAACTACTGAAAGTATGGCACAGTTCGGGTCAAAGCCCGATTCATCAGGGATTTGGGCGTTTTCAGGGCTAATCACGACAGCTCGAAGCACAGATTCTCGAGCGTCAAAGGTCCGAAGTCCGGACTTGGTCATGCGATC
>CAITJH010000033.1 GCA_903892635.1 uncultured Actinomycetes bacterium | reverse complement strand
GTATCCCATGTTGCGCGTAAAGACATTCGCATTTCCGCCTGGTAGCGCAGCCAGAAGTGGGGCGGGTTTCCCAGATTTTAAAACACCGTTAGCAACTTCGTTTATCGTGCCATCACCACCGAGAGTGATGACGAGTTCGTAGCCTTCACTTCCAGCGCGAGCTCCGATTGCTATTGCGTGTTCTCGCCCTGTTGTCTGAATGACATCTAGTTCAAGTTCGCTCGACAAGGCTGCTGTGATGACGTCGCGCAGAGCCTCGGATGTTGAGGTCGCGAAGGTGTTCACCAAGAGGAGTGCGCGCATGAAGCCAGCCTAATCTCGCGCTAACGTAGGAGTGTGCGCAAGGTTGCTTTCAGTGTTGGTCTCGTAGAAGCGGTGTCACTTGTGGCATTTGCCGCATCAGTTGTCATCAACGCACATCGCGATCACAGCACAGTGGGTTCGCCGCCGATTCAAGCAGCCATCTACTGCGCATTTGCTGCAGGAATCGCCGCGCTGAGTTTCGGGATTCGCGCAGGAAAAACATGGCCGCGTACGCCGTTTGCCATGGTGCAAGTATTTTCGGGAATTATTGCCTACACACTTGCCAGTGGCACTGGTACCGAAGCGAAGACAGTGGGCCTAGTACTTTTTCTCATTGCATTTGTTGGCATTTACGCCATTTTCAAAAATGACTAAATTACTGCGATAGCGCTTCGCGAAGATTCGTCAAAGTCTTGTTGAGCAGCCGTGATACGTGCATTTGGCTAATTCCTAATTCCGCTGCAATGTCACTTTGACTCTTGTTTTCAAAGAATCGCATGAGCAAGATTGTTTGCTCACGTTCATCAAGTGCTGCGATCAATGGTCTGAGTGATTCACGATATTCAACATTGTCGAGCGCGTCATCCCATCCACCAAGTGTGTCTCCTAGAGATGGAGCCTCCTGGTCGCTACCTCCATCAAGACTGATGGTGTTGTACGCAGAGTTCGCTTCCATTGCCTCGATGACATCATCCACACTGATATCGAGGTTCTTGGCAATTTCATTTGGGGTCGGTGACCGGTCGAGCTGGTGAGTCAGTTCTTCGCGTGCGCGGCTAACTTGGACTCCTAGTTCTTGAAGCCGACGGGGAATTCGAATGGCCCAAGTCTTATCGCGAAAGTATCGCTTGATTTCACCAACAATTGTTGGGGTAGCAAAGGTTGAAAATTCAAATCCCATTGTTGGATCAAATCGATCGATGGCCTTGATCAGCCCGATTGTTCCGACCTGAACAATGTCATCGAGTGGCTCGCCTCGATCCGCAAACTTGCGAGCCATGAAATGAACTAGCGGCAAATGTCGTTCAATAAGGGCGCTACGAAGCGCCTCACGTTCAGGACTGTTTGCATCTAGAGCCGCAAACTGCTCGAGCATCTCACGATCATGGTGTCGTGAGTCAGCTTCAGGCACTCACGCCCGCCAAGGCGGTTAGCTGAATGACAAGGTTGCCATCAGAAGTTCGGTGACTAGTTACGGCGTTGACTAAAGCCGTAAGCACCGTCCAACCGAACGAGCCACGGTCTGGATCCTTCGCGCTGGGGGATCCGCACAACGTGATGGAAAGGGTGCCGCCATCAACCGTAAAAGCGATCTCAATGCGAGAGGTACTGTCCGGTTCCACGAGAAATGCAAACGCCTCGTTGACTGCGAGTCGCAAGTCCTCGATCTGATCCATTGTTAGTTCGCATTGCGCTGCGACGTGTGCACTCGTACTACGAACTAGTCCAACGTATTCTGCATCGGCAGGTACTGAAATGTGAATTGTTGCCACGTAAGAAACGCTAATGCATGAACGAGCGGCAAGTAGGCAGGTTGTTAGTCCTGCGCGCCGAGAATGTTCAGGCGTTGCCCCGCGAGGCGATAGGTAACCCATTCGTCTTGAGCGACTGCGCCTAACTTTTCATACACATCAATTGCTGATTGGTTCCATTTCAAAACCCACCATTGAAAACGTGTGTAGTTATTCTCGGTACAAATTTTTGCAAGTTCTGCCATGAGGGCCTTACCAAAACCTTGGCCACGAAATTGAGGTCGCACATAGAGATCTTCGAGGTAAACACCATGGCGACCTTCCCATGTGCTGAAGTTCAAAAACCAAATCGCCATACCAGCGAGACCTTCGCCATCGGGATCGTCAATCACATGTGCAAACAATGCGGGATGCCCCGATGGAGTATCGGCGATATCGCGAGCAACTTCCATGCTGTCGTGGTCGCCATATTCATTGTCAGGAACAGCAATGCCACCGAAGAGAGCCTTGTGGAGGTCCTCAACGGTGGCGATTACTGCGTCTGGTTCTTTCTCGAAGATTGCCAGTTCGACAATCATGTCGTGCATCGAAGCAACATCCGCTGGAGTTGCAGGTCGCACAACTATCGACATAGTTCGAGTTATGCCTTCTTGGTTTCTGCGAAGATCGTTGCAATTTCGTCGATCTTGGCAAGAAGCTGGTCTGCTACTGCAACGTCAACAGTGCCCTTGGTGCCGGTTGCGCCAGCAAGCTTTGTTGCTTCGTTGAAGAGGGTGTGTAGCTGTGGGTACTTCTCGAAGTGTGGTGCCTTGAAGTAGTCAGTCCACAGAACCCATAGGTGATCCTTGACTAGGTGTGAACGCTCTTCCTTGATCGCGATTGCGCGAGCCTTGAAGTTGGCATCATCTGATGCAGCGTACTTTTCCATGCAAGCCTTGACTGACAATGCTTCGATGCGAGCCTGAGCTGGATCGTAGATGCCACAAGGAAGATCGCAGTGTGCGCTGACGGTAACGGTCGGTGCAAAGAACTTCATTATTTCCTCCGAAGATTTAATAGCGGATAACCGCTTGTTCAAGGCTACCCAACTTCATAGTGGTCGGCATCATCACGTCGGGGTCAGGCAGAATAGAGCCATGACTTGGGGATTTGCCATCATTGAAGGCCTGAGCATGATCCCCACATATGCCCCTAATGAGCGAGTCTTGGTCCGCTACGGCGCTCACTTCACCGTCGGCGATGTTGTCCTCGTCAACCACGATTCTCGGATCGACATTAAGCGAGTTACACGCATCGACGACTGCGACATCTTCGTCGAGGGGGACAACGCGGAGGTCAGCATCGACTCTCGCAATTACGGCGCCATGTCGTTCGATGCAATCATCGCCAAAGTGGTTTGGCGCCTTCCAAAACTCTTTTCAAAAAAGATTCGTACAGCGCGCTAGCGGGATGCAAATCCTTTAGCAATGTTTGATCCCACAGGGGAAAATGGTCAGTTGAGCGCGAAAACTTTTTGCGTGAGGATTTCGCATCTCCGCTGCGAAGCGGATTCGCACCCACTTGGTAATACCTAAAGACGAATCAAGGAATCAGAGTGTTTGCAAAAATCTGCCAAGCGAGCAACGACTTCGCCACAAGACTCAGCACAATGTACGCACGCTCGCCGCGTAAGTAGTCCGCCCATTTTCCAGTTGCTTTGTATTGCTTGTACTGAACTAATGCGAATGAATTGAACATGACAAACAATGTGATGACAATTCCATAGACGAAAGCTGGCGGATTCGCATCTACCGGTGACTTCGGGCTCAGAATGTAAATTGCGATAGCAATCCACGGCACGATTCCTGCGATGCACCCAAAAGCAAATGGCAACCAATCGCCTGAACCAGGTTCAACGTATTTCTCTTGAAGCCATCCAAACAGAATCATGGAGGCATTAACTCCAAAGATGGCGATCAGCGCGGCGATGTCAGTAATTCCACACACTTGCGCGATCAGCACGATCATGACTGACGAACTTATGCCGTATTCAACCCAACGGAAATAGTTGCGATGTTCAGTCAAGCCTTGCGAGTAGCGAGCAAAGAACTGTGGGCTAGCAACAATGAAATGGGCCACCGCCGAGAGCACGAGAAATAGTGCAACCCCGAAGGCGAGTGGCGAATTAAAGAGCACAACAGGCGCAGTGAAGTCAGTTCCTGGCGGGCCAGCCATATACGAGGCACGAATCGGCAGTGTGAAGTCTGTTGACAGTGCTATCACCGCGGCGAATTGAACGAGGTGAAGAACACCTGCGTAGAGATTAAAGCGGCGTAACTTAGCGTGGTCGTTGTTTTCCATGATGGAACTCCTTCGCTGCTCTTTCAGTATGAACGAGGAATTACCAAAAAGCGCGCTTATTAGGGAACGATGACGAGCTTTCCACGAATATCGCCAGCAGCCATCAGCGCAATCGCTTTGTCTGCATCATCAAGTGGGAATACTTGTTGAATCTGTGGGCGCAGTCCGGTTTCTCCAAGGAATTTCACGAGAGCCTCAAATTCGTCACGTGTACCCATGGTTGATCCGACAACTTCGAGCTGCAAAAAGAACAGTCGGTTGAGATCGGCTGGAGGATTTGGCCCGCTGGTTGCGCCGCAGATCACGATTCGTCCGCCTGGACGAAGTGAGCGCATTGAGTGTGACCAAGTTGCTTCGCCGACGCTTTCCATGACGGCATCAACTTTTCCTGGAAGTTTGCCACCAACTTCGAACGCTTCGTCGGCGCCAAGTGTTTTGGCATACTCGCGCTTGGCTTCGTCGCGTGATGTTACCCAAACTTTGAATCCGGCCGCGTGAGCAAGTTGGATCAACGCAGTTGCAACGCCACCACCTGCACCTTGAATCAATACAGTGTCGCCTTTTTTCAATGCGGACTTGGTGAACAACATGCGGTACGCAGTCAGCCACGCAGTTGGTAAACATGATGCTTCTTCAAATGTGAGAAAGTCTGGTTTGTCGATGACGTTTCGTGCAGGCACAGTGACATACTCAGCAATCGTTCCATCGTAAATTTCACTGAGCAAGGAACGTTTTGGATCAAGAGTTTCGTCGCCACCCGAGGCATCTCCAATGACGCTGTGCACGATTACCTCGCGGCCATCATCAAGAATTCCAGAAGCGTCGGTACCAAGCACAATCGGCAAACGATCCGCAGGAGTTGCAACTCCGCGAAGGGTCCACACATCGTGATGATTAAGCGAGGCTGCTTTGACGTGAACGCGAATCCACCCGTCTTGCAGTGTTGGCTCTGGATGCTCACCAATTGTTAGACCGTTTAATGGTTCATCAGCATCAAAACTGGTGGCTATCGCAGCGCGCATTATTCGTCCTCGTCATCCAATCGGGCAAGCCATGTGGCCAACCGCTCTACAGGTACTTCGAAATCAGGATTCAGATCAACAAAAAGTTTGAACTGTTCTGCTAACCATTCGAACGATACTTCCTCGGCGCCTCGGCGGGCAGCAAGTTCTTCGATTCCGCGATCAGTGAAGTACATGGCTTTCCTTACGAACTAAGCAAATGCTTGTTTAACGAGTGCTTCTTGCTCGACCTCGTGCTTATGGTGTGATCCCACTGCAGGTGATGACGAAGCTGCACGGCTCACGAGTGAAAGTGGGCGACCGATGACCTCAGGCAGGTTGAGCAACATGAATCCACCAGCGCCTTGATTACGAGGCTCTTCTTGAACCCAGCGCACGTCCTTAAGTGCGGGATATGCTTCGAGAGCCTGTGGCAAGAGCACGCTAGGCAATGGGTAGAGACGTTCGAGACGAATGATGGCAACGTCTGTGCGACCAGTTCGTTCACGCTCTGCCACCAAGTCGTAGTAGACCTTGCCGCTGCACAACAGCACGCTTGTCACACCCGATGGATCGACAGTTGTGTCGGTGATGATCGACTTGAAAGTGCCTTCGGTAAAGTCACTTGTCGTACTCGTGGCAAACCTTGCACGAAGCAAAGACTTTGGCGTGAAAACAACGAGTGGCCGAACCAACGGAGACTTCACTTGCCAACGCAACAGGTGGAAGTATGACGCCGGTGTCGAAGGCATAGCAACGGTGATGTTGTCTTGCGCGCAAAGTTGCAAGAATCGTTCGACACGTGCTGATGAATGATCAGGACCTTGACCTTCGTAGCCATGTGGCAATAGCAGCGTGACAGCTGAACGCTGTGCCCACTTCTGCTCGCCAGCTGCGATGAATTCATCAATGATGGTTTGAGCACCGTTTACGAAATCGCCAAACTGTGCTTCCCACATGGTCAGCACATCAGGGCGCATAACGGAGTAGCCGTATTCAAAGCCCATCGCTGCGTACTCGCTCAAGAGTGAGTCGATTACTGCAAGACGCGAGTTATTTGCGTACAACTGCTTGAGTGGCTTGTATTGCCATCCAGTTTTCTTATCAACGATCACTGCATGACGATGGCCAAAAGTTCCACGACGACTGTCTTGTCCAGCCAGACGTACGGAAGTTCCTTCAGCAAGCAATGAACCGATAGCCAAAGCCTCGCCCATGCCCCAGTCAATGGCATCCGTTGCTACCATTTCAGCGCGACGTTGAAGTTGTGGTGCCAAACGTGGATGAACCGTGAATCCTTCAGGCATGTTGAGTTGGCTAGCTACAACGCGATCAACGAGTTCACGACTAATTCCTGTTGGAACATCGATTGACGGTGTCTGAGGAGCTAGCGACTGTTGACCAGTACTGATGACTTCGCTGGCTTCTGAGTTAAAGTCATTGGCGCTGGACGCCTTTGTCACTTGGAAAACCTTTTCCAACTGTTCTTGGAAGTGACGCAATGCTTCTTCGGCCTCGTCAACAGTGATGTCGCCGCGACCGATCAGAGCCTCGGTGTACAACTTACGAGTCGAGCGCTTTTGGTCGATGATTTCGTACATCAAAGGTTGAGTCAATGAAGGATCGTCGGCTTCGTTGTGTCCGCGACGGCGGTAGCACACCATGTCGATGACTACGTCCTTCTTGAATGCTTGACGGTAGTCGTAAGCAAGCTTTGCTACATGAACAACAGCCTCTGGGTCATCGCCATTTACGTGGAAGATCGGCGCTTGAATCATGCGCGCAACGTCAGTGGCGTACACGCTCGATCGGCTGTAGCGCGGTGAGGTTGTGAAGCCCACTTGGTTGTTTACAACTAAGTGAATCGTTCCACCAACTCGGTAGCCCTGAAGTTGACTGAACTGCAGGGTTTCTGCGACTACACCTTGACCGGCGAATGCCGCATCACCATGCATCAAGATTGGAAGGATGGGGTAGTCATCCTTGTTATCAAGCACGTCTTGCTTGGCGCGCACGATACCTTCGAGAACGGGATTCACGGCCTCAAGGTGCGATGGGTTAGCAGCCAAGTACACCGCAATCTGCTTGCCGTTTTCGCTGCTGTATGTACCGGAAGTACCTAAGTGGTACTTCACATCGCCAGAACCTTGTACGGACTCTTCGCCGTAGTTACCTTCGAACTCATTGAAGATGCGTTCGTAACTCTTGCCTGCGATGTTGGCTAGAACATTTAATCGACCACGGTGTGGCATACCGATGCAAACTTCGTTCAAACCTTCTTCGGCGGCTGAATACAAAATCTGTTCAAGAAGTGGAATTGCACTTTCTCCGCCTTCGAGACTGAATCGCTTTTGCCCGACGAACTTAGTCTGAAGAAAAGTTTCAAAAGCCTCGGCTTCGTTGAGCTTGCGTAGGATTCGCAACTGTTCTTTGCGATCAACTTTAGGCAACGGACGCTCAACTTGATTCTGAATCCATCGTCGCTGTTCTGGATCCTGAATGTGCATGTATTCGATACCAGTTGTGCGGCAGTAAGCATCACGCAAAATTCCTAGAATTTCGCGCAGGCGAAGGAATGGCTTGCCTCCGAAACCGCCGGTGGCGAATTCGCGATCGAGATCCCATAACGTCAAGCCATGATTTGCGATGTCCAAGTCAGGGTGCGAACGCTGCAGATACTCGAGCGGGTCGATATCTGCCATCAAGTGTCCACGAACTCGGAATGCGTGAATCATTTCTTGCACGCGAGCTGTTTTATCGAGTTCATCATCGTGTGATGTTGCGATGTCTTGCGCCCAACGAATTGGTTCGTATGGAATTTGAAGTGAGTGGAAGATGTCGTCGTAGAAACCTGATTCACCAAGTAAAAGTTGGTGCACGCGACGTAAGAAGTCACCGGATTGCGCACCTTGAATAACACGATGGTCGTATGTACTGGTTAACGTCATGATCTTGCTGACGCCATTCTTGGTGATGGTGTCTTCGGATGCACCCTGCCATTCGGCGGGGTATTCCATTGCGCCAACGCCGATGATGACACCTTGGCCTTGCATCAAACGCGGAACAGAATGAACTGTGCCGATTGTGCCAGGGTTAGTCAGACTGGCGGTTGCACCTTGGAAATCTTCGACTGCAAGCTTGCCATTGCGAGCCTTGCGCACAACGTCTTCGTAAGCAGCCCAAAACTCTGCAAAGTTCATGGTGTCAGCATTCTTAATGCACGGAACTAAAAGCTGGCGAGAGCCATCTTCTTTTGCAAGGTCAATTGCAAGGCCAAGTCCGACGTGTTCATTGTGAACGATTGCTGGTTTGCCATCAATGGTTGTGTACGCAACATTCATACCGGGCACTTCTTGAAGCGCGCGAATAATTGCAAAACCAATGATGTGAGTAAAGCTGACCTTCCCGCCGCGACCACGTGCAAGATGATTGTTAATCACGATGCGGTTGTCGACCATGAGTTTGGCGGGAACTGCTCGAACGCTAGTTGCTGTTGGAACGAGCAAACTTGCTTCCATGTTGGCGACAACTCGAGCTGCGGTGCCTTTGAGTTTTTCAGCACCTTCAATAACAGGCGCACTCGCTACAGGAGCTGGCGCTGGTTGCGCAGCGGCGACAACAGGAGCAGGCGTGACTGCCGGTGTTGGTGCAGGCGTTGACGCCTTTGCCACAGGTGACATGTCGGATGGTTGATAGTCAGCGAAAAATTCCCACCATGCTGGATCGACTGACTCTTTATCTTCGAGATATTGCTGGTACATCTCGTCCACGAGCCAATCGTTGGCTCCAAATGGACTGCTCGTAGGTCCGGACACCATTGGCCTTCCTGGTTGCTTGCCTAAGTACAAGGTTAGTGCCACATGATGGGCGAAAAATGCCGAAGGGGTGTGAGTTACACCGCGCTGAGGTGTGCCCCTGAAAGGAATCGGACCTTCGACCTTCTGCTCCGGAGGCAGACGCTCTATCCACTGAGCTACAGGGGCTCGACTAGGCAGACTACCAGCGGAAATTTCCATGCGTCCCGCTCGTGGTCTTGGTCCCTAACTGAGTTGCTGAACAAATCGGCTTCATCCTGCGCCAAACGGTTGCTCGCTTTAGGGATCTCGGCTCGGCTTTCAGAGGCACGCTGTGTGCATCAGCGCTAGAGTGAAGGCAGTATCACGGGAGCTCCACAGTGGGGCTGAGAGGGCGACGCAGGTCGCCGACCGTCAAACCAGTCGGGTAATGCCGACTTGTGAAGGGAAATCACAATGCAATTACTTACTTCTATTAACGATGCCGCCATGCATACGATGCTGACCGTTTTGTCGTATGACCTGACGTGGCTGGAATTCATTGCTGTGGTCACCTCGCTTATTGGCGTGTGGCTCGGAACAACAGGCAAGAAGATCATGTGGCCATGGTGGGCAATTAGCAGCGCGCTGTATGGCTGGCTGTTTTATGAATGGGATCTCTATGCCAGTGCTTCACTTCAGGTTGTCTTTATCGCTGCCTCGATTTGGGGTTGGTTTGGTTGGGGACCAAAGGGCGCACACCCTCGGGTAGCAAGCACGCGCCAACGCGCAGTAGTTCTGATCATCGGTGCAGCGGCCACTGCCGTTCTGGCTCCATGGTTTGCATCGATCGGAGCTGCAGCTACATGGCCAGATTCATTTGGACTGGTGTTTAGTGTCGTAGCTCAAGTCATCATGGTTCGTGAGTATCGCGAGAACTGGGTCGTATGGTTTGTTGTTGATGCGGTCTACACCGTCGAGTATTTGTGGCAAAAGTTGTACTTCACTTCAATCCTCTATGCCTTCTTTACTGCGATCGCAGTGCGCGGATGGTTGCGGTGGAAATCAGAACTCAATTCTGATCTCACTGTGATGAAGTGATGGCGCCATATAACGTCTCTCGAATCGCTCAGCGAATCCGCGAAAGTGCAGTCGTCTGTGGTGCAACGAAGTTAATCACGATTGATGGTCCTGCTGGATCGGGTAAAACAACGCTTGCCCGCCATCTTGCGCAAGAACTTGGTCGTTGCGAGGTCATTCATATGGATGACCTTTATGACGGCTGGACGCAAGACTTAGCTAAAGAGTTGCCACAGCGGATTACAACATCGATTATTGAGCCACTTCAGATGGGGATCGAACCTCGCTACTTAAAGTACGACTGGTATCAGAAAGCATTTACGGAAACCATTTGCGTTCCAGAATGCAATTTCCTCATCCTCGAAGGTGTTGGGTCTGGGCATTCAACGTTGCGCTCACATGTTGCATTAGCAATATGGATCGAATCAGCCCCGCAATTACTTGTCGAGCGCATTGTGGCCCGAGATGGTGAACAACTTCGGGACGAACTTGCGGCTTGGCAGATCAAAGAAGCTGACTACTTTGCCAAGCATTCAGTGCGGGAAGCAGCCGATCTTCACGTACGCGGTGACGACTAACTCGCGTATTTTTCCATCGCAGGACAATGCGTTCCGGGTGCAACGAGTGGTTCGAAATGCCACCATTCATTTTTATAACGTCGGCACAGGCCAAACTTGTATCCATTCTTTTCTAGCCACTTTGCGCCGGAGCGAGATCCATTTCCGTAATTCACATCGATGGCGATTCCCCACGGATGGTTTGATTTGCTCGGCGGAAGTACCCAGCGACTTGCAAGTTTCTTGTTCCCGTTGAATTTTTGTACTTCACGATTCCATAAATAATTTTGCTTCGCGTAACTTCGGTAGCCGCTCGTAATCCGAAGTGAGTAACCAGCTTTGCGCGCTGCGGCCTTAGCCACTAGGTATCGACGATTGAATTGAGGTATCAGGGCCCGTGGACGTGAATCGCCACGAGAAATTGGCGCGTTGCCCAGTGAATATTCATTGGGCAAACACATTCCCGAAGTTAGCGGCTGCACGACACCGGTTTGTGAATTGCCGCAGTAGTCGATGATTGTTGACGGATCAACTGTTGTGGCCGCAGCTGGAACAACAGAGGAAGTCGCGAACAAGAGGCCGCAGATCGCTACGAGTCGTAGTTTCATCGCACCTCCTGATGTTTCTTAGAGTCTAGATAGTTTCATGCGAAAAATTGAGCGCTCGGCTAGAGTTAGGCGCATGATTGGCGGAAGTAATCTTCTCGAGTTTGTGCTAGCGAGTGCAGCCATCATCCTTGTTCCAGGCCCAAGTGTGATGTTCACAATTGCTCGAGCAGTTGCTTGGGGACGTGGGACAGCGATGCTTACTGTTCTTGGAAATGCACTAGGAATGGTTGTCCTTTCCACTTTGATCGCCATAGGTTTAGGGCCAGCACTTCAGCGTTCGCACCTTCTACTCGAGACTGTGCAGACAGCTGGAGGTGTGTACCTCATCTATTTGGGCTACCAAGCATTGAAGCATCGGCAGGAACATGCTGATGACATGGTGGCATTGAACGAAGCTAAACCCAGTAATTGGAATACGGTTCGACAAGGGTTCATGGTTGGTGTGCTCAATCCGAAGGCGCTGGTCTTTTTTGCGGCAATATTTCCGCAGTTCGTCGATCCGACAGTGGGCAACGTCACCGTGCAGCTAATGATTTTCGGACTTATTTTTGCATTACTAGCAGTGTTACTGGATGGATCGTGGGCTCTCATCGTAGGAACAAGCCGAGACTGGTTCGTTAATTCGCGTGAACGACTCGTTTTCTTGCGAACAGTCGGGGGAGTCGTCATGTGTTCTCTTGGTGTGCTTGTTCTGATCCCTGTCATCACATCAAATCTGTAGGAAAAATTGAGGCGACCAGATCGCTCTGGCCGCCTCAAAAATGTGTGAAGGCTAATCGTTATTGTCGTCAGTGACGAAACCATTGCGCACTCCGCTTGCGCCAAGGTATCCAGCAACTCCAATCAAAATAACAACAGTCAGAGTTCCTAATGTGAAGACTTCAAAACTCGCACGAGATACTCCCCAGTTGTCATCGAACGAATAGTCAATGCCAAACAGTCCCTCTAAAGTGCCAGGGAATAGCGAACCAACGGTGCCAACAACAACATAGAAGAACACGATCGCTCCGAGAATGTTAAATCCTCGGTGTCCGCCGGGAACTACGTATTCACGATGTACATCTGGATAAATGCGCTTGAGTTTGATGATGGCAGGAACAATCGTTAGGTAGGACACCAAGAGAGTTGCCGTCGCGGTGGCAAGCACAACGCCAAACACTGAGCCAGCGCTTCCATTAACGAGCTCGTTTGATGCAATCACGAATACGCTCGACATCACACCGGACATGATGTTGACGCGAAGTGGTGTTCCGAGCTTCTCGTTGAACTCGCCAAAGTAGCCACCAAAGAATGTTCCATCGGCGGCTGCCATTGCCTGGATGCGGTCAGTGGCAATCATCCACGAACTACCTTGATTGACCAGAGCATAAACAAAGAGCACTGCGGTGATTTTTAGCAATGCACTCGCGGCACCACCGTAAACCGAATAGACCTCTTCAATAGCGCTCATGAAACCATCAACACCGGTGAGTTTGTCTGCCGGGATAACTAAAAGAATCGCAAGCACTGGAAGCAAGTAAGCAAGCATGCCAATGATGCTGCCTCGACGAATTGCAGGCGCGGTATCGCGCTGTGGATCCATCATTTCTTCGGATGCAGCATTCGGAGCTTCAAAGCCCACATACGAAAAGACCAGCACAGGTGCTACAGCAAGGAAGCCAGCAATGGTCGGAACCATTCCAGCAGAATCGAATGGCTGGAAACCATTCTTCACTCCGTAGATAACTGTTGTGCCAACAAGTGAAAGCAGAACGATAAGTTTTGCCCATGCACCCACGTTGACGAAGATCTTTCCGGTCTTCAAACTCACAACAGCCAACAAGATGGCTGCCCACACGAATGCCAGTTTGAAAATCCAGTCACCAATCGAACCACTTGGCAGTTCAACGACGTAGCTACTGAATGCTTCATAGGCCACGAATGCCAGTGATCCGCCAAGCCAAATCGGATTTGTGATCCAGTACAAAACGGAAGTCACACCTGCGATAGGGCGTCCGTAAGCAAACTTCACCCATTGATAAGGGCCACCTTCTTGAGGGAAGGCAGCACCAGTCTCGGCGAAGATCAATGCAAACGGAATCATGAACGTCACCACCATGAAGACACCCCAGAACAGTGACTGAGTGCCTCCGGTGGAAATCGATCCAATGGTGTCGAGCGCGATAACTGCAGCAACAATGAACAGCACAACGTCACCCCGACGAAGTGCCTTGATGAACTTTGCTTCTTGTTCTCTTGCGAGATCAGTTTGCTCGCCGTAACCGGAAGTGATATCGGAGTGAGTCATGTGCTTTCCCGTCCTAGTGGATGACGCCGTCGGCCGTTGTACGTGACAATACTGAGCGCATTGCCTCAACACAACGATCTGCTTCTTCTTCAGTCATAATCAGTGGCGGTGAAAGCACCAAGTTATGTCCACAGTCACGAACAATTACGCCTGTTTCTCGACGTATGACGTCGGGAAGCATTGGTTGCAACATTGGAAGTGGCTCGCGCGTGTCCTTATCGGCAACAAGTTCAACCGCATGCATCATGCCGACATATCGGACCTCACCGACGATTGGAAGATCAAGGAGCGAGCGCAATCCTTCGTGCAGATATTCGCCAATCTTCTTCGCGCGATCTAACAGACCTTCGTCTTCGATGATGTTGATATTTGCTAGAGCAACAGCTGCAGCAGTTGGGTGACCGTTGTAGGTGTATCCCATAGGGAAACCAAAGTCACGACCCAGTACCTCTGCGATTTCCTCAGATACGAGTACGGCGCCGAGTGGGATATAGCCGGACGTGATGCCCTTTGCGGTGATGATGATGTCGGGCTCAACGCCGAAGTGCTGTGCTGCAAACCATTCACCAACGCGACCATATGCTGTAACGACTTCGTCGAATACCAACAAGATGCCGTTCTTCTTCAAAAGTGCTGCCACGCGTGGCCAGTAATCATCTGGTGGAACGAGCATGCCGCCGACACCCATGATCGGTTCGCCAACCATGGCTGCGATGTTTTCTGCGCCGATACGTTCGATAGTTGCTTCTAGTTCAGCAATCAAGAAATCGGTTGGATCTTGGCCGTTATAAAGTTCGGCTCGGTATGGCCATGGGGGAGTCACGTGTTCAACGTGCGGCAACATTGGGCCGAAGCCTTCGTGATAAATCGGGAAGCCAGATAGCGAGCCGCCACCGTAGGCAATGCCGTGGTACGAATTGCGACGAGCAATGATCCAGTTACGGTTCGAGTTACCTTGGCGATGGTGGAAGTATCGCGCCATCTTGAGTGCGGCTTCGTTTCCTTCGGATCCACCACTGGTGAAATACACGTGACTGATGTTGTCGGGCGAGATCTGAACGAGCTTTTCAGCAAGCGCAATCGCTTTATCGTTACTGAACTCCCAGAACGACGTGAAGTATTCCAACGTGCTGATTTGCTCTTTAGCAACCTCAGCTAGTTCCTCGCGACCATGACCGATCTGCGCAAGCCAAAGTCCGCCAGTAGCGTCAAGGTATTCCTTGCCATTGGCGTCCCACAGCTGGCAATCCTTGCCCTTGGTCATGATGACTCGTTCTGTCACCGATGACGGTAGATATGGATGGATGATGTGTGCGCGGTCAGACTCGGCCAACTGCTCGTTTGTTGCTGTCATTTTTTTCTCCTGAGGGGCTTTCGTGAGACTTATTCGTAACGGATCCAGGTTGTTTTCAACCCAGTAAATTTTTCGAGTGCATGAAGCGATAGGTCGCGACCAAAGCCCGATTGCTTAAAGCCGCCGAATGGGATGTTAAGACCCAGAGCATCAACTGTGTTCACAGAGACAGTTCCGGCATGTAACGCATCCGATACTCGGTGTGCTCGCTTGAGGTTTCCGGTCCACACTGATGCGGCTAGACCGTAGATCGAGTCGTTAGCAATTGCGATTGCTTCGTCCTCGGTATCGAACGGAATAACGGACAGCACTGGCCCAAAGATTTCCTCACGGGCAATCTCATGGTTTGGTGCAACATCAGCAAAAATAGTTGGTTCGATGTAACAATCCGAGCCGTCAATCGTCAGGCGATTACCTCCGCGAACCAAGCGTGATGAGGTATTGCCTGATGCAATGAACTCTGCAACTCGACCTGCTTGAGTGCGATCGACGAGTGGGCCCATTGTTGTGTTTTCGTCCAATGGGTTGCCCAATACGATCTTGTCAGCTTGTGCCTTGACCAACGCCGTGAACTCATCCAAGATGCTGCGCTCAACAAGTAGTCGTGAATTTGCCGAACACACTTCGCCTTGGTTAAAGAAGATTGCACGTGCTGCAAACTCAGCGGCTTCATGAATGTTGTCTACGTCAGCAAAGATCAAGTTCGGGCTCTTGCCGCCACATTCCAACCACACTTGCTTCATGTTTGATTGGCCCGAGTATTCAAGGAAGAACTTTCCGACTTGAGTCGATCCAGTGAATGTCAAGACGTCAACATCGTTATGACGTCCAAGTGCTGCACCCGTGACCTCGCCTTGACCGGTGACGACATTGAGTACGCCTTCTGGCATGCCAGCCTCGAGTGCTAGTTCAGCAAGGCGTAATGCAGATAGCGGTGATTGTTCAGCTGGCTTCAAAACCACGGTGTTGCCTGCTGCAAGTGCAGGTCCAAGTTTCCAGATTGCCATTTCCAATGGATAGTTCCACGGCACAACTGCGCCGACTACGCCAAGAGGAACGCGACGAACGAGTGCGACGTTTCCGGGATCTGTTGTTGGGATTTCGCCTGCAACCTTGTCGATGGCTTCGGCGTAGAAGTTCAGGATGGCGGCAGAGCCGGGAACGTCAATAGTCGTGGCGTCGCTGATGGGCTTACCCATATCGAGTACATCAAGAGCAGCAAGTTCGTCGGCATTCTGCAAAATGAGATTCGACAGATTTGTCATCGCAGTTTTGCGAGCCCCGTGCGACATGCGACCCCACGAGTTATTAAATGCAGCTCGAGAACTTGCAACAGCAGCATCAACTTCGGCTACGCCACATTCACTTACTTGAGCGAGCGAAGTGCCAGTAACTGGACTGAAATCATCACTGTAGTTCGCAGTGTCAACGCGTTTGCCGTTGATCACAGCGCGGCCGTCGGGCTTTAAGCCAGCCGCAACTGCGTCCCAATGTGCACGATTCTTCATAGGTACCCCTAATGAGTTCTTTATAACGTGTTTCAAAGAATCGTAGCCTCTGGGGTTGTTCTACGCTAGGGTTTTTATGGAATTGTTTGAATCTAATTTCAAGGCATGTTCTCAATAAATAAGGGGAATACTGTGGCACGGCCAAAGGAACAGACAGAACGTCGCAAGGACTTGGTCCAAGCGGCGATGGATGCTGTGGCCGCACGTGGGTTGTCAGGTCTACGTCTCAAAGACATCGCCCAAGAAGCTGGGCTATCGATTGGCTCGGTCAGCTACTACTATCCCGAAATCGAAGATCTTCTTGTTGAAGCTCATCGAGAGGCCCTTGAGCGTTTTTACTGGAATCGAGTTGAGCATGTGGATCAACGTGCCAATGCAACTGACCAAATTGAAGTCGCAATTCAAGAAGGTATCCCAGATGAACCAGTGACGTCCGACCTGCGCATGCTTTACGAATTGCATACTTATGCCGGACGTAACCCTGCTCACGCCTCAATGATGACGACGTTGTGGGATCGAGAAGTGTCACTGTATGAACGCATCATTAATCACGGCGTTCAACAGAAAGCTTTCACTCCGAATGCAACCATTCGTGACATAGCTGAAACCGCTGTAGCACTTGAAGATTCATTTAACTTGCACTTGGTGAGTAGTAATGCCGCCGTCTCGGCACACATGGCACGCCAGCGGCTCAGCACTTATCTTTCTGGTGCGCTGAACTGCTCGCTGTCGATTAATTAATGGAGTAAGTCTTCAGCTTCGGCAAGTTGTTTGATCAGGTAGTCGTGCACTTCGTGCGCCTTGTCACTGATTTCTCGGCTGGTGTCTGTCACTAAAACAATCTTGGTCGTTTCGCAGTTGTCGGTGATTGGACGTGCGACTGTGAGTCGTCCGTCAACGGCAACTGGACTTGCGGGCTTCGTGGCAAGAATTGTGTAGCCCAAACCATTACCGACCATAGAGCGCACCATTTCGTAAGACGGTGAGCGATAGTCAATTCGTGGAGCGAGACCCTGTGATTCAAATAGAGACATGAAGTAGTTGCGAGACGGAACGGAATCAAGCAGCACCATCGGTTCAGAAACCAGTTCGGACAAACTAATCGAATCTTTGTTTGCCAGTGGGTGCAAAGCTGGCAACAACACGTAAGGCTCAAGTTCTGCGACAACAATGGATTTTGTCCACCAGTCAGGAACTTCGTATTGATATGTAAGCAGCATGTCAGCCTCGCGCACACCAAGGTGATGAATTAACTGATCTTGATTTCCTTCGTAGACCTTGATGTCGACATTAGGATCAACATTTTGATAATCCGCGATAACTCGTGGAATGAGAAATGGAGCTAATGACGAATAGCACCCTATGGAAACAGTTTCGCTTTCTTCGCCATCGGCGTGAACACGATGGCTAGCTGTTGCTGCACCGAGAGGAACTGATGATCCGTAACTGCGATTTGAGTAAACAAGTGTAGGTCCGCTCTCGCTCACGTTCGCGGTTTCGACCTCGCCGATAAAAATGTAGTGACTTCCGTAAAGAACTTCCTCAACGAGCTCGCAGTCAAAAGTCACAACTGCGTTCTCAAGTTCCCATGAACCAAGACCAGTCTTGTGCCACGTGCCGATCGTGAATTTGTCGTCGACACCGGCGCGGCCCGCAAAGCCGTCAGAAATCCACGCCTGAGTATCGCGCAATACATTGACGCAAAACCTTTTGTTTTCTCGAATGATGTCTGCGGAGTGTGAATTCTTATTGACGCACACGAGAAGAGACGGGCGAGCAGAGTCTGCAGAAACAGAACTCATGGCACTTACGGTTGCTCCAGCCTTTCCGGCAGGCCCGTCAGTTGTCACAATGTTGACGGTGGCCGCAGCGCGACTCATGCCTTCAAGGAACTTATCTCGGGTCATACCTGAGAATACCCTTTAACGAACTCGCGCATGGTCGCATCATTTGCGATATCGACCATGGTCATGGCTAGTCCCTTGGCCCCATCAAGTACTGCTCTGTCTGCATCAGGTGTGACTGATGCGGCCGCAAATTGATGCTGGTGATTAACAGCTTCTCCACTGTTGATTCCAATGTAGGGATGGAACGAGGCAACTACTTGAGACACGTTGCCCATATCGGTGCTCGCACGATTCATTCGGGTCATTGGTTCTGGAACGTCGAAGTTCCGACCGAGCGCTTCGGCATTTGCGCGGTAAAAAGTCGTGAATGATTCGTGGTTGGCGAATTCCGAATACGGCGCGTTACCTTCGTGAATCTCGAGTGTGCATCCTGTGGCCAATGCTCCAGCTTGGAAACATTGCAAAATCCGCTCATAAGCGTCATTCATTTCAGCAGTTGTGTTTGCGCGGACGTACCATTTTCCTTCGGTACGTTCTGGAATTGCGTTCGGAGCTTCACCACCGCGAGTGATAATTCCATGTACTCGTACCGATGGCGCAAGTTGCTGGCGTAATAATCCGATTGCAACCTGCGCAATTGTGAATGCATCAGCAGCGTTCACTCCGCGTTCTGGATATGCTGCAGCGTGTGATGCTTTCCCTGTGTAGCTGACTTCAAGATGTTTGACGGCAAAAGGATTTCCGTGATCAACGTCAACAGGTCCGGGGTGGATCAACGCCGCAACATCAATGCCTGCAAAACCGCCACGCTCAAGCATTGTGATCTTGCCGCCGCCACCTTCTTCGGCTGGAGTGCCGAGTACGACGATGGTCGCATTGAGTTCATCCGCCAGCGGTGCGAGCGCTAGTGCTGCTCCTACTGATGCTGAAGCAATGATGTTGTGGCCACATGCATGGCCAAGCCCTGGAAGCGCATCGTATTCAGCACAAAAAGCGATCGTTAGATCACCGTGTCCGAACGTTGCTTTGAATGCCGTTGGAAGATCGCAGAAGTTTGTCTCAACCGCAAAGCCTCGTGCCGATAAGTGCTCCGCAAGGTGCTTGCTGCTTTCTACTTCGTTCCATGCAGTCTCGGGATGGGCGTGAATCCAGTGACTGAGCGCGAGTAAGTCATCGCCCATCGCATCAACGTTGGCAATGACTGCGCTCTTGTGGTTTGTCATTATTCGTCTCCAGGTACACCGTAGGACGGGGCAGATGTTGGATCGAGTGCACGTGTGACGTAATCAACCGCTTGCGGTGCCCACACTGCGTAGATCTCGCGAAGTTTTGCGATTGGATCGTCGTCCCAATCCACGCGCAAGTTGGTACTTGGCCAAGCAACATCAGTTGCCACGAGGACAGCAGCAGAATGCACCGGTCCCGCTTCGCCACCAGCTATCACTCCTGCTTCAAGACAAGCGATCAATCGATCAGCGAGTTCGCGCTCGGGATGAGCGTTGAATTCATTGACCATTGCTTGAATGACGCCTTCGTTGTCGAGCATGTTTCCAGCCGCAGCAACATTGGGGCCAGTTACTTCGGCATTGATGCCAAGTGACTTTGCTCCTGAGTACACGGCAGAGTGTCCAGTGGAATCAACAACTGTGAGTTGACGAAACTCAGGATGCGTTGCAGTCGAGCTAATTTTGTCGAGGGCATCGCGTGCATTTAATCCACTTTCGAGGGCATCGAGCAGCGCAGGTCCCAGTCGTGGATCGGTGACGTTTTGACTCGATACTGCACCAACACCAGCGCGCACGTTCGGGCAGCGTGATCCAACCGATGGACTCGAGCTACTGATCGCAACTCCGAATGCGCCGGTACGTTCGCAGCGCGCAGCAATGCTGATCGTCATTAGTCGCGCGTTTCTGGAATTACAGCAGTGGCATCAATTTCAACGAGCCATTCAGGTCGTGCAAGTGCGGTCACAACAAGTCCGGTTGATACATAATGAACGCCTTTGAGCCAACGACCCATGACTTGGTATACCGGTTCGCGGTAACGAATATCAGTGAGGTAGATCGTGATCTTTGTGATGTCGCCAAGCTCGGAGCCACATTCTTCGAGCAACATAGCAATGTTGGACATGGCCTTTTCGGCTTGCGCCTCGATGTCACCAATGCCGACTGACTCACGTGTGTCAAGATCTTGGCCGATCTGGCCGCGCAAATAAACTGTGTTACCCGCGACGACGGCTTGCGCCAGATCATTGTCGAGATTTTGCTCAGGGTAAGTGACTTTGGTGTTGAATGGACGAATTCGCTTGTGTGTCATGCGGTTCCTTCAAGAATCGAGGTAATCGAAAATTCTTATTTCTTTACGTTATCGGACTTGCGGAGGTAATTACTTAACGATTCGGGCGTTGCCTTCATAGGTCAGATAGCTGCGCTGGATCTGAATCTGATCGGCCAAGAACTTTGCATCGTGCCACACGCCCCAAATGAAGGCCGAGCCACGACGTGAAAGCCACGCTTGGCCAACAAAGTAAATACCCTGTGCGGCAGAGACTCCGCGAGCATGCACAGGCTTGCCGTTGTCATCAAGTGCGCCATCAACCTGAAGCCAGCTGTAGTCGAGGGCGTAACCGGTCGCCCACAAAATTGTCGTGATGTTCGCATCGGCAAGATTAAGTTCCAGCGTTGGGTTGATCGCCGCATCGGGCATTGGACCGAGAATGTGGGCTTCCGGCTCTTCGGGCAGATCTAATCCATTGCGTGCAATGAATTCATCGGCTTCGGAAAGCACGGACAAGAAGTTGGCATCGCCACGAGCGATGTTCTTCTCAAGATCTGGTGCGAAAGACATGACGCCATCTTTGAAGCTTTGCGTCAATCCCACGAGATGAATTCCACTGGCAGCCAAATTGCGGAAGTCAACTGTTTGACCACCGTCCATGCCGCTCACAGCAATCGTGACGTGTTCTGCTCCTGCCGTTGGCGTAGCCATATCCCATTTGCCAAGTACACCAAGCCACCACACATTGTCGCGACCGCGGTATCGGCGAGGTGGTCGGTCATGTTCACCAACGGATAGGTACACCTGTCGGCCAGACTTCTGAAGTTCGGCAGCGATCTGCACACCAGATGAACCTGCGCCAACAACAAGAACGTTGCCTTCAGGTAGTTGCTCTGGATTGTGGTAATCACTCGAATGAAGTTGATGAATCGCGCTGCCTGCAGGAACAACTGGAGGAATCGAAGGCTTTTGGAATGGACCGGTGGCGGAAACGACGTAGCGCGCAGATATAACTCCGTCGGAAGTATCAACGCGGAAGCCCGCGCCGCCATCGTTCTTTGTCACCGAGTTGACCGTGACACCTTCGCGAATCGGCATGTCGAATTTTTCCGCATAGGCGACCATGTAGTCGGCAATAGCATCTTTAGGAACGAATGCATCGGGGTCGTAGTCGCTGAATTCCAAGTTGGGGAATCGATCGTGCCAAGCGGGACCATTAGCAACGAGTGAATCCCAGCGCTCAGTACGCCAGCGCTCAGCAATTCGTGCCCGCTCGAGCACAACGTGTGACACGCCAGCTTTGGTCAGATGTTCGCTTATGGCGACACCGGCTTGGCCCGCGCCAACGACAACTACGTCAAATGATTCGTTCGACATGCGACTCTCCATCGTGTGGTGATTCGCCGTGGCATTTCGCCCAGCGTTAGCCACAACTCTGGGGCCAATCGGGAATTCGGTCAAGACGATTTAGTTAGAGGTTTAGTTCGATTTTTCCGATACTATGAATCACGCCTGAAAGGACTCTTCAATGCCCTCATACACCTTGCGCCAGTTGGAGTATTTGGTTGCTGTTGCCGAATACGGCTCAGTTAGTGGAGCGGCCGGATCGCTGCATGTCTCGCAATCCACGCTTTCCAGTGGCATCAGCGAGATGGAGCGGGCGCTCAATCTCCAGCTACTTGTCCGGCACCATGCCAAAGGTGTTTCCCTTTCCTTGGCGGGGGAGCGGCTCATCGTTAAAGCACGCACCATGCTTGATGACGCAGAACTCCTCGAGCGCGATGCTCGAGATCTTGGGTCGGCCCCAATCGGCGCAGTATCAATCGGTGTTTATAGCGTGATCGCGCCTTATGTGGTGCCTGACTTGTTGGCCCGTCTTGCGGTTTCACATCCAGACCTCGAGGCGAAGATTGAAGAAGTGAGTCTTCCGATTCTGAACGAGGGAATTATCTCGGGACGATTTGAATTGGGAATCGGTTATGACTTTGGTCGCGCCAGTGGCGTGAACGTGCAGCGACTCTTTGATGTTTCCGCGCACATTGTCGTTTCCTCTGAACATGACCTCGCCAATGCAAAGTCAATCAAGCTCAAGCAAATTGCCAACGATGACATTGTGCTTCTCGATCTTCCGTACAGTCGTGACTATTTCACGCGGGCATTTTCTGGTGCTGGGTTTGAACCGCAGATTAAGTATCGCTCTGCAAGTGCAGAACTTGTGCGCGCGCTGGTTGCTCGCAACTTAGGCGTCGCGCTGCTCAATATGCGTCCAGCCAGTAACACGTCGATTGATGGATTTGAATTTCGGATTCTTGAAATCCAAGACAACATACCGCCGGCGCATGTGGTGGCGATGACGGCGGACAATGGTCGACCAACGTCACGAATGGAAGCCGTAAGGGAAGTGGCAAAAGAGTTGTCAGTTCAAGATCACTGAATACTTGTCGTGAAATGACTAAAGGGCCCCGAGTGAACTCGGAGCCCTTTAGTTTTGTTAATGGATTACTGCTCACCTAACCAGGTAGTGAATACCTGGGTGTATAGATCGCGAGCATCTTGATCACACGATGGTGTTGGTGACAACAACTTGACGTCGTCAGCTGGAACAACAACAGCAGGATCATTCTTCATTGAATCGGTCATGAAAGCGTCAGAACCAGTGATGCCGTTGTCGTAGCCAGTGAAGTTACTTTCAGCAGCTACGTTCTTTGGATCCATCATCCAGTTGATGAAGATCTTGGCATTGTCCAGATCAGGTGCGCCAACAGGAACAACCATGTTGTCTGCCCATAGGTTCAAACCTTCGCTTGGGTAGATGTACTCAACGCCAGGAACCTTTTCCTTCATGCGGTGAGTTGAACCATTCCACGCCATACGAACGTTTGATGTGCCAGCGATAACGCGCTCGATGCCACTGTCAGAGTCGATAACTGCAGGCTTGAAGTTCTTCAAAAGAGCTTCGGCAGCAGCGTACTTGGACTTGTCCGTGGTGCAAAGGTCAGCAGCTGCTACACCAGTTGCACGAAGTGCAGCTGATACAACTTCAGTCTGATCCTTGAGTGAGTCCATCTTTGGAAGACCAATTGTGAACCAGTCTTTCCATGACTTGATGTTTGAGCACTTTGGTTCTGCAGTGGTGTTACATGCAATACCGGTTGAGCCGTACATCCATGGAGCTGAGTAGTCACGCTTTGGATCCCAGTAAACGCCCATCATGGTGCTCTTGATCTTTGATCCATTAGGGAAGGAAGCTGGGCTTACCTTCTCAAGAAGATTGAGATCGATCATTTGCTTGACCATGTAATCCGAAGGGAATACAACGTCATAGCCGGTTGCGCCTGACTGCAACTTCGCGAGTGCAGTTTCGTTGCTATCGAAGGTGTCAAGGATGACCTTGATGCCAGTGTCAGCGGTGAAGGCCTTTAACTGTTCTGGATCGATGTAATCGGTCCAGTTGTACAAGTGAACTTCGCCACTTCCTGATGTTGGGAATGCAGCTGTGCTACCCCCAGCAGATGCTGACGACGATGCAGTGGATGATCCACCACATGCCGATAGCAGCAGTGTTGTCGCAGCAGCGATTGCTGCGAGTGAAGCGATGCGCTTCTTATTGCTTCCCATATCTATCTCCTTCTCCGATTGAGAACATAGGAACTAATCAACACGGTTCCAGAGAACAGCAACAGCAAAGAGGATATCGCATCCACTTCAGGTGTAACTGTTGACCGGATCATGCCGAAAAT
>CAITJH010000032.1 GCA_903892635.1 uncultured Actinomycetes bacterium | reverse complement strand
TCGATACATCGAAATGACACATCGCAAGTAGCGTAAATAGTGGGTTTTTCGCCTTTGTAGACTGTACTCATGGCTCAAAACCGATCAAGTAGCTCAATTAGGGGCTCTCGCATCGGTCCAGGAGGCCAAGAACCGCCTCGGCAATTGCCACATCCTGGCGAACCTGTGGCGGATCCAACCAGGCCGCGGCATGTCTTGGATTACGCCTTGAGCCGTCGGCACATCATAGAAAGCCTAAAAACTGACGCTTTCTTGCGTGAACAGGTGTGCGATGCTGATCCGTATTTACTGCGGGCGGCAAAAAATCATGGGGAAAAAACTGAAAGGGTTTGCCCGATCTGTTCGCGGGGAACACTGGTCCATGTCACATATACATACGGTGATGATCTGGGCTATTTAGCAGGGCGCGTACGATCATCACACGAGTTGCCTGAAATGGCGCATGAATATGGACATTTTCGAGTTTATGTAGTTGAAGTTTGCGGTGACTGTGGGTGGAATCATTTACATCTCTCTTACGTATTAGGGGATGGCACGCCACGCACACCACCGCGCAAGCCAAGAGATGTGTTGGAATAGAGCAGTGAGTTACCCCAGAAAAAATCGCACCGGAATCCTTCGATGGGTTCCATCGTTTCGACAGATCTTGACTGTCGGACTGTTGTTCATTGTGCTTGGAATTGGTGGACTCGCGCTTGCTGTCAAAACCACAAGCATTCCTAAACCGAATGAAGTATCAACAGCGCAAGCAACTATTTTTTATTATGACGACGGCACCTCTGAACTAGGGCGCCTTGGTGAAGCTAATCGAGTATCGGTTTCGATTGATCAAGTTCCACTAGCAACTCAGCGAACTGTACTAGCAGCAGAAGATCGCACCTTTTATTCGCATGGTGGATTTTCTATTAAAGGCATCGCGCGCGCAGTTGTGAACAACTTGAGACACTCACCTACTCAAGGTGGTTCAACAATTACGCAACAGTATGCAAAGAACGCATACCTTACAGATCAACGTCGCATTCAGCGCAAACTCAAAGAGCTAGTGCTTTCTATCAAACTTGAAACCACCACCAGCAAAGACCAAATTCTTGAGGACTACCTCAACACAATTTATTTTGGTCGTGGATCATATGGAATTGAAACTGCGGCCAATGTGTACTTTGGCAAAAATATTCAAGACTTAACGATTGAACAATCCGCAGTTCTTGCATCGATTATCCAGTCACCAAATGGACTTGCTCCAGAAACCAACGTGGATGGTTTGAAGGCGCGTTGGAATTATGTACTTGATGGCATGGTCAGCCAAGGATGGTTGGAATCTTCAAAGCGTGCTGCAATGCAGTTCCCAACTATTAATAAAGTGTCGCCTAACCAAGTATTTAGCGGACCACAAGGATTCCTACTTGAACAAGCGCGTCAGGCTGCTTACAAGCAAGGAATTACTGAAGATCAAATTAACCGTGAAGGTTTGCGCATCACCACTACTTTCAATAAGCAAGCAGAACAAGCTGCGATTGACGCTGTGAAGACTGAAGGTCCAAAAACTGGAAACGAAGGTTTACGTATTGGCCTTGCCGCTGTTCGTCCTGGTACTGGCGAAGTTGTTGCCATTTATGGCGGTGCCGATTATTTGAAGAATCAGCTGAACAACGCAACACAAGCAATCGGGCAAGCGGGTTCAACCTACAAACCGTTCACACTTGCAGCAGCTTTTGAAAACGGATTGTCATTATCGTCAACCTTCAGCGGCATGAACCACACCAAAGTGAACAACTTTGACGTTGTCAATGATGGTAACGAGTCTTATGGCAAGAAGATCACATTGCTCAAAGCCGCAGAAAACTCTGTGAACTCTGCTTTCGTTCAATGCGCCGCGACTATTGGCCTTCAAACTGTTATGGATTCAGCAGTACGTGCCGGTATCCCAACAAACACCGTCGGACTTGAACCCAACCTAGTGTTCACGCTAGGAACCTCTTCACCACACGTTGTCGACGTAGCTGCTGCTTATGCCACATTTGCGGCACGAGGATTGCAAGTGAATCCTTCGTATTTGAAACTAATCACGGATCCATCTGGTCACGAACTTTATAAACTTGCGCCAACACCAATCCAGGCATATGCAACAAAAATTTCCGACACAGTGACTTATGCACTTCAAAAAGTTGTGCAAGTTGGTACGGGTACCGCAGCAAAAGCCCTTGGTCGCCCTGCTGCCGGCAAGACTGGTACGACCAACGACAACAAGTCAGCATGGTTCTCAGGTTTTACTCCAGAACTTGCTGCGTCAGTGATGTTAATTAAGGACGGACCAGATGGCCAACCGATGACACTTAGTGGAACTGGTGGAATGGTTAAGGTTTACGGCGCATCATTCCCGACGCGCATTTGGACTGCATTCATGAAGGGTGCGCTTGCTGGTACTCCTGTATCGCAATTGCCACCACTTCCTAGCGGTGTACCAAACGGTGCGCACCCGACTGATTCACCATCGGCTTCACCACAACCAACAGTTTCAGTTTCGGTGAGTGCAACAGCATCAGCGTCCGCTTCACCATCACAGTCACAGACTCAGTCAAATTCAGTGACAGTGCCGGACTTTAATGGACTGACATATGCCGCTGCACTTACAGCTGCACAACAAGCAGGACTGCAACTTGCGCCGTCGAATTCACCGACGGGCGACCAAGCGCATTGGACTGTCGTTGCTCCGCAAACTCCAGCAGCTGGGACTACGGCACCTCGTGGTTCAACGGTCTCAGTGACAGTGAACGTAGTTCCGTAGTTATCAGTTAGAGCCCGACAATGGCGTCAAAGTGGGCCGTTGTATTGCGAATAGTGCACTCGACTTCATCACCAACGGTGATGGAGTCGTTTTCACACCACACCATTGATGCATGCATGTGTGGCGGTTCGGCGAATACAAGTTTGTCGCCCTTGAAAGTAAACGGTGACCTAACTTTGCCCATTGCTTCGAGCATTCCTTCAGCAATCGCAATTCCACGTTTACGTAACGATGTTGTGTTTGCTGGCGCTGCGAGCGCAACTCCATGAGAAGTGCCGCCACTGATGACAACAACTTTCTTGTGACCGTGACTATCAGATTGTGAATAACCAATCGCATCGTGACCCAGCCCAGCAGTGTGAACAGCTAAGACGGTCCCAGTTACTCGAAGTGATTTGCGATCACCAAGCCACAACGATGTACCAACTCGAACACTGAGTTCAAAGTCTGAAGAGTTATTGTGAATGACTTGCGCATCCTTAGGACTCAGATGAGAAACACTGACGTGAAGCGGTAACGAATATTTTGTTGCTAGATCGCGATACCACGACAGCCAACCGATAACTTCGCGTGCGTGTCCCGAAGCTTTGTTCACATTTCCTTGCGGTGCTGGTTCATATACTGCAACATGATCCGCAGCCGGCTCTTCAATTGGTAAGTGAAGCCACAATCCTTCGATAGCGATTGAATGAGTCGTTGCACCGAGCACATCGTCCATTTCGTGCAGTGGAAGTCCAAAGCGCCGCATACTGGACAAGCCCTCGATGTAGGCGCGTGCTGCACCTGCATTTGATAGAGCTGCGATTTCGTTTGAACCAATGATGGCAACTAAACGCGAAGAGTGATGACGCAATAATGAGGACCATTGCGCAGCTGCCCGTGGATTCAATTCTGTAAATGGTTCCATCACAATGACATCACCGGTAAAGCGAGCGAGTGCCTCTTCGGCTTCAAATATTGTTCCAACACAAACGCTGGACAATGTCAAGGAAGAAACTTCCTTGCACAATAGGTCTCGGCCAAAACCGTAGCCGTTGCCTTTAATGACTGGTGTGACTGTTGCGCCCGACTTCGAGTAATCGCTAATGACGGAAGCGAGATGCTTACGCCACCGCGGCGCATCAACGTGCAATGTGAAAGTCATTGCTGACTACCTCCGAGCCATGTAGGTATTGAAAGCACGAGACCACATTGGTGAAATCACGTAATCCCATTCACCAACATATTCTTGCGCGAAACCACCTGTGCCGAGTTTGAATTGAATTAAGCCAAATAGATGATTCTCGGTCGATAATGTGTCAGAAATACCACGCATGTCATAGATCGAACACCCATCGGCCAGCGACTGGCGAATCATTGCCCACTGAATTGCGTTACTTGGGCGAAGATCACGCGCAGCAGTAGTCGATGCACCGTAGGAATACCACGCATGATCTCCAACCTGAGTCATCGTGGTTGCTGCGATTGCACCGTCATGATCTGGATGCTGCGCAATGAAGACTTGCATTCGCTCAGGTGCCTCCTCGCGCATCGCTTTCCACATCGTCTCAAAATAGGAAAGAGGTCGTGGCGTAAAGCCATCGCGGTGAGCAGTCTCTACGTAGCATTCATGGAACAAAGCAAGATCGGATTCATTTCCGATACGAACGGTAACGCCTGCTTTTTCTGACTTACGAATATTTCGTCGCCACAACTGATTAAAGCCATTAAAGATTTCTTCTTCAGTTTTATTTTTAAGGTCAAGTTGAAAAACATAACGTGGTTGGTAATCACCAAAACCTGAATCAGATGATTGCGGTTGCTTCCAATTTAATTGTGTCAGCAATGTACTAAGTGCAGTTCCTGAATCGTTAATAGCATCGGGTGCAAGTTGTGCAATTGATTGCGCAGACTGTTCCGCAATTGCAGTTTTGAGGGTTTCTGCATTCCAGCGACGCGTCCATGAATGCGGTCCCATTTTGATTTGGAAAACATTTTTTGATTGAGAAAATTCAACAAGTGCAGCTAGTGCACGTTCAACTAGTTGCGGATCAGACCAATTGAGGTCTGGCCCTTCGGGCAAGTAAGCGAG
>CAITJH010000031.1 GCA_903892635.1 uncultured Actinomycetes bacterium | reverse complement strand
ACCGACCTTGACCGAGCTGGTCGGTGCACTTGCACTTGCACTTGCGCTTCCACTGGAAGATCCACAGCCGGCCAACGCCAAAGCTGCTGCTGCCAGTACTGAGGCAATCTTTACACCCTTCAACACGAGGGCTCCTCTCATTACAACAATGCGTAGATCGCAATGCCTAATGGCAGTCTAGAACCGAACCCTGACCTTTGCGTAGGTTAGGGGCGCAGAGTTTAGGCAACTGCAACCAAGTTGTGACACAACTGAGCAGGCTCTCAAAAAGTTTGTCACACCAGTCACACCAGTCACAGAATGCGGCCGAAAACTAGAGTGTGATCCCAAAGGTGTCCTGACGGTTTATTGTGAGTCCGTGCGTATCTTTATTGCTGATCATCCACTTATCAATCACAAAATGACCGCTTTGCGCGACGAGAACACGGACAGTCCGACATTTCGTCGTTTAGCTGACGAACTCGTTACTTTGCTTGCCTATGAAGCGACTCGGGATGTAGCCGTCACGCCCGTCACTGTTCAGACCCCAGTTGCCTCGGCGCAAGGTGTTCATTTGAGCGATCCCACACCAGTTGTGATTCCGATTTTGCGAGCAGGTTTGGGAATGCTCGAAGGCATGACTCGTTTGTTGCCAACGGCCGAAGTTGGATTCCTTGGAATGGTTCGAAATGAAGAAACGCTTCAACCGACAACTTATGCAGACCGTATTCCAGGCGACTTGAATGGCCGCCAAGTGTTTTTACTCGATCCAATGTTGGCTACCGGCGGTTCATTAGTTGCTGCTATTGACCTCATGCGTGCCAGAGGTGCTCACAAAATCACTGCCGTGTGCCTATTGGCAGCACCTGAAGGCATTGAGTTGTTGAAACAGCGTTTCGATGGAACCGATCTTGACCTGACTGTTGTCTGCGCAAATCTTGATGAACGTCTCAACGAAAACGGTTACATCGTGCCAGGTCTTGGCGATGCTGGAGATCGCCTGTTCGGCGTAGTTTAAGAATTCATTAGAGAATAGAGACGTGCCCGAGTTTTCAAGTGACGTCTTAGTTGTTGGTGGTGGACCTTCAGGTTCGTCCGCTGCTGCATGGGCTGCGCGCGCGGGTCAAAAAGTAATTTTGATCGATAAAGAAATTTTTCCTCGCGACAAGGCGTGCGGAGATGGACTGACACCACGAGCCATTCATGAACTCACGAAGTTGGGTTTGAGCGAATGGCTCGAAGATCGACCAAAAAACTTAGGTTTACGAGCTGCGGGTTTTGGCCAGGAGCTGTTGCTTCCATGGAACGGTCCTTCGTTGCCATCACACGGCAGTGCGGCTCCTCGTGTTGAACTCGACAATCGCGTGCTACAGGTCGCAAAAGATTCAGGTGTCGACGTGCACGAAGGTGTTGCTGCTGCCGATGTCACGATGAATGGTGGCGCAATCGAGACGGTAATAGCTAAGCGCGGTGACGACACAGTCACGTATCGTGCCAAGAACGTCATCATTGCTGATGGTGTTAGGTCACAGTTGGGTCGCAAACTCAAGCGTGAATGGCATCGCGACACCGCCTATGGAGTTGCGGCTCGTGCGTACATCACGAGTGAGCGTCATGATGATCCATGGATCTCATCGCATCTTGAATTACGTGGGTCACAGAATGAAGTGCTTTCTGGTTACGGCTGGATATTTCCACTGGGAAATGGCGAAGTAAATATTGGCGTAGGAACACTTGCAACAAACAAGCGTCCAGCAGATTTGAACCTACGTCAGTTGATGTCCCAGTACACCGAACTCCAACGCGCTGATTGGAAACTCAGTGGCGAACTTCGCTTGCCGTGGTCGGCGATGTTGCCGATGGGTGGAGCCGTTAGCGGAGTCGCTGGAACAAACTTCATGTTCATCGGAGATGCAGCAGGTTGCGTTAATCCACTCAATGGTGAAGGAATTGATTACGGTCTCGAAACCGGCAGACTTGCGGCGAAAATGTTGCAGACTGAAACAGATTTTTCACAAGCATGGCCAAACGAACTTCGAGCGCATTATGGTTATGCCTTCTCGATTGCCCGTCGACTTGCTGGCTACCTAACAGTGCCTGGACTT
>CAITJH010000030.1 GCA_903892635.1 uncultured Actinomycetes bacterium | reverse complement strand
GTGCGGGAATCGAGCTCGTGTTTTAGATTGAGTATTTCTTCAATCTTCGCAGCTTCGGCCAACTGAACGGCGTTCATTTTTTGCTGTTCTGCTAGCTCGAGACGCTCTTTGAGCGCTTTGTCGAACTCCTTGTCGTGAACTTGCTTGAGAATTTGCGAGTAACCTGATTCATCAACAATAAAGTTCTGACCACAATTAGGACATTTAATTTCTTGCATTAGTTTGATCCTTCCATTGCTGACATTCGCTTGGCTACATAGCTGCAATTCTTGCACTGATTCCCAGATTCCGGCTCTGGACCATCAATCAAACTAATAACCTTTTCAATTAGCTTTTGGAAGACCTCTGGTCTGCGTGGAACCATAAGGAAGGCCGATTCCGTAGTGAAGTAGTAGTTTTCGTCTTCGTTAGCGGTTGCGCCATTAATGCGCCACATCATGAGGCCTGAGTGGGGAACTGTGTATGGCATACCATGCAGTGGATTTTCGAGGGCGAAGCAATAGGCCTCGAGCTGAGGAAGGTAGTGGGTGACTTTTGCATCATCCATTTCGCTTGTTGTTACTTTGCAATCGACGAGTCCGACGGTTCCGTTCTCGTATTCAACAACGAGGTCGTACTTGCCCTTAATGCGCCACTTTGTTTCTACGCCGTTGATTTGGATTGGCTTGCTTTCGACAGTTTCGCCCCACTTCGAGATTGACCCTTTAGGTAAATCGTTGTCGAGTGCTGCTGATTGCTGATTGCGGTAAAAGTCTTCTTGAATAGCTGACATTGGGCCTACAAGCGGCATGAAGCCGGGAGTTGAGATGCCTCTGTTGTATTTGAGCCAGAAGCACTTCTTGCATTCGCCGTAGAGGAATGTGAGATCCGAAGGGCTGATGTAATCGCGCGTAAATGATTTCTTTGTCATGCTGTTTTCTTCCAGTTCTTGCCATGGCTTTGAGTTTGTGGAGTGAATCGCTGCCCCGTATGTGTGAAAATGATTCGAGTTGAGACCCGAATGGTCTCTTCAATATCTGCGCAATGTGTTGTGAACGAAAGCAGTTCCGTTAAGTCAGGCTTCCGAGAACCTTTGACGAGCGCTACGGAAGTGCGAATTGATTGACGTGTGAATGGCGCGCCGGCTTCGTCAGCTTCCTGGACGTAGGTGAACCACTCGAAACAGCCCTCGTATCCACGATCTACTGGTTTGATAACCAAGTAATGGTCATCGTTGAGAGTGACACGTATGACTGCACTGCGTTTCCCGCACATGGTGCTTGCCTTTAACCGCAGATCATCAACAACTTGCATCCGGAGTGACTGGGTTTCCATATTAAGCGCTACATCCGGCAGCATGGAGCGAAGCTGCCAAGGTTCTGGAGTGTCTTTGTACATTTGAATCCAATTCTTTGAGGGTAGTGCGGTGTAGATGAAAAGTGGGGAGCGGTTCCTAAGTGCTTAGAGGCAGTTAAACACTTAGGGCCGACATTTGCGTCTGGAGAATAACTCTCGAGTGGTTTTTGAAATAGTTTTAGATATCGGGATTATTAATAAACTTCTTATCTACTTATCGGGCTCACTAATTTTTCGT
>CAITJH010000029.1 GCA_903892635.1 uncultured Actinomycetes bacterium | reverse complement strand
GTTCCGACCTGCACGAATGGCGTAACGACTTGAGAACTGTCTCCACCGCGAACTCGGCGAAATTGCATTACGAGTAAAGATGCTCGTTACGCGCAGAAAGACGGAAAGACCCCGGGACCTTTACTATATCTTGATATTGGTACTCGGAACGTTTTGTGTAGCATAGGTGGGAGACTTTGAAGCGGCACGCCAGTGTTCGTGGAGTCATCATTGAAATACCACTCTGAACGATTTGAGTTTCTAACCTCGGCCCATTATCTGGGTCAGGGACAGTGTCTGGTGGGTAGTTTAACTGGGGCGGTTGCCTCCCAAAAAGTAACGGAGGCGCTCAAAGGTTCCCTCAGCCTGGTTGGTAATCAGGTGTCGAGTGCAAGTGCACAAGGGAGCTTGACTGTGAGACCGACAGGTCGAGCAGGGACGAAAGTCGGAACTAGTGATCCGGCGCCGGCAAGTGGAAGCGGCGTCGCTCAACGGATAAAAGGTACCCCGGGGATAACAGGCTGATCTTGCCCGAGAGTCCATATCGACGGCATGGTTTGGCACCTCGATGTCGGCTCGTCGCATCCTGGGGCTGGAGTTGGTCCCAAGGGTTGGGCTGTTCGCCCATTAAAGCGGCACGCGAGCTGGGTTTAGAACGTCGTGAGACAGTTCGGTCCCTATCTTCCGCGCGCGTAAGAGTCTTGAGAAAGGCTGCCCCTAGTACGAGAGGACCGGGGTGGACGAACCTCTGGTGTGCCAGTTGTCCTGCCAAGGGCACGGCTGGTTGGCTACGTTCGGAACGGATAACCGCTGAAAGCATCTAAGCGGGAAGCCGGTTTCAAGATGAGGACTCTCACTGGGTAACCAGGTAAGACCCCCAGTAGATGACTGGGTTGATAGGCCGGAGGTGGAAGTGCAGCAATGTATGGAGCTGACCGGTACTAATAGGTCGAGGATTTACCTCAATCTTCACTTTTGTGAAGGGATTCTTTCTTAAAATTTTCGCGTCCACTGTGCGGTTCCCGATTTACGGTCGGGAACTAAACACATAGCTACTCGCAAGAGTGTGCGGTGTGTTAACAACTAAATAGTTGATTGTTCGTTCGTAATTCGAAAGAGTTTCGGCGACCATGGCGAAGGGGAAACGCCCGGCTCCATTCCGAACCCGGAAGCTAAGCCCTTCAGCGCCGATGGTACTGCACTTGTGAAGGTGTGGGAGAGTAGGACGTCGCCGGACAATTATTCAAAAGTGGGTCACCTTCGGGTGGCCCATTTTTGCTTTATGAGACTTTTTCGTTATTCAACAGATATCGCGTCTCGAATGAGGGTTCACAACCGTTTGATTTGTTGATTGTGAGGCCAATGAGACATACTGAGGTTTCATAACTAAATAGCGGTCACTTCAGCCAGCGCCTAAGGTGCGGCTCTTTTACAAAAGGAATGTCTCATGGCATCAAATAATTCTGGTTCCCGCCCAAGTTCGGGTCGTCCTTCAAGTGGCCGCAGTTCATCAAATAGATCATCTTCTGGCGGTTCTGGTCGCCCGTCTTCTGGTCGCCCATCATCGGGTGCAGGAGAACGTAGCTACGGCAGCCGTCCTTCAACTGGTAGCGGTTACGGCCGTTCATCGCGTCCAGATGGCGAACGTTCACGGTACAGCGACGATCGTCCAGCCTCGGGTCGTCCAAGTTCCCGTGGTGGCTCGAGTGATCGTCCGCGTTCTGATCGTCCGCGTTCTGATCGTCCGCGTACTGAGCGTTCAGGTTCGGGTGAGCGTAGTTATGGTTCGCGTGATTCCCGTGGTGGCTCGAGTGATCGTCCGCGTACTGAGCGTTCAGGTTCGGGTGAGCGTAGTTATGGTTCGCGTGATGGTTCGAGTGATCGTCCCCGTTCTGACCGTCCTCGTACCGAACGTTCTGGTTCGGGCGAACGAAGTTATGGTTCGCGTGATTCCCGTGGCGGTTCGGATCGTCCAACTCGTTCGTATAGTGATCGTGATTCGCGTGATTCCCGTGGCGGTTCGGATCGTCCAACTCGTTCGTATAGTGATCGTGATTCGCGTGGTGGTTCGAGTGATCGTCCCCGTTCTGATCGCCCGCGTCGTGAAAATCCATACGCTGGTGACCGCCCACAAGCGAGCGAGGATCGCCGTCCTTCCACGCGCGGTGGTCGTCCAGATCGCCCATCGCGTGAAGGTCGCGGCGGTGGTCGTTATGACGAACGCGGTGGTCGCCCGGATCGCGCTGGTGGTCGGTATTCAGATAGAGACGATCGCGCACCGCGCGCACCACGTGGTGAAAAGCGCGTTAACGTTCAAGATCCGATCATTCCGGATCACATCACGGGTAACGAACTTCCGCGTGCAGTGCGCAATGAATTGCGCACGCTTCCTGATGGACTCGCACTTCGCGTAGCTCGTCACTTGGTTGCCTCAGGCGAGATGATGGACATCAATCCAGAGCTTGCTTGGGAGCATGCAAAGGCTGCCTTGAATAAAGCCTCGCGTGTTGGCATTGTTCGTGAAGCTGCTGCCGAGGCGGCGTATCACGCAGGACATTTTGCCGAAGCATTGACTGAATTTCGAGCAGCCCGTCGCATGCGTGGAATTAAGGAATATTGGCCGTTGATGGCTGACTGCGAACGCGCGCTTGGCCGTCCTAAGAAGGCAATCGATATGGCGGGCGATCCAATTGTGGCAACACTTGATCGCGCAAGTCGCGTTGAAATGCGCATTGTTGCTGCCGGAGCGCGTTCGGATCTTGGTCAGTGGGAAGCTGCGCTTGCAACATTGCAGTGTCCCGAGCTCAGCACCGCAACCTTAGAACCATGGGCGGCTCGCATTCGTTATGCCTATGCAGATGTTCTAGCCAACATGGGTCACAACGATGAAGCTATTGAATGGTTCCATCGTGCAGCCGCTGTAGACATGGAGCAGGCTACTGATGCTGATGCACGCATTAAGGAACTTGAAGGAAGCGGCTATGACGTTTTCGAAGGACAAGATCAAGTTCTGGAATACGAAGATCTTGAAGATGAGGAACTAGACGACTAGTTCACAGTGATTAGTTATTCACCGGGCATCTGCATCTTGTGCAGGTGCCCGAGTGTTTTCGTCACAATGTTTCTCCCTACCTAAGGAGTGAATGTGAAAGAACTTCACGAAGTCGAATGGGTGAACGATGTCCATCTTGTTGGTCGAGTTACATCATTGGCCGAAGATTTGGAGTTGCCCAGCGAAACAATATTGACGCGGTTTCGAATCGTTGTTCCCCGCGCAAAGCCCACAACAAAAACAACTGTCGACACGGTAGATCTCATAGCGATGAAGGTCAGTGTTCAACGTAAAGCGCATAGTTTGCGGGTCGGAGACATTGTTGAAGTGTCTGGCGAGATTCGCCGCAGGTTCTGGAAAGCGGGCGCTTCTGTTGCTAGTCGAGTCGAAATCGAAGTCAACAAACTGGGTAAAGTCTGAACCGGTTAGCTCTGTGCGTACGCGAGATGGCAATCTATAGGTATGGCTGCACTCGAACAGGCAAGTGATGTACTCGGCAAGGTTTATGACGCTGCGCTTTTCGACTTGGATGGCGTGATTTATGTCGGTCAACATGCTGTTCCTGGTGTAGTTCCAGTGATCAATGATCTTCACGAAGAACTGGGAATGACGCTGACTTATGTCACAAATAATGCATCTCGATCAGCTCAGTCAGTGGCTGACCATCTCACAGAACTGGGACTGCATGTCGAGGCTCACGATGTTGTGACATCGGCGCAAGCGGGGGCAGCCGTGATGGCCACACTGGTTCCGCAAGGAAGCTCGATCTATGTTCTGGGCAGCCGTGACTTGATGGCTGAAATTGAAGGTGTTGGGCTTAAGCCTTCGCAAGATGTCGATGCGCATCATGATGGCGTAATCGAGGGCTATTGGCCAGATATGCCTTGGCGCATGCTGGCACAAGGCTGCCATGTGCTCAATAGTGGTGTTCCTTGGGTGGCCACCAACATGGATCTCACCATTCCTACACAGTGGGGCATGGCACCAGGTAATGGTTCGATGGTAAACATCGTTGCTACTGCTGTAGGTCGTCGTCCAACTGCCGTCGCAGGAAAACCTGAAGTGCCGCTCATGCAGCAGTCGATTGATCGCGCTCAAGCTGTTCGACCCATCGTTATTGGCGATCGGCTCGATACCGACATACTTGGTGCGACCAATGTTGGTATTGATAGCCTCTTGGTTTTTTCAGGAGTGACCACAGTTCGCGAACTTCTCGAAGCGCCTGAAGAACTGCGACCGACTTACATTTCATGGGACGCAACTGGTTTAGCTCATTCGCATCCAGCCGTGATGCAGCATGGTTCAACATTTACTGTCAATGACTGGAGCATTGTTGATGGCCAATTGAGTGGAGACTCAGACATCTTGGATGCTATTCGTGTCGTCAGTGTTGCCACGTGGGCTGGAGCTCTGAGTATTGCTCAAGCAACCGCACAATTAAGCGCTCGAGGGATTGCCGTAGGCTAGGAGTAACGAAAGGTTGTCACGTCAATGAGCGAGTTCACGTCAGAGTCCAGCGATTTCGCTTTGGAAAACGTTGATGAGGAAGAATCGAATGTTGAACTCGGTTCCGTCATTGAGCATGAATTTTCTGGTGTCGAGGACGAGGGTTTTGGCGACGAAGAAGATGAATTCGATGACGACGAGGATGATCTTGATTTAGACGAATCTTCAGTGGATGGCGACCTAAAAGAGGTCACTGTCGAAACTGACACAATTTTTGTAGATCAAGCCCCGACAGTTGTGATGACATCGCTTCCAGTAACTGGTGAACCTCGCGTAGATGATGCGATAGCTCGCCTCAATGATTTAGCAACATTGCCTGTAGATGAACATGTTGCCGTATTTGAAGATGTACAACGTCGATTGCACGACACACTTGCTGATCTTTCAGGCCAGTGACTCGTCGACGTCTTGATGTTGAACTCGTGCGTCGCCATTTAGCGCGCAGTAGGGAACATGCTCAAACATTGATTGAAGGTGGCCTTGTCAAAGTCGCCGGAATCGTTGCAACTAAGCCGGCAACGCAAGTTGATGAGAATGCTGCAATCAAAGTCATTGTTGATGCACAAGACGACTTTGTTTCGCGCGGTGCACATAAGTTGATTGGCGCTCTCGATGCGTTTTCGATTGACGTAACGGGACTCGTTGCCCTTGATGCAGGAGCCTCGACTGGAGGATTCAGCGATGTCCTATTGCGTCGAGGAATTGAAAGAATATTTTGCGTTGACGTAGGTTATGGCCAGTTGGCATGGAAAGTGAGCCAGGATCCAAAAGTCACAATTCATGATCGAACAAATGTCCGCCATATAACCGTTGACACACTTGGGCAGCAAGTAGATCTGATTGTTGCGGACTTATCATTTATTTCTCTAGAGACCGTTTTGCCTGCGTTGGCTGGTGTGTTAAAGCCTGAAGGTCAGGCGCTTTTGATGGTCAAGCCACAGTTTGAAGTAGGTCGAGAATTGCTTGGCAGCGGTGGCGTTGTGGATTCCATTGAACATCGAATCGCTGCAGTCAATAAGATCGCTAATAGCGCGTTTTCTCTGGGTCTTGGAACTCTTGGGGTTGTGGCAAGTCCACTTCCAGGGCCGAGTGGAAATGTTGAATATTTCTTGTGGTTGTCACGGCTTGGCTCAGAACCAAGACTTGATGACATAGTTCGAGCAGTTCAGGAGGGACCGCAATGAGTCGTCAAGTGCTCTTCGTTGTCCATGCTGGACGGCAACGTGCTCTTGAAGTGTCACGCGCAGCTGCCACTGGCTTGCTGGCAAATGGCATTTCTGTGTTGTGTGCTGATGACGATGCGCAACTTATCGGAATCGATGGAGTCCTTCCGGCAAACGATGCTCAAGGTTGTGAACTTGTCATCGTCTTTGGTGGTGATGGCACAATATTGCGCGCTATCGAAATTGCTCGTCCGCATGACGTCCCAGTACTGGGAGTTAATCTTGGCCACGTTGGATTTCTTGCCGAAGCTGAACCAGAAGATATCGCTTCAGTTATTTCGGCTGTAACCGAGGGCAACCTAATTGTCGAAGAGCGCACCGCTCTTGTCGTGACGACAACGTCGCCAGAGGGTGACGAATGGTCGACGTGGGCTCTCAACGAAGTAGCAATTGAAAAGCATCAGCGTGAACGCATGGCTGAAATTATGGTCAGTGTTGATGGGCAGCCACTATCGCGATGGTCATGCGACGGATTGTTGTGTGCCACTCCAACTGGTTCAACGGCTTACGCATTCAGCGCAGGCGGACCTGTTGTTTGGCCCGAAGTTGATGCCTTGCTTGTTGTTCCAATCAGTGCCCATGCCTTATTTGCTCGTCCACTTGTAGTGTCACCGAATTCGCACATTGATGTCGGTATTGAAAATGGCCCAGTTATTGTCAGTGCCGATGGCCGACGTTCGACGGTTGTGGCAACGGGTGGAAAAGTTGAAGTGGTGCGAGACAAGCAATCCGTCAAACTCGCACGTGTTCACACAACTCCATTTACCGAACGCCTCGTAGCCAAATTTGAATTGCCAGTTCGTGGCTGGCGCAATTCATAAGGTGTTGCCGTGTTAGAACAAGTTCGGTTGCGTAATTTTGGCGTTATTAGCGAAGCAACTCTCAATCTCACTCCAGGTCTGAATGTCCTTACTGGCGAAACAGGCGCGGGAAAGACAATGGTATTTCGCGGACTCAATGTTGTCTTCGGCGGAAAAGCCGACGCAACGTTCATCAGTACGGGAAGCACTCAAGCTGTAGTTGAGGTTGATGTAGTCGTTACTGACGACATTGCAACTGAACTATCCGATGTTGGTGCGGTCCTTGACGATGGAAATTTGGCCATTGTGAGTCGTCAGATCAATGATTCTGGTCGAAGTCGATCATTTATCGGTGGCGCATCGATTCCTGCGGCGGTAGTGAGCGAACTGGGCACGCAATTGGTGGCCATTCATGGGCAAAGTGAACAGCTGAGGCTCACTAAGCCTGCGCAACAGCGACTTTTGCTTGATCGATTTAGTGCCAAACCTGATTTGCTATCTCAGTATGTTCACTTGTGGGAACAGCGCGTCGAGATTGCGCGACAGATTGAATTATTGACGACCGACGCCTCGTCGCGTGCTGTTGAGCTTGATCGAATGTCGCGAATCATTGAACAGTTTGATGAATTAAAACCGCTTCCTAACGAAGATCTTGAACTTCAAGCAGAGTCAACCAAGCTGTCAAACAGCGAAGGATTATTTTTCGCTAGCCAGACAGCTTTTGCGGCAATTTCTGGAGATGACTCCACCGATGCCAGTGCATTGAGTTCGATGGCTGCTGCGCGTAAAGCGTTGGAACGTGAGCGAGCAAACGACAGTGAACTCGCAGCGTTATCTGATCGATTACATGAACTTGAAGTTCTCGCGGCAGATGTGTCAGCAGACATTTCGCATTACATGGTGGGCATTGATGCTTCCCCAGAGCGACTGGCGTTCGTAGAAAGCCGACGTGCTGCGCTTCGGAACGCAAGTCGAGAATTTGGCGATGTGAATGCATTGATCGCTTGGGTCGAGGCGGCTCGTCCACGCTTGGAACAACTTGCTGGTGGCGATGATGCCGTTCAGGCTTTGCGTGAAAAGTATGAAGCACTCACCGAAAAACTCGTTGCCCAAGCTCGCAAGATCACGCAATTACGAACTGAATCTGCCAGTGAGTTTGCCGTGGCAGTTTCGCGTGAACTTGAAGGTCTTGCTATGGCTGGAGCCAGAGTCGAATTTGTTATTTCGCCGGCTCAACTTGGTCCATTTGGGGCCGACGACATTGCCTTGGGACTAGTAAGTCGACCTAATGCGCCATGGGTACCTATCAGCAAGGGCGCCTCGGGCGGTGAACTCAGCCGCATCATGCTGGCAATGCAGGTCGTATTGGCAGCGGCAGATCCAATTGACACTTTTATTTTCGATGAAGTGGATGCTGGGGTGGGAGGTGCAGCGGCAGTTGAGGT
>CAITJH010000028.1 GCA_903892635.1 uncultured Actinomycetes bacterium | reverse complement strand
GTAGCGCACGACCAAGCCGACACGCTATCGGGTGTTGCTAGCTCCGCGGCCCAATTTGTGAACCCTCATGCTGTTGGTACTTCCAGGAACCCCAGGAGGAGCACCGGCAATAAATACCAAGCGATCATTGGCGTTAAAGCGATCCAGCGTGAGCAAGGTGCGATCAATTTGAGTCACCATGTCATCAGTGTGGATGACGGGAGCCACGAGATAAGACTCTGTGCCCCAAAGTAGTGACAACTGGTTGCGTACCCGCGGATTTGTCGTAAATGCAATGATCGGCGTTTCGGGTCGATAACACGCAACTAGTCGAGCAGATCGTCCAGTTTCCGTGAACGGAATCAGGCTGACGGCATGGACTTGCTGAGCCACCTTGACTGCTGCGCCACAAATTGCACGCGCTGTAGTTTCTGAGATGTGCACTTCTAATTCCGGAATGCGATCAAGGGCTTCAGCTTCGATTCTCTCGATAATGCGGCTCATCGTCTCAACAACATTGATTGGGTGCGCGCCAACGCTCGTCTCGCCACTAAGCATGAGTGCATCTGCGCCGTCGAGTACCGCATTGGCAACGTCACTGGCTTCGGCACGTGTAGGTCGATTCATCGTAATCATTGAATCGAGCATCTGGGTTGCAACAATGACTGGCTTTGCGGCAGCTCGGGCCATTGAGATCGCACGCTTTTGAACAAGTGGTACGTCTTCGAGCGGTAACTCGACCCCAAGGTCTCCACGTGCAACCATGATGCCATCAAAGGTATCCACAATTTCCTTCAAGTTAGCAACAGCTTGTGGCTTTTCAATCTTGGCAATAACGGGAATGTTTATTCCCTCTTCATCCATAATGCGCTTGACATCAAGAAAGTCCGAGGCGGTGCGAACAAATGACAAAGCAATGAGGTCAACGCCTTGGCGTAGTGCCCAGCGCAAATCATCAATATCTTTTTCTGATAAAGCCGGCACACTCACGGATGCACCCGGCAAATTAATCCCCTTGTTGTCGCTGAGACGACCAGGTTCTGTACAACGTGTCACGACGGATCGATCAGTAACCTCGATAACTTCGAGTCCAACTTTTCCATCATCAATCAAAATTTTGTCGCCGACGGCGCAATCTGAAGGAAGCCCTTTGTATGTTGTTCCACACATCGTCTGGCCGCCAGCAACATCGTCGATTGTGATGGTGAATTCGTCACCCACTTCTAGATCAATTGGTCCATCAGCGAATCGAGCTAGCCTGATTTTTGGGCCTTGAAGGTCAGCCAGAATAGCCACACTTTGACCGGTTTCCTCAGCTGCTTCGCGGACTAAGTTGTAGTTAGTTGCATGATCAGAATGATTTCCATGCGAGAGGTTGAGTCGAGCAACGTTCATTCCGGCGAGCACCATCTGCGTGATGACACCATCGTGCGCAGTTGCTGGGCCTAACGTACATACAATTTTTGCTCGACGCACTAAATCATTTCCATTCAACTTGTTGCGAAGTTGCCTCACACAATTGTTTCACAATTACCATTCACTTTCGAAGCAAATGTCCTAATTGGTTTATCAACATCATTACTTCACATTAGAAGATTCATGTGAACGACTGGTTACATGCACATTTCTGCCAAAAGAAAATTACAGAGGAAAAACTATTCCTTGATACGACGAATACGCGGTGGTTTAGGCCCATTATCTGCAGGTGCATCGAAGGCTTCGAGTGCAGTTAACGGTACGTCAATTGAGTCAACTCCAGACTCAGAATGCACCTGCTCGACAGCAGTTTGTGGCGCTTCGACAACATCGGCCACTCTCCGGCGACCGCCAACACCCACTGCACGATTTTTCGCCTCTGAAAGCGTCAGCACTTCGCGGCCTGGATGACGTTCAAGCGACTTAATCAAATAGACCAACGCGCATGATCCAACGATCATGGCAGTAAAGACATTGAGTCGAATACCTGCGATGTGGTGCGCCTCGTCGATTCTCATTGTTTCGATCGCGCCTCGAGCAGCGCAATACAAAGCAAGATACAGAGCGAAGACCCGACCGTGTCCCATGACGAACTTTTTATCGGCCCACACCACAATGCCGGCGATGATCAGACACGCAATCGATTCGTAGAGAAAAGTTGGATGAAAGGTTGAAAATTGCTCGTAGCCAGCCGGACGATACTGAGGATCAATACGCAATGCCCATGGCAGCGTTGTTGGCTTTCCAAAAAGTTCTTGATTGAAATAATTTCCCCATCGGCCCATTGCCTGTGCAACTGCAATACCGGGAGCCACTGAATCAGCAAAGGTTGGCAGCGGAATACCTTCACGCTTGCAACCGATGTATGCGCCGACTCCGCCAAGGGCTAACGCACCCCAGATACCAAGTCCGCCTTCCCACACTTTAAGTGCGCCAAGAAAACCCTTACCACCAACTCCAAAATATGCTTGCCAGTCAGTCATCACGTGATAGAGACGACCACCAATCACGCCCATAGGGACTGCGATGATTGCCACTTCTGCCACTTGACCATCGATTCCACCGCGCGCAATGAATCGTTTGTTACCCCACCAAACTGCGACAAAAATTCCAGCAAGGATACATAAGGCGTAGGCCCTGATGGGTATGGGACCTAAATGCCAAACTCCTTGACCAGGGCTTGGAATGGATGTCGAAATATGAATCATTGCTTAGTTGCGTCAGCAATTGCCTTGGTGATGGCATCAGGAGTGAACAATGTCTGCGATGGAAGTTCCGTTCCATTCAGAATTCCATCCGGAGTCGAGGAAATTCCATCTTTTTGGAACGCAGCATAAGAATTGTTCGCCCAGCCGTTGTAGCTCTTCGCAGCTTCACACTCTTTGAACTTTGTTAAGGCTGGATCCGTCATTCCCGCGGCTTGTGCCACAGCAATGAAATCCGCTGTTGAATAACCCTTACCTTCTGATGGCTGGGCAGCGAACAGTGCCGCGTGGAACTTTTCAGCAAATCCCTGATCGACTGCGCAACCAAATGCGTTTGTTGCACGAAGCGACGATTGCGGATTGCCATTTGCAGTGTTATCAGCTGAGAGCTTTTCATCCAAGAATAACGTTGGGCGCCATTCCAAGCGAACCTTGCCTTCGTCAGCTAACTGAAGAATGGTTGCGCCTGATGCCTTCTCCATTGCTCCACACGCTGGACATTGAAAGTCTTCCCAGATTTGCAGCATTGGAATCTTGTCTGCATTGGCAGCAGTCCACGCTGGCCCAACTTTGACTCCAAAAGTTTCGCTTGTTACACCTTTAGGAAGCGCCGCAGAACTGTTGGTGCCTGTCGACTTGTTCTTTCCGCTCATCAAAGGAATTGCGAGCAAAGAACCCATGACGAGAACAACAACGATGCCACCAATGAGGCGCACTTTACGTTCGCGGCTACGTTCGGCTGCATTCGCTTCGGCACGGGCTTGAGCGGCTGCTTCTCGTGCGGCTTTGGCGCTCTTACTGTCTTTTGCCATGAGTGGCTCACTTTCGCGTGGACTGACCTATTAAGTATGCCCTGACTAGATTTTCTCAAGTGCCAAGAGGGTGCGTGGCTTGAAAAATAGCCATAGCCCCATTCCGGCAAAGACTAGATCTCGAATGATTTCCTGCGTGTAGCGAGCGGCTCGTCCGGCTGGGCTAATGTCTCCGCCACCGCCAAAACAACCACAGTCAATGCTGTACCCACGCGCCCAGACGCTAGCGATTCCGATAACAAAACTCAACATCAAAATCGCGGTAATCATTGCACTAACTCGGACAAATAGCCCCATCGCCAGAAGCAGGCCCAAACCTATTTCTAAGAGCGGCAGTGCATAGCCAAGAACGTTTCCCCATGATGGAGGGAAGATTCGATAGGCAAAAATCGCATCACGTGCGCCGTGAGGTTCCATGATTTTGATCCCACCGGCATAGAGCAATACGCCAGCCAAAATGAAGCGAAAAATTGTTGCCACTATCGGACGGCGATTGCTCTGATTCATGATCGCTTCACTCCAACAGACAATTGTTCAGCAAGTTGTTGTGCTGCCTGTGCCCCACCAGCATTAATGGCGTTAACAAACGCGCTTCCAACAATCACACCGTCGGCATACTGAGCAATGTCATGAGCTTGTTCAGGAGTTGAGACTCCAAGGCCAACTGCTATAGGTAAATCGCTTGCTTGACGGGTTCGTGCCACGAGATCTTGGACAGCTCCTGACAGCGAGGTTCGTGCACCCGTAACTCCCATCACGGCTCCTGCATAAATAAAGCCTGTCGTCTCTGCTGCAACCGTTGCAATGCGCTCGTTAGTGCTTGACAGCGCAACAAGAAAAACTCGATCGATGTGGTTCGAATCGGTTGCGACATTCCACGCTGCTGCTTCTTCGGGAGTCAGGTCTGGAGTAATGACTCCGGCACCACCAGCGGCCGCCATTTCTGCGGCAAATTTATCGACTCCTAATCGCTCAATCGGATTCCAATACGACATCACTAGCGTTGGAGTTCCATCGGAAGCAATGTGTTTCACAGTGTCTAGTACGTCAACAATTTTTGTGCCATTCGCCAACGAAATGTCGACAGCTTCCTGAATTGTTGGACCATCCATGACTGGATCGCTATACGGAAGTCCAATCTCGACAATGTCAACGCCACCGGCAACCATTGCTCGGATGCATTCAATCGCACCGTCACGAGTGGGAAAACCGGCTGGGAGGTATCCGATAAGCGCCGCACGATTTTCGGAGCGAGCACGAGCAAAGGCTTCATGAATTTTCGACATGCTTTACTCTGTCATTCCAAACCAACGTGCTGCTGTTTCAACATCCTTGTCGCCACGTCCCGAAAGGTTGATGAGAATTACCGCATCGGATCCAAGTTCTTTGCCCAGCGTCATTGCACCGTACAAAGCATGTGACGTTTCGATAGCTGGGATGATGCCCTCGGATTGACTCAGAAGTTGAAATGCTTCCATCGCTTGGCTGTCCGTTACTGGTCGATATTCAGCGCGGCCGGTGTGATGCAGGTAAGCATGCTCGGGGCCAACTCCTGGATAATCAAGACCAGCGGAAATTGAATGGCTTTCGACTGTTTGACCATCGTCGTCTTGCAAAACGAAACTTCGAGCGCCGTGCAACACGCCAACAGCTCCACCAGTGATTGTTGAAGCATGGCGGCCGGTTTCTACTCCGTCACCGCCTGCTTCAATGCCAATCAAGCGAACCTGCGCGTCTGGAATGAACTCGTGAAAGATTCCAATGGCGTTGGAACCGCCGCCTACGCAGGCCACAACTGCATCTGGCAACCGATTAAAACGGTCAAGCATTTGTTGGCGCGCTTCTTTTCCAATGACTCGATGAAATTCACGCACAAGCTCTGGGAATGGAGCCGGACCCGCAACTGTTCCAAATAAATAGTGTGTCGATTCAACATTGGCAACCCAGTCACGCATTGCTTCGTTGATGGCATCCTTCAAGGTGCGACTACCTGTTGTTACTGGCACAACCGTTGCGCCCAAAAGACGCATACGGGCGACGTTCAACGCTTGACGCCTTGTATCCTCTTCGCCCATGTACACAACGCATTCGAGCCCGAATAGTGCCGCTGCAGTCGCCGTGGCAACTCCATGCTGTCCCGCACCTGTCTCGGCAATCACTCGCGTTTTTCCCATGCGCTTTGTCAGCAGTGCTTGACCCAGGACGTTGTTAATTTTGTGAGATCCAGTGTGATTAAGGTCTTCACGCTTGAGCAAAATTGTGGCGCCACCGCAATACTTGGAAAAGTTTTTAGCCACAGTTAATGGACTGGGTCGGCCCGTGTAATTGACCAATAGGTCATTTAATTCTGCGATGAAAGTCGGATCGAGTATTGCCTTATGAAAGGCGTCATCAATTTCATCGAGAGCAGCCATCAGAGCCTCGGGAACAAATCGACCGCCGAATGGGCCAAAGTGCCCAAGTGTGTCTGGCACAACTACTGAATCATTACTCACGATGCACTCATTTCTCGCTGATGTGAACCAGCCTGTGTCCATTCTTGAACAGTTTGAGCAGGATTGCCACCTGTGACTAACGCTTCGCCGACAAGAACTCCTCGTGCACCACTTGCGGCAAGTTCGCGCACTTCAGTTATGGACGTAATACCTGATTCCGCAATGGCAACGACGTCTGATGGGATGAGCGGAATTACTCTGTGGCAAGTCTGCAGGTCAACATCCAACGTCTTGAGATTTCGAGCATTAACACCGACAATGTGCGGCTTAATTACGAGTGCACGTGACAACTCTTCTTCGTCATGAACTTCCACGAGTGCGGACATTCCTAGTTCGTGTGCAAGCGCGGCAAATTCACTCAGTTGACCATCACTCAAAGCCGCGACGATGAGCAGAATCATGTCAGCGCCGTGCGCACGAGCTTCGACAAACTGGTATTGGTCGATCATGAAATCTTTGCGCAACAATGGCGTTGCTACAGCAGCGCGAACCACATCAAAATCTGCGATGCTGCCATTAAAGCGACGTTCTTCAGTCAACACACTTATGACTGCAGCGCCACCCTTTTCATACTCACTTGCCAGTGCAGCCGGGTCAGCAATTTCTGAAAGGTGACCTTTGCTTGGACTTGCTCGCTTGACTTCGGCAATCACGTTAAATGACGAACCAGCCAATCGTTGCGC
>CAITJH010000027.1 GCA_903892635.1 uncultured Actinomycetes bacterium | reverse complement strand
TCAGGCCGGTTACCCGTCGTCGCCTTGGTGAGCCGTTACCTCACCAACAAGCTGATAGGCCGCGGGCCCATCCCTAACCGAAAAACTTTCCAAACTGTGAAGATGTCTCCCAGTTTCGTATCCGGTATTAGCACCTCTTTCGAGGAGTTATCCCAGAGTTAGGGGCAGGTTGCCCACGTGTTACTCACCCGTTCGCCACTAATCCACGGAGCAAGCTCCGCTTCATCGTTCGACTTGCATGTGTTAAGCACGCCGCCAGCGTTCGTCCTGAGCCAGGATCAAACTCTCCGTTAAAGAGAGAGATTCTGGCAATTGAACAAATAAGCTGAATGCTTTAATTTGTCTTATTACCAAAGGAATTTTCCGAGTAAATCTAAAAGATTTACCACGGGGTTTTGGTATTGACTTGTGGCACGCTGTTGAGTTCTCAAGGTACGAACGCGCAGGAATTCCGCCCAATTTCTTGGACCGTTTTCAAGGCGACTTTCCTAACTTAGCCACTATTGAGAATCGGGTCAAATCCGACACTCAGGGCCACAGGCATTTTCCATAAGGAAAACATCTGGTGATTAGGTTGCTTGGCTAAGTTACGGGGTTTTGGCCAGAAGGTCAAATCGCCTCTGGGATGCGAGCATCAGGCCTCTGTTGATGTGCCCTACCCCACTCACAGTACGCATTCAATGCTGCATGCAATCCCTCTATGGTTGAACCATGACACCGCGCCAATTGAACATGTACACATGGACATTCCTCATGTGGGGAGCATCGTTTTATTGGCTTGCTATTGCAATACCTGAATTCGGATGGGCCGCAACAGTATCTTTCCGCGCATTCGTTGCCAGCGCACTTCTTGTTGTCATCGCAGCTGTAACTCGTCGATCGCTTAACTTTCACAATGCATGGAAGCACTTCGCAGTACTTGGTTTCGCCAGTGTTGGAATGAATCTTGGTGGAATGAATTTTGCGATGACTCGCCTTGGTGCATCACTAACGGCAATCCTTGTCACAACGATTCCGCTTTACAGTTTGATAATCGAATGGGTGTGGCATAAGAAGCGTCCCACCGCAACGATGATCGCAGGATTGATTATCGGATTTCTTGGCGTTGTGATTTTGATTGGCTTTACTCCACAAAAAATTGATGGCGCATTCCTACTGGGCTTTTTAGGTTCCGTCATTGCGTCGACTGGGTTTGCATTTGGCGGAAGCTACGCAAAAGTTCACACACCTCATGTGGGTTCGTATGAACAAACTATTGGAACATTTCTTTTTGGCGGACTTTTCACTTTGCCACTTGTCTTAATCGTTCCGCTCACTCACGTTCCACCATCATGGAAAGCCATTGGTGCGTTGATTACTGTGGCTGCAACGGCCAGTTCTCTTGCATACATTTTGTACTTCAAACTTGTGGATGAAATTGGTGCAACCAAGGCACTGAGCACAGAGTTTCTTGTTCCAGTTGTTGCCGTCATCCTCGGATCAGTGTTTCTGCATGAAACGATCACGATGGTGCAATTAGTTGGTGCTGCTGTGATTTTTATTGGTTGCGCATTAGTGCTCGGTCTTGGTCAAAAATCGCAACACATTGAAGATGTTGTAGCGCATTAATTCTGCGCGCGATTTTCACAGGTTCGAGCAACAAAGTTACTTAACTCGCTTAATACCGCCGAATGCTTTTTTTCCTCGACGAAGTACAAGCCACTGACCGTGCAAGAAATCTTCGGCAGATACAGTGGCTCCTTCATCAGTTACCTTGACATTGTTAACTGACACTCCACCTTCAGCAATCGCACGACGACCGGCGCCATTGCTCGCAACAAGTTCGCACTTAACAAGAAGTTCGGACACAGTGACCGGCTCACCTTCAAGTGAGACTTCAGAATGAGGCGCTTCTTTCATAACAGCATCAAGGGTTGAAGCATCCAGGTCATGCAATTCGCCACGACCAAACAACGCTGCCGCTGCTGCTTCAGCTTGGGCGGTCGCATGAGCACCGTGGACCAACGTTGTGACATCTTGCGCGAGCGCACGCTGTGCTTCACGAGCTTGAGGTCGCTCGGTTGTAGCAAGGAGTAGTGCATCAATGTCTTCTTGCGTGCGGTACGTGAAGGTGCGCAGCAACGTGGCTACATCGCGATCGTCAGCATTAATCCAGAATTGGTAGAACGCGTAAGGCGAAGTAAGTTCAGGATCGAGCCAGACTGTTCCGGATTCCGTCTTTCCAAACTTTGTTCCGTCAGCCTTGGTCACCAGATGAGTGGTAAGCCCATTGACGCTCGCAGATTCCACACGTCGAACCAAGTCGGTACCGGCAGTAATGTTCCCCCACTGGTCTGAACCGCCGATTTGCAGCGTGCAATTGTGACGACGGTACAACTCGAGGAAGTCAAGGGATTGCAAAATTTGGTAGCTAAATTCCGTGTATGAAATGCCTGCGCCATTGAGACGTGCTGACACAGATTCCTTATCTAGCATGCGATTGACACTGAAGTGCTTGCCGATGTCGCGCAGGTAGGTCAGAACATCCATGGACTCGGTCCAGTCATAGTTGTTCGCCATGATGCAGGCATTCGAGCCTGAAAAGTCGAAGTATGGCTCAAGCTGGCCACGGATTCCTTCGACCCAGCCCATAACAGTGTCGACCGTATTGAGCGTGCGTTCGGCATTCTTACCGCTTGGATCACCGATGAGACCAGTGGCGCCACCTACAAGCGCGATTGGCGTATGGCCAAGGCGCTGGAAGCGCGACATGGTGATGATTTGAGCCAGATTTCCCATGTGAAGACTCGGAGCGGTCGGATCGAATCCGCAATACAGCGTGAGTGAACCCTTTGCCAGCTCGTCTGGAAGTTCGGGCGTGTGCTGGGCAACAAGGTTGCGCCAGCCCAGTTCGGAAAGGATGTCAGTCACCCCTCTATCTTTGCGGAAAAGTTCGAGAATCCTCAAAACGCCACGTCGAGAAACAATTACACGGCGTGAGGTCGAACTTCAGCCCAAGCCTTCAGATGCGAAATAGTTGTTCGTGCGGCATCCAATTGCACTCGCACTGAACTTGGAGCTGTTCCGTTTACAGTCGAACGAGAATTCAAGGCTGATTCAACTGTGAGCGCATCGCGAACTGCTGGTGTCAGAGCGGGATGGATAGCAACAAAGTCGTCGTCAGTTAAGCCATTGAGATCGGTTCCTAGCTCTTCTGCTTTTCGCACACATGCGCCTGCAATGTCGTGTGCTTCGCGGAATGGCACACCTTGTTGCACGACCCACTCTGCAATTTCCGTTGCGAGCGCGAAGCCTTCTGGTGCACTTGCGGCCATGCGTTCGGTATCGAACTTCAAGGTCGCGATCATGCCAGTCATTGCAGGCAGCACAAGATGCAAAGTATTGATTGCATCAATGGAACTCTCTTTGTCTTCTTGCAAGTCGCGGTTATACGCGAATGGCAAACCTTTGAGGGTGACAAGAATGCTCGTAACGTGACCCACGAGACGGCCCGCCTTGCCACGGGCGAGTTCAGCAACATCTGGATTCTTCTTTTGCGGCATGATGCTGGAACCCGTTGACCACGCATCGTCCAAAGTGGCCCACGCGAATTCACGAGACGACCAAAGACATACTTCTTCGCCAAGCCGTGAGAGGTGCACACCAATCATTGCTGTAATGAAAAGAAATTCAGCCACGAAGTCGCGATCACTGACACCGTCGATTGAGTTTTCAACGACGCCATCGAAACCTAGATCGTTGGCAACTGCAACAGGATCGAGTTTCAAACTAGAGCCTGCAAGTGCTCCACTGCCCATAGGTGACTTGGCGGTCCGCTTATCCCAATCGCGGAATCGATCAATGTCGCGACCTAGAGCGTGAATATGCTTAGCCAATTCATGTCCGAACGAGACTGGTTGTGCGTGTTGTAGGTGAGTAAATCCCGGTGCAGCCGAATCAACGTGAGCAATTGCTTGATCAGCAAGTGCAAGTTGAAGATCGGTAATAAGGGCTGCGATGTCACGTGCGTTATTTCGTAAGTACATTCGAAGATCTGTAGCTACTTGATCGTTGCGACTACGACCAGCGCGAAGCTTGCCACCGATCTCGGCACCGATCGTTTCAAGGAGACCGCGCTCAAGTGCAGTATGCACATCCTCGTCTTCAAACTTTGGCTCAAAGGATCCATCTATTGTCTTGGCAAGAAGTTGATCGAGTCCGCTGAGCATTGTGGCAAGCTCCTGCTCATCAAGCAGACCAGCTGCTGACAGGACTCGCGCATGCGCTTTGCTTTGGGCAATGTCGTACGGCGCCAACACCCAATCGAAGTGAACCGATGCGCTCAATGCGGCCATCGCGTCGCTTGGTCCCGATTCAAATCGGCCACCCCATAGACGTGTTGTCACTTCACTCCCCTTACTTCGAGTCCTTTGTAATCTACTTGCTTGCGAGCTCTGTGAGTTCGTGGCACACCGCAGCGCCGCCGACAGGTTCGCGAGTGACAACGACAACAGTGTCGTCCCCTGCGATCGTGCCAATGATTGACGTAAGTCCCGATCGATCTAATGCTGAGGCAAGATAACTTGCTGCTCCAGGTTGAGTACGAAGGACAACAAGATTGCCGGAATACTCTGCACTTGCCATGTGCTCTGAGAGCATGCGACTAAGTCGCGCGGGATCTTTAGCGGCGATATCCCCAGTGCCGTCTTGCGGAATTGCATAGTGCGAACCATGACCGTCATTTACTTTAACTGCGCCAAGGACATCAAGGTCGCGACTCAAAGTTGCTTGCGTTACTTGTATTCCTGAACGTGCCAAAGCCGACACAAGTTCAGCCTGCGAGCGGATTGCGCGTTCCGTAATAATCGTCGTGAGTAGATGGAGGCGGGCAGCTCGGGTCGTCATGCCACACTCTCCGAAATTGCTTGTTGCAAAATGCTAATCGCTTCCGCCAAATCGTCATCAGTGACAACGAGAGGCGGCACGATACGAAGCACTTGCGAGTTGCATGCGTTGACGAGCAGTCCCAACTCGCGTGCGCGAGTTTCAACATCAGCAGCCATTTCGGCAGCGAGCACAACACCGAGCATTGCTCCCATGCCTCGAACTTGCTGGACTGCAGGGAGTTCTTCAAGTACCTTGAGTGCCGTTTCAATTTCAAGCGCTCGTTTGATTAGGTTGCTGTCTTCTACTTCTTTCAATACTGCATTGCCTGCAGCGCACGACACCGCGTTGCCGCCAAAAGTAGTTCCATGCAAGCCGGCAGTCATTAAGTCTGCGTACTTACCAAAGCCAATACAGGCTCCGATTGGTATACCCGCTCCAAGGCCTTTAGCAAGAAGTAAAACATCTGGAGTCACATTGAATTGCTGGTAGGCAAACCATGAACCCGTTCGAGCTATTCCAGTTTGAACTTCATCGAGCACTAATAACGCTTCGTGCTCAGTACAGAGTTCACGTGCCACGGTCATGAACTCTTGCGTCAGCGGTAGCACTCCACCCTCGCCTTGAATTGGTTCAAGCCAGAGCGCTGCTGTTTTATCCGTGATGGCTACGCGTAAACCTTCAACATCGTTGGCATCGACGAATGACACATCAGGCATCAACGGAAGGAAAGGCTCGTACTTCTTTGGCTGTCCCGTCATCGTGAGCGAGCCAATTGTTCGACCATGAAAACTATTCCGTAATGCAACGATGTGAGTCTTGCCTGTGAGGCGTGACAGCTTGATTGCTGCTTCGTTAGCCTCGGTGCCCGAGTTCGTAAAGAATACTTTTGCGTTACCGCCAACAAGATCAACTAGTTTCTGCGCAAGCTGCAAGCCTGGTTCGTGCGCCGCCAAATTGCTTGTATGGCCAAGCGTGCTGAGCTGTTTTGTGACTGCATCGATTAGCACTGGATGGGCGTGACCAAGCAAGTTAACAGCGATGCCGGCTACGAAGTCGATGTATTCCTTGCCATCAACATCCCATACGCGCGCTCCAATGCCGTGATCAAGAACGACCTTAGGGGTGCCATACGTTGGCATGACAAATGAATTCCAGCGCTCTTGAGCTTCTGTTGTTTGCGTCATTTCTCGTCTCCTGGGATAACCATCGTGCCTATGCCATCGTCAGTAAATACTTCTAGTAAAACGCAGTGCGCGACTCGCCCATCAACAACTGTTGCTTGAGGCAACCCACCACGTACTGCTTCGATGCATGCTTCCATTTTGGGAACCATGCCACTTTCCAGCGAAGGCAACATGGCCTGCAGCTCATCGACAGAAATCGATGAGATCAAGTCAGACGTATCTGGCCAATTTCGATACAAACCAGGAACATCAGTAAGGACGACGAATTTATCTGCTTGCAACGCGATTGCCACATCACTAGCCGCAATGTCGGCATTGATATTGAACGTTTCTCCATTAGCGCCGCGAGCCACCGTAGTAACGACGGGAATCTTTCCCCAGTCAAGAAGCTGCGTAATCGCTGACGTATCTACCGCTGTTACTTCACCCACAAGTCCGACGTCTGTGGGCACTCCATCGACGAGCACATCACGACGAACGGCAGTTAGGACATTGGATTGATCTCCGCTGACACCCTCGGCCCAATCTCCGTGCTCGTTGATGAGGTCAACAAGTTGCTTTTGCACTTGGTTAACCAAAACATCGCGCACCACTTTTATCGCCTCAGGGGTCGTGACGCGATATCCGCCCTTGAATTCTGATGCGATTCCTCGGGCACTCAGTTCCGCCGAGATTTGTGGCCCGCCGCCATGAACGACGACAGGACGAAGGCCACTGAGACGTAAATACACGACGTCTTGAGCAAACGCACGCATAAGTTCGTCATCCACCATGGCATTGCCGCCAAACTTAATGACAACAGTTGCACCTTGAAATCGCTCAAGCCACGGTAGGGCTTCGATAAGAACTGCGACCTTGTCGCTTACTTCGTGAATCATGTTGAATAAGCCGAATTCTCGTGAACGTACATTGCGGTGAGATCATTTGTCCAGAGCGTGACTTCAGAACTACCGGCATTGAGATTGATCTCGATCGTGACTTCACGTCCAGCGAGATCAACCACAGGCTCTTGCGCAAGTGCTGAACCATTTCGGCACACAGCCACTGAATTAAATGCCACATCAATGGCATCTGCGTCAAAAGCTGCTTGCGTTGTGCCAAGCGCAGAAAGTACACGGCCCCAGTTGGGATCTTCACCATGGATAGCGCACTTAAGTAAATTGCTGCGCGAAACCGCGCGAGCAACTTCGACGGCATCGCTTTCACTTGCGGCAGACGTGACCACAATTTTGATGTCCTTTGTTGCACCTTCAGCATCACCAATCAACTGGCGAGCTAAATCTGCACTGACGGCATGCACCGCGTGAGCAAATTCCGATTCATCAGGAACTCGTTCGCTGGCACCAGAGCTCAACAGCAGAACCGTGTCGTTTGTCGACATACATCCATCGGAATCAATCCGGTCAAATGTACTGTTAGTGGCGGCTCGAAGCGCGGCATCAAGTGCTTGAGCGTCCACGACAGCATCCGTGGTAATGACAACAAGCATTGTGGCAAGTCCCGGCGCTAACATGCCTGCACCTTTAGCCATACCGCCAACACGCCAACCTGCAGATGATTCGAAGTGCGCAGTCTTAGAGACCGAGTCCGTAGTCATGATCGCAGTGGCTGCTGCCTGACCTCCGTCTGAATTGAGTTCTGCATGAGCAGTGGATACACCTGAGAGCAAACGATCCATTGGTAAGCGTTTACCGATCAAACCTGTTGAACACACTGCAATGTCATTTGCTGTGACGCCAAGCAGCTGTGCCACGTGCTCAGCAGTTGCCTTCGTGTCGGCGTAGCCCTCTGGGCCAGTACAGGCATTTGCGCCACCTGAATTGAGAATGACTGCCTTAAATGCCCCAGCAGGCGCCGCTTGCTTACTCCACTGAACTGGCGCTGCTTGAATTCGGTTACTCGTGAATACTCCTGCCGATACATGAATCGGCCCGTCGTTAACAACAAGCGCAACATCTGGCTTGCCTGAAGCTTTGAGTCCAGCAGTGACACCTGCGGCACGAAAACCTTGTGCAAATGTCACACTCATGGCGCTACTCCGATCGCACTCAAACCAGATGCTTCATGAAGCCCCAACATGATGTTGGCGTTTTGTACAGCTTGGCCCGCAGCACCCTTCACCAGATTGTCAATCGCAACAATGACTGTTGCGCGTGCCATGCGCTCGTCCTTGGCCACCTGAATGTGAGCTGCATTTGAACCGTACGTTGATGATGTAACTGGTAATTGACCAGCTGGCAAAACACTCACAAATGGTTCTCCTGTGTAGTACTGAGTCAATGCTTCGCGCAATTGCACGTCACTCGCTGTCGACTTCACGCTGATAGTTGCCAAGATTCCGCGCGACATCGGCGCGAGCATTGGAGTGAAGTTAATTTGCACAGGCTGACCGGCAACACCCGACAACGACTGCTCGATTTCAGGTGTGTGCTGATGAGTGCCGCCAACTTTGTAAGTCGACATCGAGCCCATTACCTCGCTACCAAGCAAGTTCACTTTGGCCGCACGTCCTGCGCCGGATGTTCCCGATGCCGCAACAACAACGATGTCATCTGGTTGCGCAAGTTGATCAGCCAAGAGTGGAGCAAGTGCGAGCTGAATAGCGGTCGCATAACAACCCGGATTGGCAATGCGATTGTCACCAGCGATACGTGCGCGATTGCCGTGAATCTCTGGCAGTCCGTACGTCCACTGTCCTGCATGCGTGCCACCGTAATACTGTTGCCATGCGTATGGATCTTCGAGCCGAAAATCTGCGCCGAGATCAACGATGCTCACATCGAGTGGAAGTTTGGCAACTAGTGCAGCAGATTCTCCGTGAGGCAAGGCCATGAAAATGAGGTCGCAGTCCGCAAGTGAAGCGGGCTCAGTTGTTGCGAACACCAAACTGGCTAACTCTGGAACCCCCGAAAACTGAGGATGAACCGACGCTAGCGATGCACCAGCGTTAGAGCCTGCTGCAATAACGCCTAACTCAATCTGTGGATGCGTATGCAAGATACGAATAAGCTCTGCCCCGGCATAGCCAGAGGCGCCAACAATTGCGGCTCGTGTCATAGACAAATTATACGCATAAATGCATAATTTGCAAAGTTACCGCAGGGTTGCACCAAACTGTGCGGCTGCTGCCACTATGCCCGCTTGGCGCGCTTCGGCAACTTCGTCCGCTGACAATGTTCGATCGGCGGCGCGGAAACGCAGAGCAAATGCCAATGATTTATGACCCTCGGGAACTTGAGCACCTTCGTAGACATCAAATAGTCGGATGTCTTCGAGCAACTCCCCTGCCGCCTGACGCACCGTTTCCATGACATCGCTGGCGGCAACATCTTTGGCAACGACCAAGGCAATATCTTCCTTCGCGATGGGGAATGTCCAAATACGAGGAGCCGAAGGGGTGACATTGGCATGAAGCACGAGTACATCAAGGTCTACTTCGAATGCAACAGTGCGCTTTGGTAAACCAAAGTTTTCGTTGACTCGAGGAGAAATCTCGCCGGCAGTACCAATAACGCGATCACCAAGAATGATTTGGGCACAGCGACCTGGGTGCCATGGAGCAATATCTGCGGCACGCACGGTGACATCAACTCCAAGCTCGCTTGCAAGTGACACGACTAGTTCAATCGCATCGTTCCACATGCCTGTAGCAAGCACTGCCGATACGTAAGTCGGCTGCGCAGGAAGCAATGCCTCAAGTTGCGCAATGTCATTCTCGCTGGGTCGTCCGCTCACGCTCGGGCGCGGTGGATTTGTAATTCCTGTGGCAGGTTGCGCTGGTGTTGGTAGCGATACTGATGCAATCTCGAAAAGCGCTGCATCGGCAAAACCGCGAGATGTGTTTCTCGTTAGAGCAGCAAACAAACCCGGTAGCAAAGTCGTACGCATAAAAGGTTGCTCGTCGGACAATGGGTTTGCCAACTTAAGTGCATGGCGGCGAGTGGCATCACTGGCTAGTTCAAGATTGTCGAACTCTGCTTGTCCCATAAATGGGTAATTACGAACTTCAACAAGACCACGACCAGCAAGGAACAAGCCTGAACGTCGAAGCAGTTTTTGCTTCGCCGTATATCCAGAACCCTTCGGTGCAACTGGCAAGCGAGTTGGCACGTTGTTGTAACCATCAATTCGAATAACTTCTTCGACAAGATCGATTGATGTCGACAAATCAGGTCGCCATGTAGGCACGCGTACATCCCAAGGAGACTTCGAGTCATCGATATGGCATCCCAGCGCAACAAGCGTTGCCTTGGTGGCAGAAACGTCGTACGAACGTCCAGCCACACGACTTGGATGTTCAGGATCGAATGACACATGAACCAAATCAGGTGCTGTCTCAACGCCAGCAAGGCCCACATAAGTTGCACCGCCGTACTGAATCAAAAGTTCGGCAGCACGTGCAGAGGCAACGGGAGCAAGCATGCGATCAACACCGCGCTCGAAACGACGCGAAGCCTCGGACGACAACTTGTGACGACGGCTGGACTTTGCGGCATCGACAGCATCGAAATGAGCTGCTTCGATTACGACGCGAGTTGTGGATTCTGAGATTTCGCTAGTTAATCCACCCATAATGCCGGCAAGCGACAGCGCACCCGAATCATCCGCGATCAACAAATCTTCGTTACTTAGTTCACGAACAACGTGATCAAGGGTTTCCAATTTCTCACCAGCGAGAGCACGACGAACCCGGATCTTGCCCGTTATCTTGTCAGCATCAAATGCGTGGAGTGGCTGACCAAGCTCAAACATCACGTAGTTCGTCACGTCGACAGCAAAAGAAATCGAACGCACTCCAACTGCGGCCAAACGTGACTTGATGAAATCCGGTGTTGGCGCTGCTGGATTAAAGTTTTCCAGAGTTCGAAGCACGATAAGGTCGCATGCTGCGCGATCTTCGCTGTCAACATCAACCGGTGTTCCGCTTGATTCAGGAAGCTCAGGCAATGCATCAGCAGGATCTGTAAAAGGAATTCCTTGTGCAATTGCCACTTCGCGGGCAATGCCACGAATACTCAAGGCATAGCCTCGATCGGGAGTGACTGCGATGTCTAGAACTTCATCGCCAAGACCAAGAATTGGAAACGCGTCGTCACCAGGTGTCGCGCTTCCGGCTGGCAAAATCATGATGCCATCGTGGTCGTCGCCCAAACCAAGTTCGCGCTGAGAACAAATCATGCCATCGGAAATACGACCATACGTTTCCCGTGTACCAATGGTGAAATCGCCAGGCAGCGTAGTTCCTGGCAGCGCAATGATGACCAAATCGCCTTCTGCAAAGTTGCGTGCTCCGCAGATGATGCCACGAATTCCCGGTGTATCAACGTGACCATTACTCGGACCAACTTCCACTTGGCAGAAACGAATCGGCTTCTTGAAACCTTCGAGTTCTTCAATTGCTTGCACGCGACCAACAACAAGTGCACCGCGCACATCGCCAACAGTCTCGACACCCTCGACTTCGAAACCAACACCAACTAGTAACTCGGCAACATCACGTCCGGACAGCGATTCAGGAATGGCAACGTAGTCACGCAGCCATGAAACTGGAACCTTCATTAGACCCCCAGTCCAAATGCTCGAGTGAATCGCACATCGCCTTCGACCATGTCGCGCATGTCGGTGATGCCGTGACGGAACATTAAAGTGCGTTCAAGACCCATTCCGAAGGCAAAACCGCTAAATTCTTCAGGATCAATACCGCAAGCAACAAGCACCTTGGGATTGACCATTCCGCAACCGCCCCACTCGATCCAGCCTTCGCTGCGGCAAGTGCGGCATACAGCCTCTGGATTATCGATTGACGCACCACGACACACAAAGCACTGCAAATCAACTTCGGCTGATGGCTCGGTGAATGGGAAATACGAGGGACGCAAGCGAGTCACAATTCCTTCGCCAAACATTGACGAAGCAAAGTGATCGAGTGTGCCCTTGAGATCAGCCATCGTGATGCCCTTATCAATGACAAGCGCCTCAACTTGATGAAACACAGGTGAATGTGTGGCATCAAGTTCGTCGGTACGAAATACGCGACCTGGACAGATCACATAGATCGGAGGCTGTTGCGTCAGCATGCTACGAATCTGAACTGGTGACGTGTGAGTTCGAAGCACTACTCCAGAATCCTCGTTACCAACGAAGAAGGTATCTTGCATCGTGCGGGCAGGATGATTTGGCGCAATGTTGAGCGCATCAAAGTTAAGCCACTCTGCTTCGATTTCAGGTCCTTCGGCAACGCGATAACCAAGTGCGATAAAAACATCGGCAACTTGCTCTTGAATCGTCGTTAATGGATGACGACCACCCCGAGTTGCTGGCATCACAGTTGTGACATCAACCGATTCTTCAACAAGCAATGCCGCATCGCGAGCAGCTTCGAGTTCTGCCGTACGAGCTTCAAGCGCCTGATTAACCTGACCGCGCGCCTGGCCAATGCGCTTGCCTGCATCTGCTTTTGCAGCAGGTGGCAATGCGCCCACTTCACGATTAGCCAGAGCCAAAGCTGAGCGGTCCCCGATGTGTGCCAAGCGAGCTTCTTTGAGTTCGTCAAGATTTGCGGCATGCGCGAAAGCCTGCAGAGCATCAGCCACGAAGCCCGCGAGTGCCTCTGGCGACAGAGTCGTGACTTCTACTGGGTCAAAAGACTTATTTGGCGCGCTCATATCTCAATCTTAGTGGTTTGCGAGTCTCACTCCCGTTGGCTGCGCTCGTGCCACCCGAGAATTAGTGAGCCTTGACTTGTTCCAAGATTTCCATGACGCGAAGTGACTCACGATTACTTGGTAGCCAAGCGTCTCCACCTGCAATCCGCTCTCCCATGCTCTGAATCATCACAGTGAATGGATCCACGGCTTCGAAATGCTCAACAACGTCTCCGATGCGAAGTGAACTTGCTTCATTCCACGAGGTAAAAGCTTGGCCCTCTAAAAATTCAATAACTCCTGCATCGCCGGCAATAGTGAGACTTTGCTTCTCAGCCATTTCGAATGACGTCACGGAAGACACGTCAATTGTGGAATTGAGAGTGCCAGAGAACTTCGTCGTTAAATCAACTCCAGTTGGGCCTACTGATCGCTTAAAGTCAACAATGCTAATGTCCGAGATCTCTTTGATCAAGGCAACCCAGGCATGTACCTGATACGGACCAACATCTAACAAACTGCCGCCACCAAGAGTTGGAGAGAGGCGATAGTTGTTATCGAAATTTCCGGTAAATGTGAACTCAGACGATATTGATTGGATCTGACCGAAGCTCCCCGATCGAACCAATTCCACGGTTCGAGCAAATCGCGGATGCCATCGCGACCAAACGGCCTCGACGAGCAATCGATCGTTGTCAGATGCGGCGTTGATCATTTGACGCGCCTCATCGCTTGATGTTGCTAAAGGCTTTTCGCATAAGACATGTTTGCCAGCATTAAGTGCTCGAACCGCCCACTCGCAATGAAGGTGATTGGCCAACGAGATGTACACCGCATCTACGTCCGGATCTAAAATCAAATCATCATAAGTTGCGTGGACGCGCTCTGGCTCTAGCGCTGCAGATCGATCCGCATCTCGACTAGCGACCGCAAATAGTTTCGCGTTCGAAGCTGCACGAACGGCTGGGGCCATTCCCTTGCCAGCCACCCAGCTAGCACCAACAAAACCCCAGTTAATAGTCATGAGCGCAGTAGCTCAGGCACAATCGGCATGCCATTTGCAAGAGCTGATTCTTCTGCGGCTTGCATGATGGCCACTACATCGCGGGATTGACTTGCCACAACTGACATCTCGGTACCGCGCTCAAGAAATTGAGCAAGCGATTGGTGAAAAGCAAATGGGGCAACCTGAACAGGCTCGATAATTTCACTCGAACCATCAACACGATTCACTGTGATAATCGCTGGAAGATCAGCAACTGAATCACCTGCTGCTGGATCCCAATTTCCCACAATCGCACCTTGAGTCCCCAGAATGAAATACTTGGGCTTTCGAGCTGCTGCCAAATCCGAGTTCGTGAAGGAAGCTTGGCTTGCGTCCTTGAAAGTGATTGTCACTTGAGCATGATCTGCATTAGTGACATGATCCCAGACGCGCTTTTGATTAAGTCCACTCACATGAGCAACTTGAGCTGGGACAATTGCCAAGATTTGATCAATGAAATGACTGCCCCAGTCAAAGATTGCGCCACCAGAGACGGCGGCGTCAGAATGCCAAAAGGAACACGGCTTGGAATAACCGCCAACGAAACTTTCGTAATGAAAAACTTCGCCAATCGCGCCGCTATCAATCAGCGATTTGATGGTGACAAAGTCTTGGTCGTATCTCCGATTTTGGTAGACAACCAAAGTCAGGTCAGATGCGGCCGCAAGTGCCATCAATTCGTCGCACTCATCAGTTGTGAGTGCCATTGGCTTTTCCAGAACAACGTGCAATCCTCGAGTGAGTGCCTTTTTGGCCCAGTCGTAGTGACTGTTGGGTGGCGTGGAAACGACAACAAGATCGATCTCTCCAGAGTCGAGCATCTCGTTCGCATCGCTAAAAGTTCTTGCATCCGGCGACAACAGCAGGGCAGCTGCCAATCGATCTGGATTCGGATCGCACACGGCAGCAAGAGTCATTGACGAGGTTGACTGGACTGCTTTGTTGTGCTCATCGCCAATAGCTCCGTAAGCAAGTAGGCCCACTCGAATGTTCTGCTTCGTCAACGTATTGCTCCTCATACCAACGATTACTTTCACACTACCTGCAGCGCCATAACATCGCGCGCACTCGCCGAGTACGTTTCGAGCTGTCCTGGGGCGGGCTGAGGGTGAAACGTGAGCCGAACATCTAAAAAGTGAGATGAGCGAAAATTCATTTGCTCATCGAACGGGTTCGGCGGCGTTTGCACCCCAGACCGGCAAGGCAATTCGAGATTTACGAACGACCTAATTACTGCTGGGCTTGAGCTGAGGCATAGAGGCAAACGGCTGCAGCTGTTGCCAAGTTGAGTGATTCGGCTCGGCCATAGATCGGAATTGATACGACGCGATCAACGGCGTCGAGAACTTCTTGCGGCACTCCCCATGCTTCATTACCAAACACCCACATAGTTGGTAAAGACAAGTCCACGCCAGTTGTGAATGGTTCGCCGCTTCCGTCAGCTGCGAATACTTGCATGCCGAGCGCACGAGCTTGTGCGATCGCTTCGGTGATGTCGATTTCTTCGACAACAGGAATGTGAAACAGTGAACCGGCAGAGGCACGAACAACTTTTGGATTATGAAGATCAACAGATTCAGTGCTTGCGATCACACCAGTTGCCCCAGCGGCATCGGCAACTCGAATAACAGAACCGGCATTGCCTGGGTCACGAACATACGCGAGTGCAGCAACAAGTGTCGCTCCCGGCTTGAGCACACTGTCAAGTGTGTGTGCTGACGAACGAACGACTGCGACAACACCTTGCGGTGTCACGGAGCTGGAAAGCGAAGCGATGACGTCTTCATCACTTGGAGTAACTACCCCACCAAAATCGTCAACGGCTGCTGCGATTTCTGGATAACGATCGCGACAGTCGGGTGTAATAAAAAGTTCTTTGACGTCGCCCGACAACGCTGCTTCGCGGGCAGATTGCGGTCCTTCGGCCAAGAACGCGTTGTCCTCAGTCCGGTATTTACCTTGCAAAAGACGACGTGCGCGCATCACAGATGATGCGCGCACGTTCGTAAGAATCTCAGCCATGTGTGGCTAAATTTCTCGTGCAGTCTTACTTAGGTGCGTTAACGTCTGCAGGCAGAGCCTTAGCAGCCTGCTGTACTAACGATGCAAATACAGCTGGTTCGTTCACTGCAAGTTCAGCAAGCATGCGACGATCAACTTCGATTTCTGCAGCCTTGAGGCCCTGAATGAAGCGGTTGTACGTCATTCCGTTTGCGCGAGCTGCAGCGTTGATGCGCTGAATCCAGAGCTTACGGAAATCACCCTTGCGTTCGCGACGGTCGTTGTATGCGTAAACGAGCGAGTGTGTAACTTGCTCTTTCGCCTTACGGTAAAGACGTGAGCGCTGACCGCGGTAACCGCTGGCTTGCTCAAGTACTTCACGACGCTTCTTCTTAGCATTCACGGAGCGTTTTACGCGTGCCATGTTCTCTCCTAAATCTCGTTAAGCGTCTGACCTAGCGGCCAAGAAGCTTGTTAGCTTTCTTTGAATCGGCTGGGGACAGCACCTGGTCAGCTGAAAGCTTGCGGGTGCGCTTGCTGGACTTGCTTTCCAATAGGTGACGCTTGTTGGCTTGCTCTTTCATGAGCTTGCCGGTGCCGGTCACGCGGAAGCGCTTCTTAGCGCCACTGTGGGTCTTGTTCTTTGGCATCGTTTTCTCCTACTTACTTCTCACCCAGCCGGGCAAGAAATCCTTTTTCTATTCGACTACTTCTTCAGCAGGTGCTTCAGAAACAGCTTCGGTACTTGCAGGCTTTGCAGCCTTTTTCACGGAAGCTTTTCCGCGAACTGGTGCAAGCACCATGGTCATGTTGCGACCGTCCTGCACTGGAGCAGACTCGACAATGGCTGATTCGCCAATGTCCTGCGCCAGACGCTGGAGCAATCGGTAACCAAGTTCTGGTCGAGATTGTTCACGTCCACGGAACATGATCGTGACTTTGACCTTGTCACCCGCAGAAAGGAAGCGTTCGATGTGACCCTTTTTAGTGTCATAGTCGTGCTGCTCAATCTTTGGACGCAGTTTCATTTCCTTGATAACTGTGTTGACTTGGTTCTTACGCGCTTCGCGAGCCTTAACTGCGGCTTCGTACTTAAACTTGCCGTAGTCCATGAGCTTGCACACTGGAGGCTTAGCCTCGGGTGCAACCTCAACGAGATCCAGATCGGCCTCTAGGGCCATTCGAAGTGCGTCGTCGATTTTCACGATGCCAACCTGCTCACCGGCAGGTCCGACAAGGCGAACTTCAGGCACACGGATCCGCTCATTAATGCGGGGCTCGATACTGATAGGTCCTCCTGTGGTCGTACTTTGCAGGCAGCAACCCAAGAAGCGCGCATCACTGCGCATGCCAGACTGATCTGGCTTTCTCGACCCGACGCCCTTAAGAGCAGGCGATGCGGGTGGGACGCTGTCCACTTGTCTGGTCCTGAGAAGGACCGTTCCCCTACTTTAGCCCAGAACTGTGCCAACACTCAAAATCCGCATTTGGCTTGGCGCGGTAGCAAACGCCGCCGAACGCGGCGATTAAGCCCACAAAGTATGACTCAATCGCCTTTTTAGAGGTTCGGCTAACATTTCTCCCGTTGTCTCGCCCCCAGCCGTTTTGGCCTGATTCGCGAACTAAACCTGCTTGATTTCGACCTGAAGTGGACGGTCCAAAACCACTGCGACATTGGGGTCTTGAAGGATGTGGGCAATGTCGTGACCCAACGTCGGGCTGGCAGTTTCGACTTCGAGCAGAATGACGATTTCTTCCGCACTTGTCTCCCAATCAGCAGCCAATACACCTTCGAGCTCTTCGATCGCATCGCATGCAGATTCGAGCGCAGCATCTAGGTACTCACGATGGTTTGCTGAAATTGCAAGGCGAACCAACATCGGGCCTTCGATGACACAAGTATGAGGACCATGTAAATCGAGAATAAGTGCATCGAGATCTTGTTCAAGCACACTTTGCGCGACAACGTGTGCGGCGCGAGGGATTGGTCGAGCCTCTGGGTCCCAATCGTTCAGAGAGTCCACACCAGTGAAAGCAAGAAGTGCACGTCGTCCATCTTGATTGACGTACTCAACCGAAGTCATGTGGCTATCTTTGTCGACACCATCTTGCATCGAATCAACATTGGCCACTACCGGCACTAATAGTCGTTCACCCTTTAACAGATTCAAAACCAATTGAGCATCAGCCGCTGAAGCGCTCGATTCGAAACCTTCAAGCGCGGATCGCAATTCGGCATTTGCCGAGCCATCATCGTCTGCGAAGTCAGTATCAGGCACTTCTGCCCCAGTGAAATCACTCATTAGAGGCGGCACGCATGAATGTCAGTAACGAGAACACCTCGAGCGCCCAGATCGTATAACTCGTCCATGATGGTGTGCACATTCTTACGAGGCACCATGGCACGAACTGCGGACCAGGCACTGTTCTGCAACGTCGATACAGTCGGCGATTCAATTCCCGGTGTGATTGCACACGCTTGATCAATCAAGTCATTGGGAATGTCATAGTCAACGAGCACGTAGGCACGCGCTGTGATCACACCTTGCAACCGTCGAGTAAAAACTGTGACACGAGGATCATCCACTGCGTCTTGACGTGCAACTAGCAATGCTTCGCTCGTGAAAATTGGGTCGCCAACGATTTCAAGTCCTGCCTGACGCAATGTAGTACCAGTTGCAACAACATCAGCAACTAAATCTGCGACACCAAGAGCAACTGCGTTTTCTACAGCACCATCGAGCTTCACAATTTCGGCATCAATCTTGTGATCATCCAACCACTTGCGCAGAATGCCGGCATACGACGTTGCAATGCGCTTGCCTTGAGCAAAGGACACATCCTTTGCTGCACCTACCGGTACTGCAAGACGAAATGTCGATGGCGCAAAACCGAGATTCATGATCGTCTCGGCCTTCGCACCAGAATCTGCGAGCAAGTCAGTTCCCGTGATCCCAATATCGATCGTGCCGCGACCTACATAGATCGCAATGTCACGAGGACGCAAGAAAAAGAACTCAACATCATTCTCAGGGTCTTGCACAACAAGTTCGCGGGCATTCGCTGCAGCCGCGTACCCGGCTTCGCGCAACATGTCACGAGCTGGATCAGAAAGTTGTCCCTTATTCGGGATTGCTACACGCAACATATCTAAAGCGCTCCGTACACATCGTCGAGAGACACATCAGCAGCGAGCATCAATGCCTGGGTCCAGTACAACAACTGTGAGATCTCTTCGGCAGCACGCTCTTTGGATTCGTGTTCGGCAGCCATCCATGCCTCTGCTGCTTCTTCGACAACTTTCTTGCCCACATGATGAACGCCAGCATTAATAGCCTGCACGGTGCCCGAATCTGTGGCGCCGGCAGCTACTTTGCTTGACAGTTCAGCAAACAGCTCGTCGAAAGTTTTCATGCAACAAGCCTACTTGCTCTCAGGCATGCCCATTTTCGACACCTCGTATGCGTTGCTGTTCGAGGGCGAAAGCACTTCGAAGAACGGACGCTGGCGAAATGTGAGCCGAACCTCTAAAAAGCAAGATGCGCGAAAATTTATTTGCGCATCGCGCGTGTTCGGCGGCATTTGCGCCAGGGGACGTTCGCCGTGGACCTTGGCTTGGATCAATTCGACGACCGAGATGCAAGAGCCGCAGAACACGGCCCGAGTGCCCACAAATTGTGGCACACGGGCCTTTTTAGAGGTTCTGCTTACTCTTCATCTCTGCCGTCGAAAATTGTGCAGACTGCGTAAGTCTAGGAACTACGAATATTGCGAAGAACGACCCATGTATTCAGTGCGGCGGATGCAGCTTCGGCACCTTTGTCTTCAATGCTGTTCGGCAGTCCAGCGCGATCGAGTGCTTGCTTTTCGTCATCGCATGTGAGTACGCCGAAACCAACTGGCACGCCAGTGTCGAGAGCGACTCGATTGAGTCCGTCTGTTGCCGCGTTGCACACAAAATCGAAGTGCGGTGTTCCACCGCGAATGACTACACCTAGTGCAACGACAGCGTCAGCACCTGACAGTGCGGCTTCGCGAGCGGCAATCGACAGTTCGAAAGTTCCCGGAACACGATGAAGTTCTGGTGTTATTCCGGCATCAGAAATGACACGTGTTGCTCCCTCAATCAAACCGTCCATGACAGTCGTGTGCCACGAGGAAGCGACGATTACAACGCGTTTGCCAGAAAACCCTGCAACGTCCGATCCCGGACTACCGTGGCCACTCATTACTTGCCTCCGAATGTTAGTTCGTGGCCCATTGAGTCACGCTTCGTTTCCATGTACGACAAGTTGTAATCGTTTGGCTCAATTTCAATTGGAACACGATCAGTAATCGTTAAACCGTAACCATCAAGACCGGCACGCTTTGTGGGATTGTTCGTGAGCAGCCGCATTGACTTCACACCAAGGTTGACCAAAATTTGTGCACCAGTTCCATAGTCACGGGCATCTGGAGCAAAACCCAGCGCCACATTGGCTTCGACGGTGTCGGCGCCTTGATCTTGAAGTTCGTAAGCGCGCAACTTATGAAGCAAGCCAATGCCCCGACCTTCGTGACCGCGCATGTACAACACAATTCCGCGACCTTCGTCAGCAACTTTTCGCATTGACGCGCGAAGTTGTGGACCACAGTCACAGCGAAGCGACCCGAGTGCATCGCCAGTCAGACATTCGGAATGCACACGGACCAAAACATCATGGCCATCACCGATGTCGCCCATAACTAACGCCACGTGATCTATGCCATCAAGCACACCGCGATAGCCAACGATCTGAAACTCTCCTGCTTCGGTTGGCATCTCTGCGGTAGCAATGCGCTCGACCAACGATTCATTGCGTCGACGGTATTTGATGAGGTCAGCAATGGAGATCATGACTAGGCCATGTTCATTAGCAAACTCTCGCAGAGCTGGAGCACGCATCATTGAGCCGTCGTCGTGAACTACTTCGGCAATTGCTCCTGCAGGCGTTAGCCCAGCAAGCCGTGCAAGGTCGACGGACGCCTCAGTGTGTCCTGGTCGACGCAATACGCCACCGGGCATGGCTCGGAGTGGAAAGACGTGTCCCGGACGAGTGAGATCGTGTGGCTCAGATGCTGAATCACACAAAACTTTGATGGTGTGCGCGCGATCGGCGGCACTGATACCGGTATCGACACCATTGCGAGCATCGACACTCACAGCATATGCAGTGCCTTTGCGATCTTCATTGACGTATGTCATGGGCGGCAAGCCGAGCCGATCGAGCTCTGGGCCTTCCATTGCTACGCAAATGACTCCTGATGTGTAACGGATCATGAATCCGGCAAGTTCTGTTGTTGCCTTCGAGGCGGCAAAAACAAGGTCACCTTCATTTTCGCGATCTTCGTCATCGACAACGACGACGACTTTGCCAGCTTTGATTGCTGCGATTGCATCTTCGACAGGGTCGAGCATTGTCATGCGCGTGCTCCCATCAATTTTTCTACGTACTTTGCCATTACATCTACTTCAAGATTAACTTCGTCGCCAATTTGGCGGATGCCCAGTGTGGTGTTAGCTAACGTTTCTAGAATTAGCGAGACTGTGAATTGAGCATCGTCAACGCTTGCGACAGTCAGTGACGTGCCATCGACAGTGATACTTCCCTTTTCAACGATGTACTTGAGCAATTCAACTGGAGGTTTGATCGTGACGACATCCCAGTTCTCTGAATGATCACGTGCAACGATTTCTGCAACTCCATCCACATGCCCTTGCACCATGTGGCCGCCAAGACGAGTTGCAAGTGTGACCGGACGCTCTAAGTTCACAGGAGAACTGTCTGCGAGATGACCTAACGTCGTTCGATTTAAAGTCTCGAGCATCACGTCGGCCGTGAATGCTCCTTCTTCGAGAGTTGTGACAGTTAGACAAACGCCGTTGACCGAGATTGAATCTCCGATGTTGGCATCGCTGGTCACTACCGGTCCATGAATAGTCATGCGCACGGAGTCGCCAAGTGAATCAACGTGGACAACACGTCCAAGTTCTTCAATGATTCCTGTGAACACGTAACTGCCTATCGCGTAGTGAAATGAATAACTAGGTCTAATCCAACACGATCAACGCTCGCATCGTTAAATCGGCGAGCATCCTGAATCGTTGAAACTCCAATATCTGCAAGGGCTGGGATTCCTGTGCCCATAATCACAGGGGCTTGAAACCAGTACACCTCGTCGATTAGTCCCAACTTCCATGCACTTGAGGACAATCCTGCACCAGCTTCTAGCATGACAGAGTGAATCTTGTATTCGTGCCACAAAGTTCTCAGAGCATGGTTCAGGTCAGCATCCATCAGAATCGCTGGGCGATCACCTTGCATGACTTGGAAATCGGCAGGGATTGTTCGAGAACCGACGACAATGCGGAGTGGCTGTTGATCGGCAGAGTTCGCACGAACCGTGAGTGCTGGATTATCAGCCAGAACAGTGCCAGTGCCTGTAACTATCGCACCAACATGTGCTCGAAGATTTTGAACTTGTTCGCGAGCCAAGTCGCCGGTAATCCATTTGCTCGTTCCATCAACCGCTGCGATAAATCCATCTAAGCTCGTCGCTGTTTTCCACGTGACCCACGGACGACCATTGAGTTGCGCAAAATTCCATGTGGAATTTAATGCTTCGCAATCGTGTAACTCGATGTGACTAATTACGTCAATGCCTGCATTGCGCAATTGCTCCGCGCCACCTGCCATTGCGCGATGCGGATCTGTTTGCCCGTAAACCACTCGAGCAACTCCGGCTTCAATAAGTCCCACTGAACACGGACCCTGCATACCCGTGCTGTTGCACGGCTCAAGGGTGACGTAAACCGTTGATCCCTTGGCTGACGTCCCCGCTTGCTGCACCGCAACCATTTCAGCATGTGCAGTACCTGATCCATGATGCACACCTTCACCAACGACATCGCCATTCGCATTGACGACAATCGCGCCAACGCGAGGATTAATGTCGCGCGACAAATCCACTGAACGTGCCAACGCAATGGCACGTTTCATGTGGAGCTCGTGTGTCATTAGTGTGCGCACCACCAAGAAGTATCTGTAGCAGTTTGCGCCAAAGCACGCAGTTGTGAAATCGCGGCCACTGGATCTGGTGTGCTGTAGACAGCTGAGCCTGCAACAAACGTATCGGCGCCTGCTTCAGCGCATTGTTCAATCGTTGCTGCCGAAACTCCGCCATCAACTTGAATCCAAATATCAAGATCCTTATTTTTAACGAGTTCGCGAGCCGCACGCACCTTCGGCAATTGATCTGCCATGAATGACTGTCCACCAAAACCTGGTTCGACTGTCATGATCAAAATCATGTCGAACTCCTCAATGACTTCGACATAATCTTCAATGCGAGTTGCTGGCTTGAGCGCCATTCCAGCGCGGGCACCATGTGAACGAATATCTCGCGCAACCTGACTTGGGTTGGCAGCAGCTTCGACATGGAAAGTCACGCTAGCCGCTCCGACTTCGGCATAACCTGGAGCCCAACGATCAGCATCTGAAATCATGAGATGGCAATCAATCGGCGTCGACACTTGCTTGAGAAGTGACTCGACAATGGGAAGTCCAAGCGTCAAATTAGGAACGAAATGGTTGTCCATGACATCGACATGAAGCCAATCGGCAGCACCTGCCACACGCTCACACTCATCGACCAGATGTCCAAAATCTGCCGACAAGATACTCGGTGAAATTCGAAGTCCCATACGTCAAGACTAGTGCTTTAGTGAATTACCGGATTCGGCGAAGCAATGCCAGAAACATTCCATCGGTGCCTTGAATGTCAGGTCGGAGGCGCAAATACGGCGTGCTACTCGACGCTACCGCTGGCTCAATCGAGTTAATGTCCACCACTTCGAAATCTGAATTCTTGCGCAAAAAATCTTCGACGATAGCGTCAGTTTCGGCGCGATGCGGCGAACACGTTGCATACCCAATGACTCCCCCAACGCGCACCATCGTTGCAGCGTGGGCTAAAAGTTCGCGTTGCAATTTGGCTAACGTCGGAACATCTGAGGGTTGCTTGCGCCAACGGGCTTCGGGACGTCGACGCAGAGCCCCAAGACCAGTGCAAGGTGCATCTATCAAGATTCGATCAAACTCTACGGCTGACGAAAACTCGCGAGCATCGGTAACAATAACTTTTGGAGAACCTGGCGCATGACGAAGCGAATTCTCAACCAATCTAGCTCTGGACTCTATGGGCTCGAGTGCCACGAGATCTGCACCACGCTCTGCGGCCAAACCTGCAAGCAACGCAGCCTTGCCACCTGGTCCAGCGCACATGTCTAGCCAATGAGACTCATCACCGACGACTGAAGCGGTGGCAAGAATTTGTGCGACTAGTTGACTGCCTTCGTCTTGTACTCCAGCACGACCGGAACGGATTAATTCAATGTCACCGGGGCGACGCGGTCCATCCGAGGTTCGAGACATGACTACAGACCATGGCGTTAAAGTGCCAACAGTTCCGTGGGATTGAGCAAGCAGTTCGTCGCGCGTGCATTGTCCTGGTCGCGCAGCCAACGTCACTTCAGCTGGCACATTTCCAGCTTCAAGAATTTCAACAACGCCTTCAGCATCAACATCGTATGCATCAGCTAGTGATCGAACAACCCATTCGGGATACGAATACGTTATGGCTAATCGTCGCGCATTGTCTACGTCTGCCGTGACGATCTCTAGCCACTTGTCCCAATCGTGCTGGCTCACACGTCGAAGAACTGCATTCACAAATTTCGATGCACCAACACCAGCGACGTGGCGAGCCAGATCTACTGACTCAGAAACGGCCGCATGAGATGGAATTCGCATGAACAGCAATTGGTACGAACCAATGCGACAGACATCGCGGACCTTGGTATCAAGTTCGCGATCGACACAGGCATCGATGACGGCATCGAGACTTCCTTGTCGACGTAAAGCGCCATAAGTAATTTCAGTGGCTAGACCCGCATCACGATCACTCAGCTTTGCGGCATCGAGCGCAGACGGCAGCGCAAGATTTGCATACGCATCGTTGTTATGAACTGCTTGCAAAATGTCGAAGGCAATGAGGCGTGGATTCACTGAAACCATATCTCTGTCGTTTGCGAACTCAACCATTGCACAGCACTCGACATATTTTTTCCAGGACGCTGCAGTTCGTGAAGCTCTACGGCATGCGTGCTCGTACCTACAAGAGCACATCCTTCTCGAAGCACGACTTGTCCTGGCTTGAGATCAGTAATGTCTGTGCGCAAAGTTACTGGCGACAATTTGATGCGATCATCGCTGCACATCGTCCATGCACCTGGCACTGGAGTCACCGCTCGAATTCGTCGCGACACCGCTAACGCAGGGTGATCCCAAATGATTCGTGCATCGTCTTTTGTGATTTTTGGAGCATGAGAAATGTTGTGCGCACTTTGCCCAGCGGCCATAACTTGGCCCGATTCAAGACCATCAAGCACTTGGCGCAAAAGTGTTGATCCGTAGTCAGTGAGGCGAAGTAGTAACTCCCCTGCCGTTTCTCGCTTACTGATGTCCGTTGACACTTGTCCAAGAACTGGGCCAGTGTCTAAACCAGCATCAATACGGAATGCTGTCACGCCAGTGTGGTCATCACCATGAAGAATGGCGTACTGCACTGGAGCTGCACCCCGCCATGTTGGCAACAGCGAGAAATGTAAGTTAATCCAACCGTATGTAGGAACTTCGAGAAGCTGTTCTGGAACCATCGCGCCGAATGCAACAACCACCACCACATCAAGTCCATCAAATTCCTTTGCATGGGCATGCAGGTCCGACGTTTTGATAACTCTGATTCCGCGACTTTCAGCAAACTGTGCAACAGGCGAAGCAGTCATCACTCGCCCACGTCCTGTTGGCGCGTCTGGACGTGTGACCACAAACTCAACTGTGTGATGTGACGCCATCAAGGCTTCCAGTGGAGCGATGGCGGACTCAGGCGTACCTGCGTAAGCGATACGCACGATTACATAAAACCCTTCATCAACGGATGCGGGCTGTCTTTGATCTGAGTCATTGTTGGATTGAACCAGTCAGACTCACGGATCGCTTTCATTGCCTCTTTACGAGTTTCAGGATCGAGTCTGTCAATGAACACAATGCCATCGAGGTGATCCGTTTCGTGTTGAACGGCACGAGCCAGCAGTTCGCTGCCCTCGATCACAACAGGCTCGCCGTACATGTTCATGCCTTTGGCAACGACATACATCGAGCGCTTGCATTCAAAGGCAAGATCTGGAACTGACAAACAGCCTTCAAGCCCATCTTGAAGCTCTTCAGAAAGATCTAAATTCGGATTAATCAAATGACCTACGACACCATCCACGTCATAGGTAAAGACTCGCAAACTCACACCGATTTGTGGAGCAGCCAATCCAGCTCCAGGGGCGTCAAGCATTGTCGCCGTAAGATCAGCGACAAGTTGGCGCAATTCTTTATCGAACACGGTGACTTCTTCAGCCTTTGTTGTTAAGACTGGATCACCAAATAATCGAACGGGCTTGACTGGCATCAATGCCTCCAATGAACTACGCGTAATACTTACTCATAGTTTATCGCGCACGAACGGCATTTAAATGTCGCGTGGATCTACCTTGACATTGACAGGTTCACCGCGATGTTTGGCACTGCGAATAGCCGTGGCCGCTTTAAATGCAGCAACTATTGGAGCAGCCTCGACTTTTGAACAAGTCACGAGATAACGCACTTGGCCCTGAGCAACCGGAACTGGACCTCGAACCTGCGCCGCATCGAGTGTGTGTGATGCCTTGACGGTCTCAAGCAAGTCGTCGATGTCTGACTGAGAACCAGTAAGTGCGATTAATCGAACCTCTGGCGGAAGTAAAACTTGCGCACGCGATTCATTCTCGCGCACCGCAAATCCGATCGGATCATTTCGAATGACACCCTGTACCGCAGGATGGTCGGAATCTGCAACGATGACAACTTCGCCAGAGGGACTGACCTGAGCGACCGTTTCCATCCACTTAGTAAAAGTTTCTTCACTTGCTCGAAGATCAGGTCTTGCCAACATCGCATTGCCGTCCAAAATGACCGCTGCCGCAAAGCCTCCGTCGACTGTCGGTACTGCACCAGGAGTTGCAACGATGATTGCTGGTCGCGCATCTATGTGACGCACAATGCGATCCCCCGACGAACTTCGAACTGGGATTCCCGGAAATGCTCGACCGAGTTCTTCAGCCGTGCGTTCACTTCCGATTTGGTTGGCACGCAGCGCCGTTGCGTGGCAACGCGAGCATGACCATGCCGATTCTTGATGCCCACAATAGAAACATGTTGGCAATGTCGATCTACGCGATGTCATTAAGGGACCTGCACACTGCGAACATGCAGCAACTGTGCGGCAGGTATCGCAGGCAAGTCGTGGCATGTAACCAGCTCGAGCAGTGAGAAAAATCACCGGCCCCTTCTGCAAGGCTTTACTCGCCACCTGAAAAGCAAGCGGTGGAATGCGCACAGGTTTTCCAACAGTGTCTCGATAGGTGTCATCCAGAGCACTTCGCACTCTGGGCCAGTGTTGACGTGCATCGTCTTTACTTCGACCAACATGCGCGAGCCAAGGCATCAAGGCGACAGCATCGGTTGAGACTGCACTACCAATAAGGACCAGAGCGGTATTTTGCTGTTGGCTTCGAAGCACAGCAACATCCCGAGCATTCCAATATGGTGCTTGCGGGTCATACAAAGTTGAATTCCAGTCGTCCCACACAACTATTGCTGCAAGTTCATGCATCGGTGTGAATACCGCAGAACGAGTTCCGATGACGATGCGCGCATTTCCGCGAAATGCACGTAGCCAATGTCGATAACGCTTCTCTGGGCCATCATCAGCCATCACTGTTGTCAGTAACGAGCTTGGTGCGCCGAGGTTTGTCATCGCCACATACACCGCTTCGACTGATGTGCGATCAGGCGCAACAACAATCACAAACTTCTGCGCATGAGCCAGAGTTAAAACATATTCAGCAATGAGATTCGCGCCATCGTCTGTGCCAGTAGTGACGATCGCGCGAGGTGACTCACCATCGACGCTTCGCTTAATGAGTGCGGCCGAACCCACGTATGGAGTCCAGGATGATGTGTTTACCACTGGACATGCTTCAGGCTCGTCGTCAATAACCGCCTCAGCTCGCGCATGGCGATGTGGAATCGCACTGCGCAAAACATCCGAAAGCGTTCCGGCCCATCGGCTTGCCACAGTCCGAGCTAATTCCAGAATTTCAGGTGTAAGAACTGGTTCGGGAGAAACTACCGAGGCAACTGCGAGCAATGTTCCTTGATGTTCTGTCACACTCGATCGAGCCACAACAAAACCGTCTGTCAGTTTCCCTGCGAAACGAACTCGAACTCGAACTCCAGGTTTTATGGCATCTGAGAGTTTCTCCGGAATTGCATAGTCAAACTGATGATCTAAATGCGGCAACGGCGAATCGATCACGATATGTGCAATTGGATCGACAGATGCCATAGGAACATCAGCCTTGGTGCGCTTTTTGCGACCAGGTACAAGTGACATCTGTTCCGTGCTCATTGTGGATTCAGTCTCTCACTTGCTAGCGACCAAAGGAAAGTATCCACAAAAAACTGTGGCACTACCCTTTGAGCAGGTAGTGCCACAGGCTAAGAGTTGCGAACTAAACCGAAGCAGCCAATTCAGCAGCGCGATCAGTACGTTCCCATGTGAAACCTGGACGACCAAAGTGGCCGTACGCGGCTGTTGGGCGATACTTCGTTACTGCAGTATCGAGTAACTCAAGATCTTTAATAATCGCAGCCGGACGCAGATCGAATACCTTCAAGATTGCCTGACGAATATTCTCTTCGGGCGCAGTACCCGTACCGAATGTTTCAACAAAGACACCAACTGGATGTGCCTTGCCGATGGCGTAAGCAACTTGAACTTCACAACGCTTTGCCAGTCCAGCAGCGACAACATTCTTGGCAACCCATCGCATTGCATAGGCGGCCGAACGGTCAACCTTTGATGGATCCTTACCCGAGAATGCTCCACCACCGTGGCGAGCCATTCCACCATATGTATCAACGATGATCTTGCGACCAGTGAGCCCAGCATCACCCATCGGTCCACCAATGACGAACTTGCCTGTTGGATTAACGAGCAACTTGTAGTCGCTGTTATCTAGATCAAATTTCGCCAAAATGGGGTCAATTACATTTGCTTTGATTTCCGGCGCTAGTTGCTTGTCGAGGTCAACGTTGTCAGCATGTTGCGACGAAAGAACAACTGTGTCGAGACGAACCGGACGATCGCCGTCGTATTCAATAGTGACCTGTGTCTTACCATCAGGACGCAAGTAAGCCATTTGACCTGACTTACGAACAGCTGTCAGTTGTTCAGCAAGACGGTGTGCAATCGTAATCGGAAGCGGCATAAGTTCTGGGGTGTCATCGCTGGCATAGCCAAACATCAAACCTTGGTCACCCGCGCCTTGACGATCGAGTGGATCTCCTGAACCTGTAACGCGTTCTTCAAAAGCATCGTCAACACCCTGAGCGATATCTGGCGACTGCGCACCGATCGATACCGAGATGCCACACGAATTTCCGTCAAAACCCTTGTCTGATGTGTCGTAACCAATTTCGCAAACAACATTGCGCACGATGCTCATGACATCTGCGTATCCAGTTGTTGTCACTTCACCGGCAACATGGATTTGCCCGGTTGTGAGCATGGTTTCAACCGCTACACGACTCTTTGGATCTTGAGCCAACAGATCGTCAAGGATGGCATCCGAGATCTGGTCAGCCATCTTGTCAGGATGACCTTCAGTTACGGACTCAGAAGTAAACAAACGACCGGACATGTATTCGCCTTTTCATAGAGTGGGCAGACTCATAAATACTAGCGAGACACCCCTGAAATGTCGGTAGCGAGTCCGTGCTACTGCAAGAGTTTTGCGACTGTATCCCAAACAGCGTTTGCCACGACTCGTTTCGATGCCCGTGCAACGTGCTGTTCCGTTGACGAGTCCTTTGCAATGATGAGGACTTCGTTCGTCTCTTGGCCAAATACGTTGTCGCCACTCACATCATTAATGACAAGTACGTCGCACTTTTTGCTGGCCAATTTTGCTCGACCATGGTCGCTCACAGTGCCTTGCGAGTCTCCAGTCTCGGCAGCAAATCCAACGATGACTTGTTCACGTCCTTCTGAGTCGCGACGCGTCACGAGCTCTCGCAAGATATCAGGCGTTCGCTTCAATTCAATTACTGGCGATTGACCGCCATCAGACTTCTTCATCTTGGTTTCAGAAATTGTGACTGGCGCATAGTCGGCAACTGCCGCTGCCATGATGACTACGTCCGCGGTAGTTCCAACGACGGCAGCCTCGAGTTCTGCTGTCGTTTCAACTCGAATTACGGTGCAGCCACTGGGAAGTTGTTCAGCGACGTTCGCTGCAATAACAGTGACATGCGCTCCGCGTTCGTAAGCAACCTGCGCTAAGGCAATGCCTTGCTTTCCACTCGAACGATTACCAAGAAAACGCACGGGGTCGAGGTATTCGCGAGTACCACCAGCCGTGATTACTACGTGCTTTCCAGCAAGCTCGTTTGTGCGATGAACTTGCGCCAGCGCTACTTGCGCGATGTCACTTGGCTCATTCATCCGACCCGGACCAGAATCGTCACCGGTTAGTCGACCGACCGCTGGGTCAAGAACGATGCTGCCGCGCTCACGCAGCGTTGCAACATTTGCTTGAGTCGCGGGGTTCAGCCACATTTCTGTGTGCATCGCTGGAGCATAAACAATGGGGCAGGTTGCCGTAAGTAAAACATTCGTCAACAAATCATTGGCCGCACCATTGGCAGCACGAGACAGTAAGTCTGCAGTCGCGGGGGCAACGACGACTAAGTCCGCAGCTTTGCCAATTCGTACATGAGGTACATCCGAGACGTTGTCCCATACTTCGCTGATAACTGGATGACCCGACAATGCTTCCCACGTTGCTGAGCCAACAAAATTGAGCGCCGATGGAGTGGGCACAACAACTACGTCATGGCCTGCTTCAGTAAATATGCGCAACAAGGATGCAACTTTGTAAGCGGCAATACCAGCACCAACACCGAGAACGATGTGGAGCGGACGGGAAGATTCAGACACGAGCGGTGCCGTGTGCTCTAACTAAGCAACAGTTTCAGGTTCGAAAACAAGCTTGCCCTGACTGATTTCGCGAAGTGCGATCGACAGTGGCTTTTCTTGAGCGCCTGATTCAACAAGTGGACCTACATATTCGAGCAGGCCCTCACCAAGTTGTGAGTAGTAGGCATTGATCTGGCGCGCGCGCTTGGCGGCGTAGATGACTAATGCATACTTTGAGTCAGCGATATCGAGCAATTCGTCGATCGGAGGATGTGTAATTCCCTCTTGGTTTGCTGCAGACACGCTGGTCTCCTTGAAGTTCGTGGGTTGTTCTAACGTAAATATGATACCAATTCATCGGCAGCCCGTGAAACGTCGTCATTGACGATGACGTGATCGAACAAATGCGCCGATTCCAGCTCCGAAAGTGCAGCGTTTAAACGGGCTTCTACTTCTGTATCGGACTCGGTCCCCCGCCCAACCAGACGAGTTTTGAGGTCTTGCCACGACGGCGGTTCGAGGAAAACCAGGACTGCAGTGGGCATTGCCTCCCGAACCTGCATGGCACCTTGTACTTCGATTTCCAATAAAACTGGGATACCGGCATCCAACCGCTCTTGGACTTGCGCCCTTGGAGTGCCATATCTATTACCCGTGAATTCAGCCCACTCGAGTAACTCGTCCGCGGCAATCATTTGATCGAATTGCTCGGAAGATACAAAGAAATAGTTCACGCCATCTTGTTCCCCAGGACGCGGTGCGCGAGTGGTGACAGATACCGAAAGCCAAGTCTGTGGAATTTCTTCTAGAGCTTTACCAATGACGGAGCTCTTTCCTACACCGCTGGGACCAGAGAGCACAACCAGATGAGCCATCAGCGCACTCGACTATCAATAAGTTTTGTTAAGGCGTCAACTTGATGGGGACCAAGGCCGCGAAGTCGACGAGACATTGCAATGCCACATTTTTCCATGATGGCGTGTGCCTTAATTTGGCCAATTCCAGGAAGTGCCTCAAGAACCGAAATTACTTTCATGCCGGCAACTACATCATCGACCTGTGACACGACGAGCAAATCGCGTAACGAAATTTTTGCTGCTTTCAACTGCCGCTTGATTTCTGCTCGCTTGGTACGAATCGCAACAGCCTTGGCTGAGGCAGCGACTCGTTGCTCGTGAGTGAGCTCAGGAACTGGCATGTGTCTGATGGTACTAGCGTGTCAGTCTGTTGGTGTTAGTAACCAAGGGATTGCGCGATTGCCCGAGCGGCAACAGCAAGATCAGGTGCTCCGGTAATAGGTCGTCCAATAACTAACAGATCTGCGCCATCGGCAATTGCCTGTTCTGGTGTTGCGATTCGTTGCTGGTCACCTACATCGGCGCCAATTGGTCGAACCCCAGGAGTGATCAAAGTGATGCCCTCGCCCACAGCTTGGCGGACGGCAGCAACTTCTTGAGGCGAGCACACAATTGCGCGAGCACCTGCTGCGACTGATTGCTGCGCCAGCGTGGCAACAATCTCTTGCGCCGTTCCACTCCATCGCATGGCAGTGAGTTGCTCTTGACTTAACGAGGTCAACACGGTGACAGCAGTGATAAACGTGTCAGGAAGCGCATCTGCCGCAGCCTTCACCATCTCGGAACCACCGCTAGCGTGCACTGTGAGATATTTCGGGGCAAGGCGCGCAATACTGCGAGCCGCCCCGCCAACAGTTGCAGGAATATCATGCAATTTCAGATCAAGGAAGATCTCGCATCCCGAAGCCTCACGCGCAACTTCAACGGCTTGATGACCATCTCGCAAGAAAACTTCTAATCCCACTTTGACCACTTGCACATGCTCGGCGACTTCCCCAGCCCACTGCCGCGCAACATCAAGCGAAGGAGCATCTAGTGCGACCGCAATTGGAGCCTTACTCATGGTGATTCCTTAAGTGTTAGTTCTTGTGTGCGAGTCCAACGACTTCGCGCAGTGAAGAATAGCCGCGTTGCTCTAATTCGTTGCCAAGCTCTGTTGCGATTCGCCAAGGTGCGCCCGGGTCACCAAAGACAACAGTGCCGATGCTTACTGCACTTGCACCTGCAGCGATGAATTCCAAGGCATCATGGCCAGTGCGAATACCGCCCATACCGAGAATAGGAACTTCAGGGAAAGCCGCGTGAACTTGATAGACGGCTCGCACTGCAACTGGACGAATTGCCGGACCGCTCAAGCCACCCGTTCGTCCACCAAGCATCGGTTTCATTGCATCAACATCGATCACCATGCCGAGCAATGTATTAATCATTGACACACCATCCGCACCAGCGTTGATAACGCTTCCAGCAATCTCAACAATGTCAGTGACATCTGGTGACAGTTTTGCCAAAATCGGGGCAGTTGAAGTCCATTCCGCGCGAACAGTATCGATGACTTCTGAAGCCGAAACAGGGTTGCACGCGAATACTTGACCGCGACTTTCCACGTTAGGGCAACTGATGTTAACTTCGAGTCCACCAATTCCTGGAACATCACGCAAGATGCGAGCAAGTTGTCCAAATTCTGCAACATTGTTTCCTGCAATTGACACGATTGTGGTGACGTTATTACTTGTTAGCCAAGACAAATCTTTATCAAGAAAAGAATCGATACCCGGACCTTGCAGTCCAATTGAATTCAGCATGCCGCTCGGCGTTTCAGCCATTCGAGGCGTTGGTCGACCCGAGCGAGGTTTCAGCATGATGCTCTTTGTAACAACCGCGCCCAATGTTGCAACATCACCAAACTGAGCAAGTTCGCGACCAGCTGCCGCACATCCTGAAGCAGTTGCTGTTGGTGACTTAAGGTGAAGTGACCCAAGCGACGTTGATAGATCAACAGACATCAGTGACCTCCTTGAACCGGAGCACCAAATGCGTCCACAGGAACGGTGTTGACGTCATCCCAACGCACTCGGTCTCCTCGGAAGCATGGTCCCTCGACGCACGATCGCACCATACGAGTTACGCCATCGTCACCAACGACCGGCAACACGCATGTCATGCAAACGCCAATTCCACAAGCCATCGATTCTTCTACTGCACATTGGCTAAACGCACCGTGAGCCTTGCTCACTTCAGCAACAGCCTTGAGCATCGGCATCGGTCCACAGGCGTAAACCGCTTGACCATTAATTCGAGCAAGGGCATCAGGCAACGCATCAGTTACTCGGCCACGCAATCCCGAAGTGCCATCATCAGTTGTCACCGTGACGTTGTCTGCATCGCGAGTCAGTTCAAGAACTCCAAAAAGCCTGCTTTGAGTAGCCGCACCGAGAATAACTTCCACTTCGCATCCGCGATCACGAAGTTCGCGGGCAAGTAATCCCATCGGAGCGGCGCCATAGCCACCGGCGACTAAAACGCATCCGACTGGGCGCGTGGGCAACAAGAATGGCTTACCCAGCGGAGCAATGATGTCTACTTCGGTGCCTGCGCTAACTGCAGTGAGCCATTGCGTTCCTTGTCCATGCGCAGCAACAATCACTTCAATTGAATCGCCAGCCGTTGCGTTGTGAATTGAAAATGCACGACGCAGCAACATTCCGCTACCAACTCCGCCAACTGCAACAGCAACAAAGTGACCTGGCTCAACAAATTCGGCAATAGTTGGTGCCTCGAAAACAATATGGAAGTACTCGCCTACTGGTTCGATTGAACGAATTCGGCTCGTCAGTTGCTGTGCGTGACTCATGCAGTCACACCTAGCAATGCATTGAGTTCGGCAACGTGTTCCTGAATCGGCTTGACCTCAAGTGGTGCTTGCTTCAGCGACTCAATCGCCTCGACTGCCGCAACAAGGCCTTGGACCGTTGTAATCGATGCCGTACCAGTCATCACTGCCGCCAACCGGATTTCATAACCGTCACGACGAGCGCCTGTTCCATAAGGTGTATTCACCACAATGTCGATGTCGCCATTCATAATGGCTTCCACGGTAGTAGGCACACCATCTAAGGCACCTTCATGTGCCTTGCGAATTGGCTTTGTGCCAACTCCATGTGAGGCTAAAAATTCGGCAGTACCCGACGTTGCGTAAACGGTGAATCCGAGTTCCTGAAGTCGCTTGGTTGGAACGATAGCTTGCTCTTTATCGCGATCGGCAAGTGATACGAAAACTGCACCTCTAGTTGGAAGTCCATCACGATAGGCAGCAAGTTGAGACTTTGCAAATGCCGTACCAAAGTCCTTGTCGATGCCCATGACTTCGCCAGTTGATTTCATTTCTGGGCCAAGGACCGTGTCTACTCCATGAAAACGTCCAAATGGAAGGACTGCTTCTTTGACACTGACAGGCGCGCCGACTGGGGAGTCTCCACCATCACCGGTTGCTCGCAAGAAACCTGCACTCCGTAGATCGGCTATCGAATCACCGACTGCAATGCGCGCCGCGGCTTTTGCCAATGACATACCCGTTGCCTTGGATACGAATGGCACAGTTCGCGAGGCACGGGGGTTTGCTTCAAGAACATAAAGCGTTCCTTCAGCAAGTGCATACTGGACATTGAGAAGTCCACGAACTCCAACGCCACGAGCGATCTTTTCTGTCGCAATTCGTATGTCAGCAATGTGCGAAGCATTCAACGTGAATGGTGGCAGTGCGCATGCCGAGTCACCTGAGTGAATGCCAGCTTCTTCGATGTGCTCCATAACCCCACCGAGATAGAGTTCCGTTCCGTCATAAAGCGCATCTACGTCAATTTCGATTGCGTCGTCAAGGAATCGGTCAACGAGAACAGGATGCTCGGGATTGACCTGAGCTGCACGAGTCAGATAGTCACGCAACATTGATTCGTCATAAACAATTTCCATACCTCGACCGCCCAATACATACGACGGACGAACGAGCACTGGATAACCAATGCGTTCGGCAATTTCACGTGCATCCTCAAACGAGGTGGCCATGCCATGTTCGGGAGCTAATAAGCCAGCCTCGCTCAGAACCTGTCCAAATGCACCTCGCTCTTCTGCAAGGTCAATTGCCTCAGGCGTTGTCCCCAGTAATTTCACTCCAGCAGCCTTGAGTCCGGCGGCAAGGCCAAGCGGAGTCTGACCACCAAGTTGAGTGATTACCCCAAGAATAGGTCCGGCTTGTTCTTCAGCGTGAATGACTTCCAGTACGTCTTCGAGCGTGAGTGGCTCAAAGTACAACCGGCTCGAAGTGTCGTAGTCAGTGGACACGGTTTCGGGATTGCAGTTCACCATCACTGTGTCGAATCCGCGTTCCCGCAATGTCAACGATGCATGAACACATGAGTAGTCGAACTCAATTCCCTGGCCAATGCGGTTTGGACCAGAGCCAAGAATGATGACAGCCGGTCGTTCACGTGGCATGACTTCAGTTTCGCGATCGTAGGACGAATAGTGATAAGGGGTTGTTGCAGCAAATTCAGCCGCACACGTATCGACTGTCTTATACACCGGTCGAACATTGAGAGTGTGGCGAATGTTTCGAACTTCTGCTTCGCTAATGCCTCGGATAGACCCGATCTGAGCATCAGAGAATCCGTGTCGCTTCGCTGCAAATAGTGAGTCACGATCGAGTGCAGGTGCAGCTTTGATGTCTCGGGCAATCTCGCACAACAACTGAATCTGATCGAGGAACCACGGATCAATTTTTGTTGCTTCAAATACCTGTTCCAAAGTTGCGCCAGCCCAGAGAGCCTGCTGAACTTCGTTCAACCGTCCATCGTGTGGAATCTTCATTGTCGACAACAGTGCATCGACATCAATTTGCGATGGTGAGTTGGACCAATTAAAAACCGCTTCCTTGCGTTCAATTGAACGCAGAGCCTTTTGCAAGGCTTCGGTGAAGTTACGTCCAATCGACATAGCTTCACCGACAGATTTCATTGTTGTTGTCAGAGTTTGATCTGCGCCTGGGAACTTCTCAAAGGCAAATCGTGGCACTTTGACTACTACATAATCTAAGGTCGGCTCGAATGATGCCGGTGTTTCCCGCGTGATGTCATTAGGAATCTCATCAAGTGTGTATCCGATTGCTAGGCGTGCGGCAATTTTTGCAATTGGGAAGCCTGTTGCCTTGCTGGCAAGTGCTGATGACCGTGATACACGTGGGTTCATTTCGATGACAATGATGCGGCCGTTATCTGGATTGATCGCAAACTGAATATTGCAGCCGCCCGTATCCACTCCAACTTCACGAATGATTTGAATGCCGAGATCACGCAACCGTTGGAATTCACGATCTGTCAAAGTTAACGAAGGAGCAACTGTGATCGAATCACCTGTGTGGACACCCATTGGGTCCAAGTTCTCGATGGAACACACGACGACTACGTTGTCTTTGTGGTCACGCATCAATTCAAGTTCGTATTCTTTCCAGCCAATGATGGACTCCTCAAGCAACACCTCAGTGGTTGGACTCGCCTGAAGTCCAGCTCCAGCGATGCGATGCAAATCTTCTTCGTTATACGCAATACCTGAACCTGCACCGCCCATTGTGAACGACGGTCGAACAACAACTGGATAACCCAAGTCTTTGACACCCTCAAGGCAGTCCTGCATTGTGTGACACACATGGGATCGTGCGCTCTCTGCACCTATGGATTCAACAATCGCCTTGAACTGTTCACGGTTTTCGCCGCGCTCGATGGCCTCAACGTTTGCGCCAATAAGTTCCACATTGAATTTTTCAAGTACGCCATTGTGGTGAAGCGACATTGCAGTATTCAAGGCCGTTTGCCCACCAAGGGTTGGAAGCAAAGCATCAGGACGTTCGCGCTCAATAATGCTGGCAACTATTTCTGGTGTAATCGGTTCAATGTATGTGGCATCAGCAAACTCAGGATCGGTCATGATCGTCGCGGGGTTACTGTTAACCAAGATCACACGCAGGCCTTCAGCTTTAAGAATGCGGCAAGCTTGCGTACCCGAGTAATCAAACTCGCAGGCCTGACCAATAACAATTGGTCCTGAGCCGATCACCATGACCGACTTGATGTCTGTACGACGTGGCATTAGCGAGTACCTTCCATAACTTCAACAAAACGATCAAACAAATAGGCCGAATCGTGAGGGCCAGCAGCAGCCTCAGGGTGGTACTGAACACTAAAGGCTGGAACATCAAGACATTCGAGGCCTTCAACAACATCGTCGTTTAAGCACACATGGCTCACCCGAACTCGACCGAATGGCGTTTCTGAATCACGATCAATTGGCGCGTCGACGGCAAAGCCATGGTTGTGTGCCGTGACTTCAACTTTGCCAGTTGTGCGATCCATTACCGGCTGGTTAATTCCACGATGTCCGTAGCGCAATTTGTAGGTTCCAAATCCAAGTGCACGACCCAGAATTTGATTGCCAAAGCAGATTCCGAAAAATGCTCGCTTAGCTTCCAAAGTTGCCTTGACAAGCGCAACAGCGTGTTGTGCAGTGGCAGGATCACCAGGACCATTGGAAACGAATACTCCATCGCGACCACGCTCTAGTAATTCATCAGCTGAGATAGTTGATGGAACAACATGTACTTCAATTCCACGTTGAGCCATCAAGTGTGGTGTCATCGACTTAATGCCAAGATCTAAGGCAGCAACTTGAAATTTCTTTTCACCTATTGCTGGCACGATGTATGCCTCTTTGGTCGAGACAGTTTCCGAGAAACTGGCGCCTTCCATCTCTGGAACTGCTCGAACTTCATCCAACAACGACGCAACCGGCTTTTGTGCGGCCTCGCCACTAAAAATACCTACGCGCATTGCACCGTGCTCGCGCAAGTGGCGAGTTAAGGCACGCGTATCAATACCGCTGATGCCGACGATGCCTTGTGATTCAAGTTCCTCATCCAAGCTTCGCTTCGCGCGCCAGTTTGATACTCGGCGCGCAGGATCGCGCACCACATAGCCAGCGACCCAAATCTGCTTTGATTCGTCGTCTTCGTCATTCCACCCAGTGTTGCCGATGTGAGGAGCGGTCTGCATAACTACTTGCCCGCAATATGAAGGATCAGTAATTGTTTCTTGGTAGCCAGTCATACCAGTGGCGAACACAGCCTCACCGAAAGTCTTGCCGACGGCACCATACGCCTGGCCATCAAAAACTTGTCCATCTTCGAGGACCAAAACTGCGTTCGTCATACCAATTCACTTTCTAGAACTGTTGGCTTACCAGCAAAAAATGTTGCAACAACTTGTCCCGGAAGTGTGTGTCCACCATACGGAGTATTTCGGCTACCGCTTACAGATTGGGAAGGCACGACCTCAAGTTCAACATCTGGATTGAACACCACGATGTTGGCAGGATTACCCACAGCGAGTGCTTGACCTTGAGTATTCACCTTGCCAATTTGCGCAGGTGCAAACGACATACGATCGGCAACTTGTGCCCAACTCATTGCCTTGGTGCGAACCATAGTGGCGTTCACAATTGCTAATGCACTTTCTAACCCAGTCATACCGAATGCAGCCGCAGACCATTCGCAGTCTTTGTCCTCACTCGGATGAGGAGCGTGGTCGGTAGCAACGATGTCAATCGTGCCATCGGCCAATCCGGCTCGGACTGCTTCAACGTCAGCGGCAGTACGAAGTGGCGGATTAACTTTGTAAATCGGATCATAGGATTCCACAACATCGTCGGTGAAGAACAAGTGATGTGGAGTAACTTCGGCCGTCACATTAATACCACGTGCTTTAGCCCAGCGAATGATGTCAACACTTCCGGCAGTCGACAAATGGCACACATGCAGTCGAGCGCCAACGTGCTGTGCCAGAAGCACATCGCGAGCGATTATTGCTTCTTCAGCAACAGCTGGCCAGCCCGCAAGTCCTAACTTGCTAGACACAATGCCCTCGTTCATTTGAGCATCTTCGGTTAAACGTGGTTCTTGAGCATGCTGAGCAATGACTCCATCGAAAGCTTTGACATACTCCAATGCGCGACGCATGATCGCAGCATCGTAAACACACTTACCATCGTCGCTAAATACCCGAACCGCTGCAGCACTATCAGCCATTGCGCCAAGTTCAGCGAGATTCTGACCAGCCAGCCCCATCGTTACTGCGCCAACTGGTCGCACCTCGACTAGACCAGCTTCGCGTCCAAGGCGCCATACCTGCTCAACAACTCCGGCTGAATCAGCAACTGGATTTGTGTTTGCCATGGCATGCACACACGTGAATCCGCCCTTGGCAGCAGCACGACTGCCACTGAGAACTGTTTCAGCATCTTCACGACCTGGTTCGCGCAAGTGAGTGTGAAGGTCTACGAGTCCTGGTAAAACGACACAGCCAGCTGCATCAACGACAACGTCACCTTTGAGGTTCTTTCCGATTTCGCGAATCACGCCTTCGTCGATCAGCAAGTCCGCTACTTCTTCCCCAAGAAGCGATCCGCCAGTTATGACGTAACTTGTCATGCTGTTCCTTCCGTTCCGCCGAGTAACAGATAGAGCACTGCCATACGCACACTCACACCATTAGAAACTTGTTCCACAATCACTGAACGCTTAGAGTCCGCAACATCAGCAGTGATTTCCATGCCACGATTCATCGGCCCAGGATGCATAACAATTGCATGCTCTGGCATACGTGCAGCGCGAGCCGAATTAAGTCCATAGCGATTGCTGTACTCGTGAGCTGACGGAAAATACGCTGCATTCATCCGCTCACGTTGAACCCGAAGCATCATCACCGCGTCGACGTCATCGAGAGCCCCATCTAAGTCATAAGAGACTTCACAGCCCCACGTTTCAACGCCGAACGGCAAGAGTGTTGGCGGGCCAACAAGTCGCACCGATGCACCAAGAGTTTGGAGCAAAATCGCATTTGAGCGAGCGACTCGACTGTGCAACACATCTCCAACAATGGCGACTTTGACACCCGATAGGTCGCCGTTATTGTCGCGAAGGTGACGACGAAGCGTGTAGGCGTCAAGCAATGCCTGAGTGGGATGTTCATGGGTTCCATCACCGGCGTTAACTACCCCGCCGGAAATCCAACCCGAGTTTGCAAGGCGATGTGGCGCGCCACTGCTGTGATGGCGAATAACAACCGCATCCGCACCCATCGCTTCTAACGTCAGCGCAGTGTCTTTCAGGCTCTCGCCTTTGGACACGCTTGAGCCCTTTGCTGAAAAATTAATGACGTCAGCCGATAGACGTTTAGCTGCTGCTTCAAATGAAGTTCGCGTTCGCGTTGAATCTTCATAAAACAAATTGACGACTGTACGTCCACGCAAGGGTGGAAGTTTTCCTACACCTTGAGCAGTCGCAGCCGCCAATTGTGAAGCGGTATCAAGAATTGTTATGGCACTGTCGCGAGTTAAGTCTGTTGCACTCAATAAATGCTTCATGAGCTTGCCTGTTCAATCGTTACTTGATCAATTCCGTCACGTTCAGAAAGCTTCACATGTACTGACTCGCTCTTAGATGTGGGCAAGTTCTTGCCAACATAATCAGCACGAATCGGTAGCTCGCGATGCCCTCTATCAACTAGCACTGCAAGTTGTACTGCTTGTGGGCGGCCATGTTCACTCAAAGCATCGAGAGCCGATCGAATTGTGCGACCAGAAAACAACACATCGTCAACCAAAATAACCAGACGCCCTTCGATTCCTTCGGTTGGAATAGTCGTTGGTTGCAGTGCTCGGGCTGGACGCATCCGAAGATCATCGCGATACATCGTGATGTCAAGGGCTCCAACCGGCACGGCCGTGCCTTGGATTTGTTGAATCTTGTCAGCAAGCCGGACTGCTAAATCAGCGCCACGAGTCGGTATGCCCATCAGCGTGAGATTCTTTGCGCCATGAGTTCGCTCTACAACTTCGTGAGCGAGGCGAGTAAGTGCGCGGGAAATATCGTCGGAATCTAGAACGACTCGACTGTCGCGCGGTGCTTGTTCAATATCGTGCGTCATCTTTTTCCCTCCTTTCCAGCCTCACGGGACTGGTGTTAAAGGATGGCGTTTCTTGAACTGTGTTTGAGTCTAGCGCACGACCAAGCCGACACGCTATCGGG
>CAITJH010000026.1 GCA_903892635.1 uncultured Actinomycetes bacterium | reverse complement strand
TTTAACGGTGGGGCGGGTGGGGCTCGAACCCACGACCCACGGATTATGAGTCCGATGCTCTGACCGACTGAGCTACCGCCCCTAACCCCAATAGTTTATCGGATGGTGTTGGTGCCCACCTGACACGTGCCTTGTTCGCTACAAGTGCATTGCTACTATCGAAACATGCCTGAATTGCCATCATGCCCAAAGTGTTCGAGTGAGTTTGTTTATGAAATGGGTGCAATTCTTATCTGCCCTGAATGTGCTCACGAGTTCAATGCAGATTCAGAAGCCACCGAGAACACTTCTGTAGACCGCGTGGTTAAAGATTCAGTTGGCAACGTTCTCGTTGATGGCGATAATGTCACGATCGTCAAGGATTTAAAAGTGAAGGGAAGCCCTACGTCTATCAAAGTGGGCACGAAAGTGCGCAACATTCGATTGATAGAGCCAGTAGACGGTCACGATATTGATGCCAAAGTTGACGGTTTTGGCTCAATGATGTTGAAATCTAGCGTGGTCAAGAAGTCTTAATTGGGAAGGTAATCCAGGTTTCCCAATACGGTGACTGCTGGATGCTTGCTGCGCCAGTCGCCCGGAAGCGTAAACAAATCAACTGCCATGCCTTGGGCTCCAGTCATGTGAACCATTGTTTGTGCACTTGTTCGAGTTAACGGGTTACCGGCAGCGTCTGTGGTCGAGAGTTGAAGATTGCTCAGGTCGTAACCGGAGTTATCGCTTTCTTTCGGCAGCCAATTCCACACGGTTGTTGTGTTTGTTGCGGCGTCGTATTTCCAGCCAGCTGGATCCGGGATACTAAATTCGGATATTGGCTGTGGATTGTGTTGAACTGTGAAAGTTTGATTCAAAATAGTTGCAGGTTCGCGAATTACAGTTCCCGTTACCTTAAAGTGGCGGCCGGTGACCACGTTTCCTTTGATGTTTGCCAAAACCACAGCATAAGTTGGTGGATTGGTATCTGAAATGGTGGTTGAGACTTCAAAATTTATTGGAAAGGTAAATTCATAGAGGTTGTGGGTAACCTTCTTGCCGTTGATTTTAATGTTCTTGAGTCGTAAGACGCTGCCAGGAACTGAATCTGTGGCAGAGAGCAGTACGTCAGTTGTTCGTGTGATGGGGTTGTACATAATGCTCGTCAAGTTAATTGGCAGACGCTTGACGCCTGCTGGAAACTTGATTTTCGAGAAGTTGAAAGTTGATAGTGTCTTTTTTGTAATGCTTCCAGTCAGAACTATTCCACTGTTTGCAACGACGTGCACTTCGCCTGGAATGCAACCTAGTGGCAGATCCGTCGCAGAATGTGCATCAATTTGAACAAGCGGTGATCCGGTGTAGGTCGTGTCTTTGAATCCCCAAAAGGCACGTAACGAAACTTTTACGACGATTGTTTTGCCGGTTGAATTCGCCAACTTTACGTCGATGTTCGTGCAATCCGAGCCAGCGTCGTAGGTCCAGTCATCAGTAACTGGTTGTTGAATTGAAATGCCTTTTGCTTTGATGTGCACGGGCTTTGTAGAAACAACTTGGGATGTTGCGCGAGCGGGAACGGAAGTGGCGATGAGCGTTGCGACCATAACCAAGGCAAAGCGAGTGGTGGTATTTCGGAAGCTCGTACTGAATTTAGGCATGCCTTGTCCTTAGTCAAATGGCCCCCAAGATGTGACTTTACTTTATTGTGACGAGTAAGTTCGTCAATACTTTGAAATCCAGCGTGGTCAAGAGGTCTTAGCGCATGATGAATGGATCACTGATAGGTGCTTCACTCGTATTGATCCATACCGATTTAGTTCTGGTGTAATCCAAGATTGATTCTGCGCCCGCTTCGCGTCCGTAGCCGCTCTGGCCATAGCCGCCAAAGGGCATCATTGGGCTGATGGCTCGGTAGGTATTCACCCACACGATTCCGGCCTTGATGCGACGAATCATGCGATGCGCTCTTCCTAGGTCCTTAGTAAACACTCCGCTTGCGAGGCCGTACTTCGAGTCATTTGCGAGTGCCACAGCCTCATCTTCGGTATCGAATGTCAGCACGCTCAGGATTGGACCAAATAGTTCTTCCTGTACACATGCGGTTGCAGGCGAGATGCAATCAATGACCGTTGGTTCGTAATAGTTACCTGTGAATCCGTCAGGTTGTTTGCCGCCTGTAAGAACTTTGCCTCCATCGGCCACACTTCTTTCAACAAGTGAATGTATGTTGGCAAGTTGTCGATTCGTCGCGAGCGGACCCATTTCAGTATCCAAACTCTGTGGATCACCGATGACTATTCGGCGAGCTTTCTCAACAAGTTTGTCTACGAGTTCGTCATGCACGCTTGAATGCACCATCAAACGGGAGCCAGCAACACAACTCTGTCCTGTGGCTGCAAAGATTCCACTCACGATGGCATTCGCCGCAGAATCTATGTCGGCATCTGCAAACACGATGACTGGCGATTTTCCGCCGAGTTCAAGTGATGTCACGGCCAAGTTCTCCGCAGAATTTCGCACAATATGTTTTGCTGTGCCAGGTCCGCCGGTAAAGGCGATGCGATTCACGAGTGGGTGAGTGGTCAGCGCTTTGCCAGCTTCATCACCAAATCCGGTGACGACATTGACGACTCCTGCTGGAAAGCCAGCCTCATGGACTAAACGTGCAAACTCCAACATAGGTGCAGGTGCATCTTCAGAGGCCTTCAACACAACTGTGCATCCCGCAGAAAGAGCTGGTGCAAGTTTGACTGCAGTAAGAAACATTTGAGAATTCCATGGCACGATCGCAGCAACAACTCCGATTGGTTCGCGGATTGTGTATGCCTCCATGTCGGGCTTGTCGATTGGCATGTGGTGTCCAACGAGTTTGTCGGCCAGCCCAGCAAAATAGCGGTAGTACTCAGCAATGTAGAGCACCTGAGACTTTGTCTCGCGACGGATCTTTCCGGTATCGGTTGTCTCGATCTCAGCAAGAAGGTCGTTGTTCTCGACCATTAAGTCCGCAAGCTTCAGTAGGAGTTTTGCGCGTTGTCCGGCATGAAGTGACGCCCATTCGCTGTTGTGCAACGCATTATGTGCCGCGGTTACAGCACGATCCACGTCGCTGGCAGAAGCCTCAGGAATGATCGCCCACGCCTGGCCCGTTGCAGGATTAAGACTCTCGAAGCTCTTCGCCGCATCTTCGAATGTGCCGTTGATGTATTGCTGGAAAGTCCGAAGCGACATGTCACCCTCTATTTCTTGAACGCTGGCAAAACGTGATCGATGAACAGTTGCACACTCTTGCGCTTTTGTTCGTAGTTCATATGACTATCAAGCCAAATGCTGAATTCATCGTAACCAAGTGCTTCAAACTTCTTGAGGCGTTCAATGATTTCTGCAGGCGTTCCGATAAGCATGTTCTTGCGCATCACTTGGGCGGAGTATTGGGGGTTGGCTGCACGTTCTTCTTCTGTCACTGGTTCAATCTGACCCATGTCAATCGGGCGATCGTCTTTGAACCACTTCATGAAGTAATGGAAGAACTCTTCAATGTTACGTGCACCCTCTTGAAGTTCTTCTTCAGTTTCGGCGCAATAGGCATGCATCAAAACCATTACATCGGGTCGTGGTTTGTCAGGATGCTCAGCGCAGGCTGATTTAAATTTCTCCATCAAATTTTCAACTTCGCCATCACCCATAGATAGTGGAGTCACTTGGACATTGCAGTTATTAGCAACGGCAAAAGCGTGCGTGTTGGGATCCCGAGCAGCAATCCACATTGGGGGATATGGCTGTTGTATCGGGCGCGGTACCGCGGTTGAAGTAGGGAACTGGAAGTACGTGCCTTCGTGTGCGTAGTTTCCTTCTAGCACTTTTTGGGTAGCTGGAACTAATTCACGCATGCGTAAGCCAGCATCCCAAGCGAGATCAGCCTTACGGGTTTCTCCTGTGAACTTCTCTTGGTTGGGGAACTGGCGGTCGTATTCGAAGTTGTATGCACCTCGAGCAATTCCGACTTCCAGACGACCATTGCTCATCACGTCAAGTTGTCCAATTTCGCCGGCAAGGCGAATTGGATTGTAGAACGGTGCGATCACTGTTCCGGTACCAAGGCGAATGGTCGATGTAATGCTTGCCAAGTACGCCAACGAGATGAACGCATTGGGGGACACGGTGAATTCCATACCGTGGTGTTCACCAATCCATACTTTGTCAAAGCCGCCAGCCTCTGCCTGAAGCGTGATGTCTTTGAGTTCCTCTTGAAGTTGACGGTGAGAAATACTGTCGTCATAACGCTCTACTTGATGAAAGATAGAGAACTTCATTGGTGACCTCCCGAGTCGGCTTTGAGAACAGTTTTGCGAATGATGTCTGTGACATTTGAGGGTGCCGTCAGACTCATCATGTGACGATGGTCGCTAAGAATAACGGCGCTACCGTGAGGTGCGATTTCGGCCATCGTGTGTGACATGGTCGGTGTGGAATTCGGATCACCTTCACCCGTAGCGAATGTGGCTGGGACCGCTAAGTGCGACAAAGTCGTGACCTGAGCATCATCGGCGGTTGCAAAGACCATGTATGCATTCGCGTATCCAGAAGGATTAACACTTTCGAGTAGTCGACGACATAGTGCTTCTGCTTCGGGATAAAGCGTTTGACTTGGCAGTCCAAACCATCGCTCAAGCGTTTGATCTATCTTCATAACGCCGTTGTCTGCAAGATCTTTTGCTCGCCGAATGACAGGAGCACGCTGTTCGTCAGTGCGATCAAAAACGGCATTGAGCAAAGTTACTGAGGGCACACGAGAAGAATGGTTGATCGCGCAGTCAAGCGCTACAAGCGCACCCATTGAATGCCCAACTAAGTGCGTGCGTTCAATTGCCAGTTCATCAAGTAGACCAATGAGTTGGTCCGTGAAGTCGTGCAAAGAGGTTGCCTCCGCTTTAGCAGGTGTGCCTCCGTGACCCCACATGTCATAAGTGACAACTTCGAATTCGCTACTCAGCTCGTTAACTTGAGGCGCCCAATATGCCTGTTGCATACCCACGCCGTGAATCAGCACGATTGGCGAATGTGCACGTGGGTTTCCGAATCGACTCCATGCCGTACCTTGGTCGGTCATGCCCGACGCTGATGCTTGTGGCAAGGAGTAGGAGGCGGTCATAGCAAGTTGCAGAGATTAGCTCTGGTTATCGCCGAGTTCTTCGAGGTCTTGGTAGCGATTACCAATCCGGTGATGAGGACGGCCACCAATTGAGGCACCCAGTGCAACCACAATTTCATCTGGACCGGGAGCATCAACAATCGAGAATGCAATTGTTAGGTAATGCGAGCGTGCGCCTTCATCCATTTTATGCATCAAGGGAATTTGGATTGAACAATTTGGGCCGCTTCGAATGTTAGTGAATGACAGGTAGCTAGTTGCACCCACGGCCTTGCGGAAATGATTGCCAAAGCGAAGAGTGTGAATAAGCGCCGATGCATGTTCAACTTCGCCAGAAGTTCCAACGACTGCTGCTTTGCCGTAACCCTCGACTTTGTCGCCACCACCAGTTAATTTCAAAATTTCAGCGGTCAAAATTTCGCCAAGCTGAGGAGCAAGATCGTGGATTTCAGGTTTGAGGTCCTCGACGAATCCTCGACCAGCCCATGGGTTCTGTAGGACTGCGGCAACTGCGAACATCTTCAGGGGGGTTTCGGCCGCCTTGCCACCTTCGATGCGGGTTTCTTCTACGTAGGTAACAATTTTGCGGATCTGAATCTGGGACATCGAGGTCTCCCTATTTGTTGCAGTGGTGAATTAGGGAAACTCTATCTCACACAAAGCCTATGTTTCAGGGACTTAGTCGTGATGTGACCCGTCTAACGCTGCCCCTGAAAACTGGCTTGAATAGAGGTCAAAGTAGAAACCTTTGGCGGCCATAAGTTCAGTGTGGTTTCCACGTTCAACAATGTTGCCGGCGTTCATAACCAAAATGGTGTCGGCATCCTTAATGGTTGATAGGCGATGCGCAATCACAAAAGCAGTTCGATTCTTGCGCAAGTTAGACATGGCCTTTTGCACCAAAATCTCAGTTCGGGTATCCACGGAACTAGTTGCTTCATCGAGGATCAATACTGCTGGATCGGCTGTAAAAGCGCGAGCTATTGTAAGTAACTGACGTTCTCCGGCAGAAACGGTCGAGTTGTCATCAGTCAGTAACGAGTCATAGCCATCAGGCAACGCACGAATCAAATGATCGACACTCGCAGCCGATGCAGCCTTGACAATGTCATCTTGTGTTGGTGAGTTCGTGCCGTAACCAATATTTTCGCTCATTGTGCCCGTGAATAACCATGTGTCTTGGAGAACCATTCCAAATTGTGAGCGCAATTGATCGCGTGTCATGTCACGGATATCAATATCATCGAGCAAGATTTTTCCCGCATTGATGTCATAGAAGCGCATCATGAGATTGACCAACGTTGTTTTGCCGGCACCGGTCGGCCCAACAATGGCCACCGTATGTCCTGGCTCTACGGTTAGCGAGAAGTTTTCAAGCAGCGGAACATCAGGGGAGTATCGGAACGACACATTCTGGAATTCGATCTTTCCTTGAACGCGCCCGATTGACACGGGCTCTTGTGTCTCAGGTTCTTGTTCCTGTGCATCAAGCAACTCAAATACACGCTCCGCCGATGCAACACCTGATTGGGCAAGGTTCATCAAACCTGCAATTTGCGAAAGTGGCATTCCGAACTGACGAGAGTATTGAACGAATGCTTGAACATCGCCGAGAGTCATTGAGCCAGTCGCGACTCGGTAACCGCCAATGACCGAGATCGCCACATAAATCAAGTTTGAGATGAAGTTGGTGACTGGCTGTATCAGGCCGGACATGAATTGAGCTTTAAAGCTCGATTCATAAAGCTTTTCATTCATCGTAGAAAAATCAGCGATTGCTTGCTCGCGATGTCCAAACACTTTGACTAGCGCATGGCCAGTATGCATCTCTTCAACGTGCCCGTTGAGCTTGCCAGTCCAAGACCACTGTTCGATAAATTCTCGCTGGGAACGTTTGGCAATGCGCAGTGAGGCAAACATGCTTAACGGAATTGCAATAAGTGACAC
>CAITJH010000025.1 GCA_903892635.1 uncultured Actinomycetes bacterium | reverse complement strand
TTTCTGAGAGCCCACAACATGGCTACGAACTGCGCAAACGTCTGGTTTCGGTGCTGGGTCTATTCACGACAATTTCATACGGTGCGCTTTATCCAACTTTGAAATCACTGGTTCAGCGCGGATTTATCGCCGAACAAGATGTAAATCCATCAACTGTGTATCCAAAGCGAAATCGTATTGTGTATGCCATGACACCAGCTGGTGTCGACTACTTCAACTCACTTGTAGCTGACGATGGCGCCGGCTCGTGGGATGACGAAATCTTTGCCGTTCGTATTGCACTCTTTGGGCAAACTGCACCTGATGCGCGTTTGCACATCTTGCAAGGTCGCCGTCGCCGTCTCGAAGATCGTCTCGATCAGATGCGAAGCAATCTTGCTAAAGGTCGTGAGCGTCTTGATGCCTACACACTTGAACTTCAACAGCATGGTTTGGACGCTATGGAACGCGAAGTCGCGTGGCTTGGCGATTTGATCTCGCGTGAAGAAGCCGGCGGTATCGCCAACACTGACGTGTCCGAACGCGGACAAGTCACAACCTAAAACTTCTTGACTGAAGAAAATTCTTCATACAGGAAACAGTAAGAAATTCACTGACACTAAAGGAGCATCGCGAAGTGAATGAAATTAGAGTAGCCATCGTTGGCGTAGGTAACTGTTCTGCGTCACTCGTACAAGGCGTTGAGTACTACAAGGACGCAAATCCAGACCAGCAAGTCCCTGGCTTGATGCACGTTCAGTTCGGTAAGTATCACGTGCGCGACGTAAAGTTCGTTGCTGCATTCGATGTGGATGCAAAGAAGGTCGGTCAAGATCTTTCCGAAGCTATCTTTGCAAGTGAGAACAACACCATCAAGATCAGCGATGTTCCACCAACAGGTGTGACAGTTCAGCGTGGTCACACATTCGATGGTCTTGGTAAGTACTACCGCGAAATGATTGTTGAATCAGACGAGCAGCCAGTCGACATCGTGCAGGCACTTAAGGATGCCAAGGTCGATGTTCTCGTTTGCTATTTGCCAGTTGGTTCAGAACAAGCTGCAAAGTACTACGCACAATGTGCAATCGATGCCAACGTTGCGTTCGTCAATGCACTTCCAGTCTTCATTGCATCAGACCCAACGTGGGCCAAGAAATTTGAAGATGCAGGCGTGCCAATTGTTGGCGACGACATCAAGAGCCAAGTTGGTGCAACAATCACCCACCGCGTTCTTGCAAAACTTTTTGAAGATCGTGGCGTAATTGTCGATCGCACCTACCAACTAAACGTTGGCGGAAACATGGACTTCATGAACATGTTGGAACGCGATCGTTTGGAATCAAAGAAGATTTCAAAGACTCAGTCAGTCACCTCACAACTTAAGCACGATCTCGGTGCTCGCAACGTTCACATCGGTCCAAGCGACTACGTTGCTTGGTTGGATGATCGCAAGTGGGCGTTCGTTCGTCTCGAAGGTCGCGCATTCGGCGATGTTCCTTTGAACCTTGAATACAAACTCGAAGTATGGGATTCACCAAACTCAGCTGGCGTCATCATTGATGCCCTGCGCGCTGCCAAGATCGCTAAGGATCGTGGCATCGGTGGACCAATCCTTTCAGCATCAAGTTACTTCATGAAGAGCCCACCGGTTCAGTATGACGATGCAAAGTGCAAGCGTGAGGTCGAAGACTTCATCGCTGGCTAGTAATAGCCACTAATGCTCCTTTAACAATGGGCCAGACCATTACGGTCTGGCCCATTGTCATTCACTTACACTTCTTTCATGACGTGGTACTCACATCCGCAAGCACGCAGTTGGAGGTGTGCAGCGCCATCAGACTCTGTAAGTGCTTTTCATCAGAGTCTGCCGAACTATGAATACACACCACTCATCGAGTTGCCTACCATTGCACGCGAACTAGGCATTGGTCGCGTCTTTATTAAAGACGAGTCAGCCCGACTCAATCTCGCTGCTTTTAAGATTCTTGGAGCATCGTGGGCCGTTGCTCAAGCACTCACTAATGGTTCACAACCAACCTCGTTAGCCGATGTGAATGCTGCAATTGATCGTCATAACGCGCCTGCTCTTGTTGCTGCCACAGATGGTAATCATGGACGAGCTGTTGCTCACATGGCTGCACAACTGGGATTGGAAAGTCATATCGTGATTCCACGCGGTGTCAGTGATCTGGCCATCGCGAATGTGAGAGGCGAAGGAGCGCATGTCACGGTCTTGGACTGTACCTATGACGAAGCAGTTGACCGCGCCAAAGAAATTACGTCAGGGTTACCGACTGCCATTCACGTCCAAGACATGTCGTGGGATGGTTACACCGATATTCCAGAATGGATTATCGAAGGCTACACAACATTGTGCGTCGAAATTGATGAGCAACTTCGTGCCATAGATGCTTATCCGGCAAACCTTGTTGCCGTTCCCGTTGGCGTTGGTTCATTCCTTCATTCAGTTGTTGCGCACTATCGCAGCCGCGTTGATTGCGCTCCATCGGTACTCAGTGTTGAACCAGTTGTTGCTGACTGCGTGTTGCAATCACTCACTCGCGGAGTGCTCACCTCAGTTGATACCGGTGTCACAATCATGTCAGGCATGAACTGCGGAACGCCATCTAGTGACTCGTGGCCATTTCATCACGCTGGCGTTGATGCAGCAGTTGCCCTCACTGATGAACAAACTCGCGAAGCACTTCACACTCTGCATGAGCTCAATATTGATTCGGGTCCTTGCGGTGCAGCAACACTTGCTGGTGTACGTCAAGCCTTGAATTCGAGTGAACGTCGTGAAGCACTCGGGATTACAAACGACTCGGTAGTTGTGTTGATAAGTACTGAAGGTCGCGCCGCGAATCCCGCGCTTTAGTCACCAAGAATTGCGGTGACTTGCTGCCTTGCATCATCGGCAGATGTTGCGTTCAACGCAGCTTGCGCAGCCTTGTGGCACGCAGCGAGATCAAGTCCAGCAAGATAGCCTCGCACTTCAGCTAGAGCCGAAGGTGCCATTGACAAACTTGTCACTCCAATTCCAAGCAAGACAGCTGCGAGTTTTGGGTTCGCTGCTGATTCGCCACACACACCAATTGGTTTACCTTGTTCTTGTGCAGCCTGCGCAGCAAGTGCGATCGCACGAAGTACCGCTGGATGCCACGAGGATGTGAGGTCACTAAGTCGTGAGTCCAAACGATCGGCGGCCATTACATATTGTGTGAGGTCGTTAGTACCTAAGCTTGCAAAATCAACTTCGGCTAAAACTTTGTCTGCAAGCAGCGCTGCGGCTGGCGTCTCGATCATGACACCAACTTGTGAGATTCCATGTGATCGGGCTCGACTAGCAAATTGAGCTGCCTCTTGTGGAGTATCAATCATGGGTGCCATGACCCACACTTCAGCAGCACTTTGGCTAGCCGCGATTCCAATTGCCTGAAGTTGACGATCAAGAACATCATCAGCAATTCGAGTCAGACGCCAACCTCGAACACCTAATGCTGGGTTCTCTTCGTCCATTGCGTTAAGGAACGGAACTGGCTTATCACTTCCGGCATCCAAGGTGCGAACAATTACTTTGCGGCCATCACATGCGTCGAATACTGCTCGATACATAAGCACTTGATCATCGACAGATGGTTCGGTTTGTCGATCAAGAAATAGGAGTTCAGTTCGAAATAATCCAATGCCTTCGGCACCTACTGCGACAGCTGAAAGCGCATCTGATTCATTTCCTGCATTGCCCATCAATAGGATCGGTGTACCGTCAGCCAGTCGGCCTGGACCAGATACCGAATCAGCTCGTACTCGCAATAGCGCTTCACGATTTTGACGAGTTGCAATCTCATCGTCACTTGGCTCAACCAGTACGACTCCATCACGACCATCAACAAGTACCTGTGTGCTTGCGGCAATCTCAAGTGCTCCTGCGCAACCAACGATTGCAGGGATGCCAAGTCCACGCGCAACAATTGCCGTGTGACTCGTTGGTCCACCCTTTTCAACAACTAGTGCCAAAGCGAAATTGAGATCGAGCGCCGCAGTATCTGCTGGCGTGAGATCTTCGGCAATGACAATACTTGGCTTAGTCAGGGCAACATCCGCTACTTCAAGTCCACTGAGGCGAACTACAGTGCGTTGTGCAATTTCATCTAGATCAGCGACGCGCTCTGCAAAGTATCCGCCTAGCGATAGAAGTGCGTTTCGAAAGCCTGCAAAGGCTTCATTGATTGCAGGGCGAACATCTGCATAGTTGGTATCAGAAACCAATAAGCCTGACAGTGCTTCTTCCAAAGAAGGATCGCGCGCAATCATGGCTTGCGCTGACAATACTTCTTTGGCAATTTCAAGATCAATGTGTTCTGCACGCTGCTCAAGATCACTAGCGACATCATTGAGTGCGGTCAGGACTGTGGCCAGAGTTCCTGGAACAGGAACGGTCACATTAACGTGAACGATGCGGTGGACTTCACCAACGACGACACCTGGCGAAACACCAATCCCGGAAAGCGACATAGTTATGCGTCGTGATTTGTCGAAACGATCTCGACAAGGCCAGCCAAGATTGAATCAGCATTGTCGCCATCGGCAACAGTGATTTCAACTTGCTCGCCATGCTTGGCGCCTAGTGCCAATACTGACAACATGCTTGCAGCATTTACTGGTGTCTCGCCAACACGACCAATTGTCACTGGCACACCAGCTGCAGCCGCAGCCTTGATGAGAAGTGAAGCTGGTCGAGCATGTAACCCAACGGCGCTTGCAACGGTAACAACTTCACTTGGCATGTTCTCACTTCTTTCTTGTACTGACACATTCTTACTTGGAGTATGGTGCCCCATCACTCATGGCGAGCGATGGGGCACCTCGAGTATTCACTCAGGATTGCTAATGCTTACGCAGCAGCAACTTCCTTACGGGAACTCTTGGCCGCGATAACTGCAGCTGCAGTTACGACGGTACCAACAACCAACGCTGCAAGGAATGCAAGTGGGTTACCAATTAGCGGAAGAACCCAGATGCCACCGTGTGGAGCGTTAAGAGTTGCACCAGTCAAGGCGATAGTTGCACCAGCAGCAGCTGAACCAACCATCAAGCTTGGGATCACGCGCAGTGGATCAACTACTGCGAATGGGATAGCACCTTCAGTGATGAATGATGCGCCAAGTACCCAAGCTGCCTTACCGTTTTCGATTTCAGCATCTGAGAAGAGCTTCTTGCGAAGAACGGTTGCAAGTGCAAGACCTAATGGAGGTGTCATACCTGCAGCCATAACTGCGGCCATTGCAATGTAAGCCGAGTTGTTTGAGCTATCAGGTGTGATGCCTGCCTTTGCAGCGCTGACGATGCCAGCGGTTGCGAAGGTGTAAGCAACCTTGTTAAGTGGACCACCCATGTCGAATGCCATCATCAAACCAAGGACGATGCCTAGAACAACGAGCGAGCCGCCACCTAGGTTGTTCAGCCAGTTTGTTAGACCGGTGTTGATTGGCTTAACAATTGTGCGAACAACGAAGATCATGGCTAGACCAACAACGATTGAGCTCAAGAGTGGGTTCACAACAATCGGCATGATGCTGCGAAGTGCACTTGGAACATTTCGTTCGGAGATCCATCGAGCAACGAAACCGGCAAGAAGACCGCCGACCATTGCGCCAAGGAAGCCGGCGCCAACGCCACCAGCAAGAGCACCGGCCAAGAAACCGGGGACAAGACCTGGACGGTCAGCAATGCCGAAGGCAATGTAACCAGCTAGGACTGGAAGCAAGAAGCCGAATAGAGCAGCACCTAGCTGGAAAACCAGAGCGCCAATACGCAACTTCATTTCTAGATCTGTAGAAGCACCAGATGCATCGGTAATGGCGCCGCTGAGTGCGTCATTAATTTGGATGCCGGTGAATCCAGCAGGGTCGCCTGAGATCATGAAACCTAGGGCGATGAGAATTCCACCTGCGGTAACAAATGGAATCATGTAACTGACGCCAGTCATTAACCACTGGCGCAAATTGGTACCAGCACTCACGAGCTGTTCCTTTCTAGGTGATCACACTTGCGGGGTTGCTAGTGCGTCAAATCTGAAAGCTGTTAACTTCCAGAAACTAATTGTTCGGCTTGTTCAATTAAGCCTTTTGCATTCTTAATTGCTTCTTTAGGAGTACTTTCGACAATCTTGCAACCATCAAAGCGATCCTTGTCGCGAATGCCGACATCATTGGCAAAAATAATGACGTCTGCTTGGGAGATAACGTCTACGCCTAATGGCTTGTAGCCACCAGCGCCTTGAGTCTCAACCCACATTTCGTGACCGGCAGCTTTTCCCGCACGTTCGAGTGCTTCAGCTGCCATGTAGGTGTGTGCAATTCCAGTTGCACATGATGTGATCGCAATGATCTTCATTTAGTTGTCATCTCCTTGACTAAGCGCAGCAGCGAGCTGATCTGCACTTGTAGCACTACGGAGTACCGCAGTGAATTCTGGATCCATCAAGCGACGGGCTAGACCAGACAAAATTACGATGTGTTCATCCGATGCTGATTCTGGAACCAAGATCATGAATATGGTTGTGGCCGGTCCCTCTTCTGGATCGAAGACGACGCCAGTTGTACGTCCTACTGCAACGCTTGCAGTTGTCACTCCACTCGTGCGTGCATGAGGAATCGCAACACCTTCGACTTGCGGCGTTCCCAGTTCATCGCGAGCAAGAACATCAGTAACAATGGCATCTACATCAGTTCCGCGACCGTTCGCGACGATTAGTTCAGCAAGCTCGCGAATGGCAGCAACTTTTTCAGTTGCTTTCATATCTAGATTGACCAACTCGGCTGAAAAAACTGACATTGTTAACCCACCTCGACCAATGAACGCTGAGCATCAAGATCGTGATGCACTAATACTTCGACTGCTTGTGCCTGTGCTGGAGTTGGGATCGACGTTCCTGGCAATGCAACGGAAGCAGCTGACCACGCCACAGCACCGGCAAGAGCGTCAACGTTTGCACCGCCGCCGAGAAATGTCGCCAACATAATGTCGCCTGCACCTACCGGCACACCATTCACTGGGTGAGCTGGTTCGGCATGAACCGCAGAATCGGCCGTGATATACAAAGCTCCATCTGCCCCAAGGCTGCACAAGACAGCTTTGACTCCTCGTGCAATAACTTCGCGCGCGGCATCAATCACATCGTTCATTGTCACTAGTTCGCGACCGACTATTGACGCAAGTTCATGTTGGTTGGGCTTAATTAAATCTGGTCCGTCACTCCACAAAGAATTTGCGAGTTCGGCATCGCTTGCATCCACTGCAACGCGTGCACCAAGTGAGCGTGCATATTGCGCAAGATGTAAGTACGTGTCTGTAGGCGCACCGTAATTGAGACGACCGGCAAACACCACCCACTGATCTTGTAGATCTAAATTACTGAGTGCATTACGTACGTCCGCCAAAATCTCAGGCGTGATAGAGAAACCCTGTTCATTGATTTTGGTTACAGTTCCATTTGCCTCAACGATTGTGAGATTGCTTCGTGTGACACCCGAAGTGATGATCACTTCATGATCAATGCCAAGTTCTGTGAGTTGTTCGTCAAACCAACGGCCACCCAGCGATGCACCAACAAGTAGCGCATGTGTTGCGGCACCAAAGCTCTTTAATGCTCGCGAAACATTGACGCCTTTTCCGCCTGGATGAATGTGATTGAGATCAGCACGATTAACTTCACCAACTGCCAGATGATTAAGCATCAGTTGTCGATCAATGCTCGGGTTGAGTGTCACGGTTGCGATCATGCGATCACCACTGGAACATCGAATGCCGCTAACTCTTTGACAAACTTCTCATCGGTTTCGCTATCAGTAATCACGACATCAACATCACTAAGTGATCCGAACTGCGCAAAATGATCGTCACCAAATTTTGAATGGTCAGCAAGGACAACTTTGCGTCGAGCTGCATTAAGCATTGCGCGCTTTACTGCAGCTTCTGCCGAGTCAGGTGTTGTTAATCCGCGTTCGACGCTAATTCCATTGGTACCCAAGATGGCAACGTCAGCATAAAGTCCTCCGAGTGCATCGAGTGCCCACTGATCTACACAAGCAAGTGTGCGAGTACGCACACGGCCACCAATCAAAAGCGTGTTGATGTTGGGCTTGTTCGCAAGTGCCATTGCATGCTCGACTGAGTTTGTAATAACTGTGATCTGATATTCATCAGGGATCATTGCTAACAAACGTGAGGTTGTGGTTCCAGCATCAACGATGACAGCGCCTTCGGTTGGAATTTCAGCCAGTGCAGCTTTAGCGATGTCATTCTTTTGTGGAACTAAAACCGCGTTACGCGAATCAACAGTGGGTTCAAGAATCACACGACCGACCGGCACTGCACCGCCATGAACTCGGCGAACAAGTCCTTGACGCTCTAGGTGGCTCAAATCACGACGGATAGTTTCCGGTGTCACATCCAAGTCATCAGCAAGATCGTTCACCGATGCCCGCCCGAAGCCAACAACGCGCTCGACAATAGAGCGGTATCGTTCGGGTGCGTACACGGGGAAACTCCTAACAACAGTTTCAATCTATTGTCCGAGTTTGCCCGTTTTTGGTTCCGTTTGTGTTTGTTTCGGTAACTTTTCGATAACTTTGCTTTAGCCATTAGTTTGCAAAATCGGGAAAATCCCCAATTTATTGGGTTTTTCAGTAAAAGGACTAAAGTTGAGCGGTGACTTGGAGAGATAACCGCGTGATGGCTGTTTTTGCTCCAGCAGAAGCCCGTCGACTATTAGCGGTACGAGTGTTTGGTCAAGCTGGTGATGGCTTGCTCCAAACTGCCCTAGCGAGTTTCGTTTTATTCTCGCCCGAACGTGCTGCGAACTCCCAAGCTATTGCTTTATCTTTTGGCATCTTGCTCATTCCGTACTCGGTTATCGGACCCTTTGTGGGTGTCTTTATCGATCGGTGGCAACGCCGCGTCATTCTTTATATTGCCAACAGTGTTCGAGCAGTCACGATGATCGGTCTAGCGTTTTTGGTAGCCAGTCGTGCCGAGAGCTGGCAGTTGGCTTGCCTCGTTATTGTCAGCCTGGGTGTTAATCGATTCCTGCAAGCATCGTTGGCTGCTTCTTTGCCCCATGTCGTTGGTCACGATCAACTTGTCAATGCGAATGCTTTGTTTCCGACACTGGGCACTGCCAGTGCCTCAATCGCGGCAACTACTGCTCTGACTTTTCAACATTTTGCGGGCAACGATGACACAACAAACTCGCTCATCATTTCAAGCGGAGTGATACTCGCACTGATTGCGGCATACACTGCAGCATCCATTCGACCAAAGCACCTTTTAGGACCTCACACCAGTTCGCAAGAATCTCGGGAAAAACTGCGCAATGTTCTTGTCGGACTCGCGGACGGAATTTACAAACTAAAGGAACAGCACATCGCTCGTCGTTCGATGCTTGCTGTATTACTTCAACGATTTACTTTTGGATCGCTGACAGTGCGCACGTTGCTCCTTGCTCGAACTGTGTGGCATCCCAATAATCCAAGTTCATCTGTTGTGGATTTTGGAATTGCAGCTGGTTGCGCTGCTGTGGGTGCTTTCATTGCCGCTTTCATAAGTGCTTTTCTACTAAAAAATTCTTCGATAGGTCACAACAGATCGCTAACGCGTCAACGAACGTTGCAACGAACTGCAATCGTTGCACTGGTTGGAGGGATCGTTGTCACTGATCTTGCGATGTTCAGCAATTCGCGTCTGAGTATCTTTACTGCTGCCGGTGTACTTGCATTCGCAGGACAGTTGCTCAAGATTTCTGCTGATACCAATATTCAGACGACAATCGATGACGTTCATCGCGGTCGCGTCTTTTCACTATTTGATATGGGAATTAATTTTGCATTAGTCAGTGGCATTGCAGTCACTGCGCTAGTACCGGCAATGATGAATAACTTACTTCCGGTTATCGTGCTGACTGTGACCTTAAGTGCAAGTTGCCTTGCAGTACTCACAAACCTTCGTCGCACGGACTAAGGTCGAGTCGCCCACCACGCCTTAAGTAATTCGATTGCTCGTTCGCGATCCATTGGGCCTTCATCGAGACGAGCATTGAGCAAATAGTCGTATGCCAAACCCACGTCACGACTGGGTTTTACTCCGAGAATCTCCATGATTTCATTTCCATTGAGGGCAGGCCGAATCGAATTGAGTTCTTCTTGTTCTTGAAGCACTGCAATGCGCTCTTCTAAATCATCGTACGTCGCAGCAAGCATCATGGCTCGACGTTGGTTACGCGTTGTGCAATCGGCACGAGTGAGTTTATGCAAACGTGCCAACTGGTCACCGGCATCTCGTACATAGCGTCGCACAGCTGCATCAGTCCACTGACCATCGCCGTAACCATGGAACCGCAAATGCAATTCAATAAGTTTGCACACGTCATCAATGATCTCGTTGGAATAGCGAAGCGCTACCAAACGTTTGCGTGCTTGTTTTGCTCCAACAACTTCGTGATGATGAAAGCTCACTCCACCACCAGATTCAAAACGTCGAGTTTTGGGCTTACCAATATCGTGCAGCAATGCTGCAAGCCGTAAAACTAAATCTGGTTCCAGTACTGGTTGGTGACTTCGTTCTAAATCAATTGCTTGCTCCAACACAATCAAACTGTGTTCATATACATCTTTATGACGATGGTGCTCATCAATTTCAAGTTGAAGTGCAGGAAGTTCAGGCAAAATGACATCTGAGATTTTTGTTCCTTCAAGAATTTCTAATCCCAAACGAGGTTTAGCACCGAGCAGCAACTTCGATAACTCGTCACGAACTCGCTCAGCTGAAACTATTGAAATTCGTGATGCCATATCTGTTGCGGCGATGACGACATCTGCAACAGGAGTGAATTCAAGTTGGCTAGCAAATCGCGCTGCACGCATCATTCGTAAAGGGTCATCAGAAAACGACAACTCGGCTGCGCGCGGAGTGCGAATCACTTTCTTCACGAGGTCAGTCACTCCACCGAATGGATCGACAAATTCACCCGAAGGCAGTCGGACCGCCATCGAATTAATTGTGAAATCACGACGTTCTAAGTCGTCGATTAACAAAGTGCCAAAGGTTACTTGCGGCTTGCGGCTATCGCTGTCATACGCCTCAGAGCGGTATGTTGTGATCTCCGCAAAGAAATCGCCTTTGCGTACGCCGACGGTTCCAAATTCAATTCCGACATCCCATACAGTGTCAGCCCACGGTTCGACTACAGAAATGATTTGTTCTGGTGTGGCATTAGTTGTGAAATCAAGGTCATGAATCTCGCGTTTGAGCAAGATATCGCGAACCGGGCCACCAACTATGGCGATTTCAAAGCCACTAGCCTCGAAAAGCTCTCCGAGTTCCTTTAGTCCTGGCATCGCCAAAACAGCGTCGTGCACTAGTTGCGACGCAAGGTCATGTGGTGACGGAACTGCATTCATACTGCGCTCTAGCCTAGGCGTAAGTCGGACTTCGATGTTTAAGCCGCAAGTATCCTTGATAAATGACTTCACTCCTGCGCCTGCTGACTCGATCAGCCCTCGCAGTTGTCATCCTGTTGCCATTCTTAACGATGGCCCCTGCTCGCGCATCAAGCCCAAGTATTGCCCTGACAATTACTGGAGCCACCATCTCGTCGGCTAAAGATCCTGTAACGGGTCAAAGTCAAGACACTGTGACTTTGGCTGGAACCTTGAAAAATACAGGAGGCTCGTCATTAACTGAACAGTTGCAACTTGTAACCGGCCATCCATTCGCTACGCGATCACAATTGGCTGATGTCATTGACACCCACTCTTCAACATCCGTAAGTCCTGTAGCCAGCGCTACGACATCAATTGCCAATCTGACTGCACAGGCTAGTGCACAATGGTCCATTTCAATTCCTACAACGAAACTGTGGAGCAATACTTCTGGCGGCGTTTTCCCAATTGGAGTAACTGCCACTACTTCACGAGTCTCTGAAGTAATTGCACTTGCGTGGTTTGCTAAGAGTTCATCACTGTCGCCAACCACTGTTGTGCTTGCAGTTCCAATAACAACTAGCACGCACGACGTCCGTGAAGATGTGCGCGCAACAACTAGTTCAATCGAAGCAGAACGCATCCGTCAAATACTTGCAGCAAATCTGACGGGTGCCTCATACGTTGTTGATGGATACACAACGTCCCTGCTGACAAGTTCAACCGATGAAGCAACACGTGAAATGGGACAAGAGCTTGAATCTCTTGGAGCAATCCCGAGTGCATTTGGAAACGTTAATCTGGCTCGTTTAGTTGCTGGAAACCAAACTACTTCGATTAAACGAGCGCTTTCGAAGGATCCAACCGCCGCACATACGTTGTACTTCCTCGACACAAAGACCGGTGCTATCGGTTCATTCGGAACCGACTTCGATAAGCAAGTGGTCACAGTTGTCGATAACACGTTTTTGTCGCGCGACAAGAATGTAACCACCGATGCCCGCAGTACATCGTCAACTGGGCAAGTGTTGATTAATGACAGTGGCGCAAGTTCATGTCTATCTCTAGTAGATGGATTCTCGGCAGGCTGGTGCTTAAATGCTCAACTGTCAATGATGACTGCTGAATCACCAAATGCGAGCCGCACGGTGCTGGTCTCGACTCCCAAGAATTGGGATCCAAGTTTAACTTTTGCGCAATTAGTGAACGAACAAGTTCAAGGCAATCGCGCTTACACACTTAGTTCGCTTTCGTCATTACTGTCAGCCCATGCAGTATCTACAGTGTCCAATCAAGGTACACGTGCACAACCCTTTAACATGCAAACGCGCAAGATCGAACGTGACATCGTCAAATCCGAATCACTTGTACGAAATGTTTTTGGTTCATCGGCTAATACATCAGCTCTCACTGCGGCGTCGACTGTTCTCTATTCGCAAGATTGGACTAGCGAAAGTTCAGCACAACACTTTGGCAGGTCATTCGTAGAGCAAGAAGTATCGCAATTGAACGAACTTGCGCTTGAAGGGTCCAAGCACATCACAATTCCGGGAACAACAGCGCAACTACCTGTCACCGTTTTTAATCCGACGGACTTTACGGCGACTGTCAATGTTGTTGTGACTAGCTCGGTACCTGGTCATTTAACTGCTGGAAAAGTTGACACTATAACGATCGAACCAAAACGGCGCATTACTGTGCAGATTCCGATTGCTCTACACATTTCCGGAGATGTTCAAGCACAGGTATCACTTGCCGACTCGACTGGAAATATTTTTGGAGACAAGCTGATTGTGGAGATTGCCTCCACTGCTTATCAGCAATTCGCCCGTAGTCTGGTGTGGATAGCACTTATTGCACTCGTGCTATTAGTTGCACATAACGTGTGGCGACGTACTCGAGGTTCACAAACCACCTAAAAAGCTGGTTTGAGAAAGAAAGTTAAGGCTGTTCATGGGTAAGTCATTGGGCAATACCTCAGGTATGGCCCTTGGCACGTTGATCAGTCGGCTATCCGGTGTGGTTCGCGACATTGTCCTCGTTGCTGCAATCGGTACAGGTATTTTTTCGGACACCTACTCCGTTGCCAACAGCATCCCTAACATTATTTACATTTTGATTGCCGGCGGCGCAATTAATGCTGTCTTTATTCCATCGCTCATTCGCCACATGCAAGATGACCACGATGGTGGCAAGAAATTCACCGATCAGTTACTCACTGCGATTAGCAGCATCTTGTTGATCATTGTTGTCATCGCGATGATGGCCGCTAGTTTGTTGGTTCGAATATATTCAACATCGCAGTGGACAAATCAAGATTTACATGTTGCGACAATTTTTGCACTGTGGTGTTTACCGCAAATCTTTTTCTATGGTCTCTACACCGTCATTAGCCAAGTACTTAATTCGCGTGATGTATTCATCGTTCCGATGTTTGCCCCGATCGTTAACAATGTCATTGTCATTGTTACTGCAGTAATTTTTATTTCGATCTCGGTAGGACAACCAAATACATCCTCAGTGACCTCGGCGCAATTGACATTGCTTGGAGCAGGAACAACTCTTGGTGTGATTATGCAGGCGGGCATCTTGTTACCTGCACTGAAGAAGAGTGGTTATTGGTTCACTCCAAAGTTTGGTTTGCGTGGTAGCGGTCTAGGAAAAGTCGGTGACTTAGCTATTTGGACCATTGGGTTTGTTGCAGTAAATCAAATTAGTTTTTTGGTTATCGCTCGCCTTACGACTTACGCAAACGTAGTGGCTTCGCAAGCGGGCTTAGTCGAGATTGGTTTTACCTCGTATCAAAAAGGTCAGCTCATGATGATGTTGCCGCACAGCATCATCACTGTCAGTTTGATTACTGCACTATTGCCACGACTAAGTCGACAAGCGCATGCTGGTGACTTCGACAGTTTTGGTCATGATCTCACCGATGGTGTGCGCACTGTTATTGCTTTTATTGTTCCCGGCGCAACACTGCTCTTTATTACTGGTCCGCTCTTGGGTCAATTGCTTTATGGATTTGGAGCCTCATCGCATCAGCAAGGCTCATCAGTCGGTGTTATTGCTTCGATGTTTGCCCTCGGTCTGCCCGCTTTTTCAATTTTTTATGTTCTCTTGCGCAGTTACTACGCGCAAGAAAATACCAAGACACCGTTCTTTCTCAATCTTGGATTCAATGGCTTGCACCTTGGAATTGGTCTCATTCTTTTTCATTACGTCACAATCAGTCACAAGGTTGCTTCATTAGCTCTCGCCTATTCGGTGGCGTACACCATCACGGCGATTGTCACTTGGAAACGAGTCAGTCGACGTCACATTGCTTCGCAGTCCACTGACTTAACGCGCCACATTGTTCGTGTGATTGTGTGCTCAATTACTGCATCACTGGTAGCTATCGCCGTTCATGTTGCGATTGGGCAACTTGACACCGCTAGTGGCTTCTTTGCGTTACTTGCGAAGTTCAGTATCGAAGCTTTGGTCTTCGCGGTTGTCTTTGTTTTTGCTGCACACCGCACACATATTCGCGAGCTCGACGCTCTTCAAGAATTTCTCAATCGTCGCTTGCGCAGATAATCTTTGATGTATGAGTGATGCGGGACGTACATTTGCAGATCGTTATCTGCTCGACGTTCAAGTCAGTTCACCCGTTAGCCCAACGGTGTGGCGAGCGCTCGATACTGTTCTTAATCGCTGGGTAACTCTGTATCTTCTCGACGAGACTGATTCGAGACGAAACAATGTTGTAACGACATGTCTTTTGGCAGCGGCCAATGCTGGCCGCAATTCAATTGCACTTCTTGATGTCATTGAATCTGGGAGTCTGACAGATAATCAGAGCTTGGCTCAACCAACTCGTTACGTCGGAATTGTCACTGAATGGGCCGAAGGCACCGGCCTGGACGAACGATTAACGTCAGACCAAGAGCCCTTTACCGCTGGTGTTGCGTTGGATCTTGTTCGACAACTTGCCGTCTCATTAGCCCAAGCGCACGATAAACACATTGGCCATGGACGATTACGTCCCCACAATGTGTTGCTTAATGAACTTCAACCTGTTCGAATTTCTGGATTCGGTGTGGACTGTTCATTTCTTGGCCTCGATGAAACCGATCCGATTCGCGCCGACATCAAAGGGGTCGGAAATCTGCTTTTCGCTATGGTGACCGGCGTATGGCCTGCTGGTGAAGCAGATGGTTTACCCACTGCACCTATTAGTACTAGTCGAAAATTGCCCAGTGCTTTGCGAGGAGCGATTCCACATTCGATTGATGCGCTCTACTTACGTACCCAAGATGGCAGCATCACATTGATGCGCGAGCTCATTGATCTCATCAGCGTAGGCACTGCTGAAGCATCAGTTGAGCAAACATCAACGCTTGCTCGCCTTGCCGCTCATCCAGTGACATGGCATGGCCGACCAGAAACACACTCTCATAGGGTTCGAGCAACAGCCATTGCTGTTGTGTGTGTGCTGGGAATGGGTTGGATTGGCTGGCAACTCATGACGCACAATTTCAATAAGTCTGAGGTACCTGCTTCGATTCTGCTGACTCCTGAAGCCACCCCAAGACTTATCGTCAGTCCGACAGCTACTTCAACGCAACCAATTCAAGCTGTCTCGGTCAAGGATTACGATCCATTTGGGGATAACAGTGAGAACCCAGACCTAGCTAACAATGCGATAGATGCAGATGCGGCCACAGCATGGACAACCGTCAAATACCGATCAAGCAATATGGCTGGAAAGCCCGGAGTTGGATTACTGCTTGACCTTGGGGCGCCGCGGCCAGTTTCGCAAGTGAATCTAGATTTCACTGTTGCGGGGATGTCTGCCACAGTGTTCGTGACTGACTCTGCAAACCCCGATGTCACTACGGCACAACAACTGGGTTCATTAACAAATGCCGACATGTCAGGTGTCATTAAATCGCCACGCGCTATTTCGGGTCGTTATGTATTGGTGTGGATCACTGCGGTTCCCGAAACCACACCAGGAACGTATCAAGGCGGAATAACAAGCATCACGTTTGGGTTGTAACAAGCTACGAGCAACGAACTCAAAAGCACTAGGCACACCGCGAAGTCTTGAGGTATCGAACGTAAGATTGCTCGAGAGCTAGTTGAGGGGCACTAATGAGTCAAGACGTTCGAGAAGTCATCATTGTTGGATCAGGTCCAGCTGGCTACACCGCAGCAATTTATGCCGCGCGCGCCCAACTAAATCCCATTATTTTCGAGGGTGCTGTCACTGCTGGTGGCGCACTCATGAACACCACCGAGGTTGAAAACTTCCCAGGTTTCCCTGATGGTGTGATGGGGCCAACTTTGATGGAAAACATGCGTGCCCAAGTTGCTCGTTTTGATGCACAACTCATCACTGACGATGTCACTGCCATGGATCTCACTGGCCCAATCAAGAGTGTTACTGATGGTTCGGGAAACACCTACCAAGCACGTTCTGTAATTTTGGCGATGGGTTCGGCCTACCGCAATTTAGGTATTGACCGCGAACAAGAATTGTCCGGCCACGGGGTGTCATGGTGTGCAACTTGCGATGGCTTTTTCTTCCGCGATCAAGACATTGCAGTTGTTGGCGGTGGCGATTCAGCAATTGAAGAGGCCACATTCCTCACTCGGTTTGCTAAGTCTGTAACTCTTATCCATCGTCGTGGCGAACTTCGAGCAAGCAAGATCATGGCCGAACGTGCACATAACGATCCAAAAATTAAATTCGCTTGGAACAGCGAAGTCACCGAACTTCATGGCGATCCCAAATTGTCGGGCGTTACCTTGCGCGATACCCAAACAGGACAGACACGATCGCTTGATGTCACTGGTCTATTCGTAGCCATTGGTCATGACCCGCGTTCCGAACTGATCAAGGGCGTTGTTGAACTAGATTCCGAAGGCTACGTAATAACCAAGGGCAACTCTTCTGCAACGAATGTTGATGGAGTTTTCGCCTGTGGAGATTTGGTAGACCACACTTACCGCCAAGCAATCACAGCCGCAGGCTCTGGGTGCAAGGCCGCACTCGATGCAGAACGATTCCTAGCTCACTAGGGGTTATTGCTCCCGCAAGTTCCACAATGACATCTATGCTTTAGATGCAGACACACGAAATAGAAACGAGGAAGCACATGGGTGCTACAGCCGCCGTTACGGATGCTGATTTCCAGTCAGTAGTGCTTAACAGCACAAAGCCAGTACTAGTTGATTTCTGGGCAGAATGGTGTGGTCCATGCAAAATGGTCAGCCCAATTCTTGAAGAAATTGCTGCTGCGCATGGTGACAAGATCACAATCGTCAAGCTCAATGTTGACGAAAACCCTGCAACTGCAGCCAATTATGGCGTTACATCAATCCCAACAATGAACATCTACCAAGGTGGAGAGATTGTTAAGCAGATCATCGGCGCAAAGCCAAAAGCTGGCTTGCTAGCTGATCTCGCGGAATTCATCTAAACCTTTTTATCGTGCCCACTTCAGTGTTAAAGCTCGGCAATCAAGGACCAGAAGTGCTCGAGGTGCGTTCGCGCCTCGTTCAACTCGGTTTCATGCCAGCGAACACTGAGGTGGGTTTCGACATTTTCGATGACGAATGCGAGCAAGCACTTCGCGTCTTTCAGCAAAGCCGAGGGCTGACCGTTGATGGAATTGCTGGGCCTCAAACAATGCGTCGCTTGGATGAAGCGCGCTGGAATCTTGGCGATCGTGTTTTAAGTTTTACTCCGAGCCACCTTATTCATGGCGAAGATGTCGCTCAATTACAACAACGCCTGTTGGAATTGGGCTTCACACTTGATCGGGTCGATGGCGTCTTTGGACGCAACACTGACACGGCGGTACGCGAATTTCAGCGCAATGTTGGCCTCGATGTCGACGGGATTGCTGGACCGGAATTTTTTCGAGCTTTGAATCGCCTGATTCGAACTGTCTCGGGCGGTAATCAAGAACACCTGCGCGAACTTGCGATGTCTGATTCTGTGATGCGCCGAACCACACTAGATTCTGCTGTTATTTTGATCGATCCCAGTGCTGCGACCAGAACGTTTTCTCATACTGATCTTTCAGAGAGCTTCGTGTGTAACGACATCGCCAATCGGCTCGAGGGACTGCTACTGACTGCCGGAGCTCAAGTGATCTTGGCTCGAGCGCAGATTGCTCATGATGGTGACGAGCGTGAACGTGCGGCATTGGCAAACGATCAGAAAGTTGATCTAGTCATCTCACTGCGATGCGACAGTGCATCAAGCAATCTGCCTCAAGGTGTTGCAACGTATTACTTCGGTCATGAATTTTCGCGCTCTGCTACTGGAATGCGGCTTGCTGAATTGATTCAAGAGGAAATCACTCGGGCTACACAATTGCTTGATTGTCGTAGTCATCCAAAGACTTGGGATTTACTTCGCCTTACTCGCATGCCAGCTGTTCGCGTCGAAGTGGGATACATCAGCAATGAGCACGATGCGATGCATTTAGGCAACGAGGTTGTTCGTGACAATGTTGCTCACGCAATCAGCGCTGCGATTACTCGATTGTTAGCACCAAGAATCGGTTAATTCTTATATGTGACGTGGGTCACATATTGTGATTAGACGTTAAAGCACTAACTACTTCAGTGGTTCGCCAAACATTCCACGCTTCGGCGGATCCACAATCTCAACGATGCGACGTAGGTCTTCGAGAGTTGCAAACTCGATAACAACCTTGCCTTTGGTGCGACCGACTTGAACTGTTACACGAGTGTCCAATCGTTCAGACATACGTCGGCCTAAGTCGGCTAACCCAGGCGCACTGATGGTGCCCTTCTTCTTCGTGCTTGCACCCTTGGTTGAACCAGGACCATCAGAGAGCCCGACAGAAACAATCTCTTCTACGCTACGAACTGACAAACCCTCAGCAACAATTCGAGCAGCAAGCTTTTCGATCGCTGCTGGATCCTTCAGACCAAGCAATGCGCGAGCATGTCCAGCGGAAAGAACGCCCGCGGCAACTCGTCGTTGGACTGCCGGTGGCAAATTCAACAGTCGAAGGGTGTTGGTGATCTGTGGGCGTGAACGGCCCAAGCGAGAAGCTAGCTGCTCTTGGGTGCAACCGAAATCGTGCAGCAACTGCTGGTACGCAGCGGCTTCTTCAAGCGGTGTCAGTTGTGATCGATGCAAGTTCTCAAGCAACGCATCGCGCAACATGTCATCGTCTGACGTCTCACGAACCAAAACTGGGATGGTCTTGAGTCCAGCTTTCTTGGCCGCACGCAACCGGCGTTCGCCAGCAATAAGTTCGTATCCCTTGTCAGCAGATCGCACCACAATTGGTTGCAGCAGACCAACCTCTTGAATCGAAAACACAAGCTCGGCTAGTGCCTCTTCATCAAACACCGTTCGTGGCTGGCTTGGGTTTGGCGAAACACTTCGCACCGGAACTTCCATCAAAGTAAGTCCAGCTACCTGCATTGGGCTATCGCCGCCAATGATCTTGGCTACTCCACCTGGAGTCTTGCTGGGTGCAGGAGCCTTTTTCGCTGAGGTGGCCTTGGTGGCAGGAGTGGCTTTCTTTGCAGGAGGCGCACTCTTTTTTGCTGGCTTTGGTCGATTTGCAGTTTCACGTGAAACATTCGGCATGAGGGCATCAAGTCCCTTACCCAATCCTTTTCGCTGTGCCATTGTCTCTCCTTCTAGCCGCGTTCTGTGATTTCACGAGCTGCTGCCAAATAGGCAACTGCTCCAGTTGAGCCTGGGTCATACGTCATGACTGATTGCCCATGTGATGGGGCTTCCGCCACATAAGTTGATCGCGGAATTGCAGTTTCTAGCACCTTGTCCCCAAAGTACTCCCGCACTGAATCTGCTACTTGTGAGGACAGATTGGTGTTCGTGTTAAACATCGTCAACAGAATCGTGCTGACTTCAAGATCGGGGTTGAGACGATCTCGCGCAAATTCAATTGTCCGCAATAACTGCTGCACACCTTCGAGTGCATAAAACTCACACTGAATCGGAATAAGCACTTCTGTGACTGCAGCCAGCGCGTTAATGGTCAACATGCCCAAACTTGGTGGGCAATCAACAAAGACGTAGTCCATTTCGTATTCCGCAAGGAAGTTATCCAAAGCTTCCCTTAACCGGAATGGGCGTTCTTCGTCCGAAACCGTTGTAATAAGTTCGATGTCCGCACCAGCAAGATCTAACGAGGCAGGCAATACCCACAGCGATTCAAAGCCGGGGGCTGCAACCATTGTGTCCGCAATTGCTGCTTGTTCAACGAGAACTTCATAAGTTCCAGCCGTATCTTCTTGGTGATCAACACTAAAGGCCGTCGAAGCGTTACCTTGAGGATCAAGATCAATAACAAGGACTTTAAGTCCGGCAAGTCCCATGGATGCTGCAAGGTTTACTGCGGTTGTGGTTTTACCAACGCCGCCTTTTTGATTAGCTACGGTGAGCACGCGAGTGTTTTGAGGCGCTTTAAATGTTCCTTTTAAACCGCGTCGAACGTACACGGCCGCAGCCGCAGCTAACGGTGTATCTTCATCGTCAAAGTTCAAGGGAAGACCTCCAATGGCTCAAGCGTATGGCTTGAACTAGAAGTCTAGGAACTCACCCTGACTACTGTGGTTAGTGGATCCACAACTCCGTGGCCACAGAGAACTACTTCAGCGGTTCGTTTTTTCAAAACACTGGCAGCATCGATGATTTCCTGCGGTGCTGACGAACCTTTCATTGCAAGGACTTGTCCGCCATGAGCAACCAGTGGCAAAGCCCAACTCAGCAACTTCTTCAATGGCGCAACCGCTCGCGCTGTGACTACATCCGCTTTTGCTACTGGTGCATCTTGTGCCCGACCACGAATAACTTCTACTCGATCTGACAACTCAAGATCTACCACGACTTCATTGAGGAAATCGCATCGACGTTGCAATGGTTCAATCAACGTTACGTGCAGATCTGGGCGAACTATTGCAAGGACCAGTCCTGGTAATCCTGCGCCACTGCCGATATCAATAACCCGAGCACCGTCAGGAATCAATTCCTCTAATGCTGCGCAGTTCGCAATGTGGCGTTCCCAAATACGTTCAGTCTCGCGCGGGCCAATTAAACCGCGCTCAACTCCTGCGGTAACAAGCCAATCGGCATACTTAATCAACCCTGCTTGCGCTTCTGGGTACTTAGCAGTGAGAAGTTCGCGAGACAACGTAGTTCTTATCTATGCCGAATGTTTCACGTGAAACGTGAAACTACTCGCCCGCTGGCTGAACAATAATGCGGCGATTTGGGTCTTCACCCTTTGACACACTCGATGCTCCGGCAGCTGCAACTGCATCGTGCACAATCTTGCGCTCGAAAGCGTTCATAGCCTTAAGTTCTACCGGCTCGCCAGTTTCATTCGCCTTTGCTGCAGCATCCGCACCAATCTTGGTGAGGGTCTCGCGTGCCTTGGCGCGATGGCCCGAGATGTCCAACATCAGACGTGAACGTTCGCCGGTTTCGCGAGTCACAGCGAGGCGAGTTAGTTCTTGGAGCGCGTCGAGAACTTTGCCGTTATCGCCGATCAACATACTGAGGTCAGCACCCACGATGCTGACTGCAGCTCGATCATTTTCGACATCCATATCGATGTCGCCATCGAGGTCGGCAATGTCCAGCAGGCCTTCTAGGTAATCAGCGGCAACGTCGCCTTCTTTTTCTAACTGCTTAATACGATCTGACATTGGTAGTACCTTTCTCTAAAACTGATGTTTCACGTGAAACGAATTAACGCTTCTTCTTAGGCTTTTTCTTAGGTTGATTGCGTACAGTGCGTTCTGCTTCGTCAGCAAGATCAGCTTGTTCTGAACTATTCGAAATGGCTGACTTGCCTTTAGCTTTGGCTTCTTTTCGAGCCAACCACGCTTCATGTGCTGGAGTTCCCTCCTGCGGATTATTGCGAATCACATAGAACTGTTGACCCATCGTCCACAAGTTCGTCGTGAACCAATAGAGCAAAACTCCGACTGGGAAGTTAATACCCGACAACGCGAAAATCAACGGGAAGACATAGAGCAATACCTTTTGCTGCTGAACCATCGGGTTATCCGGAGCAGAGTTCTTAACGATCAACTGGCGCTGCGTGATGAACGTTGTCGAAGTCATCAAGATGATCAGGATCAGGGTCACCCAGAAAGTTGCTGTTGGGTTGTCGGTCTCGGAGCGATGCGTGAAAGTTCCGTAAATTGGAGCACCGAAAATTTTTGCGTTACGTGCAGAGTTCACGAGTTCGGGTGTCATTGCGCCATAAGGAATGTTTCGTGCGATTCCATTCAGCACACGGAACAAAGCAAAGAAGATTGGTGACTGAGCCAAGATTGGCAAACAGCTAGCAAGTGGATTTGTGCCAGTCTCTTTGTAGAGCTTCATCAACTCTTGTGACTGACGCTCGCGGTCTCCGGCGTACTTCTTTTGGATCTCTTTTACTTTTGGTTGGATCAGCTGCATGTTGCGCTGACTCTTGATCTGCTTAACGAACAGCGGAATCAACATCAAACGAATGAGCACCACAAGACAAACAATTGCTAAGCCCCACGCCCAACCACTGTCTGCTGCAAAGACGTGCGACAACAAAGCATGGAACTGGACGAATACCCAGCTCACGATTGTTTCAAGCCACTTCAACGGATTAAGGCTCATTCGGCCACTACCTGCCTATTCAATGTAGTTGAATTTTCAATTACTTTCGGATTGCGCCATGTTCCTTTTTTCGGAACTGGATCGATCCCACCTTGTGCCCAAGGATTGCATCGCGCAATGCGCATTGCAGTCAACGCAACACCCTTTACTGCACGATGTGTCTTTATTGCTTCAAGTCCGTAATGAGAACAGGTGGGGTAATACCGACACACTGGCCCAAGTCGGGGACTTATCAGAATTTGGTACAGCCGAATCATTACTACTAGTACTGCTACTAGTGCGGCACCGACGGTGCTGTCCCAGATTTTCTTCATCGCATCCATCAGGCACTTGCCTTACTTGCTGCGACTAAGAAAGATTCACGTAACTGCTCGAATGAGGCACTCGAGCAACCGGGTAATGCTCGAACTACTACATCGCTCACGATAGGCAATTTTTCACTATTTTCTTTGGCTAAATGCCTCAATTGCCGAGTTACTCGATGTCGCACCACAGAATTTCCCACATTCTTACCCACTGCGAAAGCAAAACGGGTGTGAGTCGTGCTCCCAGGGGAAACGTGCAAAACAAGCATTTGGCTGGCAAACCTGCGGCCGCCACGTAGAACTAGCGATATTTCCGTAGATTTTCGAAGCCGAGAGTCGGCCGAAAGCATTGAAAACTAAGCCGAAAGCTTTGAACGGCCCTTAGCACGACGAGCTGAAAGGATGCCACGGCCAGCGCGGGTGCTCATACGCTCACGGAAACCGTGAGTCTTTGCACGACGACGGTTGTTTGGCTGGAATGTGCGCTTTGACATTGAGGAACTCTTTTCACCGGTGATTTCAAGCGAGCGACTCGCCCACGGACGTTCACGATTATTCGTGAACATTCGAATTGCGTGTCGATTGCGACTAACTAAAGATACGGGCTTTGTTCGGCCTTGGTCAAACTCAACGCACACGGAACAGATCAAATAAAAAGCCTTAAATAAATTACATCCACGTAGTTTCCCCCAGATGTGGATAACGGCTTGTCAAAGACTATCCACAGGCCGTAGTCTCCGTATTCTCACTTGTGGATAACGACGGGGGTGCCCATGGAAGAACAAGATCTCGGTCTGATTTGGACCAAGACTTTGGAAGCTTTGTCCAATGGCATTCTGAATGCACAGCAACGATCGTTCGTTGCCTTGACTCAACCGATGGGTGTCGTCGGAGACACTGTGCTGGTTGCCGCGCCAAACGCATTCACGCGCGACGTTTTGGAAAGTCGCTTGTCCCCTATTGTCTGCGATGCACTGTCGTCAATCATGGGCCGTGAAATCAGAATTGCTGTGACTGTCGATGAGTCCATTGCACCTGATCTGGACGAAACAGCAACTGACGAACTTGCAGACTCGACGTACGCCGACATTGATTCCAATGTTTTACAAAGTGAACCTAATCCTGCTCTGCCTCCAACTGGTAGCCGTGGTCCGGCGCCTGCACCTCGTACATCAGAAGAAGGTAGTCGCCTTAACCCGAAGTACACCTTCGACACTTTCGTTCCTGGATCGTCGAATCGCTTTGCTCACGCTGCAGCTCGCGCAGTTGCCGAGCAACCAGCAAAGGCCTACAACCCGCTTTTCGTTTACGGCGAATCTGGTTTGGGTAAAACGCATTTGCTTCACGCGATTGGTCATTACACCCGAACGTTGTACGCAGGTACAAAAGTTCGTTACGTCAGTAGCGAAGAATTTACAAATGAATTCATCAACTCAATTCGTGATGACAAAGCAAAAGATTTCCAACGTCGCTATCGAGATGTCGATGTTCTGTTAGTTGACGATATTCAGTTCCTATCTGGAAAAGTCCAGACGCAAGAAGAGTTTTTCCATACTTTCAACACTTTGCATAATGCCAATAAGCAGATCGTCGTCACTTCCGATTTGCCACCGAAACAACTTCAAGATTTCGAAGATCGAATGCGATCACGTTTCGAGTGGGGCTTGATCACTGACGTCACTCCCCCTGACTTAGAAACACGTATCGCAATTTTGCGCAAGAAGAGTGCGCAAGAACGTCTGAGTGCCCCGCCAGAAGTTTTGGAATTTATCGCCTCAAAGATGTCAACAAATATTCGCGAACTCGAAGGTGCACTAATTCGCGTCACCGCTTTTGCGAGTTTGAATCGTGCACCAGTGGATCTTGGTCTTGCTGAAATTGTTTTGAAAGATCTCGTAAGTGACGCTGCTAGTCCAGAAATTTCGGCCGGCCAAATTATGGCTGCAACGGCTAACTACTTCAGTGTCACTCTTGACGAACTCATTGGAGCAAGTCGATCACGTGAACTTGTTGAAGCCCGACAGATTGCTATGTATTTGTGTCGCGAACTCACTGATTTATCGCTTCCAAAAATCGGACAACAATTCGGTGGTCGTGATCACACCACTGTGATGCATGCCGATCGCAAGATTCGTCAGCTCATTGCAGAGCGTCGCAGCTTGTACAACCAAGTCAGCGATCTCACCTCACGCATCAAGGCTCAATCGCGCCAACTTTAGGCTCCCTACTTATCCACAGTCACACGAGTCACAGAAGTCACTTCTCAACACACTGTGGATAACTGTGAGGATAAGTTATTTGGGATTCCTTTGCTTGTGGGGTTCTTGTTTACTGATCGGTGAATATCCACATAAACCTGTGGATAACTGTGGATAACTTTAAGGTTTTCCTCGGTAGCTATAGTTTTCATCAACATATCCACAGGAGGGGTGTGGGTAAGAAATTCAGGTTTATCAGGAATATCGACTCTTATCCACCTTTCCACAAGGCCTATGACTACTACTAAAGATATATTTGGCGATTCTGCTTTGACTCCTGCCGAGCGAACCTTGGGGAAAACAAAAATAAACGAACGTTTAGTTAATAAATAATTTTTTAGGGGAGTACTTGTATGTACTGTCACATGTTCGTGCCACTATAAAGGCTCGTAACATTAAGAAGAACATTTGTGTGAAGGTGAGTTAGCCGTGAAGTTTCGTGTTGATCGTGATGCCATGACCGATGCGGTTTTATGGGCTTCTCGCACTCTGCCAAGTAAATCCACGCAACCACTACTCACTGGTTTACATCTTGTTGCTGACAAACAAGGACTCATACTTTCTGGAAGTGATGCAGACGTCAGCGCGCGGGCCCAACTTGATGCTGCTGTAGGTGCTCAGGGAACAGTTCTTGTTCCCGGCCGACTCCTCGCCGACATCACTCGTTCATTTCCATCTGCTTCAACAATTGAATTCGTTGTCGAAGGTGCGCGCGCAGAAATTACTTGCGGTAAATCAAGTTTCACAATTCCAACAATGCCTGTTGCTGAATACCCACCACTTCCAGCGATGCCAGACATCAGTGGAAGTGTTGCTGGAAATGAATTTGCAGCTGCGGTCGCTCAAGTTGTCGTAGCGTCATCGCGTGACGAAACACTTCCTGCATTTACCGGTATCAAGGTGGATGTCGAAGGATCAACGATCACAATGGCAGCAACTGATCGATACCGACTTGCAGTTCGTGAATTAGATTGGTCGCCACAATCAACTTCAATCAACACACATGCACTTGTGCCCGCGAAATTTATGTTCGATGCAGCAAAGACGCTAGCTCACAACAACGCAGTGTCACTCGCTTTCACAAGTTCAAGCGAAGGACTCATTGGTATCGCTGGCGATAATCGTCAAACAACCAGTCGACTACTTGCCGCAGATTTTCCAAAGTACCAAACACTACTCCCCACTGAATCATCAAGTGTCGCGCAAATTAGTACGCAGGTACTGATCGAAGCAGTCAAGCGCGTCTCTCTAGTTCTTGATCGCGATGCACCGGTAAAAATTCATTTTGCTAATGGTGAAGCTGTTGTCTCTGGCGGTGGAGGCAGTGGAGAAATTGCTGAAGCTCGAGAAAATATTGAATGCTCCCTTCACGGCGACGACGTGACGATTGCATTCAATCACCAATTCCTTCTTGATGGCCTTGGCGCAATTGATGCGGCAGTTGCTGTTGTTTCAATGACATCGGCGAATCGTCCTGCAATTATCACTGGTGCAAAAGAAATTGATGGCGAACAAATCGATGCATTCAAATATTTACTTATGCCGATACGTCAACCATAAAGCGTGAATTAACAATGCGAATTAGTTCGCTTTCCTTGCGAGACTTTCGTAATCACGAACATCTCGATCTAACTTTTCCAGCTGGCGTCACAACAATTATTGGACGCAATGGTCGCGGCAAAACAAACATCGTTGAAGCTATTAACTACCTAGCAATTTTAGGAAGTCATCGTGTAAGCACCGATGCACCACTTATTCGTCATGGCAAAGAATCTGCTCATGTTGTGGCAACCGTTGTGAAAGACGATCGAAGTGCAACGATCGAAATCGATATCAACGACAACAAAACAAATCAGGTACAACTCAATGGCGCAGCATTACGTAGACCTCGCGACATTTTAGGACTTGTTCATACGGTTGTGTTTGCTCCAGAAGACCTCGATTTAGTCAAGGGCGATCCAGGAACACGGCGCAAATATATCGATGAATTTGCTACCCAACTCTCACCTCGTCTAGCCGGTATCCGTGCTGACTTCGACAAAGTCTTGAAGCAACGAAATGCGTTATTGAAGTCAGCAGGACGACGAACTTTAAATGATTCCGCGAAAGCAACACTTGATGTTTGGACTGAACAATTTATTGCGCAGGCAGCACAACTCACAGCGGCACGCATTGATGCACTTAGTTTGTTAGCACCGTTCGTCGAATCGCATGGTGATGCAATCAGCGCAAACACTGAAGCGTTAAACATTTCTTATTCATCTAAGTGGTTAGTTGAAAACAATTCACTAGAAGAACAATTACGTACAGCTTTAGCACAAGGGTTTTCTGATGAAATCGAGCGCGGCATCACTTTAGTCGGTCCACATCGGGATGACTTACTTCTAGAACTTGCTGGATTACCGGCAAAAAATTTCGCCTCACACGGGCAATCATGGTCTGTCGCGCTGGCAATGCGTCTTGCAACATTTGATGTGCTTCGCAATCATCATGACGATCCCATTCTTATTTTGGATGATGTTTTTGCCGAACTTGATGCTCGACGACGTGAACGATTGTTAACGCAATTAGATGGTGTTGAACAAACTTTGATTACCGCAGCAGTCGCAGAAGATGTTCCAGAATTTCTCCTCGAACAAACTCTTGTGCTGGAAGACTAAGAATTGTCATGTTGAACAAAGAACAACACGAGTTTCTTAACTCTCTTTTATCGCGCGCACGAGCTCGGCGTTCAGCGTCAACACGGACGCGCACAACGACAACCTGGACTAGTGAAGATCTGCGAAGTGGCCCAGGTCCAGATGAACGTGATCCAGCAACTTTGTCGGGCCTCATTGATCGACTTGTTGTTAATAAGGGTTGGGACCTCAAAGTAGCCACAGGACGCATTCATTCACAATGGGCGAACGTCGTTGGCCCTGAAGTGGCAGATCATGTTGTTATTGAGGCGTTCTCATTTGATCCAAGTGGCCAATCGGGAGTCCTCGTTGTCAGGGCGGATTCAACAGCTTGGGCTACCCAAATTCGACTCATGTTGTCCACAATTCAAGAGCGTCTGGACGAGGAAGTCGGAACAGGCAGAATCACCGAAATTATTGTCAATGGACCGGTGGCCCCATCGTGGAAACACGGCTTACGAAGCGTGCAAGGTAGGGGTCCTCGCGATACTTACGGATAGTGAGTCAGAGGTACCTTTTTACGGTGTTTTCAGGTAGTATTGGAAGCGTCCGAAAGTGCCAAAAAACCCTTATTTATGTGGATTTTTGAGCCCTCAGATTATGTAAGTTGAAAGGCTAGATTTCTGTGTCTTATGACGCCAGTGCGATCCAAGTTTTGGAGGGCCTCGACGCAGTTCGAAAGCGCCCAGGTATGTACATCGGATCAACCGGTGAGCGAGGGTTGCACCACCTGGTTTATGAAGTAGTCGACAACTCGGTTGATGAGGCCCTTGCGGGACATTGCGACCACATTTCCGTCACAATCTTGGCTGATGGTGGTGTTCGCGTTCAAGATAATGGCCGCGGAATTCCCGTAGATATCGTTCCTTCCGAAGGAAAACCAGCTGTTGAAGTAGTACTTACAGTCCTGCACGCCGGCGGAAAGTTTGGCGGTGGCGGTTACGCCGTTTCGGGTGGCCTTCATGGCGTGGGTGTATCGGTTGTTAATGCGTTGTCTACTCGCGTTGAGGTCGAAGTTAAGCGCGAAGGATCAATCTGGACTCAAGATTATGCATACGGTGTGCCTCAGGCACCTCTTGCACAAGGTGGCAAGACGGATGAAACCGGAACTCAAGTCACATTCTGGGCCGACGGCGAAATTTTTGAAACAACTGTTTATGACTTTGAAACGTTGTCTCGTCGTTTCCAAGAAATGGCCTTCCTTAATCGTGGTCTAACCATTTCGCTGACAGACGAGCGCGAAATCGCAAAGCCGATTGTGACGGACGACGAAACACAAGAAGCACCAGAAGCTGTTCGAAGCATTACCTATCGTTACGACGGCGGTATCGCGGATTTTGTTAAGCATTTGAATTCAACAAAGACTCCGGCACACGGTGGTGTGATCGAATTCTTTGCCGAAGATGACGAACAAGGATTGAGCCTCGAAGTTGCTTTGCAGTGGAATAACGGATATTCCGAATCGGTGTATTCGTTTGCTAACACAATTAACACAGTTGAAGGTGGAACACACGAAGAGGGCTTTCGTGCTGCAATGACTTCGCTCGTGAATAAATTTGCACGCGACTGGAATATCTTGAAAGAGAAAGACACCAATCTTTCTGGCGAAGATATTCGTGAAGGTCTCACTGCAATCATTTCCATTAAATTGCGCGAACCGCAGTTCGAAGGTCAGACCAAAACAAAACTTGGTAACACTGCTGCAAAAACATTTGCCCAAAAAGTTGTTAACGAACAACTAGGGGAGTGGTTTGAAAAGAACCCTGCCGAAGGTAAAGAGATCGCACGCAAATCACTTCAAGCTGCAACTGCTCGATTAGCTGCACGTAAAGCTCGCGACCTTGCACGTAACCGTAAGGGACTGCTTGGCGGAAGTGGCTTGCCAGGAAAATTGAAAGATTGTTCAAGCAACGAACCATCTGAGTGCGAAGTGTTTATTGTCGAAGGTGACTCGGCCGGCGGTTCAGCTGGTCAAGGTCGCGATCCACACACACAAGCCATCATGCCTATTCGTGGAAAAATTCTTAACGTTGAGAAAACTCGTTTGGATAAAGTTCTTGCGAACAGCGAAGTTCAAGGTTTGATTTCAGCTTTTGGTACAGGTATCCAAGACGAGTTCGATATCAACAAGCTGCGCTATCACAAAATTGTGCTGATGGCCGATGCTGACGTTGACGGTCAACATATTCGTACCTTGCTTCTTACATTCCTTTTCCGTTACATGCGACCTCTGGTTGACGGCGGTTACGTCTATCTTGCACAGCCTCCGCTCTACAAAATTAAGTGGCAGCGTGAATCTCCGGGATATGCCTACAGTGATCGTCAACGCGACGAAATTGTTGAAGCTGGTCTTGCTTCAGGTAAAAAACTCAAGCAAGAAGATGTGCAGCGATACAAGGGTCTTGGCGAAATGAACGCCGAAGAATTGTGGGAGACCACAATGGATCCAAATAATCGAGTTTTGCTTCAAGTATCAGTTGATGATGCTGCACAGGCTGACGCTTTGTTCTCAACCTTGATGGGTGAGGACGTTGAAAGCCGACGAACATTTATTCAGCGCAACGCGCACGACGTACGCTTCTTGGACATCTAATGACACAAACACCTGAACAGCAAGACTCAATTCAAATCGTCGACCTAAACGTCGAAATGCAAAAGTCCTACATGGACTATGCGATGAGCGTTATCGTCTCTCGTGCACTGCCAGATGTTCGTGATGGACTCAAGCCAGTTCATCGCCGCGTTTTGTATGCGATGTTTGATGGCGGCTACCGACCTGATCGTGCTTTTAACAAATCAGCCCGTATCGTCGGCGATGTTATGGGTCAGTATCACCCACATGGCGACAGCGCGATTTATGACACTTTGGTTCGACTAACACAACCATGGTCGTTGCGCTATCCACTTGCTCAAGGTCAAGGCAACTTCGGCTCGCCCGGAAATGACGCCCCCGCCGCGGCGCGATACACCGAAGCACGCATGGCTCAAATTGCCATGGAGATGGTTCGTGATATCGATCAGGACACTGTTGATTTCACACCGAACTACGATGGAAAGAATCTGGAACCAACGGTTCTTCCTGCTCGTATTCCAAACCTTTTAATCAATGGTTCCTCGGGTATTGCAGTTGGTATGGCCACCAACATCCCACCTCACAACCTGCGGGAAGTCGCAGCAGGCGTGCAGTGGTCGTTGGAAAATCCTGAAGCCACTCGCGAAGAACTTCTAGAAGCTCTGCTCGAGCGCATTACTGGTCCAGATTTTCCAACAGGTGCACAAATTGTTGGCCGTCGTGGAATTCAGGATGCTTATCGCACAGGTCGTGGATCAATCACGATGCGTGCGGTTACCGAGATCACCGAAGACAAGCGCGGTCGCACGATCATCGTTGTGACGGAACTGCCATATCAAGTTAACCCAGACAACTTGATTGCTCGTGTCGTTGAACTTCATGATCAAGGCAAGATCAATGGCATCGCCGACATCATCGATGAATCAAGTTCTCGTACCGGTATGCGCATCGTTATCGTGCTCAAGCGCGATGCAGTGGCAAAGGTTGTACTTAATAATTTGTACAAGCAGACACAGCTGCAAGATAACTTCGGCGCAAACATGCTGGCTCTTGTTGATGGAGTTCCTCGCACTTTGCCGATTGATGCATTTGTGTCTAACTGGATTACTCATCAGATTGAAGTTATTCAACGACGCACGGCATATCGTTTACGCATTGCTCAAGAGCGCGTTCATATTTTGATCGGCTTGCTCAAGGCAATCGATCGTATTGATGAAGTCATCGCCCTTATTCGTGCATCAGCATCAGCGTCAGTTGCACAGTCTGGATTGATGGAACTTCTTGAGATTGACGAAATTCAAGCTCAAGCAATTCTTGATATGCAACTGCGAAAACTTGCCGCACTTGAGCGCAATGAATTACAAGCTCAGCACGACAAGCTGATGGCTGAAATTGCCGACTACGAAGATATCTTGGCTAGCCCATCTCGCCAACGTCAGATTGTCAGCGAAGAACTTGCCGAAAGCGTTGCTAAGTTTGGCGACGATCGTCGTTCAAAAATCATCGCTGATGAAAACGAAGTCGGCCACGAAGATTTGATCGCAGAAGAACCAATTGTTGTGACGCTGACTCAAGATGGTTATGCAAAGCGCACCAAGGCTGCGCTTTATCGCGCGCAAAAGCGTGGCGGCCGTGGAGTTAAGGGCGCATCACTCAAGCAGGACGATGTTGTCGAGCATTTCTTTGTCACAACAACTCATCACTGGATCTTGTTCTTCACAAACCGTGGCCGAGTATTTCGTGTCAAGGGTTACGAATTGCCGGATGCAGGGCGTGATGCTCGTGGCCAACACGTTGCAAACTTGCTTCAACTTGGTCCTGATGAACTTGTTACTCAAGTTCTTGATCTACGTGATTACGAACAGTCACCATATCTCGTGCTGGCGACTAAGGGTGGAACTGTAAAGAAAACACGTCTTTCGGAATACGATTCACCACGTTCAACAGGTTTGATTGCTATCAACTTGCGTGAAGATGATGCGCTAGTGTCAGCACAACTTGTTAGCGATTCTGATGATTTGTTGTTGGTCTCAAAGCAGGGTTACTCAGTTCGATTCCACGCAAGCGATGACACGTTACGTCCAATGGGACGTTCGGCAACTGGCGTGATCGGTATGCGCTTTAAGAACGATGAAGATTATTTGTTGTCTCTTGAGGTCGCTCACCCTGATCAATTCCTAGTCACGGTTACAGATGGTGGTTGGGCAAAACGCACAGCTCTGACTGAATGGAACGCTAAGGGTCGTGGTACCCAGGGCGTGCGTGCGATGCGTCTTGTTGAAAAGCGTGGCGGACTTGCAGGCGCACTTGTCTGTGCCGAAGATGATGAAATCTTTGCGATCGCAAGCAACGGTGTTGTTATTCGCACTCGCGTCGACGAGATTCGTGCTGCCGGCCGCGACACTATGGGCGTGGGATTCATGAAGGTAGGCGAGGACGAACAAGTTGTTGCTGTTGCACGATCATCGGCGGCTGCGATGGCAGAACTCGACGAGTTGAACCTCGAAGAAGTCGAAGCACCAACGGAAGATGTGCAAGCAACTGAGGTGGAATCCGCTTCGCAAGAGACGAAGGAAGACTGATGACTTCCATTGAAAGTTCGCAAACACCTGATGAACCTCAGGTTCGGCAAGCGCACTTGCATTTGACTCGGCTAGATCCTTGGTCGGTGGCAAAGGCGGCATTTATGCTCGGTGTCACTTTGGCGGGCGTGACAATTGTTGCCACGATTGCGTTGTGGATCATGCTGTCGGCTGCCGGGGTTTTTGAGGCAATAACTGGACTATTCAAAGACGTCTCAGGTAGCAGCTCAGGCGTGAGTTTCTTGTCGCTAGGGCGTTTGATCGGGCTTTCTATGGTGATTTCGGCCGCGGAAATTGTGCTTTTGAGCGTACTTTCAACGATTTTTGCCGTGCTGTACAACCTCAGTGTTGGATTTACTGGCGGTATCGAAGTAACACTTACTGACCGTTCCTAGCCAGTTAATCGCTCGTTTTGGGTGATAACCGTAATTAGGGTAATCTCTTATTTCGCGCCTAGAAATGGGTGCGAAACCTCGTAAGAAATGTAAGGGCCTATAGCTCAGCTTGGTTAGAGCGCTTCCCTGATAAGGAAGAGGTCGATGGTTCAAGTCCATCTAGGCCCACGCAAGTCAATCGAAAGGAAAGTCCATGAAGAAGTTGCTTTCAGTAGCTCTCCTCGCAGTAGCAGGCTATGTGATTTTCCAGCAGATCGAAGCGAACAAAGCCGAACAGGATTTGTGGACACAGGCTACTTCTGAGTAGTTTTGTCTTACGCGTTTTGCGCGGGGAATTAGCTCAATTGGTAGAGCACCTGCTTTGCAAGCAGGGGGTTAGGGGTTCGAGTCCCCTATTCTCCACTTCGTCACTACGGTGACAATACGGAGGTAGTTGATACTGCCTCCTTTTTCATTCCGTGAGTTAATGGTTAACAACAACTAGGTGAGAGCCGACTAATGTCTTCGTACTTATCGAGCGCAACACCGCAAGTGAAACGTTTTCTTTGTGGAGCGTTGCTCAATTCACTCGGCGGTGGATTGACTCTGCCAATTTTGGTTGTGTATCTCAACCAAGTACGTGGACTTTCAATGACGAGCGCATCTGTTGTTTTGTCATGGATGGCGATCGTTGGTCTGTTGTCGTCACCTGCGATTGGATCGCTTGTTGATCATTTTGGCCCACGCGTAATCATGTTGTGTGCGATTGCCATTGAAGCCATTGGCACTGTGAGTTGGGGTCATGTTCATACGATCGGTCAGGCATATGGAGTGGCTGCGATTGTTGCGTTAGGAAACGCAGGAATCTGGCCGCCGCAGGCAACAATGATGTCTCGCATGGTTGATGAAAATGATCGACAAAAGTTTTTCGGTTTACAGTTCATGATGCTGAACCTTGGTTTGGGTTTAGGTGGAATGATCAGTTCGTTTATTGTTCGCATCGAAGAACCACAATCTTTTGTACGACTATTCATTCTTGATGGTTTGTCTTATCTTGCATTCTTTATTTTCGTTGCAACACTTCATGGTGTTGGTGGAAAGTTAGAGAAGAATGATGACGATGAACAAGGTAGTTATCGAGAAGTTCTCAGAGATAAACGTCTAGTCAAAATGACGTTGCTCGCAATCTTGTTAATGACCTGTGGTTATGCATCGATGGATGCCGGTATCCCGGCTCTGCTGACGACCTACGGAGGACTGTCAGTGTCTCAATTGGGACCGTTGTGGGCGGTTAATACCGGAGTAGTCGTTGCTCTTCAGATCAGCATTTTGAAACGCCTTGAAGGACGAAGCCGAACTCGTTTGCTTGGTCTCATTGGTGTGTTGTGGGCAACCTCGTGGCTTGTGCTTGGTGTTGGCGTGCAGATCAAGTCGGCAACGTTTGTCATTGCATGTGTCAGCACAGCAATCTTTGCAGTCGGGGAAACCGTATGGTCGCCAATTGGTAGCGCCTTACAAAACGCGATCGCGCCAGAGCACTTACGTGGCCGGTATAACGCGATCGCTGGAATTGCGTGGGTCATGGCTAGCGCAATTGGACCTGTGTTCTCGGGACTCATGTTGGGCCACGGATTTGAAATTGAATGGATTCTGACAATTGCAGCAGGCAGCTTTATCGCCGGCTACTTGGGTATGGGCTTAAAGCGGAACCTCACTGCTGTCGAAGATGGTCGCGAGCTGGCCGAAAGCCACAGCTAACTAATTTCTACCCACAACAGGTGCATAACTTATTGCCTGATAAATGGCACTATTTGGACACTGAAGAAAATTAAGTCACAGGTTATCCCCAGCTAAATACGGCGTGTTTACGGGGTTTTCAACACATTATCCACTGTGTTATCCACAAGGTACATTGTGACTGTCGGTAATGACTCCTAAAGTCAAAGCAGAACACAACACCACATTGGCCTTTTGGTCATGACGCTTTTAGTAGAGGTAGGCACATGAGTGAATCAGAGTTCCAGCGGAACTTTGACTCGGGTCCCGCACTGACACCTCCGCAAGATCTTGTGGCTGAACAATCCGTGTTGGGTGCAATGTTGCTGAGCAAAGATGCAATTGCTGATGTTGTAGAAACGTTGCGCGATACAGATTTCTATAAGCCGGCTCATGGTGAAATCTATGGCGGCATTATCGATATCTACGGCAAGGGCGAGCCAGCCGATGCGATTACCGTTGCTAACTACTTATCTAAAAAAGGTGTGCTCAATAACGTTGGTGGCGCCGCATACATTCACACATTGGTGGCAAGTGTTCCAACTGCAGCAAATGCTTCCTATTACTCAAAGATTGTTAGTGAACGTGCAATTCTGCGACGTCTTGTCGAAGCAGGAACTCGCATTGCGCAAATGGGTTACTCCGGTGATAACGAAGTCGATGCACTTGTCGATCGTGCGCAAGCTGAGGTGTACGACGTAACATCGCGACGAACCTCAGAAGATTATGCGCCACTTTCTGAAATCATGCCGCAGACGCTCGAAGAGATTGAAGCGATCGAAGGTCGCGGTGGCGGCATGGTGGGTGTGCCAACCGGATTCCAACAATTAGATGACATCACAAATGGTTTGCATGGTGGACAGCTCATTATTGTTGCAGCACGTCCTGCAATTGGTAAATCAACTTTAGGTTTGGATCTTGCTCGTGCGGCAAGTATCAAACACGGATTGACGTCGGCAATTTTCTCACTTGAAATGAGTCGTAACGAAATTGTCATGCGTCTGTTGTCAGCTGAAGCGCAGGTCGGACTCGGCCACATGCGCGCTGGCACACTAGGCGATGCTGATTGGGCGCGACTTGCAAACAAAATGGGGCAAGTCAATGACGCACCACTATTCATTGATGACTCTCCAAATATGACAATGATGGAAATTCGAGCAAAAGCACGGCGCTTGAAACAACGTCACGATCTTCGATTGCTCATCATTGACTACTTGCAGTTGATGTCCAGTGGCCGCAAGGTTGAATCTCGTCAAGTAGAAGTATCAGAATTCTCTCGATCGTTAAAACTGCTTGCGAAGGAATTAGACATTCCTGTCATAGCAATCAGCCAGCTCAATCGTGGTGCCGAACAACGTCAAGATAAGCGACCAATGCTTTCAGATCTTCGCGAATCAGGCTCACTCGAGCAGGATGCGGACATGGTCATCCTGTTACACCGCGAGGATGCTTATGAAAAGGAATCAGCTCGCGCAGGAGAAGCTGACTTCCTTTTAGCTAAGCACCGCAATGGTCCGACAGGTACCGTGACAGTTGCCTTCCAAGGTCACTACAGTCGCTTCGTAGACATGGCCTCGTCTTAATTCCTGACGTTGTTTCAAGCAACGCCGTATGTCACAAATACATGTTGGTTGTGATCGCCTCGTGCCAGAATCACATATCACCACTGTGAGGAGATCTCAATGTCACGCCCAAGTGTCGAACTTGATCGCACACACATCCAGTCACTGTTAGAGCGCGAGCGCAAAACATATCGAACCCGAAATCCGCGTTCGATCGAACTGTACGAAGCTGCCGATAACCTCTTTGGCCGAGTACCCATGACATGGATGAACAAGTGGTCAGGCGGCTTCCCGCTGTATCTAGACAAAGCCCACGGCAATCGAATCATTGATGTTGATGGGCATACATATATAGATTTCGCATTAGGTGATACCGCCGCCATGGCAGGACATTCTCCGGAGCCAAGCGTTAAGGCGATTATTCAACGCATGCAAGACGATGGCGGATTAACGACCATGTTGCCAACGGAGGATGCTCAATGGGTCGGGCAAGAACTTACGCGGCGCTTTGGTTTACCACTGTGGTCATTTACTTTGACGGCAACCGATGCCAACCGCTGGGCCATTCGATTGGCACGCCTAGCAACGGGCAAGAGCAAAATTTTGGTTTTTGCTTGGTGTTACCACGGTTCAGTCGATGAAATTTTCGCGGTTCCCGACTCCGATGGTAAAGCAGTCGCACGCCCAGGAAATGTTGCGCCTCCTGTTCCGTTAGACGAAACAACACGTGTCGTTGAATTTAATGACTTAGAAGCTCTTGAACGCGAATTAGCTAAGGGTGATGTTGCTGCTATTTTGGCTGAACCAGCGATGACGAACATCGGAATCGTTTTACCGCAGTCGGGATTCCTCGAGGGTATGCGCGAACTCGCAACGCGCTACGGAGCTTTGTTGATGATTGACGAGACGCATACGTTTTCTGCTGGACCGGGCGGAATGACACGCCGTGACAATTTAAAGCCAGACATTTTTATTATTGGTAAATCTATTGGGGCAGGAATTCCATCTGGCGCCTATGGAATTACGCATGAAGTGGCTGCAGCAATTAATAATCACCCTGAAGCAGATCTTGTTGATGTGGGTGGTGTTGGTGGAACACTTGCAGGAAATAGTTTGTCCATGGCCGCGATGCGAGCAACGTTAGGTGAAGTATTTACCGATGCTGCCTTCGAGCACATGATTTCGCTGTGTGATCGATACACCATGCAAGTTCAAGAACTTCTTGAACGATTCGGCGTGCCATGGAGCATCGCACAGGTTGGAGCACGAGCGGAATACCGCTTTACCAATCCCGCGCCTATCAATGGAACTCAAGCGATGCTCGGTGGCGATGACGAGCTTGATGAATTCATGCATTTGTACATGTGTAATCGCGGAATTTTGATGACACCATTCCACAACATGGCACTGATGTGTCCGTCAACTACACACGCTGATGTAGATGAGCACGCGCGACTCTTTGAAGAGGCTCTTAAGGAACTCACTAAGGCGTAATCCCTCGCTTAGAGTAATCATGTGACTCTTCGCAAACGACTAGTGATTGGCAGCGTGCTGATCGGAGCCGTCCTTGTTATTGCTGCCGGTTGGCAAGTGCGACTCTATTTAGTTGCTCGCGATTCATTGCCGCAACAAGTTACCGACTCAATGACGCTTGATGATGCCGGCAATCACTTGATGGATGCATTGCTTGCATCTCTGAGCATTGATTTTGTTTTGCTTGCGCTGGCATGGCTTGGACTACGCCGAGCAATTTTGTATCCGCTCGAAGAAATTCGAGAGCAATTAAATGAAGTAACAAACGGTTCGTTACACACAGAAATTTCTATCCACGGCCCCACAGAATTGGTCGATGTTGCTAAAGATGCCGAAGGCATGCGACGGGCTTTGGTTTATCAATTGGATCAAACCAAAGCAGCGTATGAAGCAGTAGAGCACGAGGCACCGGTATCTCTGCAACTTCGAAACGCTCTTGCGGCATCACACAACATTTCGCCACACCTGGAAGTTTTTGGACACATCGATTCGGCAGTGGGTTTAAGCGCGGGTGACTGGTGGGACACGGTTCGAATTGAGGGTGCAACCGTGTTGATTGTTGCTGACGTGGCCGGACACGGTCCATCAGCAGCTGTCATGGGACTGCAGATGAAAGCCGTATTGACTGCAGGACTGAACGCTGGATTTTCAGTACCCGAGGT